>NZ_WOTH01000001.1 GCF_011516945.1 Acetobacter estunensis
GACGCCCCCATCCGAACTCATGCGACCCCCGTCAAAACGGGCCACAACACGCCGTCCACAGGAGGCTGGAAACTCATACGCGCCTGCGCTACACTCTGTCTGCATCGGGTTTTCTTGATGATTATGGAAATTTCTTTTCTACAAAACAGACTTTTTCATAATCTAACCCGATGTACAACCCTTCTGTGAGATTTCCGCGTCGAATTTTGCAAAAAATCCGATGCTGGGTGGAATGCCCGCAAGCGAAAGTAGCATGAACGACATGGCCGAAGCCAGGAACGGACGGGTGAAAAACAGTCCCTTCCATTGCGCGATAACCGTGCCATCCGGTCCATCAGGGCTAGCAAAGGCGGTCATGGTTGCAAATACGCCTAATGTACTGGTGGTGTAGGCCAGAAGATAAATGGTTATGGCGCCTGATTGCAGACGGCCGGGGCAAAGAAAGGCAATTAAAAGATACCCCACATGCGCAATGGATGAACATGCCATAAGACGAGTGAGACTGGTTTGACGTAATGCAAGCAAGTTGCCTCCCATAATGGTCAGGATTATGACGACATATAGGATGTCGTTGAAGAAGAGAGGCTGCTCTCCCGTCCCGAAATACCGAACAAATGAGGAAAATATCGCGATTTTTGAAACCACAGCCAAAAACGCCGCCACAGGAATGGACGCGCCTTCCATCACGTCCGGTAACCACATATGGAAGGGAACCATGGAAAGTTTAAAGAAAATGCCGACAAGAATCATGACCGTGGCGGCAATCGGCAATACTGGAAAAATATCCCCGGTTGTGATGGGTGGCATGAATCGTAGCGATCCCGTAACACCATAGGACAGACCAACACCAAACAGAAGAATGGCGGAAGATACCCCTGATAGGATCAGGTATTTCATTGCCGCTTCATAAGCCTGTATGGCGGACTCGTGCCGGAAGGTCACAAGTCCCATGAGAGAGACGCCAAGTATTTCCAGACCTAAGAAAAACGGCATGTAATTTGCGCTGAAGACCATGGTCAGCGCGCCAAGCGTACCCAGCATGCATAACAGAGGATATTCATCCAACTGCGGCGTGGTTCTGTCGTGCGCGCCATTCCGCCACGACATGAGAAGAATACAGATGCTGGAAAACATGATGAGTATGGCAGTATAGTTTGCCCATTGATCCTGAATGAACAAACTGTCCCCATTACTCCACGCTGTGCCCGTATGGTGCTCTACAAACATAAGAGCCAGCAGCAGTGTTACCATGCCAGTCAGAAAGCTGCGGTTCACCGAACGTCGCCACGCTGTAGCAGCAAGCATGACCGTGATCCCTACGCAGAGCACCGGCAAAGGTGTTGGTAGGAAAACATCGTGTCCGATCATGGCACATGACCTCCCAGACTGTTCGTCGTCATGACGGACAGGGGAGATGGAGCGGAAAACGTCATGAAAGGTTGTGGATGCAGGCCCAGCACGATCAGAAAAATCATGGCACAGGCGAAAGCCGCCATCTGCGGGACGGACAGATCCTTCAGCGGGGGTTGGCCCTCCCGACGAGCTGCCAGAAAGACACGATTGACCATTCGCAGCGCATAGATGGCGGCCAGAACGAGTCCCACGGTCGTCACTGTCGCAATGATGGGACTGACTTGCCATGTCGCCAGTAGCACGAGGAATTCGCCCGCGAAATTACCCAGTCCCGGCATTCCGAGCGATGCTACGGCAAAAAATAGTCCCGTGGCGGACAGGCGTGGCATGGCCGTCCACAATCCACCGATACGGTGCATGTCACGTGTATGCAGTCGGTCTTGAATAGCACCCGCAATGAGGAAAAGTGAGCCTGCGCTCAACCCATGGGCAAGCATCTGGATGATCGCCCCCTGCATCCCCATGCGTGAGCCGGTAAAGATGCCAAGCACCACGAAGCCCATATGGCTGATACTGCTATAGGCGATCAGACGCTTGATATCCTCCTGCGCACAGGACAGCCACGCCCCATACAGAACCCCGACAACACCCAGCCCCATGGCGACGGGTGCGAAATACATGGCTGCATCGGGAAATAGCATGACATTGAAACGGATCATGCCATATCCGCCGGTTTTGAGAAGGATGCCTGCCAGAAGTACGCTGGCCGCCGTGGGCGCCTGCGTGTGGGCGTTGGGCAGCCAGACATGGGCCGGCACGATCGGCAACTTGACGGCAAAGGCGATGAAAAAGCCCAGCATGAGCAGCATGGACAGGGTGGGGGAAAGATGTGTCTGTGCCAGTGTGAAGTAATCGAATGTCAGCACACCGGTTTCCCGGTCGTGCGTAATGACCAGCCCGAGGATGGACAATAGCATGAGCAGCCCGCTGCCCTGCGTAAACATGAAGAACTTCAGGGCAGCACGCTGCCTGTCCTCATGTCCCCATACGGCAATGAGCACGAACATTGGCACCAACATCAGTTCCCAGAAAAAGAAGAACAGGAAGAGATCGGTGGCCAGAAATGTTCCGATAATACCGGTAAGAGTTGTAAGGAAAAGGAAGTGGAAAGTCCCCGCCTTGACCGTAGCCTGACGGGTTGCAAGACAGGCGCACAAAAAGCAGAGGATCAGCGAAAGCCAGATCAGTGAGAGCGAAAGGCCGTCCATGTCCAGCCTGATCGCGATCCCCATGGTGGGGACCCAAGGCATGGAAAAATGCTCCAGCCATGGTCCCGTATGGCTGGTCGGATGACTGAATGTGATCCATGCAAGCAGCAGCGTTTCCACAATCAGGGTCGCCAGCATCGCCCACCATGACGCATTGCGAGAAGGGGACGAGGGTGCGGGCTGGATACGTTCAGCCAGCCATGCCAGTCCGCCGCCGATGAAGGGCAGCAGCACGAGAGCGGGAAGGGGATTCATGACAGCATTGCCATGGCGAGACCCGCGCTCAGCCCACCGGCAATCCATGCCGCATACCAGCGCACGCGGCCATTCTGTATCTGGCCCAGCAGGCGATCCGTCTCTCTGATGCCACTGGTTCCCCATAGGGTCAGCGTGCCCAGAAAATCCGTTCGCGCCCTGAGAACCGAGGTGCTGGCTGTCCGTGTCAGCCGCCCTGTTCCGGTTATGATGTAATCAAGAATGTCATGCCGCGTCAGCCACGTCAGGAAACGAAAGGGCTGTACGAACAGACGGTCATACAGCATGTCGATGCCCTCGCCGGTGCGGGCAAAGCGGATGACGACCGCCTGTCCCGGCATCTCGCGCATGACGGGTGAAGGGCGTCCCCACAGCACCCATGCGACGGCAAGTCCGGCAAGAGGAACGACCGCGCCCGCCAGCACAAGCCAGCCGGGTTCATCCGCGTGTGAGTGGGATGCCGCAGGATCAAGAAGGGCGCTGAACAGATGAAGGGGAGGAAATGTCGTGGGCATTTCAATGATGCCTCCGCAAAGGGACAGAACGCACAGACAGCCAAGGGGAATGGTCATCAGGCGTGACGTCTGGCCCCTCGTTGTGGTTCCAGATTTTCCGAAAAAAACGATGAATACGCAGCGGAAAATATAAAGCGCGGTCAGGAAGGCTCCCAGCAGGGCCATCCCCCACAGGAAATGTCCGTTCAGGGTCAACTCATGCGTCAGGCGGAAATGGGCGGGCCATACGCCCGACAGGATCATTTCCTTGCTATAGAACCCGGCCGTGACCAGCGGCAGACCGGCCAGTGCAGATGCACCCGTGACAAAGGCGGCGGTCAGTCCCGGCATGGTGTGGCGGAGGCCGCCTAGACGGAAAATATCCTGTTCATGATGGGTACGGACGATAATGGCCCCTGCGGTCAGGAAAAGCAGTGCCTTGAAGAAGGCATGGGTCATCAGATGAAATAGCGCCGCCTGCCACACGCCGCATCCAAGGGCGAGAAACATGTAGCCAAGCTGGCTGATGGTGGACCAGGCAAGGATACGCTTGAGATCGGACTGCACCAGCGCCGTGCAGGCTCCCATAAGAATGGTCAGCGCTCCGAGCACGGCCGTAAGCGCCATGACGGGGGCCGCTTGGGCAAAAAGGTCATGCAGGCGCGCAATCAGGTAGACGCCTGCCGTGACCATGGTCGCCGCGTGGATCAGGGCAGAGGTTGGTGTGGGTCCGGCCATGGCATCCGGCAGCCATGTCTGGAATGGGATCTGCGCCGATTTGGCGAGAGCCCCTATGAGGATGAAAAGGGCTGCCATGTTTAGGGCGGAGGGGGCTATCTGCCCGTTTGTCACCGCCGCCAGCACGGTATCGATATGCAGGGAACCTACCGCCGTAGCCAATAGCAGCAGCCCGCACAGAAAGGCCGTATCTCCCATGCGGGTCATGTAAAAGGCCTTGCGTGCAGCGGCAGTATTGACAGGGTTATCGTACCAGAACCCGATGAGCAGGTAGGAGCACAGTCCCACGCCTTCCCATCCGATAAACAGGCAGAGCAGATCGGACGCCAGCACCAGCACCAGCATGGAGGCCACGAACAGCGTCATGCAGCCAAAAAAGCGGGCAACCCCCGGATCGTCGCGCATATAGCTTGCGGCATAGATATGAATCAGCAGCCCCACGATCGTGACGACAAGGATCATGACCATGGAAATCCGGTCCAGCATGAACGCGATATCGGCTGAAAATCCCGCGATATGCATCCATGGCCATAGCGTTGCCTGCAATAGTCCTGTCGCTGGACCGGACAGAAGCAGGACGGACAGCACAATGCTGATGACGGCGGATAGCCCCACACCTGCGCAGGCAACCGTTCCGACAGCACGTGCACTTATGCGCCCGGCGGAGATAAACAGGATCTCGGAAGCTGCAAGCGGTGAAAGGATGAGGAGGGGAAGTAGAATTTCACCCATGGCCCTTATCCTTGCAGAAGGTTGCCGGTATCGGCATCCAGCGTGGGGCGTCCCCTAGCGTGCAGGCACAGGATGATGGCCAGCCCCACCGCCGTTTCCACGGCAGCGAGGGCGAGGATTAGCAGAAACATCACCTGTCCCGCCGCATCATGCCAGCGCGCGCCAGCGCCCACGAAGACGAGGGCGGCCGCATTGAGCATGATGTCCAGTGACATCAGCATGAAGATCATGTTGCGCCGGACCAGAACGCCCGCCAGTCCGACGGAAAACAGGACGGTGGCCAGAAGCAAGGTATCGTTGAAGGAAAAGACCGGCATGTCAGCGATCCTCCACGCGGTTGCGTCCGATGTGAAAGGCCGCGACCAAACCCGCCAGAAGCAGGAATGATGCCAGTTCGACCATCAGCACGTAGCGGCCAAACAGGCTCAGTCCGACATCATGTGCCGTTATTGGGACAACGGAGGGCACGGAGTCGGAAAGAGGCACGATACAATAAAGAAGTTCCGCACATATAATGGCGGCCAGAACCCCCGGTCCCAGCCACACGTGCGGGCGCAGCCATTCCTTTTCGCGCGCGCTGTCCGGTTGCCCCAGATTGAGCATCATGATGACGAAGACGAACAGCACCATGATTGCGCCGGCATAGATGATGATCTCCAGCATCGCCGCGAAGGAGCCTCCCAGCATCACAAGTAATGCCGCCAGCCCCAGCATTGTCGCGACCAGATACAGCACCGCATGCACGGCGACTTTCCGGGTAATGACCATGGTGGCCCCGATGACGGTCACACTGGCAGCAAGGAGGGCCAGGGCGTGCATGATGGTTACGGCAGCAGGGAGTGGAGATCGACAGGCGGGCGTTCGCGTTCGGACGCGCCTCGCGCCTTGCCGGGAATGGGGATGCCCGCGACATTATAGAAGCTGTAATCGGGATATTTCCCTGTCCCGCTTATCAGAAGATCTTCCTTTTCATAAACCAGGTTGGGGCGCGCATATTCGCCCATTTCAAAATCGGGCGTCAGTTGTATGGCATAGGTTGGACAGGCTTCCTCACAAAAGCCGCAGAAAATGCAACGGGAAAAATTGATCCGGAAATATTCTGGATACCAGCGGCCATCGGTCTCGGTTTTCTGGAGACTGATGCAGTCCACCGGACAGGCGACAGCACATAGGTTGCACGCCACGCACCGTTCCATCCCATCGGGATCGCGCGACAGGATGATCCGCCCACGATACCGCGGCGGCAGGTAGGGCTGCTGTTCGGGATACTGCACGGTAGCGCGCCGGTGGAAAGCATGCAGCGCCGTCAGGAGCAGGGTGCGCAATGTATTGAACATGGGGGATGCCTTTGCATCGGGCGTGTCACAAAGACGCACGCAGCATAAGAAGAGTTCCGGTCACCATGACATTTAAAAGCGAGAGCGGCAGCAGGACTTTCCAGCCCAATGCCATCAACTGGTCATAACGCGGGCGGGGCAGACTTGCGCGCAACAGAATGAAAAACGCCACCATGCTGCCGGTCTTGAGCAGGAACCATACGGCAGGGGGCAGCAGCGGGCCGCGCCAGCCGCCAAGATAGAGCGTGGTCACAAGGCTTGAGATCAGAACGATCCCGGCATATTCGGCAATGAAGAACATGCCGAATTTCATGCCTGAATATTCGGTGTGAAAACCTGCGCCTAGTTCGTTCTCTCCTTCGGGAAGATCAAAGGGAAGACGGTGTGTTTCCGCAATGCCTGCCAGCAGGAACACGGCAAAGCCGAGACATTGCGGGATGATGAACCACAACCCCGCCTGCGCCGTCACGATGTCGTGTAGGCTGAATGATCCGGCCATCATGACCACGCCCAAGAGGGAAAGTCCCATGAAGACTTCGTAGCTGATCATCTGGGCGGCGGCCCGCATGCCACCCAGCAGTGCGAACTTGCTGTTGGACGACCACCCGGCCAGCACTACCGCATAGACGCCCAGTCCCATCATGCCGAGGATGAACAAAAGCCCGACATTCAGGTTGCTTGCAATGCCTATGCCCATTGTGAATGGAATGACAGCAAAGGACAGCAACACCGTCATCATGCCGATAGCCGGTGCAAGGATGAAAACACCCTTATCAGCGAAGGGAGGAATCCAGTCCTGCTTGAACAGAATCTTGATTCCATCTGCCACCGCCTGAAATAGGCCACCCGGCCCTACGCGGTTGGGGCCATACCGGTCCTGCCATAATCCCAGTAGCCGCCGTTCGACCCATGTCAACACTGTCGCAAGGGCAAGGAGGAGAAATGGCATAAGAATGATGGTGAGGAGCGCTGAAGACGTCATGTCCGTTCTCCTTCACCGGGAAAATCCTCAAGCCGGGCCATGCGGGGAAAGCGGAATGCGCGTGCGACCATGTGCGCGGGACAGAGGGCAGTGTCCGCAGGGAGACCGGGCACGGGTTTCACGGGCAGGACGTGTGGTCCGTCTTCCAGATGCAGCATCATGCGATCTGAGGTAGCCGTGTTGGCGGGCAGTCCCAGGGTTGGCGCACTTGATCGCTCCATGATGGGGGGCGAGAACATACTCAGTTCCTCGCTGCCGAACAGACGCGTATCGGGTAATACCAAAACGACATTCGCCTGCGGAACATAGGGAGGCGGAATGTCCGTGGTGTAAGTGTAGGGACGCGCTTGCGTGTTTTTATTTTCCGCAGGAGATAACAGACAGATGCCGGATGGACCGCCACGCAGGGGACCTCCGATTTCGAACTGGAACCGGTTGAGCGCCTGTACCGAATTCCATGCAGGCGTCTGATAGAAGGAAACCAGCGCGCCGGGCATATCCGGTTCATAAGCCCCTTCCATTGAACTGCTGAATGGTGTGTCCGGACTGGCGGGTGGTGGTTGGTCGCGCACACTGACAAAGGAACGGATGACGGTCCGCCCGCTGGCGCGATAGGTCTGGCTGCGCAATTTCTCACCATTGATACGGTAATCCCCTCCCGGTGCGGCCATGGCTGCCGGGGCAAGACCGGGAAATGCCGTTGCCAGAGCGGCGAGAACCGCATCGAGACTTCCCCAGCCGATCAAGCCCGTTACAGGGAGCGTGGAGGGGTCAAGACCGCGGGCCAGTGTCTGTATCCACCGCCAGCCAGCCTGTATGGGGGCAGGGGGAAAGACCGCCTGAAAAAAGCGTTGTGCCCTGCCTTCCTGATTGACCAGTGTACCGTTGCATTCGCTGAAGGCCGCAATGGGCAGGACAAGACTGGCGTGCTGACACAGCGGTGTCATCGTATGGTCGATCACGACGATGTTGGGGACGGTTGCCACAAGGTCTGCCACATCCGCCGGATCGAGATGACGCGTCAGATCATTTTCTACGACGATCAGGGTGAAAATCTCGCCCGCTCGCGCCTGTTCCATCACCGTTTCCAGCGACAGTCCGCCCATCATGGCCAGTCCCATGCTGTTGCATTCCGGCAGAACCAGTGACAGGCCCGCGGCTGGCGTGGTGCGCGCAAGGGCCGCAGCGATACTGGAAGTGGCCTGCATCAGTGCGCGGGAGCCGTATTGCATGCCGGATACGATCAGCGGCTTTCGGGCGGCCATAAGCGTCTGCGCCAAGCGTGCGACGCGTGCGGCATCATCCGGCGTTAGATCCGTGACGGGTGGGGCGGAGGGATCAATTTCGTGAGCGATGGCAAAGCCAAGCCGTGCGATATCATCTGGGGCTGCGTGAAAGGTTTCCGCAGCCACACTGTCGAGATCGGTCGGCGCAGGTGTCAGGATATGCAGGGTGGAAGGGCATTCGCTTCCTAGTGTACGGACCGCTGCATCCATCCACCGAGGCACCTTGGCGTTGTCCGCCGTATGGAAGGAGGCCTGACGCACCGACTGGTGCAACGACAGGCCCAGCCGGGGAGCTGTGGCGCAGACGTCTTCGCCCAGCACCAGCACGGCATCGGCGCTTTCCATTTCATGCAGAGTAGGAAGAGCGCCGGGATGCCGGGTGAGCAGCGCATGCGCCAGTTCCGCGCATTCTTGTTCCTGCCGTGTCTGGCCGGTGGAAAAATGCTTTGCCCCTACCAGCGCCCACAGGCTGAAACAGGTCTCCAAGGCCGCGCGGGAAGAGGCTATGCCCACAACCCGCCCTTTCGTCGCCATATGGGCGAAGGCCGTGAGAGCATCCGCCGTGGGTACGGGCACCTGCTGCCCGTCAATGATGCGTAGCGGCGTGCGTATCCGTGTCGGCGCATTCACAAAACCATGGCCGAACCGGCCCCGGTCGCACAACACATAGCGGTTGATGTCCGTATTATAGCGGTTGAGGACGCGACGGAGGGTTTCCTCGCGGGCATTGACGATGGTGTTGCAACCCACCGCACAATGTACGCACACCGAGGGCGCACCCCGCATGTCCCATTTGCGAGTGTACACGGCAGAAAAGGGTTTGTCGGTAAACACGCCGGTCGGGCAGATTTCCACCAAATTGCCACTGAACGCGTTTTGCAGCGTGCCGTCTTCGGCGCGACCGAAATAGACATTGTCATGCGACGCGAAAGCCGCCAGATCATCGCCGCCTGCGTAATCACGGTAGAACCGCACGCAGCGATAGCAGGCGATGCAGCGGTTCATTTCATGTTTTACGAACGGCCCAAGATCCTGATTGCGATGGGTCCGTTTCGTAAACCGGTAACGGCGGGTGTTGTGCCCGGTCATGACCGTCATGTCCTGCAGGTGGCATTCGCCTCCTTCCTCGCAGACGGGGCAGTCATAGGGATGATTGACCATCATCCATTCGATGACGCTAGCCCGAAAGTCGCGGGCTTCCGGATCGTCGATGGAAATGATGGCGTTCTCGCTGACAGGGGTCATGCAGGCCATCACGATGCGGCCCTTCCTGTCCTCCGGCCCGCTGAACTGTTTGATGGCGCACTGTCGGCACGCCCCGACGGAGCCGAGTTCGGGATGCCAGCAGAAATAGGGCAGGTTCGCGCCTGCTTCCAGACAGGCCTGAAGCAGGTTGATGTCGCTGCGGGTCGGCCAATCCCGCCCATCGATGCGAATGGTGGTCATGGTCCTGCTCCAGCGTGGTGCGGGCAACGGCCCTGCTGGATGTGGGCGGTGAAATCGGCGGCAAAAAGCTTCAGCCCACTGGCCAGAGGCGCCATCGCTCCCGGCGCATGGGCGCAGAAGGTCCGGCCCGGAGCGCCCAGCATGCGGGCATGGCGGTCAAGCTGCTCCATGTCTTCATCCTGCCCTGTTCCGTCCTCAATCGCGTCCAGCAGGCGCTCCACCCATGGCAGTCCATCCCGACAGGGCGTGCACCAGCCGCAGGATTCCTGTGCGAAGAAATGTTCAAGGTTGCGGATCATGCCGATGGGGCAGGTGCGATCATCCAGAATGATGGCCATGCCGGTGCCAAGCCTGCTGCCCGCCTTTTCCACCGATCCGTAATCCATGGCGACATCGAGGGCCGTCGTGTCGATAAAGGCGGTGGACGCTCCGCCGGGCAGCAGGGCGCGCAACTGGTAGCCGGAGCGCATGCCGCCTGCGTGGTCTTCAATGATCTGACGCAGCGGCGTGCCGATCGGCAGTTCCCATGCGCCCGGCTTTGCCACGCGCCCGCTGACACCATAGATCTTGGTGCCGCCATCCTCTCCAAGCCCGAGGCCAGCGAACCATTCCGGTCCGTTGACGATGATATGGGGCAGATTGCACAGTGTCTCGACATTGTTCACCACGCTGGGCGCGCCCCACAGGCCACCGGTCTGCGGAAAGGGCGGCTTGCTGCGTGGCGTGGCGCGACGGCCTTCCAGCGCGGTCAGAAGGGCGGTTTCCTCGCCGCATATGTAGCGCCCGGCACTGGAATGTACGTGGATGTCAAAACTGAAGCCTGAGCCGAGAATATTCTCGCCCAGCCATCCCTGCTGCCGTGCCTCACCGATCGCACGGTGCAGGCGGACGCAGGCTTCCTGATATTCCCCGCGCAGGAACACGATGCCATGCGCCGCCTGCACGGCATAGGCGGCAAGGATCATACCTTCGACCAGTTGGAGAGGATTGCCTTCCAGCAGCCAGCGGTCCTTGAAAGTGCCTGGCTCCATCTCATCGGCGTTGGCGATCAGGTATTTGCGGCGTTCAGAGGCAGGTTCCTTGGGCACAAAGTTCCATTTTTGCCCTGTTCCGAAGCCTGCGCCTCCACGCCCGCGCAGCTTTGAGCGTGTCACCCTGTCAATGATCTCAGCCGGGGTAAGGCTTCCGAGTGCCAGACGTGCGGCCTGCCAGCCCCCAGCGCGTTCGTATGTCGCGCAGTCCGGCGGACCCATGGCAGGGTCGATCATGGCGGTCAGGGGGCGTTCGGAGGCGGCCGTCATGGCGTGTTCCTCAGCGTATCGATCAGGTGATCGAGACTTTCCGTGGTCACATCCCCATGCAGCGTGGCGTCAACCAGCATGGCCGGGGCGTGATCGCAGTGCCCGATACAGACCGTGGGGAGCAGCGTAATGGTGTTGTCCGCCGTGGTTTCTCCGGGCCTGATGCCCAGTTTTCGGCACAGGTGGGCGCAGAGCGGTTCACGTCCCATGATCCAGCATGAAACGCTGTCGCACAGCATGATGACATGTCGCCCGACCGGCCTGCGGAACAGCAGGTTGAAATAGGTCGCGACACCATCGAGATCATCCGCCGACATGCCCAGCAGATTGGCCACTTCGCGCAGATGCGCCGTGCTGATCCAGCCAAAACGGGCCTGCACCAGCCGCAGGGCCGCGACACTCGCGCCGCGCGGGTGCAGTTCCTGCGCCGCAAGGGCAAGGATTTCCGTGCGCAGGGGCGCTGGAAGCGAGAGATCAGCGATCGGCATCGGCCATCACGAAATCGATGCTGCCCAGGATCGCGATCAGGTCCGCGACCATGATGCCGCGACTGAGCAGCGGAAGCATTTGCAGGTGGGCGAAGGACGGTGTGCGGATGCGCGTGCGGTAGCACGTCGTGCCGCCGTCGCTGATGAGGGTGTAGGTGTTCACGCCTTTCGTGGCTTCGATGCTGGCCCGTGCTTCCCCCGGCGGAATGACCGGCCCCCAGCTTACGCTGAGAAAGTGATGGATCAGGGTTTCGATGTTGTGCATCGTCCGCGCCTTGGGCGGTGGGGTTGTCAGTGGATGGTCGGCCTTGACCGGGCCTGCGGGCATGTTGTCCACGCACTGGCGGATGATGCGCAGGCTCTGGCGTATTTCCTCCACATGCACGGCAATCCGGTCATAACAGTCGCCGTTGGCACCAGTGGGAATGTCGAATTCGAGTTGGTCGTAACAGGCATAGGGTGCGTGTTTGCGGTAGTCCCATTCCAGCCCCGTGGCGCGCAATCCCGGCCCGGTAACGCCCCATTCAATGGCCTCTGCGGTGGTGTAGGCGCCAATGCCTTTCGTCCGGGCGCGGAAGATGGGGTTGCGCATGACCATCGCATCGTATTCATCCAGCCGCTGGGGCAGGTCATGGAGAAAGTCGCGAATCAGTCCTTCCCATCCATTGGGTAGGTCCATGGTTACTCCGCCAATGCGGAACCATGCAGGGTGCATGCGAAAGCCGCAGATCGCTTCGATAATCCCGAACACGCGCTCGCGGTCGGTAAACATGTAGAACACCGGAGAAAGTTGCCCGACGTCCTGCGCCATGGTGCCGTAGAAGACGAGGTGACTGGCAATGCGAAATAGTTCCGCCAGCATGACGCGGATCATCTGCGCTCGTGGCGGTACGGTAATTCCGGCGAGTGTTTCGACGGCCATCACATAGGGGAAATTGTTCATGACGCCGCCGAGGTAATCCACCCGGTCGGTGTAGGGGATGTAGGTGTGCCATGACTGGCGCTCCCCCATCTTTTCCGCGCCCCGATGGTGAAAACCGATATCGGGCACGGCATCGACAATCCGCTCTCCTTCGAGTTGCAGCACGATGCGGAAAACGCCGTGTACGCTGGGGTGATTTGGGCCGAGATTGAGAAACATGAAGTCGCTGTGGTCACTGTGTCGCCGCATGCCCCATGCGGAAGGGTCGAAGCGCAGGGCGTCCTGCTCCTGCGCTTCGTGGTCTTCCGTCAGGCTGTAGGGCGGCATTTCCGTGGCGCGGGCGTGGTGGTCCTTGCGCAGGGGATGCCCGGTCCATGTGGGCGGAGTCAGGATACGGCGCAGGGAAGGATGGTTCTGGAAATGGATGCCGAACAGATCCCAGACCTCGCGCTCATACCAGTTGGCGTTGGGCCACAGATCACAGATACTGGGCAGGGTGGGGGCTGCTGCGCCAAGAGGCACCTTGATCCGCACCTCATCCGTACGGGTGGCTAGCGACATCAGGTGATAAACAACCGTGAAGGCCGATTCTGGCTGCCCGTCGCGGTGGGTGCGTTCGCGTTCATCTATGGCCGTCAGGTCCAGCAGCATGAGGGATGCAGCAGCCTTCAGTGCGGCAAAGGTGGGGCGCAGATCGGTCGCCGCGATCCAGAGGATGGAGACACCGTCGCATCCAGTCTGTGTGGCCAGAAGACCGTTGGGAAGACGCTCCGAAATTCGTTCCGCAAGACTCTGTTCGCGGACGGGAGAAAGGAGCGTCGTCATGGGCGTCAGATCCCGTCAGGCGTGCGCAGGTCGCGCACGGCCCGACGCTGGTCGCGCTTTGCATCGCGCAGGCTGGGTGGTGTCACAGGTTCTGCGCCTTGCGACCCCACCATCCAGCTTAAGGGCCTGCGTTGTGTGCCAATGGATTTTTGTAATAGCAGGAGTCCCTCCAGCAGCGCTTCGGGACGTGGGGGGCAGCCGGGCACATACACATCCACGGGCAGGAAACTGTCCACGCCCTGCACGACACTGTAAATGTCATACATGCCGCCGGAATTGGCACACGACCCCATGGAGATCACCCAGCGTGGCTCGAGCATCTGATTGTAAAGATGCTGGATAACCGGAGCCATTTTGACGAACACGGTGCCGGAGATGACGATCAGGTCCGCTTCGCGTGGTGTGGCGCGCAGGACTTCCGACCCGAAGCGGGCGATGTCGAAGCGGCTGGTGAACGCTGTTGCCATTTCCACGTAACAGCATGACAGGCCGAAATTCAGCGGCCAGATCGAATTTTTCTGTCCCCACGCTACAAAATCCTGTAACCGGCCCATGATCAGGTTACGGCGGAGGGTTTCACTGAAACTGGGCGAGGGTTGTACGTCTCTGGGCGTACCGGAAGAAGAAAGGGACCAGTTCATGTCGCACGGTCCTTTCGTGGGGCCGTTACAGCGTGCAGGCGAACCTGCGGCCCCCAGTCCAGTGCTCCGGCTCGCCACAGATAGGCAAGAGAAATCGCGAGTAAGACAATGAAGGCGAGCACCGCGCCATAACCAATCCATCCTGTTTCGGTCACAACGGTTGCCCATGTCAGGAGAATGGCTGTTTCGACATCAAAAATGACAAAGAACATGGCTACCAAATAATACTGTACAGGCAGCCGCAAGTGCGCCGATCCCGTGGGTACGATGCCGGACTCAAAAGGCATGGACATGGAGCGCCCCATGGCTCTGCCGCTTCGTCGGGTGCCGGTTATGGCGGATAGTCCCATCATGCAGGTCATTACTATTCCTATGACAACAACATAGGTGAAAATTGACCATATATTGGAAACATTTTCCATAACTGGTAATTCCGTTTCTATTTGTTCTGAACGGAGATGTTTTGTGTAGGGTTGTTAGCCCTGATGGGCGATAATCGGCCGCTGCTTCATGAAGAAGGTATGTAGGCACCTTCTTCATATTCCGGCTGGATGTATGGAATGCCGGAATATGCCGCCAGTCGCTTATACGCAGCTCTAAAAAGAAAGTTGCGGTATGGGTATGCGAATTTTTTTGTGACGATGTGGTTTGTTACGGGGGCCTGATCCAGGCTCAGGACCTGTTAATTCATTGAACTGGGTATTGCGTTGTGATTCACAGACTTACCGATGGAGGCGAGGCTGTGAGTGACGTGTTTTTGCGGTCTGAGCGCCAGATGGAACGGATCAGACCGTTTTCCCTCTGGCTCACGGAGTACCGCGCGTGGATGATCGGCGGGTTCTGAGCGGGATCATCTATGTGATCTGCAATGGGCTTCAGTGGAAAGATGCCCCGAAATCGTGTGGTCCGCCCAAGAGCTTATACAATCGCTTTATCCGGTGGAGCCGCCTGGGTGTGTTCGATCAGATCTTTGTCGCCTTGGCAGAACAGGCCGGTCGTTCGAAGCCTCTGATGATTGATGCGACACATCTGAAGGCGCACCGGACATCGGCGTCCGTACTCAAAAAAGGGCTTTTTCCAGCCGTATCGGACGCACAAAAGACGGCCTGAACTCAAAGCTTCATGCTGTGTGTGATGACCAGGGACGGCCTGTCCGCCTGTATCTGACTGCAGGACAGGCCTCTATCGATCAAATGATAGAGGCCGATGAAGGAGGCTTATTCTTTCATATTTTCAAGTTGTGATCGCAAGTAAAGTTATCATAATTGAAACCATATGGACCAAATTAGATCGTGCCCGGTAGGTTTCGATTGGAGAGATTTCCGATGCACATTTCGAGAAACGCCGAGACCCGTAGTGGAAGGCGCTGTCCGGTTACGGTGAAAAGCCCATAGACTAGCGGCGCGCATTCATCTTCCAGACCCAGATATGCCAGCGGTTTACCATCAAGGGCGTTCTGATTGCGCGGTCTGGCATTGCCCAGTCCGAACCCCACTCCTCGCGCGGCCAGACTGCGGATGACATCCATACTTGGATAATGTCCTGCGATGCGCGGAGCAATGCCGGCGGACGAAAAGAGCTGAAGAAAGTAATCGCGTGAGAAGGGGAGATCGAGCAGAAGAAAAGGCTCGTCCACAAGGTCTTCCAACCGGACACGTCCCGTTGTTGCGAGGGGATGATCGACAGAAGTGAACACGTAAGGCGGTAAAGCGGAGAGCGGCTGAAAGCTGATCGCCTGTGGCATTGGCATGTTGTAGCCGATCATGACCGAGACTTCTCCGTCACGAAGTTTCTCTGTCAGTTCCTCGTGATGTCCGGCAATGACACGCAAACGGGCGTCGGGGTGAGTGGCCGAAAAACTTTGAATCAGATCGGGCGCCAACAAGGGAAAGAGCGTGGTCATGCAGCCGACGGCGACTTCTCCCTGAACACGTCCCAACATACCGTTGAGTGATCCGCCAAGTTCCTGTGCATGGAGGAGAAGCGTGCGGGCTTCCTGTAACACCATGCGGCCTTCCGGGGTGAGGGAGAGCCCCTGCGCGTGATGGCGGATGAAAAGCGAGACGCCAAACACGTTTTCCAGATGGGCAATCGCGGCCGAGATCGCGGGTTGGGAGATGGGAATCTGGCGTGACGCCTGCACGATGGACCCGCTCTCGGCTGTGGCGACGAAATATTCGATCTGTCGCAGGGAGAACTTCACTCTGGGCAACTCCTCGTGGATGGCGGAGAGGGTCCGCTGTCTGGGAGATAGTGCCGTATCAGGCGTCATGGTGAAATGGATATTTCACAATCGGAATGTTGGCTTATGCCTCGACCACCGGATTTTGATCTGTATCTGGGTTCACCAAAAAATATTGAAAGAATAGTCAACGGCTTTACCGAGCTTTCTTCGCACTCCCTCGTAGCCACGTCAGCTATGAGCCAACATATCTATAATTCGCTCCACGAAACGCACGCCTGTATTCAATTCTTCCGGCAAAATGAATTCATCCGCCTTATGGGCACGATCGATGGAGCCGGGGCCACAGACCACGACGGGCATATCCAGATAATCGTGGAACAGGCCGCCTTCCGTGCCAAAACCGATACGTGAGGGGGCATTGTCGCCTGTAATCCGCATGATTTCATGCAGGAAGGGAGATCGGTCGGGCGTATGCAGACCGGGGTAGGTGTTGAGGGTTTCGATTTCGATGCGGGCATGAGAGTGCTGCGCGCAAAGACGATCCGCTTCCTGTCGCAGTCGATCCAATACGGGTTGGGGGCTGACGCCCGGCAGAAGACGCATCTCGAACTGGACTTCGCACAGATCCGGCACAATGTTCAGCGCCACGCCGCCCCGGATCAGCCCGACCTGCAAGGTGCTGAACGGCACTTCATAACTTTCGTCGTGAGCACCAGCATCTTTCAGTTCTTCCTGTAAAGCCTCAATAACTTTCACCATATCCGTGGCCAGTCCGATGGTATTGCAGCCACGCGAAGGATTGGCCGAATGGGCGGCCAGACCATGACAGGTGATACGCGCGGCCAGCTTGCCCTTGTGCCCAGAGACGGCGTGCAGGCCAGTCGGTTCTCCAATGACACAGCCTTGGGCCTGAAAACCGTTGGCGGCCAGATCGCGCAGCAGCGAGTGTACACCCACACATCCGATTTCCTCGTCATGGGAAATGGCCAGATGCAAGGGAGCGCGAAGAGATGATCGGGCGGCATGGCAGGCCGCCATCAACATGCAGGCAAGAAACCCCTTCATGTCGCTACTGCCGCGTCCGTACAGTTTCCCATCGCGTTCGGTCAGGACAAAGGGATCGGTCGTCCAGGGTTGTCCTTCTACCGGCACCACGTCGCTGTGGGCCGACAACACAACGCCATCCGGTGTGTCCGGGCCGATGCTGGCAAAGAGATTGAACTGCCCGGCTTCTTTGCCCGGGACGCGGTGACATCGTGCGCCGAGGGAGCGAAGGAATGTTTCCACCCAGTCGATCAGTTCCGCATTTTCCGTGCGGCAGAGCGTGCGGAACGCAATCAACCGGTCCAGAATCTCACGAACGGAGAGATCGTGAAAGTCTGCGGTCATGTTGCCTCCGCGAGGATCATGTCGGAGGCCTTGTCCCCGATCATCATTGTCGGCGCATTGGTGTTGCCGCTGATGAGGGTAGGCATGATGGACGTATCGGCCACACGCAGTCCTTTCAGTCCGCGCACTTTCAGTTCCGGTGTGACCACGCTGGCGGCGTCCGATCCCATGCGGCAGGTGCCGGAAGGATGGAACACGGTGCTGGCGGAGGCTCGGAGATAGTCCATGAGCTGGGCATCCGTCTGGAGGTCCGCTGTGGGAGCCATCTCCTTTCCACGGATGGCATCGAACGGAGAGGCGCGCAGGATGCGGCGTGCAAGTTTCACGCCTTCCAGAAGCACGAGTGCATCCCGCTCGTCAGAAAGGAAATTGAAATCGATCTCGGGGTTGCGACTGCCGTCGCGCGCCAGACGAATACTGCCCCGGCTTTGAGGACGCAGCACGCAGGTATGAAGCGCGAACCCGTGGCCCCACTCGAACAGGCGGCCCCGATGGCTACGATAGCCCGGTACGAAGTGGAACTGCACATCCGGCACGCCTTCGGCGTAGCGGGTTGAGGCGAAACCGCCGGCCTCCACGTAATTGGTGGTCAGCCAGCCTTTGCCTCGGAGCAAAAATTGCAAGGGTGCAGGCAGGACAGAGCCGAGTGAGGAGCGCGAGAACCCGAGCGTCGTGGGTGAGTCCGAGCGGACGGTCACCAATCCGTCGATATGGTCCTGCAGATTGCGGCCCACTTCCGGCAGATCCGCAACAACAGGCACGCCGGATTGCAGGAGTTCTTTCGCATTGCCGATGCCCGATGACATCAGGAGATGCGGAGAACCGATGGCGCCAGCGGAAAGGATCGTCTCGCAATGCGCACGCAGAACGTGGAATTGTCCGTTCTGCTCCACGGTGACGCCCTGCACCTCCCGGCCGTCGGTCACGAGCGAGACCACGCGGCATCCCGTCAGCACATGCAGGTTGGGGCGTGATCGCACGGGGGCGACAAAAGCGCGATAGGCGCTGAGGCGTTTGCCGTCCTTCTGCGTCACGTCATAGACGCCCACGCCGTCCAGCCGCGCTCCGTTGAAGTCGGTGTTTTCCTTCAGTCCCACTTCTTCGGCGGCCTTGATGAACAGCCGCGACACGTCCAGCGGGTCACGCGGTTGATCGACCACCAGTTCGCCACCCGTGCCATGAAAATGTGGGTCTTGATGCAGGCGGTTGTCTTCCTCGCGCATGAAGTATTTCAGCACGGAGTCATAACCCCAGCCGGTGCAGCCCATCGCCTCCCAGCCGTCATAATCCGAACGCGCGCCACGGATGTAGATCATGCTGTTCATGGACGAAGAACCGCCAAGCATCCGGCCGCGGGGCACATGGACGCGGCGGTTATCGAGATGCGTCTGCGGCGTGGAGTAATACTGATAGGTGTATTTTCGGCTTTTATAGAGCGAGATGGTGCCGGCCGGCACATGGATGCGGGGCGTATTGTCGGGACCGCCAGCTTCCAGCAGCGCTACACGCAAATTGCTGCGCGCGCTCAGGCGATTGGCGAGCACACAGCCCGCCGCACCGCCCCCCACAATGATGAAGTCGAACTCGGTGGGAAAATCGTTCTGGGCACTCATCAGTCGGCGCTCCCCATGACAGGTTGGGCATGACGTTCGTTGCGCATCATCCAGACGTAGAACACCGTCACGAAGATCAGCCCTACGATCCATGAGATGTCGGCGCCGCCCAGCATGGTGGCGACAGGGCCGGTGTAGAGACCATTCGAGACGAAGGGGATCTGGATGAGAATACCGAAGACGTAGGCGATCAGCGCGGGCCAGCAGTAGCGGCCATAGATGCCGCCATCGGCGCGGAAGAAGGAGGCAACGTCATATTCGCCGTGCCGGATCAGATAGAAATCGGCAAGGTTGATCGCGGTCCACGGCACCATCACGTAGAGCAGAAGAAGGATGAAGTTCGTGTATTCTTCCATAAAGTTCGCTTCCGCACCGAGAGCGATCAGGAGCGAAAGCCCGGCCAGCACGATGGCTGTGCCCGCCCGCCCGACATGCGTGGCCTTCCACGAAGGAATGATGGTCTGCACAACCGTGATGGCCGAAAGTGCGCCGCAATAGAGGTTCATCGCGTTGGTGGAGGCGATGCCCAGAGACAGCACGGGGATGATGAACAGTGCTAGGGGGCCGACCTGTGTCGTCAGTGTCGCCACCACGTCGCCGCCTCCCGCAATCACACCCAGAAGGGCACCGAGGATCATGGGAAAGAGCGAGCCGAGCACACAGCCCCAATAGCTGGCCATGAAGGCCTGACGGTTGCCTGTGCCCGGAGGCAGATAGCGCGAATAATCCGAGACATAGGGGGCATAGGCGATCTGCCAGAGCGCTGCGGTTGAGAGGCCGCCGAGGAAACCCGAGAGGGTGAACGTGCCGTGTGACAGCGTTTCGGAAGACACACCGTTCACGCACAGGATCCACACGAAGCACAGCGCCAGTGCGATACCTGAAACGACAGTCATCAGCTTTGTATAGGCATGGATCAGGTCGTGGCCATAGATCGTGGCGATCAGGCTGACGAGGCCCAGCAGGATGACGCAGGCTTTTTCGGGCAGGAAGGTCGCGACCGTGTGCAGCGACTGGCCGCCCAGCACGAGGTTGGAGGCGAAGAAGCCCACATACATCACCACCACAAGGCAGATGACGGCCATCGCCCCCATGGAGCCGAACTGTCCACGGGTCTGCACCATCTGCGGCACGCCCAGTTGCGGCCCCTGTGCTGCGTGCAGCGCCATGAACAGACCGCCGATCATGTTGCCCAGCACGGCCGAGAGCATGGCGGGCCAGAACGGCAGGCCGAACACGGTGGTGGCCAGTGCCCCGGTGATGATGGTCAGCATCATGATGTTGGAGCCGAACCACACGGTGAACAGGTCACGCGCCCGCCCGTGCCGCTGGTCGAGCGGGATCTGGTAGATGGTGTGGGCCTCTGGGCCTTTGGCCGTCGCGGCGTCGGTCATGGGGCGGTTCCTTCCTCTGGCGTCAGACGGCGGGAGCGTGCCGTAGAGGTTTTTTTGTATCGGAATCGTAATGGTATCGGCCGCATAAGCCCCGCCTGTGCCTGCGGCGGGCGGGGCTGCGGTCAGATCACTCGCGTTCGGCGATGACATCGACCTCGATCAGCCATTCCGGGCGGGCGAGAGCCACGATCACAAGACCGGTAAACACCGGGAAGACACCCTTGAGGCGGCGTCCCAGCACGCGATAGGCGGCCTCACGGTGACGGATATCCGTGAGATAGACCGTGACCTTACAGATATCGGTGAGCTTGCCGCCTGCTTCTGTCAGGAGAAGCTCGATATTGTCCATCACCTTTTCGGCCTGCGCGATCGGATCGCCCACGCCCACATTCTCACGTGTGTCGAGATCCTGTGGCACCTGTCCGCGCAGATAGATCGTGTTGCGCGTGATGACGGCCTGACAGAGATCGTTGTCGAGCGACTGCTCGGGGTAGGTGTCCTTCGTGTTGAAGGGACGGAGGCGGGTGTGGGCCATGATCTGTGTCTCCCTGTGTGGGCTGGTGCGGTCCGGTGGTTTTGTGCACCGGAGCGGATTGGTCCTGCGCGAACGGGGACGGGGTGGAGCTTATGGAAACGTGGAGCGGCTTCCGGTCTCCATCCCGCATGATCCTGTTGCGAGTGTGGAACGAATTGGGCTTTCAGAAAAAGAAATTATTTCTGACGTTCTGCTTCGGTAATCCTGATGCCCCTGTGAAACCGGATGGTCTTCAGCGATAGCCAAAAGTCAGGCTGGTCACGCGGCCTTCCTCACTTTTCTCCATGCGATGGGCGGTAGGCCATATAGCTGCGCTGCTTGGCGATGTGGTCCGCGACATATTTCGCGTCATGCCACACACCCCAGATGAAGGAGGAGCCCCGGCGCGTCTGCCAAGGCAGACCAAGGAAATACACGCCCGGTTCGGAGGAAACGCCACGCTGATGGCGTGGGCGGCCGTTTTCGTCCAATGCCTCCACTTTCAGCCAACTGTAATCCACACCGAAACCTGTGGCCCAGATGATGGTGCTAATGCCCGCTTTTTTCAGATCGAGTTCAAGCAGGGGATGTTTCGCACACTCGGGGTCAGGAAGGAAATCGCGGGCAGATGGCTCTTCGGGAAGATCCAGACCGTTACGGGTGACATAGGCATCCGCTTCCCCGAGAAGAGAGAGATAATTGGCGTCGCCCTTGGCGATGTTTTCGGCGAGATCCGGTGCGAAGGTCAGCTTGCCGTCCTCGAAGGTTTCGGTGCGTCCAAGAAGGGTCATGCTGTCCGCGGCAAGGCGACGGAAATCGACAGTGTGTCCACCATTGGCGCCACTGACGGCAATGGTCGTGTGTTCCACGCCCGGCGTGGCTTCCGCGTCCCATTTGTTGAGAACGCCAAGCCACCATACGAAGTCACGCCCGCGATAGCTGCGGGGTGGGCGGTCATGGGGGCCGATCGAGAGATAGACTTTTCGGCCATTGCGCATCAGTTCTTCTGCAATCTGTGCGCCAGAGGAACCAGCACCGATGACAAGGACCGCACCCTCTGGAAGCTGCTCTGGATTGCGGTAACTGGCTGAGTGGATCTGGGTGAAACCCGCTTTGTCCGGCACAACCGAGGGAATGACCGGGATCTGGAAAGGTCCGGTGGCAGCCACGACACATTCGGCCTCGATCGGTCCTTCGGAAGTTTCGATCTGAAAGCCGGTCTGTCCCTGTTTGCGGCGCACATCCCTGACCTCAACACCACACCGGATGGGGGCTTCGATCTTTTGTGCGTAGGCAGCGAGATAATCGGCGACCCTCTCCTTGGGTACGAAATCGTCCGGACCGTCTTTGGAAAAAGTCAGGCCGGGAAAGCGGTCATGCCATGCCGGTCCATTGGCGACGAGGGAATCCCAGCGGCAACTGCGCCAGCGTTCCGCCACCCTGTTGCGTTCCAGCACGATATGCGGAATGCCGTAACTGTGCAGGTGTTCGCTCATGGCGATCCCAGCCTGTCCGGCTCCCACCACGAGGACTTCGGTTTTCTCGACAGACATGGCTGTCTCCTTTTTCATGACCGCAGCCGAACGCGGTTAAAATGATTCTGTATCGAAACGATTGGACGTGAGAGCCACTCATTCCGAGTGGCGTGTTTTCAGGCAGATCCGAGTCTATTCGTCGCCGGGAACGCCGTAAGACGGAGCGGCTTCGGGATTGAGGCAGCGGGTGACGTAGTCGTGCATCTGCGGCTTCCAGACGGACCACAATGTCGCCAGTCGCGTGATGGGATCGTCTTCCCAATCCACCCGCAGATCGGCCAGCGGCCACGCTTCGCGATCGACCACCAACATTCCGGCAGAGCGCACGGGACCGGCTTCTCCTCCCGCCGCGACACCGGCCTGCATGGCCATCATTACCCGTTGACCGAGTTCCATGTCCGGGTCCGACTGTTCGAAACTGCGCACAATGGCTGCGGGCACATCCGCAGAGGCGAGCAGGTTGCCAGCGGACACGACGTTGACACCTTGGAAGTCCGCGTTGGTGCCAAGAGATTGCTCACCCGACCACAGGGCTGTCCGGCCTTCACGGTCGATCAGGGTCATCTGGCGATAAGATGGAAACGTGCAGGTGCGGACGATGATGTCTCGCGCCTCTAGAGCGGATGCGCCGGCTTCCATAAGATCGAGCGCCCAGGGGCCAAGACGCGGATCGGTCACATTCTGCGTGGTGACGGCTCCCACGCCTGCCCGTGCGAACGCGCAACGGGCCGCTACGGCTGGTGAGGAGGAGGAAACGGCGACCGCAAACTGGCCACTGCGAGAACAACGCGCAACGAGGGAAAAGGTCATGGCTTCGATGTCTCTCCGCAGGAAAACCCTTTCAGTCAGGAAAGGAATTCTGACTGTCTGAAGAGGCTAACATCGTTGTTCTGATACCGTAACATGGACTTTCTGGGGTTTTGGTTCTGTTTTCCTGATGATGAATGTGGCTATGGATCAGAGAAACCGGCACCGCAGAGTAAGATCGGATTCTTGCGACAGCAGGAGAGCACCGATCCTTTTGTCTCACGATCGGTTTGCAAAGTTCGCGCCCTTTGGGGGCATGAAGGCAGCGTTCCTGTCTTGCTGCTGTTAACTCGTTGACCGATGGTTCTTTGTGATTTCATCGATAAATACATTTATCAGGCAGTTATTTTTATCTATATTTCTAAAGGCGACATAGTGCTGGGATGAAAATGTGTAGATGTTGTGCTTTATCGCGCGCATCTGCTTGGTTTTCACGTAAGGGCGGGCGGATTGTTCCGGCAGGAACCCGATGAAACGTCCCGAGAGGATCATCATCAGTTGCGCTTCCATGTGCACGATGCTGCCGCTGGCGCGTGGATGGCGTATGCGCTGAAGATCTTCGAGTTTCCGGTAGGATCTGACCGAAAACCGGGCCTGATCGATCATGTCTTTTGAAATATCCGCATCCTTCATGGTGAAGAAAGGATGCTGGTTGCCGCAGTAAAGTCCGTGTGGTTCCTCGCAAAGTTCCACATAGTGCACGCCGGGCGCGTGTCGGGCGAAGGGGCCTATCACGACATCGCGTGTTCCTTCCGCCACCTGAAGCTCCAGATCCTGAGGCACGCCCAGCCGGAGGTCGATATAGACATTGGGGATCTGATCGACGATGCGGGCCAGCACGTGTTGGAGCGCCATCTGCGGACTGTTGATGATCCCGCCGATCGTGCCGATACGAAGCCGTCCGCCAAGTTCGGTTGGAGCCTGACTGATCCGTGACTGAAAAGCGTCGATGCTTTCAAAAAGATCCTGAATGGCCTCGACTGTTTCTTCCCCAAGAGGCGTCAGACGAAAGCCCTTGCGGCCCCGAAGGCACAGCGCTCCACCCAGCCGTTGTTCCAGTGCGGCCAGGTGGGTGCTCAATGTGGACTGGCTGAGGTTCAGGACGATCTGGGCTGCGGCAAAGCTGCCTGTTTCCGCGAGCGTCGCAAACACGCGCAGAAGCCGCAGATCGATGTTGTCGAACCGGCGCATCCGCGTCGCGCCCGGCACAGCCTGTTTTTTCTGGCTCATCATGGGCGCGACTGTAGATTAAGCGCGTCTAGGAGTCATGGCTCCTGAAATACAGGATGCGGCCGATAAAATTAAGCAGCAGTTGTGAGGCAAGGATCGGGGTTATTTTGGCGGGATCGTAATCGGGTGCGACTTCCACCAGATCGATCCCGGCCACACGTCCTCGCGCGGCAAGGGCGGCGAGCAGTTCCAGTATTTCGTAATATAGAAAGCCACCGTGGCTCGGTGTGCCGGTTCCGGGGGCGATGGAAGGATCGAAGGCGTCGATGTCGATGGAAAGATAGTAGTTCACACCGGCAGGGATACGCTCAAGCAGGGCGTCCAGCCCCAGTTTGCGGACCTGTCGCACGCTGAGGATGTCGGAACCGAATTCCCGCGCGTCCGCATAACCCTCGCGGGCCGTTGAAGAGACGTTGCGGATGCCGATCTGCGTCATGCCGGTGATGTAGGGTTGCTCGGCGGCGCGGCGCATCGGATTGCCATGACCGTGGCGGACCCCTTGCCGCTCATCTACGAAATCGAGGTGGGCGTCGATCTGGATAAGATGCATGGGCGGCTGGTCATCGAACGCCCGGATGCAGGGAATGTTGATCGAATGATCGCCTCCCAGCACGACGGGGAGCGCACCGGCCGCAAGAATGGCACGCACGCCGGCTTCGATGTTGGCGTGGCTCCGTTCCGTATCGGTGTGCACGATGTCGGCGTCCCCGATATCGACAATGCGCCCTCCGGTTCCATCGAGATAGACCCGGTCATCTTCGTGATCGTAAGCTCCCGCATGACCGAAGGCGAAGAGCGTGGATGCTTCGCGGATGCTGCGGGGACCAAAGCGCGTGCCGCTCCGCCACTGTGTGCCGCAGTCGAAGGGCGCCCCCATGATGGCGACGTCCGCATCGATGGCCGACCAGTCTGTCTGGATCGGATATTTCCCAAAGCTGCAGATGCCGACGAAAGGCAGGTCGAGGCGTCCGCTGTCGTAGCTGTTTTTCATGCTTTTTCTCCTGCCGCGATGGCGCAAAGCAGTTCGAACATCATGGTGGCGCCCGCAAGCGACGTGATCCCGCCCACATCGAACGGTGGTGACACCTCCACGACATCCGCACCGATAATGTCGAGTCCGTTGAGACCCCGGATCATTTTCTGGGTCTCGCGTGTCAGGAAGCCCCCAGCTTCAGGCGTGCCCGTGCCGGGTGCTACGGACGGATCGAGGCAATCGATATCGAACGACACATAGACTGGCCCATCACCTACACGTTCACGAATGGCGCGCACGATGCCGTCCGGTCCCAGATCCATGGCTTCGTCCATGAGGATGAGCCGGAACCCGGCTTCGCGGGCGAAATCGTAATCCGTGGGGGAATACAGCGAACCGCGCAGGCCAATCTGGAGAGTCCGGTCCCCGTCGATCAGACCTTCTTCCACAGCGCGACGAAACGGCGTGCCGTGTGTGTAGCGGTTCTTGCCGAAATAGGCGTCACCCGTGTCGGTGTGGCTGTCGAAATGGATCAGACCGACGGGGCGATCTGCTGCAAGGCCCCGCAGGATCGGCAGGCTGACCAGATGATCGCCGCCCGCCGTGATGGGGATCGCCCCCGCGGCGGCAATCGCCGCGTAATGTGCGGTGATCATATCGAGGCATTCCGTCACATTGAACGGATTGACCGGACAGTCCCCGATATCGGCGACATTCAAGACCTCATAGGGCGCGATGCCGTTGGCGTTCACCTGCCGCATCAGTGAGGAGGCATTGCGCAGTTCGCGTGGGCCGTGGCGCGCACCGGAGCGGTTGGTCGTGCCGCCGTCATACGGAATGCCGGTGAAGACGACATCATACCCCTCCGGCCCGGTGGCCAGAGGCAGCCGCATGAAGGTCGGCACACCGGCGAAGCGGGGCACCTGACTGGCGTCGATGACATGAGTTTCACCGTGATGGGTCATAGCCCGAACTCCTTGCGAATGGCGTCCGCCAGCAGGCGTGTGTGATCGTCCATCAGCCACTGGCCTTTTTCGGCGGTCGATCCCTGCGCCTTGGCCAGCACACCTGATGGGGGCACGAAATCCGCACGCAGCGGCCAGCGGTCATAGGGGGGGAACGTGGCGGGGCCGTCATCGGGGGTCTTGCTCATATCGACCAGATCGGCCCGCACGAGCAGCATCAATGAGGTTTCCAGCAGGCTTGCGTGTTCGAGTTCCGTGCCGGGGAAACCTTCGGGGAACAGGCGATCGAGCGTCGCGCGTTCAACGAAATCCCAGTATTCGAGACGCATGGCGGTCAGGCCTTCGATCCCGTCGCGCCGGATGTCGCGCATGGCCAGATCGAGACCTTCGACGGCAGGCCATGCATTTTCGAAATGACCATTGACCAGAACGATCCGTCGGACACCGTGATGCGCCAGCCGACACACGATGTCGCGGATGACCAGCGTAAGCGTGTGGGCATCCAGCCCGATGGTGCCGGGAAAATGCTCTCCACCGCCCGAGCGGGGTTGTGATTTGTAGCCATAGGGCAGTGTCGGTGCGACCAGGCCGCCCACCTTTTCGGCCACGCGCTCGGCGACGGCGGTGGGAAGGATCTGATCGACATTCAGCGGCAGATGTGGGCCGTGCTGCTCCGTGGCACCGATCGGCAGAAACACCACGGGATTTTCAGCCACGCGGGCTGCGAATTCAGGCCAGCTGAGTTCGGCAAGTTTGACGGTTCTGGACATGATGGACTGAAGCCTCCGAACGGAAAGCGGGTCAGTGCATGGCGGCGCCGCCATCCACGTTGAGGCACTGGCCGGTGATGAAGGATGCGTCCGCAGACGCGAGGAAGAGGACGGCCCGCGCAATTTCGTCAGGTCGCCCGATGCGCCGCAGCGGATTGGCAAGATCCTGTGCCTGCGTGGCGGCATCCTGCTGTGCGAAGTTCAGAAGCGGTGTATCGACCGGCCCCGGTGCGATGGCGTTGACCCGGATGCGAGGCGCCAGTTCGCGCGCCCATGAGCGCGTCATGGACAGCAGCGCGCCCTTGGTGGCGCAGTAGGCAGAGGCACCCGCGCGCCCCAGATAGGCCAGTTCGGACGCGATGTTGAGAATGCAGCCGCCCTCGCTCATGAAGGGCAGGGCGTTTTGCGTCACGAGAAACGGCGCACGCAGATTGACCGCCAGTGTAAGATCGAGCGCTTCGCAGGTCAGATCGTGGAGTGTTTCCTCGATCATCACACCCGCGCAGTTGATCACCACGTCAATGCGCTGTTCCAGACGACGGGCGGCTTCCTTGACGCCGTTTCGTATCGCCTGCGCATCGGCCAGATCGACCTCAAGACCCTCCAGACCTGTGGCGGGAGCATTGCGGTCCAACCCGATCACGGTGGCGCCGGATTCCTGCCAAGCCCGTGCGATGGCAAGGCCGATGCCGGAAGAGGCGCCTGTCACAAGAACATGCTGGCATGAGGGGTGTGCGTTCATCGAGACCTACAGAGGATGCTCGCCACGATCGATCTGGATCGTCTGGCCGGTGATGCTGGTAGCGAGAGGAGAGGCAAGGAACAGATAGGTGTCGGCCACATCGGCGGCTTCCATGAGACCGGGCAACGCCTGCGCGTCCATGATGGTGCTCAGGCAGTTGGCTTCGCTCTCACCCGTGCGCGCGGCCATTGTCGCCAGAGACCGCATGGCGGCTTCCGTGCGGACCCAGCCGGGGGCTACGGCATTGACGCGGATGCCCTGCGTCCCGAGTTCCAGCGCCCAGGTTTTCGTCAGGCCGATAATGGCATGTTTGGAAGCGACATAAGCTCCGAACAGCGGTTCCGCCACACGTCCCCAGATCGACGCCGTGTTGATGATGGCGCCCCCTGTCGGCATGAGCGGACGCACCAGCCGTGTGACATGGTAGGTGCCGACGACATTGGTGTGGATGATCCGCTCGAACAGGGTGATGGTTTCGCTGTCCTGATTGTCCAGCGGTGTCAGCCGCTCCAGTCCGGCGTTGTTGATCAGGACATCAACCGGCCCATGCTCGTGCAGACACGTCGCCACAGCCGATGGATTGCCGATATCGGCCACTACGCCGCGGGCGTTGAGAGAAGCGGCGACATCAAGGATCGCGTCATCATCGGCAAGGAGAGTCAGGGAAGCGCCTGCACGGGCGAATGCCTGCGCCACACCAAGACCGATCCCTCGGCTTGCGCCGGTGATGAAGACGGATTTGTTTGAGAAATCCATCATGATGCTAGAGACTTTTTTATCTCGCGTCCTCGGAGGAGGTGCAGGATTTCGGTGCGGAGGTGGAAAAACCGTTCGCTGTCGCGCACATCTTCGTTTCTTTCGGGACCGATCAGGGAGGTGACGTCCACATCCGCTATGACACGCGCCGGACGCGGCCCGAACACGATGATCCGATCGGCAAGGAATACGGCTTCCTCGACATCGTGCGTGACGAAGATCGTGGTCTTTCCAGAGTTCTTCTGAATTTTCCGCAGCTCGAATTGCAGGTCTTCACGCAGGTTGGCATCCAGCGCGCCGAAGGGTTCGTCCATCAGCAGCACGTCCGGGTTGGCGGCGAGGGTGCGGGCGATGGCCACGCGTTGCCGCATGCCGCCAGAGATGCGTGAAGGATAGCTCGAAGCAAAATCGCCCAGCCCAACCAGCTTGAGAAAATGCTCCGCGCGTTCCTTTTTCTGAGTAACCGAAAGGTCTCTGCGGAAACGCATGCCGAATTCGATGTTCTTGCGAACCGTCAGCCATGGAAAGGAGGAATAGGACTGAAACACCATGCCGCGCCGGATGTCCGGCTCACCCACAGGGGCCCCTTGCAAAAGGATCTCACCCGAACTTGGGGTGTCGAGGCCACCGATCATGCGCATGAGCGTGGTCTTGCCGCACCCCGATGGGCCGAGGAACACCGTGAACTGACCGGCAGGAATGGCAAGATTGAACGGCTGCTGCACGACCGGCACGTCCCCGAAGCATTTCGTGACGTTCTGGAACTGCAGATAGGGGGAAGGCTGTTCCATGTTCACTGATACCTGAAGAGCTTGCGGTGCAGCAGGCGCAGGCACTGGTCGGTCACAAGACCGATCAGACCGATCATGATGACGCCCGCCATGACCTGATCCGTTTTCATGAAGCGTCGCGCGGTCCAGATGACGAAACCAAGCCCGCTGTCGGAAGCCACGATTTCCGCGATAATGACATAGGTCCAGCACCAGCCGAGGCTGATGCGCATGCTGTCCATGAGCTGCGGCAGCATGGCCGGAAGAGCTACGGGCAGGAGCGTCTCGCGCGGGCGGGCGCCCAATGTATAGGCTGTTTCGAAATATTCGTTGGGGATACGCTTCATGTCGGCCGCGATCATGAGAACGAGCTGAAAGAACGTACCCAGCCACAACAGGAAGATCTTGGTCGTTTCCCCCACGCCGAACCAGATGATGGCCAATGGCACCAGCGCTGGCACGGGCAGATAGCGGATGAAGTCGATCATCGGTTCCAGCGTGGCCCCGATGATGCGGTATCCGCTCATCAGGATACCCAACGGCACGGCCAGAAGTGCCGAGAGCAGAAAGGCCAGCCAGACGCGCCGGACGGAAACCACCGTGTTGGGCAGCATTGCGCCGTCCGTGCACATGTGGACAAAGGTCTGTGCGACCTTGAGAGGCGTGGGCAGGAAGACGGGCGCCACCACACGCAGCGACACCAGCAACTGCCATCCTCCGAGAAAAGCCGCCGCTCCCAGCAATGCGGCCAGCAGGACGGCGCTGTGTGGAATGGGCTCCCGGAAGCGGAACAGGCTGCGGGGGTTTTTCCGGGAGGTGGGAGAGGCGGTTGCGGTCATGGGGTGGGGAGCGCAGCAATCAGGCTGCTGTCGATGGAATGGGCCGGGTCGAGACGAACGGATGCGGCTCCGTTCTCAAGGTTGAGGTTCATGAGAGTGGCGAAGATCTCCGTAATCTTCCCCGGTTTCTCGGGTGTGCCCATATAAGCCTTGGACTGTGCCAGATCCGTGTATTCAAGGCTTCCCACGACACTTTTCTTGAAATCGTCGGTCGAAAGATCGAAGTGGGGAGCGGCAACTTTCGCGAAGTTTTCCGGGTTGGACTTGTAATAGGCCACGGCTTTGTAAAGGCAGGTCAGAAAGCGCTTGTATTTGTCGGGATTGGCCTTCAGATCGTCATTGCGGGCCACGAGGACATCCACGATGTAGTCGGGATAATCCGCCGATGAGACCAGTTCTTTCGGATTGCGGTCGGACGAGACGGTCAGGATCTGCTGAAGAAATGGCTGATAGGTCACGACCGCCGCAATGCTTGGGTCTGCGAACACTGCCACGCTGTCGGAGGTCAGGATTTCCTTCATCTTGAGATCGGCCAGCGTCATGCCGTGCTTGTGCAGTTCCATCTGCAGCAGCAGGCGGCCCGGAATGTTGCTCTCTGATGCAACAGTCTTGCCTTTGAGTTCGCTCACGTCGTGGATGGAGCCGTCAACGATTACACCGTCGCCGCCAAGGCTGCGGTCGATGGAGCCGATGATGATGCCCGGAGTGGTCTCGTCACGCGGCCGGCCCTGATATTCGTTGAGAGCGCGCATCTCCATCTCGATGGAACCGTGCGCCATGGCGGCCATGACATCGGACCGTTCATCGGAGAATTTCAGATCGACGGACAGATGGGCGTCCTTGAAATAACCGAGATCCTGAGCGACCACGACGGGCGCGAACCCCGTCCAGACCGGTGCCATGATACGGATCGTGTCGTCGGCATGTGCGGCCGTCGTCGCGCAGCCAAAACTGAGTGCAACTGCGAGCACCTTGAGTGACTTCATTACGCACCCCCACCTCATAACGTTACCGAAACATATTAGAGGCGCGATTGCTTTGTGTGTATCAAAATGTTCCGAACATTATATCGATAAATCCGGGTGTATCGTCAGGTGGTGTATTTCATGACGGTTACCGGCTCCAAATTTCAGGATTGCGGCGTCGAGGATGGCATATTTTCTGTCTGCATCGCTGGACAGAAAGTAAAAATCTTTCCGTAATGTCAGTGTTCTATCACTCTCTGATGGAGGAGGATTGCAGCGCTCAAGTTGCCGAATGCGGCAGGTAATTCGTGTTACGGACTTCCTGTTCGGACAATCTATAGCGTCGTCTCCGTCAAAAAAGCCGTTGTGCCGACGGCTTCGTTCCAGAAAGGCAATGGGGGCTAATCGTTACCCCTTGAGAGGCGGAATGGCTACTCATTCCATATCAGGCAAAGGATGAAAAATTCAGATATCGTTGAGATTATTTTGTTACTTACCTATCGTCATCAATTTATTCGAGATCTCATCGAATTCTGGAAATCCAAGACATTTTCCAGGACGATGATAAATGCACATAGAATTATCTACGCATTTAATAAGTGTCCATTTATTTTTTCTTTCAAAAATGACCTGCATGTCATCTGTAATTAGGTAATTAAATTTTTCTTCATTGTAATGAAGTTCATTCATATTATCAAATAGGTAAATAGGAACAATATTTTTTAAAATCGAGTAACCACCACCAAGATTGGAGAAAACACTACTGCTATCATAACCCCACGAGGCAATTCCGCACACGTCATTTTGTTTAGAAGCCCATCTTTCAAAATTAATACCATTTCCTTTCTTGGAAAGGATAGGGGCGTAAGAACCTAAAAAAACACATGTCATGGACACGGAAAATATAAGTATATATCTATACTTTTTTTGGTTATTATTATTCAATACATTATAAAACCCCAAAGCTGCACATAGAATTAAAATAGGAACTGCAGGATACACAAAACTGACTTCCTTATGAGAAATCAAAGAGTGATAAAATACAATAAATGATGATATTGAAATCAAAAAAACCTTTTCTTTTCCTGATTGCAATGCAAATAATATAACTAATGGCAGAAATCCTCCCCATAATTCTGTGTATTTTTTAATATAATAAGTGATGGATTTTTTACCGAAGCTATCTGCAACTCCTAATGTTTGATTGTAGTGATAATTTTTTGTTATAGACTGAAAAATTGATCCTAATGTAATATAATCAAATATACCTAAAAATAAAATCGGAATAACACTAAATATTGATGCAAGAAATATCTGCTTTTTGTGGCCTTTTTTGAAAATAAATAAGAACGCGAGCACACTGGCTGGAGCTATTTGAAACCTTACAGCAGCTGTTGCCCCTAATAGAAATCCAGCACAAGATGCCAAAATGGACGATACTCTAGGATTATATTCGTCTCGATAAGCAATTATGAACACCACAGCTAGGCACAAAAGGTTTCCGGCAACAAATTCTCCAAGAGTTCTCATCCCTCCGCTTGCAATATCAGGCCATAGAGCCGCAGCTAACCCAAGAATCAAAGCTAAAAATAGTCCTCCTTTACGCCAACCATACCAAAAAAATACGGCAACTAAAGACAACGAAATAGTAGAGAAGCACAAACGAATAAAAAGTATAAGATTATCGAAGCCTAAAGCGATTCCTATTTTCATTAAAATTGCAATGAAAGTAGGCAGCAGCCAAGATCGAATGCCAGTTCTCCACTCCCAGGTAACTACACCATGACCGTCTAGTAACTCGTGTGCAGGTTCCATATATTGAAATATTTCATCTGAACGCCAAGCTCCAGGTAAGAAAACAGCAATGCAGATACGCACCAACAATGCAAAAAACAAGCAAAAAATTAAAGGAAATAAGTATTTATTTTCGATAATTTTATTAATATTCATGATGTATTCTTTGCTGGCCGTGCAAATTCTCATACTGACAGATGCTCTGGGTAATATTGTGCATTTCCATCGTCAAATCATGATGAATACCTATACGTCTTAATCCGGTTTCTCGCTCATCAGTTCGTCCCGATACCGATCCAGACTCGTGGCAAAGGCCGGATCCATCACGGGTGGCTTTTGTTTGAGGGCCTCCAGCGCGTCGATAATGGTCTCCATCACGACCAGCCGGGCGTACCATTTGTGGTTGGAAGGCACGACAAACCACGGAGCATAAGGACGTGAGGTATGGCCGACCGCCTCTTCATACGCGCACTGATACTTGTCCCAGAACTGACGTTCCTTCACGTCGGATGTGGAAAACTTCCAGCGCTTTTCCTTGTCGTCGAGCCGTGCCAGCAGCCGCTCGCGCTGTTCCTCACGTGAGATGTTGAGGAAGAACTTGAGGACCACCGTGCCCTGACGGGCGAGATAATGCTCGAAATGACGGATGTCCTCGAATCGTCCCTGCCAGAAGGCATCCGTGTTGATCGCACCGGGAAGGTGCTCGCGTTCCAGCATTTCCGGATGCACGCGCGTGACGAGGACATCTTCATACTGGCTGCGGTTGAAGATGCCGATCCGCCCAGCGGAGGGGGCTACGATGTGAACGCGCCACAGAAACCCGTGCAGCAGTTCCTGCGGACCGGGCTGTTTGAAAGAGGAAACGCTCACGCCCGCAGGATTCACACCTGACATGACGTGCTTGATCGTGCCGTCCTTGCCGGCTGTGTCCATCCCCTGAAGTACGATGAGCATGGAGGTCGTGCCGTTGGCGTAGAGCAGTTCCTGAAGCTCGGACAGCCGTTTGCGTGACAGTTTGAGCAACGCCTTGCCCTGCGCCTTGTCCAGCCCCAGCCCGCCATCGTCTTCCGGGTCATGATCCGCGATGTGAAACGGCTTGGTGCCGTCCACACGGTAGCGGGCGGGAAGAGCTGCGAGGATATTGCGCGAGAGTTTGTGCGTGTCGTGTCCAGTCATGGGGGGAGCATCCCCCATATGGTGCGATCAGTCCATGTCGCGCCGGACAGCAAGGCCACCTGCGGCCTGACACACCGGCATCATTTCGATGCGGTTGATGTTCACATGCGCGGGCAGACCGATGATCCACGCCACCGTCTCGGCAATGTCCTCGGGCAGGAGAGGGTGCGTGCCGCGATAGACGTCCTCGGCCTTTTCATCGCTGCGCAGGCGCACATTGCTGAATTCGCTGCCGCCGCACAGTCCGGGCTCGATATTGGTGGCGCGCACATGGGTGCCGAGCAGGTCGGTGCGCAGGTTGCGCATGAACTGCGACACGAACGCCTTGGTGCCGCCATAGACGTTGCCGCCCGCGTAAGGATAGGTGCCGGCCGTGCTGCCGATGGAGAGGATGTGACCGTGGTCGCGCTCCACCATGCCGGGCAGAAGGGCGCGGGTAATCTCCACGACGCCGGAGATGTTGGTGGCGATCATGCTCTCCCAGTCGTCGATTTCGGCGTCCTGTGCGGGACCGATTCCAAGAGCGAGTCCGGCGTTGTTCACCAGCACGTCCACACGCCGCCACTCCTCGGGCAGACTGTGGGGAAGGGCGCGCAGCGCCTTGCGGTCGGTCATGTCGAGCGTGAGGGGGTGAAATTGCGCCCCCAACTCCGCATGAAGTTCCTCCAGCCGCGCCGCGCGTCGGCCTGTGCCGATCACGCGGTGGCCGTCCTTCACCAGCCGTCGGGCAATCGCCGCGCCAAATCCTGCCGTGGCGCCCGTCACCAGAACCGTCTCGACCATGATGCGTCCTTTCCAGATTGATGCCGTCATTAGCGGCAGCGCGTGCCTGTGTTGTCAAACGGGAAGGGGCACACCATATCTGGAGCATGTCTCATGCATCCATTGACACGATTGCGCCGAGCGACGGGACTGAAAGTCTGACGGGACACCTTCTCATCGCCATGCCATCTCTTGCGGAATCCGGGTTCGACCGGAGCGTTATTTATGTGTGTGCCCATTCGGCCGATGACGGCGCCATGGGCATTGTCGTCAACCGCCGACTTTCGCAGCCACCGCTGGAAGACCTGTTCTCGCAGCTCGATATCGCGCCCACACCACCACGTCGCCGGATCGGCATGTGCGCGGGTGGGCCGGTGGAAATGGGGCGTGGGCTGGTGCTGCATTCCTCGGACTGGAATGGGGACGGCACATTGGCCATCGATGGGGACGTCTCGCTGAGCGCCAGTCTGGACGTGCTGCGCGACATTGCTTCGGGCGAGGGACCGCGTGACGCCCTGCTGGCATTGGGGCACGCCGGATGGGCGGCGGGACAGCTTGAGGAAGAACTGACCCGTCATTCCGCGTGGTTGGTGGCGCCTGCTACGCGCGAGATCGTTTTCGGCACGGATCATGCGACCAAGTGGCGCAAGGCTCTGGCCGCCATCAATATCGATCCATTGCGGCTGGCGTCCTTTACAGGCAACGCCTGATCCACTTTTGCGGCCTCTGCAACCCTGCTGATCGGCGCGGGGTTGCAACCTGTTGCAAAGTCGAGATGTTCTCTCTTGGGGCGTTGCGCGCCGATCCAAGATAGAGAGTCGATCATGACGAATATACCTTTTCCTGAAACGAGCCGTTCTTCGCACGATGACGCGGTGGTGTGCGTCTGGTCGCTTGAGGCGCAGCTTGGCGAGGGACCGGTATGGAGTGCCGCAGACGACGCCTTCTACTTCGTGGATATCCTCGGACACGCCCTGCACCGCTATCGCCCGTCCGATGGGGAGCGGCGGTCATGGACCGCGCCCCGACGCCCGTGTTTTCTCGTGCCGGCGCAGGATGGTGGCCTGATCTGCGGCATGGAAGATGGGCTTTATCTTTTCGATCCCAAAGAGGGCCGGAAGCATCTTATCATGCCGATTGAAGCGGATCGTCCGGGCACGCGACTGAACGACGCGCATCTCGACGGGATGGGGCGTCTGTGGTTCGGGACCATGGACGACGCGGAGAAAAATCCCATCGGTTCGCTCTACAGCCTCGATCGCACGCTTTCGCTGCGGCGGCATCACAACGGTTACACGATCAGCAACGGACCGGTGGTCTCGCCGGATGGTCAGACGCTCTATCATTGCGATTCCGCGGAGGGCGCGATCTATGCCTTTGATCTCGATGGGGATGGAGCGCTGCACAATCGGCGGGTCTTCGCCCGGATTGAGGCGGAAGGTCAGGCACCGGACGGGCTGGCGATGGATGAGGCCGGGACCGTATGGGCGGGTGTATGGGGCGGCGGGCGGCTGGAGCGCTTCCGCGCGGACGGCACGCGGCTTGACCCCATAATGCTTCCCGCCCGCAATGTGACCAAAGCGGCCTTTGGGGGCTCGGATCGTCGCACCCTGTTCATCACGACGGCCCGCAAGGGGCTGTCGGAGGCCGAGATTGCCCGCCAGCCTCTCAATGGGGGCGTGTTCTGCCTGCGGGTGGATACTCCGGGTCTTGAGCAGGGTGTGATGATCCTGCCGGAGTTGACCCCCGACGTCGAAAACTGACCGGTTGACGTGGCTGCAGGGGGCGCTCACGCAAGTTTCGCGTGCAATCCCGGTCGCTGCGCTCTATTGACTGCGGGCAACAGGGGTCCGCTGCAGGCTTGATAGGCTGTCAGTGGCGGATCTGCATGCAGGAAAAGAGTCAGGCCCGCCACACGATGGATATTCGTAACATCGCCATTATCGCGCACGTCGATCATGGCAAGACCACACTCGTCGATGAACTGCTCAAGCAGTCCGGCTCGTTCCATGAGCACCAGCAGGTGGCGGAGCGCGCGATGGACAGCAACGATCTCGAGCGTGAGCGCGGCATCACCATTCTGGCCAAGTGCACCTCGGTCGTGTGGAAAAACACCCGCATCAACATCATCGACACACCGGGTCACGCCGATTTCGGTGGTGAGGTCGAGCGTATCCTGAGCATGGTGGACGGCGCGATCGTGCTGGTGGACGCCGCCGAGGGCGCGCTGCCGCAGACGAAATTCGTCGTGGGCAAGGCGCTGGCCCGCGGCCTCAAGCCGATTGTGGTGGTGAACAAGATCGATCGTGGCGATGCCCGCCCGGATGAGGTTCACAACGAGATTTTCGACCTGTTCGCCTCGCTTGGCGCGAATGACGAGCAGCTCGACTTTCCGATGCTCTACGCTTCGGGTCGTCAGGGCTGGGCGGACACGGAGCTGGACGGACCGCGCAAGGATCTTTCCCCGCTGTTCGATCTGGTGCTGCGCCATGTTCCAGCACCGAACCTCGACAAGGACAAGCCGTTCGCGATGGTCGCGACCATCCTCGAGTCCGACAACTTCCTTGGCCGTGTGCTGACGGGGCGTGTCGAGCAGGGGCGCGCGAAGGTCAACATGCCGGTCCGCGTCCTGCGTGAGGACGGCAGCGTGGTCGAGACGGGCCGTCTGACCAAGCTGCTGTGCTTCCGTGGTCTCGACCGCGTGCCGGTGGACGAGGTTGAGGCTGGTGACATCGTGGCTGTGGCCGGTCTGTCGGAGGCCACCATTCCTGACACCATCGCGTCTCCGGAAGTGACGGCACCGCTGCCGGCCATTCCGGTCGATCCGCCGACGCTGTCCATGACCTTCCGTATTAATGACGGCCCGCTGGGCGGCCGCGAGGGCAAGAAGGTCACGTCGCGTCAGATTCGTGACCGTCTGTTCAAGGAAACGGAAAGCAACATCGCCATTCGCGTGAGCGAAAGCCCCGAGAGCGAGGCGTTCGAAGTCGCGGGCCGTGGCGAGCTTCAGCTTGGCGTGCTGATCGAGACCATGCGTCGTGAAGGGTTCGAGTTGACCATCGGTCGTCCCCGCGTGCTGTTCCGCACGAACGAGGAGACGGGCGAGCGCGAAGAGCCGTACGAAGAGGTGCTGATCGACGTGGACGAGCCGTATTCAGGCGTCGTGGTCGAGAAGATGTCGCTCCGTAAGGGGCAGATGCAGGACATGCGGCCTTCGGGCGGTGACAAGGTGCGTCTGACCTTCATCATCCCGTCGCGCGGCCTGATCGGTTATCATGGTGAGTTCCTGACCGACACGCGCGGCACGGGCATCATGAACCGTCTGTTCGCAGGCTATCAGCCCTATGCCGGTGTGATCGAAGGCCGTCGCAACGGCTCGCTGATCTCCTCGGAAGACGGTGTGACCACGCAGTATTCGCTGTTCTCGTTGCAGGATCGCGGCACGCTGTTCGTGAATGCAGGTGAGAAAGTCTATATCGGCATGATCATCGGCGAGCATTCGCGTGAGAATGATCTCGAAGTGAATGCGGTCCGTGAAAAGAAGCTCACCAACATCCGTGCCGCTGGCAAGGATGAGGCTCTGCTTCTGATCCCGCCGCGCAAGATGAGCCTTGAGCAGGCGATTGCCTACATTGAGGACGATGAACTGGTGGAAGTGACGCCGTCTGCCGTGCGTCTGCGCAAGCGCTACCTCGACCCGCACGAGCGCAAGAAGCACGCGCGTTCGCGCAAGGACGACTGAGCAGCGACATTTTCGCTTGCTGGACGACCGGGGCTCGATCCCGGTCGTCTCGGGCAGGATTTTCTCCTGCCCTGGGGAGGCCAGATGCCTCCCTCCTTCGGGCCATGACCTGTGTGTCCGTGCAACGTCGCTGCTTCTGTCGCGTTGTTCACCTCCGTGCCCGAATATTCTGACTGGCGCTCGCGTATAAACTGGCTCCCGCATCCGGAGACGGATCGGGCCTGTTCGCGCGTTACAGATTCGGCTCACGGAAAGGAAAAGGGACGCTCTGTTGAAGGAGACGTTTTTCTCAGCTCTCGCGAATCTTCTTCAGTGGTTCGTCTGGTTGCCACCCACTTTTGCCTCACTTCTCATTCTCGCGATGGTGGGTGTGCTGGCCGCAGGTGTGACGGGGCTTGTCATCACGCGCGGGCTGGCGCGCGTTCCCGGTAAAAGACGCGGGTCGTTCATTCGCAGCAGCGCCACCACGCTGCGTCATCCCGCGCAGGTGATGGCGGCGGCGGTGATGACGATCATCGCCATTCCAGCACTTGAACTGCCTATGTGGCTGGCGGGCGGTCTCGCGCATGCGTTTGCCGTGATGCTGGTGCTGGCCATGGGGGTTGGGCTGGTCAAGGCCGCACGACTGGCGTCGAGCATTTATATCGAGCACATCGACGCCTCCGCCGATGATCGCGAGGAGGACATCCTCGGGCGCAAGCATTTCACGCAGGTGCGGCTGCTTCAGCGCATGGCGGAAATCATCATCGGCGTGCTGACGATCGGTACGGCGCTGATGACGTTCGACCCCGTGCGGCAGTATGGGCTGAGCCTGCTGGCCTCGGCCGGTGCGGCCTCCATCATCGTCGGTTTTGCGGCGCGCTCGGTCATCACCAACCTGATTGCGGGCGCGCAGATCGCCATCACGCAGCCCATCCGCATGGGGGACATGATTGCCTTCAACGGAGACTGGACGTGGGTGGAGGAAATCAACGCCACCTTCGTGGTGCTGAAAGCGTGGGACAAGCGCCGCCGGATCGTGCCGTTGTCCTACTTTCTCGACAATCCGTTCGAGAACTGGACCTATAATTCCGCCGAACTGACCGGCGCGGTCTATCTGCCGCTCGATTTTCTCGCGCCCATGCCGGCAATCCGCGCGAAGCTGGGAGAGATTGTGGAGAGTTGCCCGGAATGGAACGGCAAGGATTTCAGTGTGCAGGTGGCGGATGCCAACGACCGCACGATGATGATCCGTGTGACAGCGGGCGCGCGCACGGCAATCCGGAGTTGGGATCTGCGCTGCGCGATCCGCGAGCAGATCATCGACTGGATTCGGGACAACTGTCCTGAAGCGTTTCCGCAGACACGTTTCTCGGCACATGCATCGGCACCGGATAATCCACATCATCTGATGGCGCTGGGTGGTCCTGAAACAGCCGCCTGACTCGCATTCAGCGCGGCACCACGAAGCGGGCACGCGCGGCTTCGGCTTTTGCACGCAGGGCACAGCCCTCGGCATGATCGTTCACCAGTCCCATCGCCTGCATGAAGGCGTGGAGGGTTGTCGGCCCTACGAATTTCCAGCCACGTTTGCGAAGTTCTTTCGACAGGGTGCGTGACACCTCTGTCTCAGTGAGCATCTGGGGAGAGGGTGTGCGTGGTGGCTCGAAGCGCCACAGCCACGCCGCCAGCGAGTCTTCGCGTTCCAGAAGCTCGCTCATCCGCCGGGCGTTGTTGATGACGGCCTCAATCTTGCCCCGGTGACGCACAATGCCCGAATTGGCGAGCAGGCGCTGCACGTCGCGCTCATCGTAGTGCGCGATCTTCTCGTGATCGAAGTTGTCGAACGCAGCCCTGAAGTTCTCGCGCTTTTCAAGAATGGTCCGCCAGCTCAGGCCGCACTGGAAACTTTCCAGACACAGCTTCTCAAACAGTCTGCGATCATCCGCGACGGGAAAGCCCCATTCATGGTCATGATAGGCCATATAGGAGGGAGTGGCGGCGCACCATGCGCAGCGGGGGACGCCATCGGCATGTGTGTGAAGAGTCATGGTATTGGTCCGAAGAGCGTGGGACAGTTTGTGAATCTACGCAGGATGTAAAATTTTTACACGCACGTTTTTACAATATTGCACGGTCTTTTGCGGGTGCGAGATGGATGGCGTGACGCTTCAGTGCTGATAATGTCGCAAGATTCGCCATCCGGAAGAAGTGCCATGTCCTCGTCATTCTGCCTTACCCCCCAGACCTATCACGTGTTGACGGATGGCGTGCGCCGTGACCCCGAAGAGTTCTGGCTCAAGGAAGGGCATCGTCGTCTGGTCTGGAGCCGCGAGCCGACCCGGGCCATGGATCAGGAAAAGGGCTGGTTTGCCGATGGCACGCTGAACGCCAGCGCGAACTGTCTGGACCGTCACCTGCCGGAACACGGCGAAAAGACCGCCATCATCTGGCAGGGTGAAGAGGCGGATCATGTCATCCGCCTGACCTATCGCGAACTGCATGCCCGTGTCTGCGCGTTTGCCAATGTTCTGCGTGACTGCGGCGTGAAGCGCGGGGACCGTGTGGCCATCCATCTGCCCTGCGTGATTGAGGGCATTATCGCCATGCAGGCCTGCGCGCGTATCGGGGCCATGCATGTGGTGCTGTTCGGTGGGTTCTCTGCGGAAGCCATTGCGGACCGTGTGGCTGACAGCGGTGCCGTGGTGGTTGTCACGGCCAATGTGGGGCGTCGCGGCGCGAAGCGGATTCCCTACAAGACGACGATGGACGCGGCCCTGCGTCTGCTGGGCGATAAATCCACGGTCCGGCATGTGCTGGTCGTCGGCGTCACGGAGGATGAGGTGCCGCTGGAGGCGGGCCGGGACGCGCTGTTGGAACCGCTGTTGCGGGCGGCATCCATGGACTGTGCCCCGGAGGCGATGAATGCCACCGATCCCCTGTTTCTGCTCTACACTTCCGGCAGCACCGGCAAGCCCAAGGGCATCGTGCATGGAACGGGTGGTTATCTGACGTGGGCGTCGTTCACGCATCAGTTGGTGTTCGATCACCAGCCGTCCGACATTTTCTGGTGCACCGCCGATATCGGCTGGATCACCGGCCACAGCTATGTGGCGTATGGGCCGCTGGCCAATGGTGCCACGATCCTGCTGTTCGAGGGCATGCCGTCTCACCCGACCCCGGGACGGTGGTGGGAGGTTATTGCCAAGCATGGGGTGACCACCTTCTACACGTCTCCCACGGCCATCCGGGCGCTGATGAGCGAGGGAGATGAAATCCCCGGTCGCTATGATCTGTCGAGTCTGCGTGTGCTGGGCTCGGTGGGGGAGCCGATCAATCACGAGGCGTGGACATGGTTCCACGAGGTGATTGGCGGCGGTCGCTGTCCGGTGGTGGACACATGGTGGCAGACGGAGACAGGTGGTGCGATGATTTCACTCGTGCCCGGGGCTGTTGAGGCGCGTCCGGCCTCGGCCACATTGCCGCTGCCCGGTGTGAATCCGGTGTTGCTGGACGAGAAAGGACAGCCGCTTGAGGGGGCGGCCGAAGGCATCCTGTGCATCGATGGCTCATGGCCCGGTTGCGCGCTGACGATCTGGAATGACGACGCGCTGTTTCAGACGACTTACTTCAAACCGTATCCGGGGCATTATTTCACGGGTGACGGGGCACGCCGGGATGAGGATGGTTATTTCTGGATCACGGGGCGCGTGGACGACGTCATCAACGTCTCGGGTCATCGCATCGGTTCGGCAGAGATCGAGGACGCGATTTCGGAAATTCATGACATTTCCGAAAGTGCCGCTGTGGGTATTCCGCACGACCTCAAGGGGCAGGGGCTGATTGTCTATATCGTGCCGCATGAGGGGTTGGATAAGGCGGTGACAGCCGGTCTGAAGGATCAGGTCGTGCGCATCATCGGGACCAAGGTGGGGCGTTACGCGGTGCCGGAGAAGGTGTTTGTCGTGCCGGACCTGCCCAAGACGCGCTCGGGCAAGAACGTGCGGCGTCTGATGCGCAAGATTGCCTGCGGAGAGACGGAAGGTTTTGGCGATCTGTCCACGTTGGCCAATCCCGCGATCGTGCCGGAACTGATTCGTATCGTGGGTGAAGGATAGGTTTCGACAGTCTTTCGCATCGTTTTGAGAAGGGTGCGCTGACGCTTCGGAGGGAGCGCATGGTCTCCGTCGTAGGGCGGACGAAGGACGGCACTCCCCAGAATGGTGCGGAAGGGAGAGTGTCTTTCTAACCCAATAAAATCTGTAATGACATGGAGTTGCAGCCTCTCTCCCGCCGAGTGATCAGTGTCTGGCGGGAGAGAGGTTGTTTTCAGATTCTGCTGTTTGAGACAGCACTGTCATAAAACCATCAAATTTCCTGCGTCGTGTTTCGACACTTCGTGCCGTAAACCCCGGCATTAAGGTTAACGGAACATGGACTGATGATGTCCCAAGCCATCATGAATGCCGACGTAGAGGTTGCTCCCGTTTCCCGTCCTGACATGGACGGTGGCAACAAGCCCCTGCACGTCGTTATGTTTTTCACCGTGCTGATCGGTGCGCTCGGTTTTGCGGCGTTCAGCATCCTGCACGACATGCACGCCGTGGGCGAAGGGCCACTTGCCACGGGTACGTTCGTCCTTCTTGGCGTGGCCCTGATCATTGCGCTGGCCTTCGAATTCGTGAACGGTTTCCATGACACGGCCAATGCCGTTGCCACGGTGATCTACACGCACAGTCTGCCACCGCTTTTTGCGGTCATCTGGTCTGGCTTTTGGAACTTCCTCGGCGTTGCGACGTCGGCGGGGACGGTGGCCTACAGCATTGTCACCCTGCTGCCGGTGGAACTCATCCTCGATGCTGGCAACACGGCCGGTTATGCGATGATCTTCGCGCTGCTGCTTGCCGCGATCATCTGGAACCTCGCCACCTGGGCGTTCGGCATTCCCAACAGTTCGTCGCACGCGCTGGTCGGTTCGATCATGGGTGTGGGTCTGGCCAACCAGTTCATGGCGCCCGCTGGCGCCACGACTCAGGGCGTCAACTGGGAGCAGGTTCGTAAGGTCTTCGCGTCTCTGCTGTTCAGCCCGGTCTGTGGGTTCGTGATGGCGGCTCTGCTGCTTCTGACGCTCAAGCTGCTGGTGAAGAACCGGGCGCTTTATGATGCGCCGAAGGGTCATGAGCCACCACCGTGGTGGATTCGTGGTCTGCTCATCACCACCTGCACGGGCGTGTCTTTCTCGCATGGTGGTAATGACGGTCAGAAGGGCATGGGTCTGATCATGCTCATCCTGATCGGTGCGGCGCCGACGGCGTACGCGCTAAACCGCGCGATGCCGGAAAGCGCGATGCCGGCCTTCATCCAGACGGCCGATCAGGCGAATCATATCTTCCTCGACCATGCGGGTGCTGTGCCGGTGGCGATGGATGTGGCGACGGCCAAGACCACGGTGGGTGCGGCCCTGCGCGCGCAGTCGGTGGCCTCTCCCGAGACGTTCTCCGCTCTCGCGGTGCTGAGCCACGACATTTCCGACTCAGTGCGGACCTATGGCTCCATGAAATCCGTTCCGGCGGCGGCCGTTCCGAACGTGCGCACCGAGATGTATCTCTCCGCCGATGCCATCCGGGTCATGGGAGCGGCCAATGGTTTCAGCGCGGATGAGAAGAAGACGCTCAAATCTTTCCAGTCCGATCTGTATGCCGGCACACGTTTCATTCCGCTGTGGGTGAAGGTCTCGGTCGCCATTGCGCTGGGTCTGGGCACCATGGTCGGCTGGAAGCGCATCGTCATTACGGTAGGTGAGAAGATCGGCAAGACCCACCTGACCTATGCCGAAGGTGCGTCGGCTGAAGTCGTGGCCATGAGCACGATCGGTCTGGCGGAAGGTTATGGCCTGCCGGTGTCCACGACGCACATTCTCTCCAGCGGCGTGGCCGGTGCGATGGAAGCCAATGGCTCGGGCCTGCAGTGGTCCACATTGCGGTCCATGGCGATGGCCTGGGTGACGACACTCCCGGCCGCCATGGCGATTGCGGGATGCCTCTACGTCATTTTCCGTCAGGTTTTCTGAGGGCCTAGAGGGTGTTATGTACTTTCTGGCGTGAGTGTTGCAGAACAGATGGATGAATACTGCCCGCAAACCGTATCCGTCTGATATCAGTGACGAAGAGTGGTCTCTGATTGTTCCCTATCTCCTTCTGATGAAAGAAGATGCAGAGCAGCGACGTCATGATCTGAGAGAGTTGTTCAACGGTCTTCGGTATGTGATCCGTTACGGCATTGCATGGCGTGCGATGCCGAACGATCTGCCGCCATGGACTGCGGTTTACCAGCAATCGCGGCGCTGGATGGAAGCAGGATGTTTCGAGGCTGTTGTCCACGATCTTCGGGCTGTACTGCGTATTGCGGCAGGCAGGAAGGCGGAGCCGACGACGGTAGTCATCGACAGCAGGACACTGCGTTCGACCCCGGAAAGCGGGCCACGGTCCGGGTATGATGGTGCGAAAAGAAAGAAGGGATCGAAGCTGCACATGGCGGTCGATACTCTGGGGCATCTTCTGGCTCTGCATGTCACCCCGGCAAACAGGGACGACCGGGCGGAAGTCGGTCCACTGGCGCAAGCCATTCAGGAGGCAACAGACGGTAGTGTGGAACTGGCATGGGCTGATCAGGGCTATACCGGATCAAAACCGGAAAAAGCTGCCAAAGAGCAGGATGTCACTCTCGAAATCGTTAGACTACCTCAGGCTAAACGGGGTTTCGTTCTGCTGCCACGTCGCTGGATCGTGGAGAGATCGTTCGCATGGGCAACACGGTGCAGAAGGCTCGTAAAAGACTACGAGCGCTGTGCTTCAACCCTCGCCGCAATGCACACCATCGCCTTCGCAGGTTTCATGCTGAAAAACGCAGCTAACCTGCTCATCCAAAGTGCAGAACACCCTCTAGGGGAAATACCGTCGGGTATTTCCTCCTTCTCCTTGTTTCCAGCCCCGTCTGTTGCTGTCATGACGACATGCGGCAGACGGGGCTTTTTTTATGGAGATGTGCTCGTCAGATCGCCATGTCTGTCGATCGAATTTGTTTTGGTGGGTAAGCGGCGATACTGCTGGTCGTCTATCATAAAGGCGTCAGCCTAAGCCGTTCTCCTCATGGGGAGTGTTCAGTCGCATGAAGAACATGGGGTTCTTTTGTGTGTAAGATCGCGGGTCGTATGTTCGCGATCATAGGAGGAACGGCTCATGTCCATTCGTGTCGGCGTTGCTGGCTGGTCGATTCCCCCTGCGTTTGCCACACAGTTTCCTTCAAGCGGCACGCATCTTGAACGCTATGGCACACGTTTTTCAGTAGTCGAGATCAATAGCAGTTTCTATCGGCCGCATCGACGCACGACATATGAACGCTGGGCAGCAAGTGTGCCGCCTGCATTTCGTTTCTCCGTCAAGCTGCCCAAGGCCATTACGCATGAGCATCGTCTGGTCGATTGTCAGGCGCTCATGGAGAGATTTGCAGAGGAGACGAGCGGTCTGGGTGACAAGCGTGGCCCCATTCTGATTCAGCTTCCGCCGAGTTTTGCCTATCCCGGCGATATTGCCGAACAGTTTCTCAGCGATCTGAAATCCCTGACGACAGGAGGGCCTCTTGTTCTGGAGCCGAGGCATGTCAGTTGGTTCCAGCCGGAGGTTGACCGCATGTTGAAGAGGCAACAGGTGTCACGGGTTGCGGCGGATCCGGCCAAACCGTTACAGGCCGCGCAGCCCGGAGGCTGGGAGGATCTCGTCTATTTTCGATTGCACGGCTCTCCCCGTATTTATGAGTCACCCTATGGGGAGCAGGACATTGAGGTTCGCGCAAAAGCTGTTGCCTCACTTAACGCTCATGGCGTCGATGTCTGGACGATCTACGACAACACCACATATGGTGCTGCCACGAAAAATGCTCTGGAACTTGAAGACGCTGTGCGCCGTCAAAGACAAAGCGGGCAGTGAAATGGCCCGTGGCCGCTCGGTCTTTTGATATCGAAAGATTGATCGACTGCGTTCAGAAGAGCCGCAAGAGCGCCACCTCGTCAGAATAAGCTACGTCGCTTCCTTATTCGTCTGACATGCCGGTGTCGAACGGGCCTGAGTCAGCGCCTTTTCCAGTCGGGCACGCGTGGCAGTTCCCATGCGTCCCATGCCACAGGCTTTACGCATCGCGCTCAGAAGATCGCTCTCGCTGTATCCGTTCCCATCGAGAGAGCGGGCGAGCGTGACGAGGGCCGCCAGCGGAACCGTTGAGGGGTCGAGGCTTTCCCCGGCTGCAGGCGCGGGAAAGGGGATATCTGTCTCGGGTGAAAAATGCGGTGGCCAGATGAAGGTGCCGCAGTCTTCCATGCTGCGTGTCAGTGTCGGCGGAATGGCTGTGAGAATCCGCTGACGGATGTCGCGTCCTACGCGAGCAAAGCCGTGGTTGCGCGAGAGGGATTGGACGAGAATATCTTCGCGGATCGGCCCTTTCTCTGTCACGAGATATTCGATCATGGCCTGTAAATGCGGCGTATAATCTTCTTCGAAGAAGCGCTCATGGTCGGCAGGAATACGTGGTGTGGGTTCTATTGTGTTCACGGGACCGCGCGCGAGAAGAGTAGGACGGGGCATTTCCGCTGTCGTAGAGAAGGTCTTTTCTGGCGCGTGCGGAGCGGAGTCCTTGGTATCTTCCTCCGGTTTGGATGCATTTTCTCGCAGGGCTTCCTCCGCCGCCGCCTGTGCGGCGACGGCGCTCTTGCGATCACGTTCTTCCTGTTCGGCGCGGCGCTTGCGTGTCTGCTCCAGAACGCTGCGTAACTGCTGGTCGATGCGGTCGCATTCGCGGGCGGCGTTGGTCCACCAGTCGGTGGACCATATACGCAGAATGGACCATCCAAGCCCTTCCAGCACTGTCTGACGCAGTCGGTCCCGGTCCCGAGCCGTGGCGCTGCGGTGATAGGTCGCGCCGTCGCACTCCACGCCTGCGAGGAATGCGGCAGCACGGTCGGGATCGACAATGCCAAGGTCGATGCGAAAACCCGAGACGCCCACTTGTGGAATTACCTGCCACCCCTTGCCGCGCAGAAGCGCGGCAACTTCTTCCTCGAACAGGCTGTCGAACCCGCCTACGGAACCTTCGTCCACGCCTGCGAGCGCTTTTGAACCGTGTTCGGCAAAGACGAGGAACTTCCGGAGATCGCGCACGCCCTGTGCGCTGGTGCGGTTGATGTCGATGCGGTCCGGACGGAAGGAACCGAACACGACCAGCTTTTCACGGGCACGGGTGATGGCCACGTTGAGTCGCCGCTCTCCACCATCGCGATTGAGGGGGCCGAAATTAAGCGTCATGTGGTTTGCCTGATCGGGACCATAGGTGAGGGAAAAGAGCATGATGTCGCGCTCTTCTCCCTGCACGTTTTCAAGATTGCGGATCAGCACGGGTTCATTGGCATCGTCATTGAAGAAACGCTCGATGTCCGGATGGCTCTCGCGGGCCTTATCGAACAGGTCGGTGATGAGGGTCTGCTGCTCGCTGTTGAAGGTGACGATGCCCAGAGAGCGGTTCGTGCCGTCGCGCAAAAGCGTGAGTGCTTCCGCCACGATGGCCTGTGCTTCCATCGGGTTGGTGCGCGCGCCACCGCGCAGATAGACGCTATCGGGCACGAAGCGGAAGGAAACCGCCCGATCCTGTGTGACGGGTGAGGGAAAGGTGATGAGCTGACCGCCGTAATAGGCGTGATTGGAGAAGGCGATCAGGCTTTCGTGACGACTGCGATAGTGCCAGTTGAGTTGTACGGAGGGGATGCCCGCACCACGACACTCATCAAGGATGGATTCCAGATCGCAGGTTTCGGCGTCACGGACGCTTTCGTCTTCACTGGCGCTGCGATTGAAAAAATCCGTCGGGGGAAGCTGTTTCGGATCGCCCACGACGATCACCTGCCGTCCACGGCCGATCACGCCGATGGCGTCCCATGTCGGGATTTGCGAGGCCTCATCGAAGATGACGAGATCGAAAGGCTGCGCGTCATGGGGAAGATATTGCGCGACGGAAAGCGGGCTCATCATCAGGCAGGGCGTGAGCTGACGCAGCGCGTGAGGCATTTTTTCGGCAAGCTGGCGGATGGGCAGGTGACGCGCCTTCTTTGCCGCTTCGCGTGTGAGAACCTTGTATTCCGTGTCGGTTGCCCGGGTTTGCGCGTCAGGGATCTGGCCGGCGAGACGGGCACGGGTCAGTTGCGTGGCCATCTTCATGATCTGGCGGTCGAGTTCACGAAACCGCTCGATGCTGCGCTCATGCGTGGCAGCGACAAAACCGCGCAGGAGCGGGGACCGTTCGACGGCTCCTGTGAGCCACCAGCGGGCATAGTTGGCCTCGAACACCGTTACGGTTTCGGGGGCCGGGATGAGTCCGCTTTCCACCGCGTCCACCAGTGGGCCGAGGCCGAGCCGCTCCGCGCGTTGGCAGGTGAGTTTCCAGTTGCACCAGTCACGCAGGTTTCGTGACGCTGCAATCCAGCCTCTCAAGCGTTTTGTCAGGGCAGGAAGCCAGTCGGGGGCCGTGGTGTCGGCCATGCGATCGGGTGCTGTTTCGCTGATCGTTGCGAATGTTTCAAGATTTTTGATAACGGTTTCAAGATTTTGGCTGAACGTGTCGAACGACGCGCGTGCCGATCCGCTGGGAGTGAGCAGATCGCGTCCTTCTGACAGCAGTGCCCGCAGGTGGGTGCGTGCGGCCAGCAGGACCGTGACATCGGGGGCACAGGTGGCCAGCGCTGCGCGGGTAGAGCGGCCCCAGGCGTGATGCGCGTCCACACGGTCGAAATCCGTATCCAGTCCCTGCCACAGAGTCGTTCCGACTGTAAGACCATGTGGCGCATCGGCCAGATGCTTTTCAATGTCACGCAATGCAATCAGACGTTGCAGATCCGGTGCGCAATCCTCGGGCAGTGCGCCATCTGCGTGCGGTTCGAGTTGCTTGCGGACGGATTTGATGGCCTTGGATTTGGCGAGAAACTGAAAAACGGATTTTTCCTGCGCTTCGTTCCATGTTTTCAGAAGATCATCCAGAGGCAAGGTTTTTGCCTCGGGTTTCCATGCGACGGAAAGCTGAGCGGTCAGTTCGCCATGACGGGCGATGTGTGGCTTTTCGGCATGCATGGCATTGCGGGTGGCGTCCGAATCTTCTGCGAAAGCCCACGCGGATGCTTCATCTTTTTCAAGACAGGCGCAAAGGATTCGCAGATGCTGCAGTGCGGGAAGGGACATGTCCTCGATCCCGAGATTCAGCGTCTTGCGTACGGCTTTCGTACTGACGGCGAGTTGCTCGACCCCTGTTAGAAGAGTGCGGGCGGCATCCACGAAATCCTTTTCCCACTGGGGCCCCCACTCCGTCCGGTCCAGACCGGAGAGCGCGGGTGAACTGATGACATCGCCGATCCGTTCATGAACACTGGCAATATCGTCGGCGGCTTTGCATAGTGCTTCGTATCCGTCCTCGTCGTGCATGTCCGGTGAAGGCCATGTGAAGGTAAGTGGCAGGAGCTGGGCGTCATCGGCCCGCAGAACGACGCCGATGGCGCGGAAGGGTGTCCACCCGTTGCGCCAGCGCTGGTGAAGTTCATGGACATAGGCATTCAGTTCGCCGCGTAGGAGATTGATCTGCTCGCGGGAGCGGCGCCAGTCGCCTTCATCGAAACGATCAAGCACGTTCTGGGCCGTCTGGAATTGTTCCAGCACGGCCATCTTGCTCGCTTTGGGCGAGAACAGGTCGAGGCAGAACTCCGCAAGTCCGATCTGACGCAGGCGGTTGCGCACCACTTCCAGAGCGGCGCGTTTTTCCGCCACGAACAGGACCGAGCGGCCCTGTGCCAGCGTGTTGGCAATGATGTTCGTAATAGTCTGACTTTTTCCGGTTCCCGGTGGGCCGATCAGCACGAAGTTGTCTCCCGCCGCTGCGCGGGCGACAGCGCGGAGCTGGGAGGAATCGGCCTCCATCGGACAGGCGAGATCGGCCTGCGAAAACAGTTCATCCAGCGCGCCATCCGTTTCTGTCATGGGCGCGGCACCGGTGGAGGAGGGGCTGTCCTCGCTCACGCCGTCGAGCAGGCGACGGGCGACCTCGTTGGAGCGCAGGCTTTCGCGACGCTCCAGCAGATCTTTCCACATGAGGAACTTGGCAAAGGACAGGGTGGTCAGAGCGACGTCATCGTGCACTTCCCATCCTGGAACATTTCTCAGGCCCGCGCGAAAGATAGTGATGATGCGGGTGACATCCAATCCGTTGCCATCTTCGGGGAGTTGGTCCCCTTCCAGTTCGGGGAAGCGGAGGTTGTAGTCGTTGCGCAGCATTTCCAGCAGTGTGATGTTCACGCGGCTGTCATCGCCGTGCGGGCGCAGCACGAAGCCGGAGCGCACACTGGGGCGTTCGAGCGTCACGGGCACGAGGATCAGCGGGGCCAGCCAGGGGGTATCGCCGTCCTTGCGGGTCCATGCGAGTGCGCCGATGGTGAGATAAAGGATATTGGAGCCACCCTCCTGCTCGGCGGACTGGCCACGACGGTAGATTTCGGTCAGAGCGGCCTGAAGCGCGGTTTCGGTGCGCGCGACGAGCAGTTCGCGCCGGTCGAGAGCTTCGATGGCGTAGGCGCGGGCGGCATCTTCGTGCAGGCGGTCATGATGCAGCGCAGCGTCCCGCGGATCGCCGTCTTTCATCATGTCGGGCCATGGGCAGAATCGCAGAGGGCGACCTTTCCCGCCAGCGCGGAGGCTGGCGAGTGTGTCCTCGAGCCTGCCCGGATCGGGGCAGTCGATACGGATGATCTGCTTTTCGCTTTTGGGTAGGTTCAAAAGCCGGTTGCGCCCCGACATGTCGAGCAGGCGGTTGCACCAGCGACTGATGCGGTCAGCAGGAGAAGACGCAGCGTCCTCTTCCGTCTCCAGCCTGTCTTCACGCAGGCTCGGCGTGTCCTCGAAGGCGGGTTGGTCCTCGGAGCCTGCGTTTTTTGTTTCTTTCTCTGCTGTGGCGGTGGTGTTGGCGCCGGGCATGGAGAGCGGACGGATGCGACGCAGGCGTGCACGATGAATGTCGATGAGTTCGCAAAATGTGTTGTCTTCGTCCTCTCCCGCGTGGCGAAGATTGGCTTCTCCTTTCTCGCACGCCACGGTGAAGGACGGTTTGCGGTCGAGAGTGACGAGGGTGGTCTCGAACACCTTGATCTCGTCCAGCTTCAGACGGTTGCGCAGGCTGGGAAGATCACGGGTGACGGAGGTGAGGGTGTCGGATTTCGTCAGCCAGACGCCCGTGAAGGCATGACCTTCGGTGATGACGATGAGCGGGTGCAGCCCCACGGCTTCCAGACAGGCGGCGAACAGCAGCGCCGTATCGAGACAGGTGCCGAGGCGTTCTTCCATGATCTGGGAAGGCAGACGCACACGCTGGCCGTTTTCCACGAAAGAAGCAGGCGGGCTGATATAGGTGATGTCCAGCGCACAGATGGCGCACCAGATGGCTTGCGCCTGTTCCCACACACGCGCCTTGTCGCGCTGGTAGCCTTCAAGCGTGTGTGGTTTTCCGGCGGCGCGGAGAATCTCGGAAGCGCTGCGCAGGATGCGGCCGATGGCGGGGTCGTTTGGTAGCACGAAGGCGGCGAGGATATCGGGAACGCCGGACAGGCCGCCCCATTCGCTGCGGGCCAGTACGCGGATGTCATGAGTCTTGCGCAGCAGTTCTTCTACGCCGCTGCGGACGATGAAGGTGATCTCCGCACGAGAGGCTTCTGTCTGCTGCTGGAGCCATGTGCCGTTTAGCCGCACATCCTGCGGGCGCAAACTGCGGTATTCGCCGGCGCCAACCTGCTGGAGCCGCCATGTGTGCGGCTGGATGGCGGGAGGCTCACAGGTCAGGCTGATTTCGAGTTCGGACCAGCTTTTGGAAGTGGCGTTTTCCAGCGCTAGTTCCGACAGAAACGGCACGCTGTTTTCCCATAAAGCGGCGTTGACGGAGTCCTGAAGGCTGACATGCAGTTGAAGATGGGCTGGAGACTCGTCAGAGAGCGCGGTTGCGGAAGTGTCCACATCCATTGATTCGCCGGTCATGGTCAGTCCGTCTTTCCTGTGAGCAGATCAGAACATGAACAAGCAGTTAATGGCGCATGTGTCGAGGGGATATGGCGCATTGTGAAGATGCTGCAAGCGCTGAGAAAGATGACAAGAATATGAGATATGGAGTGATCTCAAAATTGAGAGATGCTTCTGTGCCTTGTTGCGCAGACTAAATTTCGTGACAGCGGGTGGGGCTGTGTCGTGTTCATCCAATGCTGTCGCAACTCAATGCCAGGATCGTCTTGGTTGGCTCACTATTCGACTGTGGTGAACAGCACTCTCCTCCGTAAACGCTGGAGATGAATGTGACGTCAGCGGTATCGTCCAAGTTATGGGCCTATTTTCATCTGCCGTTGCAGATGTGCCCCGAGGCCCGCATGCTCAGCATCTGTTGCGTGCACGCTCACCGGCCGTTGGCAGAAGGGCATCATGAAGAATCTTGATCTGTTCCGGTCTTTCGCTGCTCTTGGAGAACTCTGCAACTTCTCTGACGCCGCCGCACGACTGGGAATCACTCAGCCCACTCTGACCAAGCAGATTGCACGGCTTGAAGACATGATGGGCACGCAGTTGTTCGAGCGCTCTCGGCAGGGAACGGAGCTTACCGCTTTCGGCTGCCAGTTTCTGGCTGAGGTGCAGCCGCTGGTGCGCGAAGCGAACCGTATATGGGAACGCGGATTGCGAATGGCCCATGGAGAAACTGGCCAGCTTGCCATTGGCTTTACGTTTTCCGCTTTGGAAATCATGACGCGCGCGTTGATCGCCTACCGTGACGCCTATCCGGAAGTTGAACTGACTTTCAACGACATTTCCTCACAGTCCCAGTTGCCGATGGTGCGTGAACGGCAACTCGACGTCGCGTTTGCCCGCTGGCCAGCGGCCCCTGATCTTGCCTCCTGTCTGATCTCGCGTGACAGGCTGGCTTTCGTCTTTCCTGTTGCGCTTGAGGACCGGATCGCAACGATCGATAGCCCTGCCGTAAGCGGGCTGCCATTTATCCGACTGAAGAAATCTGTGGCGCCGGGTTTCGAAGAGGCTGTGGAGCGACTGTTTGCGTGGAAGGGTATTGATCCCGCCGTGACGCATTGGGTCAATGAAAGCCTTGTACAGCTGCGCATGGTCTCCGCAGGGTTGGGTGTAGCGGTGATGCATGAGTCGGCCCTTTCGGGCGTGATCGACACTCATGCGATCGTTGCCCAAGGAATCGAGGGACCGGCCCTCTCGTGGCAGGTGGGCATGTTCTGGCGCAAGGACGAGAAAAATCCTGTCGTCGGAAATTTCCTGCGTATCGCGCATGAGATGATGCGAACCTCATCTGCCTCATGAACGAATGGAACAAGAGCCGCCGTCTATTTCGGAGGTCAACGTCATTCCATAAGTTATCACGGAAGGAAACTCTTTACGGTTCAAAGCCGGAGATTACGCTGCCTATGCTGCGTGAAAGAGAGGGTAGCGCTGCTCCCACAGCGTGATGCCAGCAGAAGAGAGGCGGCTCATGACCAGACAGATGCATCTCGCAGCTTTCATGAACGCAGGGCCGATGGGCACCACAGGCTGGCGCCATCCCGATGCCGATCCCGGCTTCATGACGCCCGGCTATTATCGCAAAATCGCGCGCATTCTTGAGAGCGCGCGTTTCGATCTGGCCTTCATTCCCGATGCCCTGTCCATGCCCCGTTCACTGGGGAACTCATTCCGCCCGGCGGTGGAGTGGGGATCCGGCACGCCACGTCTGGACCCCATGACCGTGCTGGGCGTTATGGCCGGGGTGACCGAGCATCTGGGGCTCGCCGCCACGATTTCGACCGGTTATCACGAACCTTACAATCTTGCCCGGACCCTTGGCACATTCGATTACATGACCGATGGGCGTGCGGGCTGGAACATTGTGACGTCCTTTCAGGATGCGGAGGCCCAGAATTTCGGACAGCCCCGTCTTCCGCCGCGTGACGAGCGTTATGCGCGCGCTGAAGAAGTGCTGGAAGCCACGACCCGGCTATGGGACAGCTGGGATGACAATGTGATCTTTCAGGATAAGGAAGGCGGACATTTCGGTGATCCTGATCGGGTGCGGTCGGTGGATTATTCCGGACAGTATGTCAGCACGCAGGGACCGTTGTCAGTGCCTCGCCCTCCACAGGGGTATCCGCTTCTGATTCAGGCTGGTGCGTCGCCTCGTGGGCGTGATTTTGCGGCCCGCTGGGCCGATGTCATCTTCTCCAGTGCGGAATCTCTCGAAAGCGCGGCAGCTTTCTATGCGGACATCAAGAACCGGGCCCGGGCGCATGGGCGCGATCCTGAGCAGATCCGTATCCTGACCGCAGCCACGGTTGTTGTGGGTAGGACGGATGAGGATGCCATGGCGCGGCATGTGGCCTTTGTCGATCTGGTGCACCCCCTCGCCGGGCTGTCGCGACTTGCGTATCATGTCAATGTAGATCTCACGAAATACGACCTTGATGGCCCGCTTCCCACGCTCGATGAGGTGGGTGTGCAGGGGCATTACGAAGAAGTCGTGGAATTTGCCCGACGTGAAAATCTCTCGGTCAGAGAGATCGGCCGCTGGTACGGGGCACGCACGGAAGGCAACATGATCGGCTCTCCCGCAAGCATTGCCGACAATATGGAATTGTGGATGAAGGAGGGGGCCTCGGACGGCTTCATGGTGCAGGCCACACATCTGCCTGCGGCTTTCGAGGATTTTGCCCGTTTTGTCGTGCCGGAATTGCAGAGGCGAGGTCTTCACCGCACGGAGTATACCGGTCGCACGGCACGTGAGACGCTGGGGCTTGCACGTCCCGCCCGCGATGAGTGGAAAAATCGTATTGCTCCCGGACGTAAGGGGAGCGTGGGATGACGCTTCCCGATGGTCCACTGATCGCGGCACCTTGGCTTGTCGCGCATCGTGCTGAGGTGATCGTGCTTGATGCCTCTGTCGGTAGGGTAGATCGTCCGGGAGGCGCCACGGCTTTTGTTTCCGGTCGGGATGTGTTCACGGCAGAGCATATTCCCGGTGCCCATCTGGCCGATTTGTTCGGAGCGTTTTCCGACCCGGATGCCCCTTTTGCGTTTACACGTCCGCATATTGCGGCGCTTGAACGGGAAGCGCGTCGGCTCGGCATCCGTAACGACAGCGACGTGGTGGTCTATGATCGCCTTGGGGGCGCGTACGCGGCGCGTATCTGGGTTCTTTTTCGTGTCTGTGGATTTGACAGGGTGCGCGTGCTCAATGGCGGTCTGGCGGCATGGGTCCATGCAGGCGGTATTGTGGAAACCGGGCCTGAGGTCTCAGCTTCTCCCGGTGATTTCACCGCTCGTCCCGCACCTTCGATTTTTGTCTCGACCGAGGAGGTGGTGGAACTGATCGCCTCCGGTGACACGTCCCGTTCGCCTCTGGTCTGCGGTTTGCGAAAGGTTCAGTTCACGGCGGAAGGCAGCAATGATCCACGTCTTGGTCACATCCCGGGCAGCCTGAACCTGCCGTATGCGGACCTGCTCGACGGCATGGGGCGGCTGGATTTTGCGCGGCTCAACAGCGCGTTGGAGGATCTGCAACTCGGACCGGAATTGGGCCGTCAGATAACGCCGGTGCTGTATTGCGGCGGTGGCATCAATGCTGCGGGTTTGGCTTTGGCCCTTGCCGCGACAGGGCGACCTTCTTTCCGGATCTATGATGATTCGATGAATGGCTGGACGGCCGATCCGTCGCGTCCCGTGCACCGTGGGCAGGAGAGGTAATGTGACCGATCTGCCCCCGATGAGTGCCGCCGAACTGACGCAGGCTTATGGGGCTGGCACGCTTTCCCCGGTCGAAGTGGCTGAAGCAGCACTGGCTGTGGTGGCGGGGCCTGCGGCGAGTCTCAATGCTGTGGCAAGTTCCGATGCCGATATGGTCCACGAGAGCGCGCGGGCAAGTGCCTGCCGTTGGAAAGCGGGGCGGCCATTGGGACCGCTGGACGGCGTGCCCATAAGCTTCAAGGACAGTTTCCATATCAAGGGGCTGCCGCGCTGGCATGGCACGGCCTGTCATGAAGGTGTCGTCTCTGGGGCCGATGCGCTGCCGGTCATTCGCGCCCGGGAAGCGGGAATGATCGTAACTTGCAAGACCACGATGCCGGATTTCGCGATGATCATGTCCGGGATCAGCTCCGAACACGGTGTGATCCGCAATGCATGGGATCCGCGTACAAGTCCGGGTGGGTCTTCGTCCGGGGCCGGACCCAGCGTGGTGCTGGGAGCCGCGACCATTGCCCTTGGCACCGACATGGTCGGCTCTGTTCGCATTCCCGCCGCTCTGTCGGGGCTGGCGTCCATCAAGCCCACGCAGGGGCGTATTGCTTACGACCCTCCCGGGGCTTACCGCAGCGCGGGCCCGATGGCGCGGACGGTGGGAGATGTCACGTTGGCGCTGGGCGCCCTTGGCCGGTTCGCGCATGAGGATTTCTATTCGCTGGATGGCCGTTTCGTGCCGGCTCCTCCTCCGACAGACCTCAAGGGGCAACGGATTGCGGTCTGGAAACGGGCGGGTTGGGGGGATGCGACCGATGCGGAAACCCTGACGGCTGTTGACTGGGCTGCGGAGCAGTTGAGCGCTCGTGGTGCCGAACTGATCGAGATCAAGGATCTGGATGTCGGTGCTGACGATTACATGGCGATTCACTGGAACATGCTGCATGTCGGTGCTCCCGATTACTTCGGGCTGCCCGCTGCGGCGCGGGGTCGGATCGCTCCTCCCATAGGGGCGCTGTATGATGGCCTGCTCTCTCAGTCTGCCATTCACGCCGCCAGCGTGACGCGCCGTGTCAACATGGCGGCGATCCGGGTGGCCCGGCAGTTGGCCTCTTTCGATCACGTGCTGTCACCAGCCGTGCCGGTGCGTGCTTTTCCCGCTGAACTCTGTTGTCCCGACCCACGATGGGGTGCGGCCAGTCATCAGGCCTTTGCCTGCTGGTTCAACCAGATCGGCTGGCCCGCCGCCACCGTGCCGGTCCATCAGCCTGAAGATGGTGACGTGCCGGTTTCCGTCCAGATCGCGGGCCGACGTTTCGACGATGCGCGGGTTCTTGGAATCGCAACCTTACTTGAGACTGCACGCGGGTTTGCCATCCGCTGGCCGCAGGTCCGGACATGAATGCGTCGGGTTGCAGCAGTTGGCGCAATTATCATCACGCCTTTGATGGAGCAGCAGGAGGGTGAAATGAGCCGTCAGACTGTCTCGACTGGCAGTTCCTATGAGGAACTCATGGGATACGCCCGCGCGGTTAGCCAGAGCGGGCATGTGTTCGTGTCAGGCTGTTCGGGACTGGCACAGGAAGGGGCCGCGCATGGTGACGCCACGGTCCAGTTCGCTCGTGCCGTGGAGAAAGTCGCAAGAGTTCTGGGGCAAGCGGGAGCGAGCCTTGCCGATGTGGTCCGTAGCCGCGTTTATCTGACGGACCCGCAGGACTGGCAGGCGCTCATCCGCGCGCATGGCGTGGCCTTTTCCGCAATCCGTCCGGCCTGCACGATGGTGCTGGTTGCGGGTCTTATCGATCCGGCCATGAAAGTCGAGCTGGAAGTTACAGCCATGAAAGATGCCTGAACCGGATGGGCATTTTTTTATGGTTGCTTGATCTCACAGATACCTGAGCATCGCCACCGCTGGAGATACGCATGAAGGAACTGACCTGGAAAGATCCTGAGATCCGCCACGAACTGGCGCGTCTCAAGGCGCTTAAACCCTTCTGCTACGGGCTTACCAATTACGTTGCGGCCAATCTTTCGGCGAATGTTCTGCTGGCCGTAGGGGCAGGACCGGCCATCGGCACGGCGATGGACTGGCCAGCCGTGTTCGGTCGTCACGCCCATGCGGTGTGGATCAATGCCGCCAGCCTGATGAGTTGTGGCCCGGAAGATATCCGTCTGGCCGCCCGTTCGGCACACGAGGCCGGAGTGCCGTGGGTTCTGGACCCTGTTGCGGTGGGAGCCGGGGCGCCAGCCTATGACGCGGTGGTGAAAGGTCTTCTGGAATTCAGGCCGACTGCTATTCGTGGCAATGCGTCCGAACTGATCGCTCTGGCTGGCGGTCAGGGGGGAGGACAGGGGGTCGAAACGACGATGACGTCCGATCAGGCCGTGCCTTTTCTGGAGAATGTCGCGGCCAGCATCGGCACAGTCGCGGCTGTCAGCGGTCCTGTGGACTACATCACGGATGGCCGCGTGACGTATGCGGTGGGTGGGGGCGATGTGCGGCTGACACAGGTGACGGGAGCGGGCTGTTCATTGGGTGCCCTCATGGCGGCGATGCTGGCTGGCGCACAGGACCGGATGATGGCCGTCGCGGCGGCCCATGCCGTCTATGCCGAAGCCGCCGAACGCGCGCAGCCAGCGGTGGGCACGGGCAGTTTCGCGGTGGCCTTTCTCGATCAGCTTTCGCTGCTGAATCCCTTGGAAGAGTGATGTGACCATCCGGTTGTTACCGGGTGCATAGGAGAATTGAAGCATGAAGATCACCATGCTCTGCGGCAATCCCTCCGCTGGAGGCCGTACGACGGCTCTTGGCATGGAAGTGGCACGCGCACTGGCGTCTTTACTCGGAGCGCAGGAGCCAAGTGCTCCGATCGAGCTTGCCGAGCACACACAGGGTCTTTTCAGTTGGGGGCACGAAGAACTGGCCGCCGTCGTCAGGGAGGTGGCGGAGAGCGATTTTATCGTCATCGCCACACCGACTTACAAGGCGAGTTTCACAGGGCTACTGAAAAGTTTTCTCGATCAATATGGCGCGGGTTCCCTGCGTAACAGGGTGGTGCTTCCTGTCTTTACGGGAGGTTCGGCTGCTCACAGTCTGGCGCCGGATTACACATTGCGGCCGCTGCTTGCGGAACTCGGTGCCAGCGTGCCGGGATCAAGCCTCTATGTGATGACGTCAGAACTGGAACGTCAGTCCGAGATTGTTGCCGATTACATCGAAGTCAACCGCTATGTCCTGCTCGGTGCCGCTCATGGCGTCTCTTTGGCGCGGCAAGGGGTGGAGGGATGAGCGGTCTTGTTGCGACGGCCATAGATCCCACCCATCTGCGCGAGGTGGTCGGAGCTTATGTCTCGGGCCTCACCATTGTTACGTCTCGGCTCCCGGGCGGTGAACTTGTGGGCATGACCTGTCAGAGCTTCCATTCGCTTTCGCTCAATCCACCGCTTGTGGCTTTCTTCGCGGGGAGGCATTCGAAAAGCTATGCCGCTCTACGCTCGGCAGGTGGGTATGTGATCAATGTTCTCGCAGCCGACCAGAAGGCGCTGGCCTTGCAGTTCGCCCGTTCGAGTGGAGACAAATGGGCTGGCGTGAAGTTTCACGACGATGCTGCCGGCCTGCCGCGTCTTGACGGGGCCATTGCGCATATTTCCTGTTCTCAGGCGGCGGAATATCCCGGTGGGGATCACATGATCGCAGTTGGGCAGGTGAGGGAGCTGGCGCACGATCCAGCAAAACGGCCCCTGCTTTTCTTTCGTTCCGATTTTCACAGGCTGTATGTGGCGGAGGAATGAGGTCGGCACTCAGATTGAATCCCCCTCTTGTGGCTGGTAAGCACGGCGGACCAACCAGAGAAGGCCGGAGATTGTCATGAGCGCCAGAAAACTGCTGATTCTTCCGGGTGACGGCATCGGACCCGAGGTCATGCGCGAAGTGGCGCGCGTCACCGCGTGGCTGGGGCGCAAGCGTGGCATTACGTTTGAGGTCTCGGAGGATCTGGTAGGCGGTGCGTCGCTTGCGGAATATGGCGTACCGCTGTGCGATGAGGTGATCGAGAAGGCGCGGGAGGCGGACGCTGTCCTGTTCGGCTCGGTGGGCGATCCGAAATGGAACCATGTCGGCTTCGACAAGCGGCCGGAACTGGCCATCCTCAAGCTGCGGCAGGAACTGGGTTTGTTCGCCAATTTGCGTCCGGCCAAAGTGTTCGATGCGCTGGTGGATGCCTCCACGCTCAAGCCCGAGGTTGTGAAGGGCCTCGACATCATGATCGTGCGCGAGAGCACGGGCGGCATCTACTTCGGTGATCCGCGTGGCATCGAAACGCTGCCGAATGGTGAAAAGCGTGGCATCAACACCGAAGTCTACACCACGCATGAAATCGAGCGTGTGGGACGTGTGGCGTTCGAACTGGCGCGCAAGCGGAAGAACAGTGTGTACTCCGTTGAGAAGTGCAATGTCATGGAGAGCGGACTTCTGTGGAAGGAAGTCATCACCGATCTGCATGCACGTGAATATTCCGATGTGACGCTCTCACACATGCTGGCCGATAATTGCGCCATGCAGTTGGTGCGCAACCCGCGCCAGTTCGATGTGATCGTGACGGGCAATCTGTTTGGCGACATCCTTTCGGATCTGGCCTCCATGCTGACAGGCAGCCTCGGCATGCTGCCGTCCGCCACGCTGGGTGCGCGCGGTGCAAATGGAAAGATGCCGGCTCTTTATGAGCCGATTCATGGCAGTGCGCCGGATATTGCAGGCAAGGGCATTGCCAATCCGATCGCACAGATTCTCTCGTTTGCGATGCTGCTGCGCTATTCTTTCGACCTGCAGGCTGAGGCCGACATGATCGAGACAGCGGTTTCCAACGTGCTGGCCAGCGGGCTGCGGACGGCCGACATCATGAGCGAGGGTAAGGCGCGCGTGGGCACGGATGTGATGGGTGAGGCCATCGTGCGTGAATTGGACAAGATGGCAGGATAAGCTCGTTTTTCACGGGCACTCGAATGGCAGCCATGCCCGGGCTGCTTTCTTTCTGTCCTCCCACTGACGGTAGAACCACGCTCATCCGCAGTAGCGCATGAGGCAAGGCAATGACGAGCACGTGGGGGGACTTTCAGGCGATCATCCAGCTTTCGGCTGGCTTGAACGTCGCGATTCTCAGCTTCGTGGATATCAGCATTCCGGCCATTAAGGAGCGTCGGCGCGTTTTCACCAAAGCGCGGCAGGAACTCGATATCTATCGCAAGAATCCCCACAAGGTGACGGAAGAGGAAAAGATCGCTCATGCGGGCGAGGTCGGGGTGATTGACCGGCAGCTTTTCGATTTGTGGCGCGAGACCTCCGAGTTCGAGACGGTGGAGGATTCCATGATGAAAACCACCGGTGTCTTCGGGCTGGCAGGCGCGGTTCTGAGCATCAGCCTGCTATGGTATTCCGGACTGCATTACGATGAGAGCATGTCCATTCTGGGAGAGGCGCTGACAGGAGGTTCTTTTCTGTCGTTGCTGGCCGCGTTCGGCATGAACTTCTTCACGGCTTTTCGGGCCACTCACTATACCCAGCGTTGCAATGAACTTCGGGCGCAGATGCGCAAGCGCCTGTAAAGAGACTGCCCCCGCCTTGTGGCGGAGGCAGAGATGTCTTCAGACGATGGGCTGACGGATTTCCTTCTGGCCGCTGCGTTTGAGAAGCAGGAGGGCGAGCAGATAGGTGGCCAGCCCTCCGCAGGACAACACGGCGCCACCAATGCCCAATGCACTGTAACCGAACTGATGCGCGAGCAGCATGCTGCCGAGCGAAGCGCCCAGCGCATTGGCGATGTTGAAGGCAGAGTGGTTGAGGGAGGCTGCGAGAGTCTGGGCCTCTCCTGCAAAGTCCATCAAGCGCGTCTGCAAGGCTGGTCCCAGTCCATTGACGAAAGTGGGCACCAGAAAGACGGTCACCGCCAGCGCGATGGGCTGCTCCAGAACGCAGGCGAAGGTCAGCATGATGATGGCGCTTCCCCCAAGGGCGAGGATTGCCGCGAGATCGAGCTTGCGATCCACGATCCATGCGCCGGCATTGGCTCCGGCCAGCATTCCGCATCCCCATATGACCATGTAGAGCATCACGGCCCATTCGGGCACATGTGTGACGTTCTGCAAAATGCTTGTGAGATAAGTGTAGATTGCGAACATTCCGCCAAAGCCGATGGCAGCGGTGAGAAGGGTGAGCAGCACCTGCGTGTTGCCCATGGCGGTCACTTCGTGCAGGGGCGAGTTTCTGCGGTTGGGCTGGTCTGCCGGAATATAGCGCCACACTCCGAAGAAGGTGAGCAGTCCGAAGAGGCCGATAATCAGATAGGCGATGCGCCAGCCGAAATGGTTGGCCGCGAACGTGGAAAACGGCGCACCGATGAGCGTGGAGATGGCGATGCCTGACAGCACGCGACCAACGGCCCAGCCGCGGCGCGACCGCTCCACCATGGTCGCGGCGACAAGGGCCGAGATGCCGAAGAGCGCTCCATGTGGCAGGCCGGTAATGAAGCGCGCGACTTCGATCAGGCCCGGCGTGGGCATGCAGATGCTCAGGATATTGCCGAAGACGAACAACAGCAGCATCGAGAGCAGCAACTCCTTGCGCGACAGGCGCGCGCCAAGAATGGTGATGAGCGGCGCACCGATCACCACGCCCAGCGCGTAGGCCGTGATGGCGTAGCCTGCATCGGCATCGCTCAGACCGAGCGATGCCGCAAACTCCGGGAGCATTCCCATGATGGCGAATTCACCGGTACCCACGACGAAGGCGCCGAATGTCAGCACCCCGATGGCAGCCGTGCGGCCATGAGGGGGCGGGATGAGAGGCGCCGCCGCAGGGGGGGCAGCGTCTGGCGGCAAAGTTTCTGAGGACATGGAGGAGATCTCGGAAAAGGGATCAAATATCGGCAAGGGTGCGTGCAGCAACACGCGCTATGGCGATGTCATCCGGGGTGGCGGCGCCGGATACGCCGATGCTGCCCAACACCGTGCCATCAGTGTTTCTGAGCAGGATGCCGCCGCCGAAGCTGGTCAGGCCATCGTTGGTGTTTTCAAGGGTGTAGGCCTCGCCATCGGGTCGGCCGAGAACTGCGAAATCGGCGCTGTCCATGTGGAACAGGATCGCTGTGCGCGCCTTTTTGCGGCTGACATCGATCACACCGAGAGGCACGCCCTCCATGCGGGCGAAGGCCATGGGCCATGCGGCGGCGTCGAGAATGGTGACGCAGACCTGTAACTCAAGTCGTTTCGCTTCGGCCAGAGCCGCGTCCAGCATGGATAGGGCGGAGGAAAGTTTCATGGTCCCGACCTTTGTTGAAAGGAGCGGCAGATTAGCGACGATGTTGGAGAAGGATACGGTAAAAATAGGCCGTAACGGTACAAGTTCACTTTGTTCAGTAGTGTTGAACGCGGACACGCTCCAGATGGCGCATCATGACCCACGCCAGTCGGACGAGACGGTGACGGGGAAGGAGATCGGTGGGACCAGTGAGGCACAGGCTGGCGCGGACTTCCCCATTCTCCCGCCACGGGACGGCGACGCCATTCTGGCCGGGACGATAGGATTCGAGATCGAGGGCATAGCCGTGGATACGCACGGCTTCGATCTGGTTCAGAATGTCCGTGTGCAGCGCGCCCGTGCGGGTGCTGAGCACGCGGCGGCCAAGTCCCGGCACGAAGGCGAGGAAGACGAGGCCTACGGCTGAGCCTTCGAGCGGTTCGCGACGGAGCGGGCGCGAACGTGTTTCGCCAGTGGGTTCCACGATATCGAGATAGGTGGCTTCATCCCCGCTCGGGACGGCGAGCCATGCCGTGGCGCCACTCTCCCTTGCCATGGTTTCCAGCGTGGGGCGTAAAAGGCTGCGAAGCGCGCTATCGTCTCCAACAATGCGCGCCAGATTGAGGATGCGTCCTCCGAGATGATAGCGCACGTCTCCCGGCCGTCGCTGGACATAGCCCAGTTGGGTCAGGGTCTGGAGGATGTTGTGCGCGGTTGTCTTGCCAAGTCCTGAGACGGTGGCGATCTGTTGCAACCGCGCGCCACCGCCTTCCTGTGCGATAATTTCCAGTATGGCGGCCGAGCGCTCGATGGACTGGATCAGTTTGGGTGGTTTCGACATTCGGTGACGTATTCCATAAGGCGTGATGCCTCTCGTCGTTCAACAATGTTGAACATATGCTCGGGTGTGAGTGAAGCTTCAGCCGAAACGGCCCTTGCTACTATGAAGGCCGATTTTCCGCAGGAATGGTTTCTTTCCATAAAGTGTGACCATTCCCTATCTGTGCATCAATCGACAGGCGACATCATGAGTGTCGGTGTGATTTCGGACATCGGGGGATGGCACTTGCCGGTCTGCGATACAGCATAGGGAGGTGCGGTCGAATCTTGGCGGCCGCTGGATATGTTGGGGTAAATTCGATCAATCCGTGGTTGTCACGGAAGACCATGGGCAAGAAATTGGCCGTCGGCTTCCAATGGGCAGTCCCGATGTCCCCGCATTGGGCTGCCGTTTCAGACATAAAATCTCTCGCCAGTTCCCTGCTGCTGACGTCCGCAACAGCCTCTTACGAGAATACCGGATCCAGATAGGGGCTGGAGGCGTCGAAAAACAGCCGGTTCTCCGCCAGTTCTTCCGCGATGACCTGTAGGCTGGCCAGTGCGCGCAGGATTTCCACGCGACGGCTCAGATTGGTTTCATGCTGTTCCAGATGTGTGAGGGCGTTCACGGCCATCAGGGTGGCGCGTTCCGTGCGCCCATAATGCCCACCATAGCGTCCCGTGAACTGGGCCATGCGGCCGAGCATGTCCTGAATGTCGCGGGCGGCTGCGGGCGGTAGTTCATTCCGGACGAGGATTCCACGTAGGTTGAGGATGGCCAGACCGACGGTCATGCCGGACAGAACACCGCGCAGATAGGCGTCAATCACTGGCCCACGTCGGCCCGCCACGGTGTTGAGCAGGCGGACCATGCGTTCCACGCTCACGCCAATCACATCGCGCGGCATGAGGATGTAGCGTTTTTTCGCCAGCCCACGCAGCATCTGGAGGATCTGGACGCGCATGTTCCAACGCACGCCATCCGGGTCCAGCGGCAGGAATGTGCGATACATCCATGTGCAGAATGCCATGGCGAGGCACAGTGGCATGGCAGTGTTGAAGAACAGGATTTCGTCCGTGCGACCCTGATTGAGCGGACCGATAAGGATGGTCAGGAAGAGGTTGTAGGCGACCGCGCCAAGGATCATGCGGGGATTGGAGAAGGCAAGGCCGCCAAGCATCATCGGGGGCACCAGCACCATGGCGAGCATTTCGTAGACGGTCACGGCGGGCACGGCCCAGAAGGTGATGATGAGCGCGACCGCCGAGACGCACACCGCGCCGTGGAAAAAGGCGCGGCTGGCCATGGCGGGCGTTTCCAGTGTGGAGAACAGTGAGCAGACGATGCCCACGAACATCATGAACACCAACCCGTCCGGCCAGGCGGTGGTGATCCATATGACGCCCGCGAGGAACATCGACACGCTGGCGCGCAGGCAGTTCGCAGTCGCGATGTGCCAGTCACGCCATGTCTGGATGCGGTAGCGAAAGCGGTCATGCGCGGGAGGATTGCGGCTTTCTTCGAACTGGGTAAGGGACGCATCCAGCCCGTCGAGCATGCCGCCCAGAACATGAATGGTCTGGCCTTCACGGGTGACACGTTCCTCCAGCGCCGTATCCACTGGCGGATGCGTGACCATATCCATTTCAAGGGCCAGACAGTCGGCGGCGTCCACGCGGGTCGCCGCGCGGAGTTCGGCCAGATCGGTCATGACGTTGGGAAAGTCGGACGGATTTTTCAGGCGGTCGGGCAGGGAGAGGAGGAAGTTGCTCCCGCGGTCGGCAATTTTCTGCCAGCGTTGCCCGTGGGCAGCGGGATCGCGCATCAGTGCCGAGAGGTTGAGGCCGCAGGAAAAGAGATTGACCACGCCGGCCAACGCGGCACGGGCGTGGTCGCCTTCGTGGCCGTGACGGCCCATTTCCACTTCCGCGAACTCGATCTGATCGCCCATGGCCGCCATGGCCGCCATCATTTCGGGAGAGGTGTTGAGCGCGTCCGGCTTGCCTTGCAGCAGAGCGGCCAGGGTGTGGCACACGCGGTCCATGGCCGCGATGAAGTTCTCCGTCAGGCGGTCGCGCGCGCGTTCCGTCAGTTTGAACTGGAACAGCGAGGAGATGACGGTTTCGCAGGTGATGCCGAGTGTGATGTAGGTCGCACGTGAGGCGGCGATCATGAAAATGTGGTGTGGATCGGCGGACCCGTCGAGCGCGATGATGGTGAGGGTGAAGCCGCTCGCGCGCATGCCGTGCATACGATAGTTGGTCATCGCGGCCGGGCCGGGCAGTAGTGTGCCGATGAAGCACAGGATGCCGATTGCCGCTGAGAGCAGCAGGATGAACATGAGCGGTTGCTGGGGTGTGGCGGCCACCAGCGCGATGGCCACGAATGTGCCCACCACCATTCCGAACATATGCCATCGGGCCTTGGCCAGCGATTTGCCGCGTGAGCCCTGCGCGATCATCCACACCGTAAGCGGTGCCCATTGCGGGCTGCCGAGTTCCCACCATAGCGCGATTCCCAGCGCGATGAGGGCGGCGAGAGTGGTCCGCAGCGCGTAACCGAAATTGAAGATATCGGGGGCGATCAGCCAGCGCAGACGCCCCATCCACCCGGACATGAGCGGAGCGGACAGGCCGGTGCGGGCGAGAAGGCTTTCAAGGGCGACCAGCAGAGGGTGTTTTTCGGGAATGGCCCCGCCGCTCATGCCTGTACCCCGTAATGCTTCCGAAACCCGACTGTCATGGCCTTTGCCTTACACCAGCCGCGTTTCAAGCATGTATCGACGGGATGAATAACTCAATTCCCCGTTGGCGGAGGCTGGAATGCCGCCAACGGGTGAGTGGATTCAGTCTTTGTATGTGAGAAGGGCGTGAAGCGGTACGTCGATCTTGTCGCGACCGCGCAGTCCTGCCAGTTCGATCATGACGGAGGCGCCCACGACATTGGCGCCGGCCTTGCGCAGCAGGGCGATGGAGGCGGCCAGCGTGCCACCGGTGGCAAGAAGGTCGTCCGTGACCACCACGCGCTGACCGGGCTTGATGGCTTCTGCCTGAATGTGCAGGCTGTCGGAGCCGTATTCCAGATCATAGGACAGGGACACTGTCTCGCCCGGCAGCTTGCCCGGTTTGCGCAGCATGATGATGCCGCAGCCCAGCCGTGTGGCGAGGGGAGCCGCAGTCAGGAAGCCTCGGGACTCGATGGCGGCCAACTGGTCCGGCTGCCACGGCATGACGGCGTGGGCCATGCGGGAGGTGGCGAGCTGCCACGCATCCGCGTTCCGCATCAGGCTCGAGATGTCATAGAAAAGGATGCCCGGCTTGGGGAAGTCGGGGATGTTGTCGATATATTGCTTGAGATCGATGTCGTCGTTCATGAAGCCGTGCCGGAAGCGGGGTTGAGAGGGCGGGCCGCTGCCGGATGTTCATCGTGGCGGGAGCGAACCGGTTCACACAAGTGCCGGGGCTGTGCTGGCGGCGCGGACACTACCCCCCGTGTCGATGGGGGGCAAGACTCTCGCTCACTCTCATGTGAGACCGGGCGCGTGAGGTCAGGCGGAGATGCGTTCTTCCATGGCGGCACTGACGGCCTTGAGCAGCCCGTCACGACGGAATGGCTTGGGCAGAAGCTGGACTGCGGGCGGTGCGTTTGCCGGGCGGGGGCCATCTGCCGTGAAATCGCCGGACATGCAGACGACGCCAATCATCGGCAGCCGTTCGCGCAGCAGGGTGGCCAGACGGAAACCGTCCAGCAGGCCGGGAAGCTGGATGTCGGTCACGAGAAGATCGTAGCTGTTGCCCGCATCTTCCACGAGATCGAAAGCGGCTTCGCCATCGGCGGCTTCCGTCACGCGGTATCCGCCCAGACCGAGGATCGTGGCCACGATATCGCGGATGGCGGGGTCGTCTTCCACGACCAGAGCGCGGAACGTGGCCGCTGCGGGTGCGCTTTCCGGTTCCCTTACAGGTGATGGTCTCTGCTCGACGGCGCGGGGCAGCCACAATGTGATCTGGGTTCCTTCGTCGGGCGCTGAAGCCACGACCACGCGCCCTCCGCTCTGACGACAGAAATTCACCACCATCGCCATGCCCAGACCGGTGCCGGCGCCTTCGTCCTTGGTGGTGAAGAAAGGCTCGAAAAGCTGCTGAAGCACCTCCGGCCCCATGCCGCACCCTGTATCGCTGACGTCGATGCGAACCCATGCGCCCGCAGGCAGGGGCGTGCTGTCAGAGGCGACACGTAGGGCGCGGTCGGAGTCCACTGGGAGGGCCAGCAGGTTCATGCCGGTGGAGAAGCTGACATTCGCGGCGCGGATGCTGACGGTGCCGCCCTTTGGCATGGCGTCACGGGCGTTGATGGCGAGGTTGAGCAGCGCGCTTTCGAGTTGCGCCGGATTGACCTGCACTGGCCAGATGGTCTCGGCCTTGTCGCAGTTTACAGCGATACGCGGGCCGATTACGCGGGCGAGCAGATTGCTGGTCAATGCGAAGATGTCGGCCAGTCGCACCGTGTCGGGCGCGGGTTTCTCGCGGCGGGTGAAGGACAGGAGCTGGCCGGTCAGGGTTTCGGAGCGGCGTGCGGCGTGGGCTGCGGCTTCGAGGCAGGTCTGGCGACGGGCCATGTCCTGCGCGCTGTCGGCTTCGGACGCGAGTTCGAGATTGCCGAGGATGATGGTCAGCAGATTTTTGAAATCGTGCGCGATCCCGGCGGTGAGTTGCCCCACGGCGCGGAGCTTTTGCGCTTCTCCCAGCGCCCGCTCGCTGCGCAGACGGAGCGTGATGTCGTTGGCGGTGAGCACGAAGCCGCGGCGGTCTTCGGCGTCGGGCACATCGTCAGGGGCGAAGAACAGGGTGCGGCAGAGTTCGAGATCGGCGCCGTTGATCCCGCGACATTCCACCATGACGGGCAGGGCGCATTCGCCGCGTTGGAGCGCACGTTCGACATGGGTGAAGGGCTCGAGCAGCGGACGGCCATCCACCACAAGGGCATCGCTGAGTTTTTCGTAGGACATTTCCTGATGGAGAAAGCCGTCTTCCAGCCCGAGTGTCGCACCGAAACGGTCGTTCCAGTGGCGCAGGCGGCCTTCCGTGCTGAACACCGCGACGCCCATGGTCAGGCTGTCGAGCACCGCGCGAAGCTGAAGGGCGAGGTTGCGGCTGCGAGCCTCTGCGCGGGCTGCGGCGAGGGAGGTGCGGTCGAGCACCCAGCCGGCGGTGATCATGATGAGCACGCCGATGACGATGCCCAGCGCGTCGAGCCGTTTCTGCCAGCTCGTATTGCGCAGCATGTCGGCCAGCCGCCCTTCGCGTTTGGCGGTGTCCACGCTGCTCAGGGTTGTCAGCGCGTCATCGAGTTCCGCAAGCGTAGTGTCGGTTTCGGTGTGGATCAGGGCGTCATGGGGCGTGGCCTGCCAGTCGGCAATGCGGTCCAGCGCGTGACCCATCTGGTCGAGGCTGGGTGGATGGGTGTGACTGAGGCGTTCCTGCAGGGCCACGACGGACGGGAAGGCTTCGCGGGCGGTGGCGATGGCGCCGATGGCATGGACGAAACAGGTGGCGTCGCTGTCCTCATGCCGGGCCAGCCATGCGAAATGACAGATGCGCGCGGTGCCCACCTCTCGTTCCAGATCGCGCATATAGGCATCGGCTCCGGCACTCTGGCGATCGAGCTGACCATGTCGCGCCATCTCGTTGCCCAGCTGCATCGCCAGCGTTCCGAAGGTGACGATGAGCAGTGCGGCGCCGAGGAGGGCGAGCACATGGGCCCGTTTGGCCGGATGACGTGCCATCGCGTGTTTCGTCCGTTGTTTGACAGACGTGATAGTCGCCGCAACTGGGCGGCATCCGTCAACCCCGCAGATTTACTTCCCGCGTGGACGCAGGGGCAGGGTTGCGACCATCATCAGGGCACCGAGCAACATGCCGATCGTCATTGGCATGGGACTGCCCTCCCGCGGAAACACCTGTGCGGAGAGGATTCCGATGAGGCCGCCCGTCAGGGCGCCGAAGACATACTGCATGGTGCCCGCGAGCGCGGAGGCCGCGCCAGCCACCTTTGCGTGATCGGCCAAGGCTCCCATCATGGCATTGGGGTAGATGATGCCTGTAGCGCCGAGGGCCACGATCATGGTGCCGATGGTGACGACGGCTTCCAGTGAAATGCCGGGTGGAAGCGGCATATGCCCCGAAACCCACAGCGAGACGCCCAGCAGCGCCAGCGATCCGCCTGCGGCCAGCATGACCGCTGCGGCGAGCAGTCGCTCAGGGCTGAAATGATTCACGAGCATGCCGTTGAGCTGGGACGCGCCAATCATGAAGATGGCGAACAGGCCGAACAGCATCGAGAAATGCAGGGGCGTAAAACCGAATCCATTGATGAAAACGGGTGACGCGGCGGTCAGGTAGCTGAACGACATGAAGGTGGAGAAGCCCACGATCAGAGCGTGAGAGAGAAATCCCCGGTCCTTGAGCAGCCCGACATAGCGCGTCACCAGCGAAATGGGAGAGAGTCGCGAGCGCAGGTCGGGCGCGAGGGTTTCAGGCAGGAGGCGGATTACGAGCAGGGTGCAGAGCACGCCATAGCCCGTTGAAGCCCAGAAAATGACGCGCCACGAGACGAACGTCACCGCGACGCCTCCGAGCATGGGGGCAAGGATGGGCACCACGCCCATGACCATGACGAGCCGCGACATCATGCGTGCGCCCGCCCGCACATCCGGCACGAGGTCGCGCACGCAGGCCGTGGGGATGACCAGACTGGCCGAGGCTCCGAGGGAAGCGACGAAGCGACCGCCGAAGAACGTGTAGATGTCGGGAGCGGCGGCGCAGACGGCGGAGCCGAAGGCGAAGATCAGGTTGCCGATGATAAGCGGTGCCCGCCGACCGAAGCGGTCCGCCATTGGTCCAACCGTGAGCTGACCGATGGCCAGCCCTATGAACCAGATGGAGAGGGTCTGCTGCACGCCCGCAAGATCGGTGTGGAGATCTTTCACCATGATCGGGAAAGCCGGCAGATAAATGTCGGTCGCGATGGGACCGGCAGCGGTCAGGAAGCCCAGAAGGATGGGCAGCCACCATGGCAGCGCGCCCGTGGGATTGGGGGGCCGGAAGGTGTGGAAAAGCTTGGGCTGGCCGTTGGCAGGCATGCCGACTCCGCGATGTGGGCACAGGATGGCGCAGACCCTACGGTGTAAATATGACCGTTTTGATCACGGGTCCGCTGGGTGAAGGTAGGCGGGCGATGAAGATATGTGTCGGAAGGGGTGGGTTGCTTCAGGGGTATGTCTGAGGTGGTTCTGCTGCCGTGGATGAACGGCGGAGAAGCCACATACCCAGAAGCCCCGAAATGAGGAAGAGCAGCGCAGCCATCACGATCCGTCCTCGTCCGTCAAGCTGTACGCCCGAGCCGAGCAGCACGAAAATGATCGTCTGTGGCAGACTGCCCACAGTGGTGGCGGCGACAAAGGGCGTGAAAGGCAATCCGCTCACACCTGCGAAGAGATTGAGCAGCAGCGATGAGCCGACTGGCAGCAGGCGCAGCGTGACGATGGTGGTGAACGGATGCTGCTGTGTCGCGCGCCCGAGATGGGCGAGTCGGCGTCGGAAGCCCTGTGGAGGCATTGCGTTGTCTCTGATGCCGAGCCTCTGTTGTGCCCAGTGACGACCGCCCCAGCGTGCCCAGCCGAAACAGGCGGCGGCTCCCATCACGGTGGCCAGCGTGGCGAGCAGTGTGCCTTCCATCAGACCGTAGGCGAGGCCGGCGGCGAAGCAGAGTACCTGACGGGGAAGCCCGAAGAGGCACCATAGCGCGCCACACACTGTAAAAAGGCTTCGTCCCTTCAGGCCGAGCCGCAGGGTGGCGGTGTCATCGAGCAGGTGGCGGAACCCGGGCACCGAGGGCAGGAGCAGTGCGCCACAGGCGAGGACCAGCAGCATCAATGCGGGTCGCAGGAGAGTGGAGATGCCCTGCCTTATGTCTTTGGAGCCGGAGGGCGCGTCAGATGGCGCGGGAGGCTCTAGCGGCGCGATGTCGGGCATGGCGCGCGCGGTAACACCTCCTTGCCCGCGATTGCAAGAGCGCGGTAGAGGGGCGCATGTCCAATACGACCTCTTCGGGCGCGCAGGCGGCCCGACTTTCGGATTCGACCGTGATCGACGGCATGTCGATGCGCGATCGCAGGCGCGTTTCCAACTGGCTGCTGACGATCTGCGTCATGCTGCTGGGCATGATCGCCCTGGGGGGAGCGACGCGCCTGACGGGTTCGGGCCTGTCGATCATGGACTGGCGTCCCGTCACGGGGATGCTTCCTCCGCTCAGCCATGCGGAGTGGGAGCGGCAGTTCGAACTCTACAAGGGTATTCCCCAGTACAAGATCCTGCATGAAGGCTTCGGCCTTGCAGGGTTCCAGAAGATTTTCTGGGCCGAATGGATGCATCGTTTCTGGGGGCGCGTCATCGGGCTTTACCTGCTGGTGCGACTGGTGATCTTCGCAGTTCAGGGGGTGCTGACGCGCGGTCTGATCCTGCGGCTGGCGTTCTTCTTTGTCCTCGGCGGCCTTCAGGGGGCGATCGGCTGGTTCATGGTGGCCTCGGGGTTCCGCCCGGACAGCACGGCGGTCGAGCCGGTGCGTCTGGTGCTGCATCTGGGCATGGCGCTGATCCTCTACGGCGCGATCCTGTGGACGGCGCTTTCGGTGCGCTATCCCACGGTGGAGCCTGTGCCGGATCGTGCGGGCGGTCGCCGCACACGCATGGCGTTGCATGCGGCGCTGGGTCTGGTGGGGCTGACCATCGTGGCGGGTGGCTTCACGGCGGGTACCCATGCGGGTTTCTCCTACAACACCTTTCCGCTGATGGACGGTCATCTGGTGCCGGAAGGCTACGCGCGGCTGCATCCGTTCTGGTTTAACTGGATCGCGAACATTCCTGCCGTGCAATTTGATCATCGCCTGCTGGCCACGCTTACGGTGCTGGCCATCGGGCTGACGGTGTTCTTCGGCATGAAGGCAAATCTGGGACCGCGCGCGCATGCGGCTGTGGCGCTTATGGGCTGGGCTGTGCTGATTCAGTATGCGCTGGGCGTGACGACGTTGCTGCTGGTGGTGCCGGTGTGGGCCGGGACGATTCACCAGACCTTTGCGGCGGTGCTTCTGGGTGTGGGGATATATGCCATGCACGCATTGCGTGGCGCGAAACGTACGCGGTGGTAAGGTTGGGTCGTCAGCCGGTGTGCTGCCTCGGGGAGGGGCGCGCCGGGCTGGGCAAGGAATGAGGATATTCGCGGGCTCCTGGTCTGGATCAGACAGGAGCCCGTTTTCGTTTTTTCTCAGGCGCCGACGGGCAGAGTGACGTTTGCGAGGCCCGCGATCCAGCGCGCCAGAGCCTCTCCCAAAAGCGTGTAGCCGAAATCGCCCAGATGCAGCCCGTCGGGTGAAAGGGCGTCGCGTTCGATGTGGTGCTCTTGGCACCACTGTTTCATGGCGTTGTAACGGTCGAAGCAGGGAACGCCGAGTTCGATGGCCAGCGCCGGCACGGCATCGCGGAACGCGGGGAAGTTGGGCAGTTCCTCCAGCATCTTGCACCATTGCGGGCCGATCATGGCGAGATCGCAGCCCTGACGACGGAGCATCTGAAGGTCATCGCGGGTCAGGTCGATGAAGGTGGAAACGGGCTCTTCTTTCCACACATCGTTGGTGCCGCCCTGCCAGATGACAAGATCGGGGCGGTCGTCGATCACCTGTTGCAGGCGCTCGTGCATTTCGGGCGCGCCGTTGCCGCCGATGCCACGGTTGATGACGGTCAGACCACCTGAGGCGGCTGGGGCGAACGTGCGCTCGAAGACGGGACACAGACCATGCTCAGGCGCGCTGGCGCCAATACCCTCCACGGTGGAAGAGCCGAAGAGGCAGATCCGGACCGGTTCGGAGTCCGCCAGCAGGCGGGTGAGGCGGGGAAGTGTGTACATGCGTGAATGTCCCTGACAGATGGGGCGCGAAAGATCAGGCCGCGGCTTTACGGTGAGCGGCGGCCTGCGCCCGCGCGCGATTGCGTTTGCGTTCGTACACCACGGTCACGCCGTAGAGGATTGCCAGTCCGGCACAGTTGATGACCACCTGAAACAGCCAGCCTTCGCCAAAGGTGGTGAAGATCAGTCGGCCAATCAGATCAAGGACGGTGCCCACGGTGAAGACCTCCAGCGAGTGACGGCCGCACAGGGCGAGCGCCTGTCCGAAACGGGTTTCGGAAAAGCGTTTTGCGAGGGGGGAGGACTGGACGAGATAGAAGATGGCCAGCACATCGAGCAGGCGCAGCGGGGCCAGCGTGCTCTTGTCGGGTGAAGGCAGGGCGAGTGGGCGGATGACGGGCAGACCCCACTGGGTCCACGGAAAGGCTTCGAACAGCGAAAAGACGAGATAGAGACCGCAGGCCACTTTCAGCCATGGGAAGGCAGGCAGATTGCCGTTGTATTTTTCCGCTTCGATGGCACCGAACGCGCCGATCATGAAGAGGAACTGCCACGCCAGCGGATCGAAATACCAGCCGTCCGGGTCCAGCCAGTTGGGGAAGTTCACGTCCGGGTCGATGTTGATGAGCAGCCAGAGTGCGGCTGACAGGCCGAGCGCCAGCCAGCGGTTGAATTTCAGCACCACGTACATGAGCGGAAACGCAGCCAGCAGCACCATGTAGAGCGGCAGAATGTTGAGGTTGGATGGCAGGGCATTGAGCAGGAATACGCGCCAGAAGCTGGAGATGCCGTGGGCCAGTTCGGGTTCGAGGAAATCGACCGGAACGGGTGTGAACTGTCGCCACGTGAGGATGATGGCGATGAAGGCCATGATCATCAGGGTCTGGGAGACGTAGAGCTTTACGCAGCGTTTGGCGAGGCGCGTGAGCGTCTCGCGTGTGCCGTAGCGGGGAAAGCCACGTCCGTATGCCAGCCACGAGGCGTAACCGGCCAGCAGAACGAAGATTTCGGCGGCGTCCGCGAAGCCGAGATTGCGCAGGGTCAGCCGGTTGAGGAGGTTCTGTGGCATGTGGTCCACGAACATCATCAGAAGTGCGATGCCGCGCAGTGCATCGATGCGGTGATCGCGGGTACGGGCAGGACGAGCGACCGAAGGTGTGGCCGTGGTGGGCTGGGCGCCTGCTGGCAGGGTGGCGGAGGAAGGGATGACCGTCATATCCTGTCCCGTAAGGGTTCCGGCTGTAGCGGATCTCCGCTGGTGCGGGCGCGTTTATCGTGCATCGGGTCATGAAAGACCAGTGCTGCGGCACGTTCCTGTACAATGGATAATGTTTCGTTCATGCACATAATCGGATGGTGGCCCTGAACTTGTCCGCTGGTCTGCGGTCCCCATTTTGGTCATACAGACGCGCTTCGGCAGAAAAAGGACATTCTCATGACGCAGCGACACATTCCCTCACGTGAGGACATCGGACGTGTGCTGGGCGGCGTGATCGGCGCGCAGGCGGGCGAGGATGTGGCTGTGGAGTCCTGTCGCGTCGAAGGTGAGCGGCTGCTGGTGACGCTCAGTGTGCCGCAGGCGCTTGCGGCGCGGATGGGGGACATCGCGCCGCGTCTCGAATCGGTGCTGGCGAGTGCTTTTCCGGGCTGGCAGCCGCGTGTGGTGTTGACCGCGCATCGGACGACGACAGCCACCGCTCCGCCATCACGGGCTTCGGGGGGCGGACACAGACCGCTTGGGGGCGTGGGACATCCGGAGGCGGCGGATGCGCCGCTTCTGCCGGGTGTGAAGGCGGTCATTGCCGTGGCGTCCGGCAAGGGTGGAGTGGGCAAATCCACAACGGCGGTCAATCTGGCGGCGGGACTGGCGCTGGAAGGGTTGTCGGTGGGGTTGATGGACGCGGATGTTCATGGACCGTCGCTGCCGCGGATGCTGGGGATAAAGGCAAAGCCCGAAGTGCGGGATGGGAAGCTGATCCCGCTGGAGGCGTGCGGTCTGAAGGCCATGTCCATCGGCATGATGGTGGATGAGGAACAGGCCATGATCTGGCGTGGTCCGATGGTGATGGGGGCAATCGGTCAGCTTCTGGGGGATGTGGAGTGGGGTGCGCTGGATGTGCTCGTCATCGACATGCCGCCGGGCACGGGCGACGCGCAGTTGACGCTGGCGAAGAAAGGAGTGCTGGGCGGGGCGATTATTGTCTCCACGCCGCAGGACATCGCCCTTCTGGACGCGCGGCGCGGCATTGCGATGTTTGGCAAGACGAACGTGCCGGTGCTGGGGATTGTGGAGAACATGTCCTATTTCTGCTGTCCCAATTGTCACCACCGGACGGAACTGTTCGGGCATGGTGGTGCACGCGATGAGGCACGGAAGCTGGACGTTCCGTTTCTGGGCGAGATTCCGCTGCTTGCGGACATTCGCATGAGCGCCGATGCGGGGCGTCCGCTTGTGATTGCAGCACCGGACAGTGAGGGAGCGCAGGCCTATCGTGGGCTGGCGCGCACGGTTGCGGGGACGCTCAGGCGTCTGCCGGGACGTTGAGGTTGCAGGCAAAAGAAAAGGGCCGGGAACATGCGTCCCGGCCCTTTGGTATTCCGACCTGCTGAAAGGTCAGATGCGCATTCTCAGTTGGCGCTGTCAGTCGCCGTGCTGTCGGTCGTAGCCGTGCTCTTCTTCGCCTTGTGCGTGTGATGCTTGTGCGACTTCTTGTGAGCGCGGTGCTTGTGATGCGTGGTGGACTCGGTGGCCGACTTCTCGCCTTCAGCGGCGGGAGCGGTCTCGGAGGGAGCCGGGGTGGCGGTCGGAGCCGGGCCGGGGTTCGTCGTGGCGTCCGGAGCGGGGCTGGCGGGAGCTTCCGTCGTTGCGGCGGGAGGTGCCGTTTCCGTCTGGGCAAGAGCCGGTACGGCTGTCGCGCCCGTCAGGGCCACGATGGAAAGGGCTGCGAAAAGGCGCGATGACTTCATGAAACAGTCTCCAGAAACTCCGGTCCGGCAATTATCGGTACGGACCAGTGGCGGTTGTTTTATCATTCGTCTCGAATAGTGTCTCGTATTAAGTTTTCATCATGCCGTCATCTTGCGACAGGGTCGCCATAATTCGATCACAATAGCCGTTTTGGGCTGCTGCAACTGAGTTTTAATTAAGAAAACCTGTCGTTTTCATTTCTGGACCGGGTGGGCGGGTCAGGAGTTGCTCCGTCGCGTCTTTCAGAGCGATGCGGCCGGTGACGACATTGGCGACGGCCTCCATCACGGGCACGCTCACCTGCTGCCGAGCGGCAAGTGTGGTCAGTGCTTGTGAGGTGGCCACTCCTTCGGCTACGCCGCCAGCCGCTTTTTCCGCGTCGTGAGGCGACATTCCTTCTCCCAACGCATGACCGACACGAAAGTTACGCGAAGATGTTCCTGTGCAGGTGAGGAGAAGGTCGCCCATGCCTGCGAGACCGGACATGGTGGCGGCCTTGCCACCCAGCGATTCAGCCAGACGGCTGATTTCCGCCAGTCCGCGTGTGACGAGGGCGGCGCGTGCGTTTTCCCCCAGACCCGCGCCGATGGTGGCTCCGGCTGCAATGGCGATGACGTTTTTGGCGGCGCCTCCAAGCTGAACGCCGATAACATCGGTGCTGTCATAGAGTCGGAAGGTGGATGTGCCGAGACCATCGGCCAGATGGCGGGCAAGTCCGTCTTCCTTGGCCGCGATGACGGCAGCGGCGGGAAGGCCTGCTGCGATTTCGTGCGCGAAGTTCGGTCCGGACAGCACGGCGCCAGCATGACCGGGTTTTACATCGGCAAGAATGTCGAGGGGGAAGTGCAGGCTGTCGGGACGCACGCCCTTGCAGCACAGGACAAGAGGGGAGGCCGTGTCCAGCCGAGCCAGAACGATGGCGAGATGTTGCATGGGCACGGCCACCAGCGTCATGTCCGCGTCCACTGTCAGGTCATCGGTGACATTGATGGAATCGGGCAGGGGGTGTGCGCTCAGGCGCGGCATTGCGCCGTTGGCCAGACGTGCTGTTGGGTCACGCGCCCATAGATGGACAGCCGCGCCTGTGCGGGCTGCCTGAAGGGCGAGTGCCAGTCCCCATGAACCGGCTCCGATGACGGCAATGCGCTTCATTCCGGGACGACCCATTGTACGGAGGTTTCCGTGTCTTCAGTGCCAAGATGTTGCCGCAGGACCGTCAGGACGGCGGCGGCCTCTTCGTCAAGCTGGAAAGGTGGGTTGGCGATGAGCAGACCGCAACCGTTCAGACGTGTGGGGTCGAGCGGTGGGCGCAATGTGAACTCGAGCGCGAGCAGCTTGCGCTGTCCGGCGTCTTTCAGCGTGTTGAAAAAGGTGCGGACGGGTGTGCGGTGTTTGATGGGATACCACACCGCCATGACGCCGGTGGGAAAGCGTTGACGGGCTGTGATGATGGCGTGACTGAGGGCGGCGAATTCGTCGCGCTGCTCGAAGGGTGGATCCATCAGGACGAGACCGCGCCGGGCGGTTTTTGGAGGCAGCAACGCGGTGATGGCTTCATAACCGTCGCGGGCATGGACGGCGACAGCGGGATTGCGGCGGAACAGGCGCCGGAGGATGGGCTGGTCTTCCGGGTGACGTTCGCAGCAGGCCAGCGTGTCACCGGGCCGTAGCAGGCGGGCGATCAGTTCGGGGGAGCCGGGATAGAACAGCTTTCCGTCATGCTCGCTGATGACATCATGCACGATGCGAAGCCAGTCACGCAGGGGACTCAAAGCTGGGAGTTCGGGATTGAGGCCCAGAAGGCGGCCGATACCATCGCGCCATTCTCCAGTGGCCTGGGCTTCAGGTCCAGAGAGGTCATACAGGCCGATGCCGGCATGGGTGTCCAGCACGGAGATGGGTGTCTCCTTGCGGGTGAGCAGGCGCAGGAGAGTGACAAGCAGGGCATGCTTCATCACATCTGCGAAGTTTCCGGCGTGGTAGGCGTGGCGGTAGTTCATAAAAACCCTTTAAAATCAATAGGTTATTTTGTGTCAACCCCGTTCACGTGCTTTCACGTAGCGTGTTAACCCATTGAAAATAAACAATTCCTAAAAGTGGGTTTTCACGTTTTTCTTTCACGTAAAGGCGGCTTTCACGTTCATAGGTCAGAGAAAATGTCAACGCCTTATTCCATCTTTCGTCGCCCTGACTCCCCTTCATGGTGGGTATCTTTCACGTGGAGGGTTCTAAAAACCCCGATTTCGGATCTTCCAGACACAACAATATCAATGAGTTATCATTTTAAATTGGCTGTAAAAGAGGGTTTTTCGAACCCTCCACGTTACCGAATGTCGGCTTAATCAGAGAAAGCCTCAAAACCACCAACGCCACAGAGGCAAAGGAAAAGGCAGCGCAGGTCTATTGGACGACCAAAGCCAAGCAGGAAGCCGGTATCCCATTAAAAAACAAAGCCATCTCTGAACTGATTCCAGCTTATGTCGATTTCCTAGATGGGCGGCTGTTAGCAAAGAAACTCACCAAGTCACGCCACCACCAGCACAAGCAGTTCATCAAGACCTATTTTGCAGAGTATTTTGCAAAGAGGTCGCCATCCACACTGGATACTCAATCACTCAATAAGTTTTTTGAGTGGCGCTGCAATTATTGGCTAACTGGTCCCGGAAAAGACCAAGAGTTCCGAATGGTGAACCGGTTAGGACGACCTGTAAGACGTGCCATTCCTCAATCAGCCAAAGTCTATCCCACCTCATCCACATTGGAGGCTAATCACTCCGCCACTTATCTCTTTCTCAAGTGGCTACATGACAACGGACACCTCCGCCTTATTCCGACATGGGACAGACCCAAGCCTGTATCAGCGGCAAGGCCATCTTTCACGGAGGCCGAACTGTCCATCTATATGCAGCAAGCCCAAGCAGACATCATCGCACCAAACCTGAACCAAAGAGAACGATATGACCGCGTTCTGATATGGGCCTTTTCAGAGTTCATGGTGCATAGCGGCTTGCGCCCCACAGAGGCACTACGCCTGAAATGGAAAGATGTTCTCGACTGGGACAAAGATGTCCTATCAGATTTTAAATTATTGGTTCATGGAAAAGGAAAATACCGAACGGCCATTCCATTTCCTGCCGCTAGTGCGGACCTCTCCACCATGTGGGTTTTGTTTGAAACGCATTTTGGACATGAACCCACCAGAGATGATTTTGTTTTCTGCAATACCTCACGCAAGAAAACGGAATACACCAATGTCCTGATGAACAGGATTCTTGAAAAAACCAACCTACAGACAGACTATCGCGGCATCCGACGCACAACCTATTCCTTTCGGCACTACTACATCACGAAACAGCTTGAGAGGGGCGTCGATGTTTACCTCATAGCCAAAGCCTGTGGCACCTCACCTGAACAAATCAGAAAGCATTATGACCACTCATCGCTTGACCAATACCGAGACAAGCTGATTCCCGAAGCCTTTAGGATATAAAACAAAAACCATCATCTTACATCTCATCAGTGGGAAGAAGCAGCTTCGCCTTAGACACGTCCTTGGGTTCCTCGGCCAGTTCTGCCACCAGTCGCAATCTGTCATAGCGTGAGGCATCAGCCAGCATCCATGAACCAAGCTGGCTTCTATGAGAGGCGTTGCCGTGCTGATAGACAGCCTCACGAACAGCACCACTCCTGTCATTAACCAACGCATTTCTGTCTGTGTCAGTCCCATGAACAGCAATGGCTAATCTGACTTCTGCCGACCTATGGCCGACAAAACCAGCACGGGTTACGCCATCCATATAAGGCACCAATTCACGTCGATAATAATATGAACTGGGTATGATACATCCAATTCAAATTATTAACGCCTTATATGGACGCCATATAAGGCCGCTACAGCCGTTTATTAAATGAAATGGGTATGATACCTCCCATTCAAATAATTTAAATGAGTTCTTGTCTGACTGATATATATCTGAACCGAAACGAGAGGTGGCTACCTCTATTATAGGTGCCGATAAGGTGGTGCAATGTACCACATATATATGTGTGTTTTTTGAAAAACCGGTGATGAAGTAGTCCTGTAAACCACTGATTTGCCATTTATATAGGTCAGACATTTCGGCGTTTTGGGGGGGGTATCGGCGGGTTATCGGCACCTTATCGGCGCTATAAAAATGAGTGTTTATCTATTAAAAATGGCTGTTTTCTCCCGTTTTTCATTCATTTATATATATAAAAAAGAGGGAAGTGCCGATAAGCCGATATCTTTTACATAAATTAGCTTAGGGATAATTTTTTACAAAAAAGCCATAGGGGAACAAAAACATCCAAAAGATATCGGCACATAGCGGCATAAGATGGATTCGGTCTGACCAATACCAGCACCATCGCATTATGGATGAGGTTTCCTGTCCGTAAGATGGGCAATAAGAGGGGCAAGGCTTAAATCCCCTGCACTACCTCCGCAGAGAACTGCCATAAATCACCAAAGGTTCGGTTCCTACATAAGAAACCAAACGCTTGTCTCATCCAGAAACCAGCGCCAGCTTGTCAGAGTGATGGAGTCGGTTAAACCGATAGCATCACCCATTCACAAGCAGGACGAACCAGCGGCAAGGGCATCTCACAGGGCTACCCCCCATACCCCTTTGGGAAAAACCACCCCCTATGACCATCGCGGTTCCCACGAAGTTTTCCCTTGTCCCATTTTTTTCACTTTGAAAATCAATATTCATCATAGGCAATTTTGTCCCATCCCCATGGGCTGGTGTCGTCCACCAGATGCAAGGCTACAGGACTACCGTTGTCTGCATGGATACCGGCGTTACCCATCGCATCCTTAATGGCCTGAATATCAGCCGGAGACAGGTTCAAAGTCTCATTGCCAGAGGTATGAACACTGATAGCAGACACGCCCTGCCTAACAGCCTCCGCTATCGCCTGAATGTCGGCTTGTGACAGATGAACCATTACGTCTTGTGCGGTAGCCATCCCTCGCCCCTCTAATTCGTTCAGGGGTGTTCATACCTGTCCTCATTCGAGACAGGGAGAGGCTTGACGAATCGACTCTAAATTGCGAGAAATAAGAAGAGTGGCATGGCTAACATGCCGATAGTTCACGCTGCTTTCGCGTGAGGAAAAACACCCTTTAATATCAATGGGTTATTGCGCACCTACGGCACGGTAGGCGTGGCGGTAGTTCATGAGATGTGTTGTAGCTCAAGCGAGGATATGCGTCATCTCTTAACGGCGCGTTTTCATGTGCTGGGTGTCATGCTGGTAACTTTTTCGGCGGGATCCACCGGCCGGGATTTGCGCGCCAGTCCCGCCAAGCTTCTTCCAGATAAGGGAGCACTTCGAACAGGGCCATGGCACCGAGCGAGGAGACTGCATAGCACAGGCCAAGCGGTTCCCGTTTGAAGCGGGGTGTCTGCGCAGGGAGTGTTTTCTGTCCGAGTAATGCCATGAAATGCGGCCAGCGCAGTACCGTTACAAGAGAGACAGCGAGCAATGGCACCATTTCGAGGAAGCTATGGACATGCTGCTCTACAGGTTGCACGTCGCGACGGGTGACAGCGTAGGTGACATCCCACATGGCTGTGGCTTCATGTGTAAAGAAAGCGGCAATCATGAGGGAGAGAACCGGCGCATCGATTTCAAGAAACAGTCCGGCCAGAACGGGAATGGCGGCTTCCCCCAGCAGCATGAGGTGAATGGCGGTTTCCTTGAGGCCTGTCGTGTGTTCGATATCCGTACGACGGTGACACCACCAGTCTGTCAGGCCGGCCGCGAGCCACAGAGGAATGACGAAATACTGAATGGTACGCCGCACAATTCCCTGAGTGTGATCGGGTTCGGCAGGAGGGGATGTGGTGGTTTGAGCAGTGGGCTCGCTTGTGGCCGTTCGCCGTCCTCGCCGCCAAGCGAAATAACCGGCAGCGAGAGACGCCACTGCGGCAGACAGCATACCGGTCGCATAGAATTTCAGGAAGTTGGTAGGCTGAATCATGAGACAGCACTTTTGGAGAACAGGTTGACGGCGGCAGGACAGAACGCTTTCAGATCATTGGGGTTGCGTGATGTCACGAGGTTGCCGTCCGTCACGACGGTTTCATCCACCCAATGAGCGCCGGCATTCGTGAGATCCGCTTTCAGAGAAGGCCATGAAGTCATGGTGCGGTCGCGCACACCTTCGGCATTGATAAGCGGCCATGCACCATGACAGATGGCGGCAATCGGTTTTCTCTCGTTCACAAAGCTGCGGACAAAGGCAACTGCCTTGTCGTTCATGCGAAGATGATCTGGGTTGGTGGTGCCGCCGGGAAGAAGGAGGCCATCGAAATCCTGTGCCTTTGCTTCATCGACTGTTTGATCCACATCGTATTTTCGTGTGGGCGTAATATCGGCTTTCATGGCCTGGATTTGGCCGGGCTTGAGAGAGACGAGAACCGTGCGGATGCCAGCTTCGTGCAGGGCCTTGGCTGGCTCTGTCATTTCCACTTCTTCGACACCGTTGGTGGCGAGAATGGCGATGGTCTTACCGGCGGACTGAGGATTGTGCGGGGAAGATGGAGTTACCGTCATCGTGCGTCATCTCCTTATGACCGGAGGGTCGATCGATTCAGGAAAGCTATGGATTTTTCATATGCTTTCGAAGACTCCAACGGGACAGAGATGAGGATGTTTCATTGGAAAATGAATGGCGGGGTTGCGCGTAGCGAAAAATAGGCCGGATGTCCGGATGAGATTTGCTCACGCTGTTAATCTTTAATCGTGGCTTTTCAGAAATGCTTGATAATACTCATCCGCCATCTTTCGTAGGGAACGACCGATGGAGATGTAGTTATATTCATCGAGGTTCGCGAGGGAGGCACGGGCGGCAGGGTGCTTCACGCCGAAGCCTTCGCCGGGTAGCAGGATGACGCCGGTTTCATCGGCGATGCGGAACAGGATTTCGCTGGTGCTGGAGCGTTCGGCCACCCATTCGGCGAATTCGTTGCCGTAGAGAGAGCGGCAGATGCTCTTGAGATCGAGCATTGTGTAGTAATGGACGGCGTTTGCATCTTCGTGCGGTTCCACGCCAAGTGCTTTGTAAAGCGTGGCTTCGCGGCGGCGGATGATGTTCTTGACGGTCTGTTTGTAGTGGTCGCCTTCGTCCATCAGGCAGAACAGGGCAAACATGACCATCTGCACCTGTTGCGGGGTCGAGAGACCGGCGGTGTGGTTGAGCGCTACCAGGCGGCTGTCGGCCACGATGCGATCGATGAATTTCAGGTTGTTCGGATCGGTAGTCAGGCTGGAATAGCGCTCGGTCAGTTCTGCTGTGAGCGGAGCAGGAAGTTTGCGGATCAGTCCGTCGATGGCGTTGTCCTTGTGCATGCCGATCACGCCCAGTCGCCAGCCGGTTGCGCCGAAATACTTGGAGAAGGAATAGACAAGGATCGTATTGCGTGGGCAGACGGCGAACAGGGAGCGGAAATTGTCGGCAAACGTACCGTAGACGTCATCGGTGATGATGATGAGGTCCTGATGCTCTTCCTGCACGATGCGGGCGATCTCCTGCATGGAGGCATCGTCCATCTTCACCGAAGTGGGATTGCTCGGATTGACGCAAAAGAAGATGCGCACGTTGGGATCGCGCAGCTTGTCGAGTTCGGATTTTGGATATTGCCAGTCCTGATGCGGGTCTGCGTGGATGGCGACCTGTTCGAGTTCGAACTCCTTGAGATGCGGAATCTCGATATAGGGCGAGAAGATTGGCATGCCGAGCGCGACCTTGTCGCCCTTTTTCAGGAGGCCGTTTTCCTTGAGCGAGTTGAAGATGTAGGCCATGCCAGCAGCGCCACCTTCCACCCCGAAGAAATCGACGTCGTCACGAGCGAGTGTGTCGCCGGTCATTTCCTTGAGTACATAGTGCCCGGTCACCTGTTCGCTCAGCGGCAGCATGCGCGGGGGCGTTGGGTAGTGGCAACCGAGGATGCCTTCGGCCATTTCGTGCAGGAATTTGTCAGCGGGCAGGCCCATCTGGTCGCGCACATAGCTTAAGGCGCGAGCGAGGAACCGTGTGCCGTTATGGCCGCGTCGTTCTGCGAGAAAGCGGTCGAAGCGATCTTCGATTCCTTCGATGCGCGCCAGCCCTCCGACGCCAGCACTCATGTAGGAGAATGAGCGTTCGGACTCTGCGAGGGCGAACTGACCGAAATGGAAGAAGGCGGAGCGGGGCAGGGTGGCGAGGAAATTGGGGTTGCCGCGACCGGCGTTGAGCATGAGACGGCCCGATTTGCGGGTGGCCATGCGGATGAGTTTGTCCTTTAGTTCGAAAGGACTGAGGTTCTTGAACCGCCTGAAATCAGCAACCACGAGATCATCCCTTCTGATCCGGTATCGGCAGAGGGCTTATGGCTAACACATTTCTGCACTCAGAGCAGAGTTGGGTGGGCAGGGGAAAATGATGGTTACGCCTTCACGTCTGCGGGAGAAAGGCAGGTGGATTTTTCATCGCCTTTCAGCCGCAGGACGGAGGTAGCTGGAGCCTGAAATTCCCACATGACGCCATCTTTTTTCAGATCGTAGTGGACCTTTCCGCCACGCAGGGTGCGGGGGTTGTGTTCGATAACGATCGAACCGAAGCCGCGGCGTGCGGGAGGCATGACGCTGGGGCCGCCGGTTTCGGCCCAGCGCAAGAAGAAGGTGGTTGCGTCGGATTGGTCTGTCGTTCCCCATTTCTATGGTGACGGTTCCGCTGAGGGTGGAGAGGGCGCCATATTTGATGGCGTTGGTGGTCAGTTCGTGAATGGCGAGGCCCAGACGTTCGGCGGCATCGGGCAGGAGGCGAAGGGTGGGATCACCCCGAAAGACGGTCTGATGACCGGCGCTGTCACCTGAGACGGCGGTCTGGGTCATCAGCAGGTCGGAGATGGAGGCGCCGATCCATGCGCCCTGAAGTAGAATGTCCTGACTGCGGGAAATGGAGCAGACGCGCCGTGTAAGGGTTTCCACAAAGGGTTCGTCCGGGTTGGGGACGGAGCGGCGGATGAGCGCCTGAATCACGGTCAGGAGGTTGCGTGAGCGGTGGTTGAGTTCGTGCAGGAGGATGTCGATCTGGCGACGATTTTCGTGGGCCAGTGTCACGTCGCGTGAGACGCAGAGGATGGAGCGCACACTGCCATCGGTTGACGTGATGGGGGTGAGCATATTGTCCCAGTAGCGTGGTTGTTCACCCGGTACACGGCTTTCGCCGGGGAAGCGGGCGTTTTCACCTTGTGCTGCGGTGTCCAAGGCTTCCTGTCCTTCGGGGTGGACCTCGGGTGGGAGGAGCGGCAGCCACTCCATTCCGAAACCGCTGTCGGGATCGACGTTGAGGGCCTCGCATCCTGCGCGGTTCATGTGGACGAGGGCGCCCTGTGCGTCGATGACCTTGATGCAGTCCGGGCTGGCATCGAGCATGTGAGAGATCAGCGCGGCGCGTTTCTCGTGCCCGATTTCCTGCTGTTTGCGGGTGTGGATGTCGGTCAGGATATGGAGCCAGAACCTGAGGTCGCCCTGTTCATTGTGGTCGGGAACGATGCGCAGGAGGAACCAGCGCGGTGACTGTCCCGGTGCGCGCAGGCGCAGATCGGTTTCGGTGGACTGGCGGGTGGCGTGCGCTTTTCTCAGCGTGCGCAAAACGTGAAGCCGGTCTTCCGGTGCCACGCTGCGGAGCCATTCGGCATTCTCCGACAGGCCGAGGTGGCGTGCGGTGCGCCATGCGTTGTTGCTCCAGTGAGCGTGACCGTCCGCGCTGGTGACGCAGATGAGGTCGGGCATCAGGTCGAGGGTGAGGGTAGAGAGTCCGGCCAAAGATGTGGCGTGCGCGTGAGGAAGGCCGTCTGTGGCGCGCACTGTCTCCTGAGTGGCAGAGAAATGGGACACGTTCGACCTCCTCGCGCTGCTGACCCATCAAATTAGAGATGAATCTCTAATTTGAGATTTACCGGGCGGCGGTGGGACAGGACAAGGAGTTGGGAATGGTTCTCCGTGCCTGTCTCACCTGCAACGCGCCACCGGGTGTCAATGTTCCGCGGGTGTGTCCGCGAGCGTGTAGGCTACGATGTAGTCTCCCAGCTTCGTGCCGAACGAACCATGGCCGCCATCGGCGGTCAGCACGTATTGTTTGCCATTCGCCTCATACGTCATGGGTGTGGACTGGCCACCAGCGGGGAGGCGGTCCTGCCACAGTTGTGCGCCGGTGGTGACGTCATAGGCGCGGATATAGGCGTCGGCGGTGGAGGTCAGGAACGCCACGCCGCCCGCCGTGACGATGGGGCCGCCAAGGGAGGGGATGCCGACCTTGAAGCCGATGGGTAACGGGGAATTGTCACGGGTTGTGCCGTTACGGTGCATCCACATGATGCGGTTGGTCTTCAGGTCGATGCCCGCGACATAGCCCCAGCCGGGCTGTTTGCAGGGAATGCCCAGCGGCGAGAGGAAGGCGTGCAGGTCCACGCCGTATGGCGTGCCGTATTGTGGCTGCACGCCGCTCTCCGAGCCGGATGGTCCGGCGGCGGCATCAGGTGAAGCAGGATTGTTCGGGCCGCGCGGAATGAGCGTGGAGACGAAGGGGATGGCGATGGGATTGGCAAACGCCACCTGCCGCACCGGATCGACGGCGAGCCCACCCCACTCGAACATGCCGAGATTGCCGGGGAAGACGAGCGTCCCTTGCAGGGAAGGTGGTGTGAACGGTCCCTCATAGCGCAGGGATTTGAACATGATGCGGCAGACCAGTTGGTCCAGCATGGTCGCACCCCACATGTCCGCGTCCGTCAGCTTGTTCTTGGGACGGAAGGTGAGGTCCGAGAAAGGCTGTGTGGGAGAGAGGTGATCGCCCGGGGCGGCGCCCTGTGGCACGGGTGTTTCGGGGGCTGGGACGACAAGTTGTCCGGTGCGGCGGTCTAGCACGAAGATGTTGCCGGTCTTGGCGGGGGCGTAGAGCGCGGGGATGACGGTGCCGTCGGGACGGTGAATGTCCACAAGGCTGGGCTGGGCGGGGATGTCCATATCCCACAGATCATGATGGACGGTCTGGTAGAACCAGACTTTCCGGCCGGTGTTGGCGTCGAGCGCAAGGATACCGGAGGCGTAGCGTTCCTGATCCGGTGTGCGGTGACCGCCCCAGATGTCGGGGGTGGCGACGCCGGTGGGGATGTAGATCAGGCCCAGCTTGCGATCATAGGATGAGGTGATCCACGAATTGGGAGAGTTGGCCACGAAGTGATGGGTGGCGGAGGGCATCTCGTTCGGGTCGGGATTGCCCGGATCGAAGGCCCAGACAAGCTGGCCGGTGCGCAGGTCGTAGGCGCGGGTGACGCCGGAGGGCTCGTGTGTGGAGTAGTTGTCGGTCACGGCGCCGGAGATGATGACGACCTTGTCGGTGACGACGGGCGGCGAAGTGGGTTCGTAGAAACCGGGCGTGCGCATGGGCATGCCCTCGGTGAGGTCGATTGCGCCATTGCGACCGAAGCCGGTGCAGAGCTGACCGTTCGCGGCGTTCAGCGCGATGAGGCGCCCGTCGTTTGTGGGCAGGAAGATGCGTTCGGCGCAGTCATCCGCGGCAGGTGTGTCCATGGGCGGCGTTGCGGCCCACGACACACCGCGACAGGTCATATGCTGGAAGGTGGCGTTGTAGGTGATCTTGGGATCGAACACCCAACGCTGCTTTCCGGTCGCGGCGTCGAGCGCGAAGACAAGCTGGTGGGGCGAGCAGAGATAGACGGTGTCGTGGATCTTGATGGGGGTAACTTCATCGGTGATTTCGACGGGATCGTCGGCGCGTTTGAGGTCGTGGGTGCGGAAGGTCCACGCGACCTTGAGCTGCTTCACATTGGCAGGCGTGATCTGTGCGAGCGGGGAGTAGCGGTCTCCGAACTGGGTGCCGCCATAAGCGCTCCAGTCCTCAGGAGGCTTTTCGTCGGCATCGGCGGGAGTGACGGAAGCGGTGGCCTGGGGCAGGGAGCCGGTGCGGTCCTGTGGATCCTGCGTCAGGGCATAGCCGAACACGGCGATGCCAGCGACGATGCTGGCGGCGAGAGGCGCGCGGGCGCGGGAGGCTTTGGGGCCGAGATCGCGGGTGACGAAGGGGAGCAGGAGCCACAGGCCGAGCGGCAGGATGATGTCGCCCCGTGGTGCAAGCGTCCAGAAATCGAAGCCAGCTTCCGTAACGGCCCAGATGAGTGTGGCGGCGACAAGAGCGGCGTAGAGCCACCATGCCGCAAGGTTGCGCTTCCACAATAGGACGGCAACCACAAGCAGCGCGAGGCCGCAGGGTGCGTAAAACAGCGAGCCGCCGAGGGTGGCCAACCATGTTCCGGCGCCGGCAAGGACCAGCCCGAGTGCGCCGGTTGCGAGTGCTGTTGCCGTCAGAATGAAACCGGGCCTGCGCGCCGCTTTTGTCGTCATGAATTGATGGACCTGCATGTGAGTAATGTGGGGTGGAAGAAAGTGGATTGGTCATACGGTGTCAATGGTGAGGCATCGGTGGATGGGGTGTGAAGTGTAAAATCTCTTTTCGTTTCAATGAGGAGATGAAATTTTACCTGAAGTATTGCGTTTTATTTCATATTATTCAGAGGATATTTTTGTTTCTGTTAACTTTGACGATGTTTGGAGAATTTTCTGCCGTTCATGTTGGGTGTGGGATACAGCTCGTGTGATGGATGTATCGACTTCGGGGTGGAACCGTGTCTTTTTGTCGGCGTGTCGGGCGCGTGTCCGGCGTTTCCTTTTTGGCCCCTGCACGGCATAGCCGGATGGAGAGCATGTCCTTTCAGCTTGATGTTCCAAGAGCGTCCGATGCTCAGCTTGCCGCTCTGTTCCACAACATCATGGTGGACGACGAGATCGACCTGTCCGTCTTGTGTCCGGATGACGTTTCGCCCCGCTGCACGGAAGAAGAATTGCAGGCGTGCTATCGTCTCTGTTGGCAGTTGCTTGAGCGCGGCGTGGATCTGAATGCTTTTCGCCGTCTGATCGTCCGCATTGCGCTCACGCGGTCTCCCGATGCAGAGGAACGCGCCGCTTTCAAGAAGGTTCGGGCGCGCTTCAAGCATATGCGTTTTGCCTGCTCCAATTTCGATCGCCGCCACCGTTACCCCCGGCAGCTTCATTTCATCACCAGCATCATGGGGTTCTTGCAGGACGCCTTCAAAAACGGGCAGCAGCTTCGGACTGTCTGGCTGGCTGTTGTGCTGCGGCTGGCTCTCACGAGAGGGCCTTTTGCCATGATCCGGCATCGTCTGGCGGCCTTCCAGCCGACCACGCCGGACGAGTTCATGACGTTCCAGAAAGCCGAGACCGGAAAGTTGGCGGCGGCTCTGGAGGGTGAAAAGCCGATTACGGGGCGGCAGTTTCATGCCCTGCGCAAGATCATCAGTCGCCGGACGGCGTTTGTGGATACGCTGCGTGTCGTCCGCCCGTCCGTGAAACTGAATGCGCTGTCGCTTTATCTCGCCACCATCAACGGGCTGATGGGGGACATGCATGACGAGTTGATCCTCAAACAGGTGCGGGGCGAGTGGGATTATCATGAGGGACTCTTTGTTCTGCCCGATGAAATTTCCAGTCGCCTGCGGATGCTGGTCAGCCGTTCCGTGTAATTGTGTCTCCCTTGCGGGAGGCCTTGACGGTGAGGCATCGTGAAGATGTCCGGTCGTCGATTGTGGCGAGCGGTCGTGAGGACGAAAGATGATGCGTTCGCGAGTTCTGTCAGCCTGTTTCGGGCTTGCCATGATGGCGTGTGCCAGTGTGGCGGTTCCTTCTTCTTTCACGGTGATGAGTGTGGCCCATGCGGCGCCAGCGTGCCGCGATGCGAAGGGGAAATTCACGAAATGTCCGCCGCCCCGTCCTCCGCGTTGTCGGGATGAGCGCGGCAAGTTCACACGATGCAAGTGATCGCAGGCGTATGAAGCGGGGTTGTATCGTCGGGGTGTTGGCGCTGGTGGCGAGTGGGGTTGTCTTCCCATTTGCGGCTGAGGCGACCGATACCGGTCGGTACCCCCTGATGCCGTTTCCTTCTTCTGTCACATGGAAGGGGGGGACGGCAGCGCCCTGCGCCCGGGTTGAGGTGACATGGGCCACTGCACCGACGCCGTTACTCCGGCGTGCAGCGGTGCGGTTTGATCATCGGGTGAGCGCTCTTGCAAAAAGTGGGGCGGTCTGCTCGCTCTCGGTGCGTTATGCGCCGGATGCCGGATGGCTGACAGTGGCCGCGCGCGAGCACTATCGGCTTGAGATGACAGGGCGACATGCGACGCTGGAAGCCGATGGACCGGCGGGTGTTCTGCGCGGGCTGGCGACGGTTCTTCAGTTTCGTGCATCTTCGGATGGGGGGGTGGAGTTCCCTGCGGCTGTGTTTGACGATGCGCCGCGTTTTGCGTGGCGTGGCATTGTCATTGACCCCGTGCGGCATTTCCTGTCGGTGACGACCATCGAGCGTCAGTTGGACGCGATGGAACTGGCCAAGCTGAATGTGCTGCATCTGCATCTGAGCGACGGTACGGCGTTTCGTGTGGAAAGCCATCGTTTTCCCCGGTTGCAGCAGGTGGCGTCGCACGACCGGTATTTCACGCAGGCCGATATCCGGCATCTTGTGGCTTTTGCCGCGGATCGGGGTATTCGCGTGGTGCCGGAGTTCGATGTGCCGGGGCACGCGCGCGCCATTTTGGAGGCGTATCCCGAGCTGGCGGCACGACCGGAGACGGTGGCGACAGGCAATCCGAACAATCCCGCGTTGGACGTGACCAATCCGCGTACGCTGGCTTTTGTAAAAACGCTTTTTTCTGAGATGGTGCCGCTTTTTCCCGATGCTTACTTCCATGCAGGCGGGGATGAGGTGGTGGCGTCGCAGTGGACCGGATCGCCCCGGATCGCGGCATGGATGCAGACGCACGGATACCGGGATGCCGCAGCATTGCAGGCGGTTTTCACCGAACAGGTGCGGCAGGTGCTTACCTCTCTGGACCGTACGATGATCGGGTGGGACGAGGTGATGACGGCGCCGGTGCCCCGGTCGGTGGCCGTGGAAGTCTGGCGGGCCTCGAAATGGACGGGCGAGGCCACGGCGACGGGGCATCCGACGATTGTCGCGGCTGGGTATTATCTCGATCTTCTGCGTCCAGCGCGACAATCTTATGAAGTGGACCCGTTTGATGTGAAGGCCGAGGGTATGTCGGCGGCGGAACTGGCGGCGGCACAGCGCAAGCATTTTCCGCATGCGGAGGCGTTTGCCATGGACCCGCAGGCGCGTGCGCTCGATGCGGAGCAGGAGCGTCATGTGCTCGGTGGGGAAATGCCGTTATGGACGGAAGAAGTGTCCGAACCCATGCTGGACGGGCGGTTGTGGCCGCGTGCGGCAGCGATTGCCGAGCGACTGTGGTCTCCGGCGTCCGTAAGGGGTGTGACGGACATGGAGCGGCGTCTTCCTCTGGTGGAGGATGAACTGGAGCGGTTGGGACTCAGGACTCAGCACGAGCGGACGGCGATGATGGCTGGTCTGGCGGGAACGGATGTGGAGCCGGTTCGCACGTTGCTCGACATGACAAGTCCTATTCGGAATTATGGTATCAACCGGATGGCGAAGACAGCGGGTGAGGCTCTGCTGACATGGCCGGTGGCGATTGCGGTTCCTGATAATGCGGCGGCACTCCATTTCAATGCGCTGGCGCTGGCTTATGCACGGGGGGAGCGCTCGGTGCGTCCGGAACTGGAAGCGGTGCTGGTGAAATGGGCGACCAACGATGCGGCTTTTGCTTCGGTGGCGGAGCGTTCACAGGCTTTGATGGATGTTCGTCCGATTTCACGACAGTTGTCACAACTTGCGAGTGTTTCTCTCAAAGCATTGCGTGGAGAGACTGATGCGGGCTGGCGGATGGACGCGGAGCGGCTGTTGGCCGGACAGGCCGAGGCCTTGGCGTCCTGTTCGTGGAACGTATTGCCCGGTCCGGGTGTGCCCCCGGCTGGTGGGCTGTTGATCGATATCGTCCCAGGCGTACGGGCGCTTGTGCAGGGTGTGCGATAGCGTCAGGGGCGTGCGGCGACTTCTCCGCGGCCACAGAAAGCGTCTTCGGTGAACAGGGCGTCGGCAATATCCGGTGACAGCAGGAGAGCGCCTTCTTTGAGGGCTTTGAGAGGCGTGAGGGCGGCTGTGGGACCATGCGTGAGAGCCGGGAGAATGTGCGGCCCGTAACTGTCGAGCAGATCTGTAAGGAAGGATTCTGCGCCGTCGATGATGCGCGTCAGGATGGGGAAATGGTGCTGGCTAAAGCCTTTCGGTCCCGTCAGAGGCACAGGGGGCGTGCGTGTCGTGTCGTAGCCGATGGTCTGACCGCATGGGCCTGTGAGGATCGATTCGAGAAAAATCGAGTGATCGACGCGGAAGGTTGTGGCGGCCGTATCGGCGGCCAGCAGTCCGAAGGCGAGGCCGCCGGTCTTTTCCACACGCCGGGTGCCGGGCTCGGCGGCCATGTAGAACCCTGTCAGTGGTTGGCCAAGGACGGTCTGGAGGTGGCGTTGGATGGTGGCGCCATATCCGACGTCCACGACGCCGTGACGGTTGCCGTCATGCGTTTCCATTCCCTGCGCTGCGGCGAAAGACAGCAGCGCCTCGCGTGTGAGGGCGGCCTGTCGCTCGATCTCTGGGCGTAGGAGGAGAGTGAGGCTGCGGGTGGTTGCGCGATCTTCGGGCAGGGCGATGGGAAGATCGTGGAGAGAGTGGTCGGGGGGCAACACGAGGCCCAGACGGGCTTCGAGCAAGGCGGCCATGGTGCCGCGATAGCCATCACCGCTGCGGGCAAGGATGTCGGGATCGAAACGGACCGCCTGTGCCGCGCTTATGGCTACACGGCGCGAGATGGGGAAGACGCGGCCTTCGGGAAGGTCGGGTCGCCAGCGTTCGCGCAGACGGGTGTAGAGGCGCTCAAGGAAGACGCCTTCGCGTGAGAGAAAATATAGCCGGTCCAATTGCGTGAGAGCAGGATGGAGGGCGAGGCGCGCGAGGAAGGTTGTGAGCAGGGGACCGAGCAGGACGCGTCCGACCGTTTCAGGATGATCGAGCGTAATGGGTGCGGTAAGGCTGTCTGTGCGGGTTCCCGGTGTGGGCGGGAAGAGAAAAGGCGAGCCGAAGAGATCGGTGATGAGCGGCCCGAGGAGCAGGTCTCCGGCGAGGCGATGCTGTTGCGTCAACTGAGCGGAAGCGCCGGGTGGGGCGGCGAGACTGGCGTGTACCAAGGGACCGAGCGGAGAGAGACGCAGTCGGTTGAGACCGGAGAGGACGTGCTGGTGGCGAATGCCGAGATCGGCGGTGCGCTGGATGTCGGCCTGTTCGTTGTCGCCCACATGAAGAAGCGTTGTCGTGTCCTCCCGTGCCTTGAGGAGATCCCACATATCGCCTCGGTCTTTGCGGGCAAGGTGCTCGGAGGAGAGAGAGATTTCGTCGATCAATGGGGCGATGCCGGTGCGTTCCAGCACGGGATCGAGTTCGGCGCGGGTGAGATAGGTGTCGCTGACGAGCAGAGTGCGGCACCCGGCGTTGCGGGCTGTGCGGAGAGCGTCGATGACACGTGGACGGGGGCGCAGGATGGCCTGATCGATCCGGATTTCTTCAGTGCGGGCGAGATCGAGAGCTTCTCGGGGCCAGTCGGTGAGGGTGGTGAGGGCAGCGTGAATGTCGGCCAGAGTGACGTCATCGGTGTCGAATTTTGCCTTGCGGGCAAGGTGCTCGGCCTTGCTGCGGAGCGTGACGAACTGCTGGCCCGGCGGGGAGAGCGTAGGAAACGTGCGGGCGAGGCGATCGGCCACGGTGTAGTGCACCGTATCGGAGGTGAGCGCGATGCGGGTGAGCAGCGTGTCGAACAGGTCGAAGGACACGGTTCGGGCTGTTCGGATTTCGGCATCGAGGGTGGATGGGGTGATGCGTTCGTAGAGATCGAGGTTCTTACGCCCTGTGCCGATGCGGATGAGACCGGCGCTGCGGTCGTATTCATCGACGCGGTGACCGGTCGCGCGTGCAACGAGGCTCAGGCAGCGCTCGATGGCATGGGCCAGCGTGCTGTCGGTCTGACCTTGTTCGAGGGGAAAATCCTCGGATGTCCAAGGAAGGTTCAGGAGGGGTGCGAGGGCACTTGTGCGTGCCCAGAACATACCGCCGACCGGATAGTCGAAATAGCCCGCAGGTGGCGTGATGTTCAGGCGCTTGAGCAGGGGAACGGCCTGTGGAGCGTTGGTGAGCCACGTCCAGGCCCACCATGGCACGGCGGGGCCGGGAGCGGGTTGGAGGAGGCCGAGTGTGGGATCGTCCGTGAAGCGGCGGATGATGCCGGCGATTCCTTCTTGTGTGGGAAGGAGGTTGTTGAACAGGGTCGTGCGCCAGCCGTGCTGCTCTGTTCCGGTATAGAGCGATTTCTTGGTGTGCAGATGCAGCAGCAGATCGTGACCGAGGATGGCGTTGCGAAAGAGCGAAAGCAGGGGGCCGAAATTGCGTCCCCGGTTGGGCGCTGTGCGTATGAGGACAGTGGCGTTTAGTTCGGCATCTTTCAGAAGATGCTTGATGTGACGCTGTTTTTCGTCCGTATCCGTGCTGATGAGAAGGGTGGTGCGGCAGGGAAAACCATGCAGGCGTGGCAGGATGTCGTGTTCGAAAACATCCACATGGTAGGCGTGGATGGCCACTGCGATGGAAGGGCAGGGGGCTGGCAGCGGCGTGAGGCGTGTGGGTGTGGTGGGACCACGGTCATTGTGCAGGCCGCGATCTTCCACACCTTCGGCGCTGCGTCCTTCCGCGATGCCCTGCGTGAGATAGTGCAGGAGAGCGTTGTCGATGCCGGGAACGAGGTGCCAGCACTGGGTGAGGTAGCGGTCCGTGCAGAAGAGAGGACCGGGATTGAGGTGGCGACGTGTGCCTTCGGTGAGGAAATGCGCCACGAGATCGGGCGTGTCACGTTCGTGTTCGGGCAGACGGGCACGGTACCATGCGGCGTCGAACAGGCCGGAGTGGGCGATAAGGCTGTGTGGGTCCGTGCTCATGGCCTGATTTCTGTCATGCCGGGCGGAGTGGGGCAATCGCTCTCAACCGGCGTGACGGACGGCATGTCACCATACGAAGGCAGGGACCGTGGCGATGGGGGCGAGACCGGCGCCGTCGGCTTCTTCCTGCGCAAGTGCGGGATCGTTGCCCAGTCCTTCGCCATGGATGCCGCCAAGTACCCACAGGGCGTCGATGCCGGTTGTCTTGGCGCCCCGGATGTCGGTGGCGAGGGCGTCTCCCACAGCGATGATCTTCTCGCGTGGCATGTCGAGGGTGGCGAAGACGGGTTCGTAGACGGGCGCGAAGGGTTTGCCGATCCAGTGGACGACGCCTCCTTTTTCCTCGTAGGTGCGGGCAAGGAGACCGGCACAGATGAGGCGCACACCACCGCGGATCACTTCCATGTCCGGGTTGGCGCAGACCATGGGCAGATCGCGCACGGCGCAGGCGGCCAGCGGCTCAAGGTAAGGCTCGATGTCGGTCTGACCGCGCTCCTGACTCGGGCCGGTGTTGAGAACGAAAGTGGCGTCGGCCGGGTTCTTCACGAGTTCGACGCCGAGCCCTTCGAACAGGGCGAGGTCATGCTGCCCTCCGATATGGAAGACGCGGGTGCCAAGATTCTTGGCCCATGGCCAGCGGTTTGCCGCCGAGGGCTGGCTGCTGTTGGCGAGAATCTGCCACGTTACTTCCCCGCTGGTGACGAGGCCGTCATACAGTTCGTCAGGAACGCCCATGGTGCGCAACTGGCGTCGGACGACATTGGCCGGGCGTGGCGCGTTGGAAAGCAGGACGATCTTCTTGCCCGCTTTCCGAAGGGCGGTGAGACATTCCAGCGCGCCGGGGAAGGGTTTCACGCCGTCGTGGACCGTGCCCCACAGGTCCACGATGAAGCCGTCATAACGGGGGACGAGGGGCGCAACACCGCTGAGTACGTCCATGGGGCGGCGGGTGGTCACAGATCGGCTCCCTTCAGGTCGGCGATGGTCTCGATGCCTTCCTCGCGCAGAATGGTCTGCATTTCGCGTTTGAGGCGAGGCAACAGGGCCGGGCCATCATAGGCGAAGGCTGTGTAGACCTGCACGAGATCTGCGCCTGCGCGGATGCGGGCGATGACGTCGGCGCCTGTCTCGATCCCGCCGCAGCCAATGAGAGCGATGCGACCGTTCACGAGACGGGCGACGTCATGCAGAAGGCTGAGGGCGCGGCTTTTGAGCGGTCGGCCGGACAGGCCGCCCGCTTCGGACGCGAAACGACTTTTCAGATCAGCCGGACGGGCGAGAGTGGTGTTGCTGATGATGAGGCCCTGTGCGCCACCGGCGATGGCCGCTTCCACGATGGGGCCGATTTCGTCCTCGGAGAGATCCGGGGCCAGTTTGATAAGCAGCGGTGGTCGTGTGGCATGGGCGGCCGAGATAGCCCCGAGCAGTTCGGTCAGGCGTGCGGCACCCTGAAGGGCACGCAGGCCGGGGGTATTGGGTGAGGACAGGTTGAGGACGATGTAGTCCACGTAGTGCTTCACACGCCCGATGAGGGCCGGGTAGTCACGCTCGGGAACGGCGCCGACCTTGTTGATTCCGAGATTTGCACCGACCGGCACGCTGGGGTGGAAGCCTTTTCCTCTGTGCAGGCGGGCGAGACGCACGGTGAAGCGGTCGATTCCCTGATTGTTGAAGCCCATGCGATTGATGACGGCGCGGTCTTCATCCAGCCGGAACAAGCGCGGTTGCGGATTGCCGGGCTGCGGACGTGGGGTGACGGTCCCCGCTTCCACGAAACCGAACCCGAGGCGTGCGAGCGGGCGTAGGACGCGGGCATCCTTGTCAAAACCTGCCGCCATGCCGATCGGGTTGGGGAACCGCATGCCCAGCGTGCGCACGGCCAAGGCCGGATCATCCTTGGGATGTGTGACCGGGATGCCTACGCCCAGAGAGAGGGCCTCGATGGCCAGACGATGGGCCTGTTCGGGGTCAAGTTTCCGCACGAGCGGCAGCAGGGAGGAGGTGATGTCTGTCATGGGGCGGATGCTGCCTCAATGCGTCCGGTCTGAAAAGGGGATTGGCTGTGTGGGTGTGGAATGGGGTTGGTGTCCCATTTGTCTTATCAAGTGGTTTATTTCAGGTATTCGATTGATGAGGTGAGTGGGGACACTTAACAAAAGGACATGATTGCACGAACTGATGTGCAATTCCCCACGAATTTACTTGAACGGGCGTGCATTTGCACGATTGCGCGCTGGTTCTTCATGTCCGGGTTGTCACATGGCAAAGAAATTTGATGAGCAAGAGCGCCTGCGCTGCATGGATGCACTGCGTGTGTGCCAGAAGAAGCGCATGTCCATTCGGGAAATGGCCCGACATATTGGGGTCAGCCGCAGTTACATTCATCGTCTGACTGTACAGATGGGCGTATCATGCGGTGCGATGCATTCGGCCACCGAGAGACGCAAGGAAGCGGGTTGGGAGCCTCTGGCCCCCGGTAGCGCGATTTCCTGCGAAGCGATTGGACTGAAGTCATTCGGGTTCTCTTCGGCTTCGCGTTGAAACATCGTGTTCCCGGGTATCGGATTCGAAAATTTTGCCTCCCATGAAGAAGAAGCGCCGGCCCCTGACGGATTCCGAATTTGATTCCCTGTGTGAATGTATCTCAGGAAATGGAAATATTTCTGAGTGTCTGCGGACAATTGGGGCGTCTTTGTCGTCTCTTTACTTCTATCTGAAGACAAATCCTGACGAAAGGGAACGGATCACGTTGGCGCGTGGTCTCTTTCATGACGATCTGACCTCATCGGTGCGGGATTTGGCTTTGTCTGGTGTGAAGAGTGTGTCCATTCGTAGAAAAAAGGGAGAAGGGAACGAGGAAATTGCGCCGAATGTGCTGTTGTTGCTGGCTGTTCTCAAAGAACACTCCAGTCGTCTGGCCCGCGATGAGAAGAACGATCTCGTGCGGGCGTTAAAGTCCACCGATCGTGGGCGAGGGGATGTCATGCGTGAGGAGATTCTGTCTGACGCGCCACCGGGTCGGATCGATATCGGGAAAAAATGACGGCTGGACGAAAGAATACAAGGGTATCTCTGACCAATCCGCAGATGACGATCTATCAGGCGGGTTGGAAGGAACAATCCCGTTTTCGTGTTGCGGTATGCGGACGACGATTCGGGAAGACGTTTGAAACGACAGAAGAAATAAGGCGTGCGGTTCGTCTTGCCGTGGAGCGCCGGATCTCCGTCGACAACGAGATCTGGTATGCGGCGCCCACCTTTCGCCAGGCGCGGAAGATATTCTGGCCAAAACTGAAAAAGTTTTTCCCACCATCATGGTTGTGGACAAAGCCACGTGAGTCCGATCTGTCCATGGAGGTGGGGCCATATCGACATGTGGTTCGGGTCGTAGGTCTTGAAAATTATGATGCCTTACGAGGTTCGGGTCTGTTTTTCTTTGTGGGAGATGAATGGGCGGATACGCGCCCGGGTGTGTGGAACGAGGTTATTCGACCTATGCTTTCGACGGCACAGGGGCATGCGCTGTTCATTGGAACTCCAAAAGGGCGCGATCATTTTCATGAAATTTATGAAAAAGGTCAGGATGGACCGACACATGAGCGCGGATGGTGGTCATGCTCCTACACCACGATTGAAGGAGGGAATGTTTCTGAAGAGGAGATCGCGTCTGCGCGCAGTTCACTAGATCCACGGCAGTTTCGTCAGGAGTATGAAGCGTCTTTCGAAAGTTTCGCAGGTCAGTGCATTTACGCGTTTTCGCATTCTGGGTCTATTAAAGATCGAACCTATGATCCGGATAGTCCGGTTTTTATTGGGTTGGATTTCAACATCAATCCTATGTCTGCCACGGTCTGGCAGGAGCAGGAGACGCCAGAAGGAGAGACGATCACGTTCCAGATTGACGAGATCGTTCTTCCCACCTCCAACACGGATGAGATGGCGAAAGAGATTGTTGTGCGATACGGAATCAGGGCATCGGATTTTTCGGGTAATGCCACCGTACAGGCAGGACATATTTCGGTTTATCCAGATCCTTCCGGTGGGTGTCGACGCACGTCCTCTGGTGGAAATACGGATATTTCCATTCTGAAGTCCTATGGATTGACGGTGGTAACCCGGCGAAAGGCACCTGCCGTGCGGGACCGGTTGAATTTTACAAATTCCATGTTCCTTACCTCATCGGGGAAGAGACGGGCATTTGTATCACCAAGGTGCACACAAAGCATCGAAAGCTATGAACGATACGCCTATCTCGTGAATTCTTCGGAGCCGGATAAAAGTGGAGGGTACGATCATCTGGTCGATGCGACCGGATACTACCTTTTCTTTCGTTTCGCATCCCAAGCCGTTGATGGCAGTCGTTTGAGATTTCTTGAGCGTTAGGCAATCTGAAAAGGTAGTAATCATTGGACTGGAAGGAATTGAAGCGGAGCATGATGTTCCCGTCCCGGTATTCTCACCGGACACGCGAACTTCTGGCTCTTGAGCGTGTTCTTGACGGTACGCTGTACGATCATATCCATCATCCGTTTTTCAGAAGTTGCGACACGGATGGTACCTATATTCCCATAAACAGACGGCGTCCCTCGGTCAGGTCGAATCTGTGTAATGTTGTTGTAGATGATTCGGTCTCTCTTCTGTTTGGAGCCTCGCATTGGCCATCGGTCACGGTCCATGGAGCAGATGAACAGGCCAATCACCAGGCGGAAAACACGATCCGTCAGATTGTGAAAGCCATGCATCTGTCCTCTCTCATGGAGCAGGCGGCCGTCATGGGATCGGTTGGTTCTGTGGCGATTCTCGTGCAGGTGATTGAGAACGAACTCGTCATCGAGATCAAAAGAACCTGTTTTCTGGAACCGATATTTTCTTTGTTTGACGCCTCCAGACTGATCCGTGTTCGTGAGCAGTATATTGTTGATGCGGAAGGATTGAGACGGGCTGGTTTTGGCCAGTTTGAGGCCGGGAATTACTGGTTTACTCGTGATTTCACGGAACAGGAGACAATTTGGTACCAACCGATCCGCGTCGATGCCTGTGTCGGTATGCCGGATGACCTTGTGCGTGACGACGAGCGGTCTCTTGTGCATGGGTTGGGAGTGGTGCCGGTTGTATGGATCCGGAATCTTCCCGGAACGGACCCTGTATATCCAGAAGGGAAATGTACATTTGCCGCGGGTATCGATGCTATGATCGATGCTGATTATCTTTTGTCGCAGACGGTACGAGGGCTGAGATATTCCGCCGATCCGACGATGGTACTGTCGGTTGATGAATACATGATGCCGGGCGGAGGCATTCCTCCCATTACTAAGGATGCGTCGAACGCTATCGCTCTCCCACAGGGCGGCGAAGCCAAACTTCTTGAGATCAATGGAACAGGTGCGGCGGCGGCACTCAACATGTGGGAATCTTTGCGGTCGCTTGCCCTTGAGGCCATGCATGGAAATCGTGCGCATGGCGACAAGGTTTCGGCAGGTCAGTCGGGACGTGCAATGGAGTTGATGTGCCTCGGTCTGACCTGGCTTACCGGACGGCTGCGACGGTCTTATGGAGAGTTCGGTCTGTTGTCAGTCATCAGACTTATTGCTCGTATCAGCCAGATTGTTCCGGAACTGACTATACGCGGCAAACAATATGGTCCCCTGGAGTTAGAGAATCTTTCACTGGTGTGGCCACCATGGTTTGAACCGACATTTGGGGACATGCAGACTATGGCCAATGCGGTACAGGCTGCCAGGTCTTCAGGTTCAGTGTCCGTTGATACGGCGGTCAGAATGATGCGGCCTGCAACGCATGTTCAGAATGTTGGTGAAGAAATCAACAAAATACAAAACGATTTTGAGTCGCACGATGCCCGTCTGTCTGCCCTGTCGGGCACAGTCGAGGACCGTGACATGACTGAGGTTTGAATGGAAACCATGCATACATACGTGCGCTGTCCCGATGACGGATCCGGGAGCGCTCCGGCTCCGGAGGTCTCGGCGTCTTCTTCTGCCTCATCCGGTCTGCGATCAGCGGCTGACAGCGTAGCGGATGCTTTTTCGAACCAGCTGGCGCAGGCCCAGGCGGATCTGGTGGAAGCGCGGGCACGTGCGGCCGCTATTGAGGCGGAACTGACGCAAGTGCGTAATGAAGCCCAGACAACCGCCGAGGCCCGAGCGATGGAGATTGCCGGAGTTCGTAAGGATGCTGCCATTCGCACGGCGGCTGTTACTTCGGGACTCGTGGACATGGAATGTCTTCCGCTGCTCGATATCGCATCTATTTCTGTTGATGAAAGCGGCAATGTCTGTGGTGTTGAAGAGGCATTTGAAGAACTGAAAGAAAAAAAAGCCATTTCTTTTTTCTGGCGCCAAGGAAAACTCGACACGTGTCAGCGGGACAGCAAAGCTTGCCTCGGCTCCGCGTGCGAAAAGCGTGTCCTCGGGCTCTATTCGTGACCTTTCCGAAGGTGAATATCGCCAGTCATTGAAGAAGCTCGCGCCATCCTACGCGCGTCGCTACAATTAAGGATATTCCTACGTGACGATTGATAATTTTCCATCACAGCTTCAGCCTATCATTCAGCAGGGTTATCTGGCCCGTGAATTTTCTGCTGGTCTTCAATCCCGTATTGCCTTTCGTGCTATCGCGGATCGGGAAGTCTTTCCAAACCGTGTCGGTGAGACGATCACCAAGACGCGTAAAGGGCTGAAATCTCCTGTGACGACGCCGATGAATCCGTCGCAGAATGTCAATTTCGACAATGGCCTTACGCCTTCGACGTGGAGTGTCGAACAGTACACACTGACCATCAATCAGTATGGCGACACCATTGACCTGAACGTTGTCAGCGAAGGCGTCGGAATTGCCGATCAGTTCCTCGCTAATGCCAATACCAATGGTATTCAGGCTCTTCAGTCACTGGACCGGATTGCGCGTAATGCGCTGTTTGGCGGGGGTGTCGGTGGTGTGGGTGGTTACATGGGAGGTAATACCTGTGTCACTACAGCTCTCGGTTCGAGCAGTACGCAGGTGGCTGTGGATGATATCCGTGGTTTCGAAAGGCTGGTAAATTCGACCGGACAGGTTGTGTCGGTGGCGCAGTCCGCTGGCATGACGGTGACCATCGGAAGCAATGCCTACACGCTTGTGTCGGTGACGGCGGATAGCGTGAACACGTCCACTGCTCCTCTGGGGCAGTCGGGGACATTGACGCTGTCCACCTCGGTATCAGTCAGTGATGGCGCAGCGGGCAGTCCGGTGGTCAGCTCCACGGCGCCGCTGGTTCTGCGTCCCAACAACCGTCTTACGACGGCCCAGCTTGTGGCGCCTACGGGCAACTATGGATCCAGCAACTATGTCACAGGTGACACGCTGGGCATCCAGACGGTTCTGGCAGCGGTTGCGGCTTTGCGTATGAACAATGTTCCGACAATCGATGGTGCTTATCACTGTTATCTGGACGATCAGCAGATGCTTGGTCTTTTCCGCGATGGAGACTTTAAATATCTCTATCGAGGTGCCTACGGAAGCGATACCTATCGGGCAGGTTCCGTTGTGGAGCTTCTTGGTGTTCGTTTCATCCCGACGACGGAAGCACCTTTGCAGGCGTCCCTTGGGGCGGGAGTCATTCATCGTGCCATCGTTTGTGGTCAGGGCGCGTTGATCGAGGGCGATTACAGTGGTGCTCTTGAACTTCCTGATAGCGAGCGATCGCTGGTCGAGAACGTAGATGGTATCATGATGGTCACACGTGAGCCCCTGGATCGTCTGAAACAGATGATCGCTCAGTCGTGGTACTGGATCGGCGGTTTTGCACTGCCAACCGACGCAACCGTCAACCCGACAATTATTCCGACTTCGACCAACAGTTATCTTAAACGCGGTGTGGTTATCGAGAGTCTGTAACGTGGCATGACCGGTGGTTCCTTGGTTATGGAATTACCGGTCATTGAAGGGATAGGGACGTGAGCGACGTTGCGCCACAAACCGAACTGACGGCAGGCGAGAAAGTGGATATCCGGCGTTATTGCTGGTATCCACTTCTGGGAAATGGCCATGGTTTCGGTTTTTTTTGCGACTATTCAAACCGATGCTCGATTGAGTATCGAATGAATACATTATCCTCTGAAGAAATTAACGTCGTGCGTCGTATGTTAACGACCCTTATGTCGTTGGAAACAGGGCCTGCAGCTTCGGCGTCCAATCTGGACACCGACAAGGCATCGGTGTGGACACATAATAAGGACGAGGTTGCACAGAGAATTGGTCTGTTCAACCAGCAGAGATTTGAACTTGTTCGTTTTCTCGGGGTGCGTCCCGGTCCTGCCTGGCAATCAACGGATATCAGGCTCGTAGTCTGATGGACCTTTCTTTATTACAGCAAAAAATTTCATCCGGTCTGACTAAGGCTGCTTCGATCGCGGGCGTTCCTGTAATGCGGAAGCGGCCACAGGAAGCATTTGATCCTCTTGGAACGGGTGATTCAATTGCACTGAAAAGTCTGTTTGACATGTCAGCTTCTTTTCCAGGAACTTCACCTGATACATGGGGGCATGTCTCCCTCTTTGCCTCAGTGAATAGTGATATCTTGGTTGGAGATTATCTTCAGGTCATCCCGGATTCTGATCTTCCTACTCTCCTGACCGATACCTATTTCGTGGCTCGTACAGAGCCTGCTCGGCCGTCTCTTGTGATCATGACAAATGCTGTCATTTCTTTTTTGCAGTCAGATTCATCATTGGATGATGACGATTTCGGTTTGCGTGTACCTCAGGGTCCTGTCAGGAAAGATGACATTTCAGTGGCTACAGGTTGGCCTGCATCAATGTTGCGATCTGGTGGCGGAGGAAAGTCAACGACTGATCTGGGAACGGACGTCAGGGTGGCGGGATGGGAGATCCTTATGCCTGTGATTCCAAGGGTGAGGATCCATGAAGGACTGCGTATGCAGGACGAACACAATAACTTTTTCCATGTGTGTTCCGTTGAGCAAACGCCTTTTGGTCTGCGTATCGAAGTGACAGCGGATCAGACGTGATGACAATTGCTCAGGTTGAACAGCATCTGGCACAAGTCATCGCGGAACGGATTTATCCCCAGACCGATATTGGATGCATGCGTTCCAGTATCGGTTTGGATGTCAAGGTGGCGCGTGGGGAACCTCAGCAGACGGAACTGCAAAAGGATTTGATGTCGCTCACGCCGGTAGGATGGATTGTCGTCAATCAGGCGGAAGGCCAAGTGACAGACAAGACACGCTATCGGCGTGACTGGCGGAAAGCCAAGAAGCAGTTTTGTTTTGGGCTGGAAGCCGTCAATGCACGCGATGGATTTTCCACCACGTTTGTGGGAACAGCACAAACTGATGGTGTGGCTGGTATCGAGATTGAGGGTATATCCTATCCCATTGAGGTGAAAAAAGGGCAGGGGGCCACTCTGGTAGCGCAGAAGATTTCTGCACTTGTGGCATCTATTGGGCGTTCGACCTGTACATGTATTGAATCGACGCTGACGAGCACGACAGGAACCGTTCTCATTGGAAAAGCGTCTGGGCGTCTCCTCTTGCAACGGGAAACTGGCCGGTCAGATGTAAGTTTTATCATCTCCTTATATGCACCCTCCATTTTTCATCGTGATTCCATGGAGAAAGCGGTGATGGATGCTGTTTTGGAATGTAATGATTTTTCGTTGGCCCAGGTTGATACGGGGAATTTTAGATTTTGTGGGCGTAAACTCAATAATGCCAACCTGAATGCCAATGTATATGGGCTTGAACTCGAATGGAGGGCAGAAATTGCTTTCAGCGAGGCGTTACTTACCGTGCCGGTTATGTGGACGACTGGGGTGGTCAATGACGTCCTGACATTAGGTACCAAGGAAGGCTTGAATATCTCGGATCTACCTCCTATGGGAGCATTCCGACAGGACTTCTGGTATAATATGACACGTTCTGTGGACCAGCAATGCGCAACCGCTCTTTCTGATGCTCAGTGGTCTGATCGACTTCCTGTCAATACACTGACGTCTCCTTCCGGGAGTGTGTCATGGCCTGTGGCGGATCAGGCGGTTATGGATGTAGAAATTACGTCGGCAGTGCAATGCGGCTTGTCATTCTGGATTTTCGATACAAAGTTCTGGTTGGATGGGAAGGGAGATGATTTCTCCCTTTATCTTTCCAGTGCACAAAAGAACGCATTGAAATTCGGTTTTCTTGTGCATTTTGAGCAGATTGTTGCCGGCCATCAACCTGAATACGAAATATATTTAAATGATCCAAGCCATTTCTTGTTTGGGGACGATCGTCCTCTTTTGTGTCTTGGTATGGAATCGATGGATATTTCGTTATCGGAAGTTAATATTGTAGCCGACTACATAAGAAAAATTCGAAAAGAAAGACTGTCTGAAAATTTGTCCAATCCTTATGTTCTTCTCGTGCCATCACCTGTCAGTGTTCAAAGTGAAGTAGAGCGCATGCGGAAAAAAGTTGGTGCGGACGCAATTGCAGCAGGAAATATTGCCCAACCGATCATAGAACCAACTCCTTATTCCGAGTTGGCAATAAGTGTAAAAAACGATTGGCAAGACAAAGAAAAAAGCGGTTCTCCTATAATTCCTGTGGCGATGATGGGATGGGACAGGCGACCATTGGCGGATGTTCCGCAAGCATTATTTCCACTCAGAGAGAATGAAAATAGAGATTCATTTTATGAGGAAAATATAGAGGCTTGCGCGGAACTTGTTCAGGATCTTCTGAATTTTTCCAGAAATTCTGGAAGCGTTTCGGCAAAAGTAGGTCTTATCAATGCATGGAATGATTTTATCGAAGGTACATGGCTAGCGCCTACCCGTGGGGACACGGATATGGATGAAACGCGCGTGATGTGCGTTGCGCACAAGATCGAAGAAATCAAAGCTGCGGATATTTTTCCTGACGTATGATTTCATAACATCAAGGGCATAAAATGGGTATCATTACTCAATCTGGAACGCTGAATACAGCTTCCCTCGTGGTTCCGGATCTCTATGTGCAGATCCAGACAAATGGTAGCACGTCACTTTCTGGAGCGCAGACAAATGTCATTGGCGTTGTGGGAACAGCGTCGTGGGGACCGGTAAATACACCTCTGGTTTTTGGTACGTCCGCTGAACGTATCGTGGCTTTCGGTCTCATGCAGACGAACCAGTTCGATCTGGCCACGGTCGTTTCCACAGCGATTTTGCAGGGAGCCTCCAGTTTCGTTGGTGTTCGCGTAACCGATGGTACGGATGCTGCTGCATCCGCGGCTCTGCTGGCCGATGAAAATGGTGCGACTTACCCTGTGTTGCTCTCTGCGCGTTATACGGGGACATCAGGTAACACCATTACGGCGGCGCTTTCGGCTGGCTCGGCGTTGAATACGTGGAAGCTTACGGTTTCCATGCCAAACAGTATTCCTGAGACGTTCGATAACATAGCGGTCGGAAGCGCCCCTGCTGATTTCTGGGCGGCTCTTGTGTCGGCTGTCAATAATGGTGTGTCAAACGCCCGTGGACCGAGCAATATCGTTGTGGCGGCTTTGGGTGCCGAAACGAGCGTGGCACCAACGGCAATAGCGAACATCACCCTCGTCAATGGCAAGGATGGCAATACAGGGGTTGTCGCAGAAAATCTTGTGGGCACAGATGGTGTCACCCGTACGGGCATGTATGTCCTGCGCGGACAGGATTGCAGCATTGGCGTGTTGAGTGGCGTAACGGACAGCTCCACATGGTCCGTGCAGGTGGCTTTTGGCGTGGCTGAAGGTCTTTATATGATTTCCGGCGGTCCGGCTGGGCAGGCGATTTCCGATGCACTCGCCAGCCGCACTAATGCGGGAGTGGACAGTTACGCCCTCAAGGTCATGTTTGGCGACTGGATATATTGGTATGATTCAGAAAATTCATTGACAAGATTGGTGTCACCAGCAGGTTTTGTCGCAGGTCGTCTTGCGTCTCTGTCGCCGCAACTGCCCAGTCTGAACAAGCAGCTTTATGGCATTGTCGGGAGTCAGAAGAGCGGTTTGACGAGTACGGGTCAGACTCTGACGTATTCGTCCTCTGAATTGTCTTCGCTTTTTGAGAACGGTTTCGACGTCATCAGCAATCCGGCTCCTGGAGGGAGTTACTGGACGGTGCGGGGTGGATTCAACTTTTCCAGCAATTCTGAAATTGATGGCGATGAATACACCCGTGTAAACAATTTCATTGCCCGTACGATTTCGGACGGTATGGGCATCTACATCGGTGAGCCGATTTCTCCCACCCTGTTCCGCAATATTGAAGCGACACTGACAGGTTTTTTGTCCGACCTGCAATCGCAAGGTGTGATTGGCACGGAAGATGGCAGCGTGGCCTATTCGGTTACGTGTTCATCATCGAACAATCCACAGTCCCGTGTGGCTCTTGGGTTTGTGCAGGCCGATGTCAGCGTGACCTATCTCGGCGTGAACAGGAAGTTCATCGTGAATATTGATGGAGGGGCCGACGTGACCGTGGCCAGCGCATCGTGACAACACCTTATACCCTTGGCCGTCAGGGCTCGATCATTCTTGTCTGGAATGGTACGCGTGTGGATTTGCAGGATGTAGTGGATTTTCACGCCCAGCAGGAAATCCATGTTCAGCGCGCCAATCCGCTGAATAAACCACCTATCGAATTCAACACGCCTGCGGGTTGGAGGGGCAGCTTCACTCTTGATCGCGCGAATGCCGCACTTGATACGCTGTTCAATGAGGACGAACTGGCATTTTGGAATACAAACACCATCTCTTCCGGTGTGCTTTATTGCTATATTGAAGAAAATGATGGGTCAACCTCAAAATTTGAGTATAGCGGTGTCACACTGGCGTTCACGAATGCGGGGAAATTCGATGCCAATAGCATCGTTTCGCAATCGGTGACCTTTTTCGCCAGTCAGAGGCGTGCCATCTGATGAGCCAGGCTGGAAATGATACGGAAATTGTCACAGCGGAAGGACGGAAGCTGTCCTATCGTGAAATGAATCCGGGAGAGATCCTTGATTTTCTTCTGGCTTGTGGAAGTGAGGGAGCCCGCAACGAAGCGTATCTGAATGCGGCTCAGGCATGGTGCTCGGTGCGGGCCATCGATGGCATTCCTGTTCCTTTTCCTTCCAGCCGAAATGGCATCCGTGATCTGGTCAATCAGATCGGGGCGGATGGTATCGACGCCATTGAACGGCATTTGCAGGTCGATGATGAAGATCAGGTCCACGACATAAAAAACTAGCAACCTCTCCATCCATGTGGACCATCATGATGCTTCTCAAGGCGAATGTTCCTTATGAAATCATCATGAAATGGGACTGGAAAACACGTGCCGCTGCTCTCGTGGTTGCCGGCACGATGGATGGAGGGGAGTTCTCATGGGAAAATCTCTGCTGGAGGGAGTGAGCCTTCCTGCGGGAAGGTATGTGGAGTGATCGGAAATGTTTCGGAGAAGGAGCGACAGCCACGCACAGCGGCGTGTGACCGGACGAAAAGGAAGTGTGGCTCGCGCTTCTGAGATTGGTCCAGGCGCGGCTCGCCTTATGCCCCGTTTTTTGCGGCGGGGGCAGAACCTTCATGATGAAATGGAAGGCAGAGTATCTGTCCTGCGTCGAGAAGCTTCTGTCTCGCCTGCGCCTTCAATGGATAGGTCGGTGCGTAATCATGCATCTTCACTGATTCTACGCACTGGTGTTCGTCGGATATCCTCGACTTCCGAAAGACCGTGGAGAGCAGAGGTTCGTGAACCAGAAAAAGTTTCTTTAATATCTAAACAGCGAGCACGGCAGAGTTTCTCTATTGCGTCTTTTGTTCACAGAGAGACACACGCGCGGCGTATGGAACATTTTCCTGTCCGTGCAATTGGTAATTTGAGACCTACGACTTTTTCAACCGATCGCATGTTGCGTGCTCACATTCCACGTATATCAAAGACAAAAGGAGAAATTAAAGAACGCAATGGATTCGTCATCACTCCGAGGGTGTCAATTTCACGCACGATCAGAACACCTTCGAGTATGATTCCCTCTGAGAAAAACAAGCAAAGTTATATTCTCCGTCCTCATCAGAATCCGTCTCGAAGAGCCTCGATAGAAGCACGATTTATTCGCAAATCCATACCGAATGGAGGCATGGACAGCGTTATGAGACATGGTCGGAAACAGAAGGATGCACTTTTGCGGAGTTTTGGAGAACGCACGAACTCGCATGAGAGCACGATGCCTCATTTTGGTGGAACGTCTCGTCCGGATGCGCCGTCTCACTCTTCCCCGTTTTCGTCAAGTTCCCCACGCCAGAACGGTCTTGCCGCAGCGGCGCGCTCGCCTTCACCTTTCATGCCGAAAAAAAACGGTGATCTATCGTCTTCTCGAAGTTCGGAACACGGACAAACCATGAAAGACCATCAACCTCATGCTGATCTACGCCGCATGATGATGACTGAACTTCAGGGTATTCTCTCGGCACCTCCCACAATGTCACCGCTGTCGTGGGTGCAGGCAACTCCCAGCTATCCGGGGTTTCATATCTGATGAGTCTTCTGGGTGTTGTTGGAGCGATCGGGGCGGCTCTGGGAAGTCAGGCCTTTCGTCTGGGAAATGTCGTATTTCTTGATACCGAGGTGCCGTCCGCGCTCAGTTGGGGTGGCTATCAGGCAACCTCGACGTTTTTTCAGCCGGGTGGTGGAAAAGTTGTCGTTCTTGGGGGGTATTTCGATGAACCCCTCGTCTGGAACGGCATATTCCGGGGCAGCACTGCGCTTGCGCGTGCCCGCACGCTCGATGCCATGGCGCGCAGTGGCTCCGAATGGGTCTTTTCGGGAGGAGGAGTCGTTCGGCAGGTGGTCATAACCGCTTTCGAAGCGGCTTATACGGAAAACGGAACGGTCATTCCTTATCAGATTGCCTGTGAGGTGATACCGCAGGCGGCAAATACGCTTTCGTCCACGCGCTCGGTTCTCACCAGTCTGATCGGGACACAGGCGACGAATGCGCTGGGGGCCATATCGGGCACATTTACAAGTCTTTCGTCGTATGTCTCGGCAGCATCATCGTCACTTTCGTCCTATGCGGGTGAGATTACACCGCTGGCGAACCTCTTTGGGAGTGGCGGGAGCGTGTCCAGCCTGTCTGCCACTCTCTCTGGGATTTCGACGCAGGCGAACGCGCTTTCGTCGTTGAGCAGTAACGCGACGCTTACGACACTGGGAAGCAGCATCACGGACGCGGGGACGTCCGTTTCGTCCCTGTCGGCAACCTCGGAAACTGAACTGGCGTCCATTGCGGCCAATGCGAACGGCAATATCGTTTCAGACGGCTCATCTCTGATTGCCGCCATCTGCCATTCCGCCACATCATCCTCTTCGTCTCTGGCAGGATCTTATTTGAATCAGGCTAATGGCACGATCGAAACCATTACGGGAAATTCCATTCAGAGCGCACAACCATGACAAATGTATATGAAAGCCAGACCATTACCGTGAGCCCCGCGGATATTTCCCTGTGGCATGTGGCCGCGAAATATCTTGGTGACGCGACGCAGGCCAATCGCATCATGGATGTGAACGGCCTGTCCGAGACATGGGTGACGGGGACGCTCACCCTGCAATTACCCCCTTATGACAGCAGTCAGACGGGCGGTCTCAGTACCTGAGAATATGGGTCTTTCTTCGTTATGGAGGAAAGACCCATATTCCATCAGAATCGTTGCGAGATCCCTGTCAGGATCGTGCGGCGAAGTCCATATTGTGGCGCGCCGACACCGATGCCATCGCCACTGCGCAGCATGTAGCGTTTATCGAACAGATTCGTGACATCCAGACGGAGTTCCGTGCGCTTGAGCCAAGGCGTGTGGAAGAGATTCTCGAACGACTGCACGATACCAAGATTGAACGTGGCGTATTGAGGGACGGAGGCGCCGTTGGGTGTGGCTCCGTCCATTCTCAGGCCGCTGCCATAGACCATCGTGGCGGACAGTCGCAGAGGGTGATCCGTCTTGTGAAAGATGGTGTAACTGGCACCTGCGGACGCTGTCCATCTCTGGTCATGGTCCAGATGCACCCAGTGGCGACTGATATAGGCCAGATCGGCCGGATCGAGATTCCACTGTGCCGAGACGATGTCCTTGCCGATCGCGCGTGACCACGAAAAATTGCCATAAACGCTGAATGGACCGCGCGAATAATCGGTGGCGAATTCGAAACCATGCACCTGTCCACGTCGATAGTTGAACGCGGACAGGATGATTGGGGAGCCGAACTGACCTTCATCGATCATGTTGCGGGCAAGTTTAACATACGCATCGAATGAGGCGTGCCAGCCGGGCAGAAGATCCTGTGCGAACCCGGCATCGAAGTAATGATCGCGCTCGGCTTTGACCATCGAGTTCCCGAAATTGGCAGGCTCTCCCGAAGTCGCCGCGTATTTGCCAAGCTGGTTCGTCGCCACGAGTTCGAAGGGTGGTGGTGTGAAGTAGCGGGAATAGCCCGCATGGAACGTGCCACCTGTCCATGGACGCCAGACGACATTGATGCGTGGACTCACCTGTTTGGAATGGGTGTATTCATCCACTCCATCAAAGCGCAGGCCGTAATTCACTGTCAGATTATGGAGAGGGCGCCACTCGTCCTGCGCGTAAAGTCCATACACCCAGCCGGTGCGGCCCGTGCCGTCATGAATGGACGCGGTGGCCCCATCGAAGACCGCGTTGCCGTCCTGATCCGTGCCGGTCTGCGTGTAGACGGTGGAATCCATCTTGGCGATCGTGCGTTCGACATAGGCCTGATATCCAAAGCGCAGCGTGTGACGCGGTGCGATGCGCCATGTGAGATCGCTCTGTGACCCGGAAGAAAACACGGAGCGCTGCGCGCGCTGGGCAATCCCGTTATAGACGAGATCACCCAAGGGATCGGGGGAATAGCCCAGCGAGCTGTAACGCACGATGGCCGAGGATTGCAGGCTGAGTTTCCCCATCTCCTTCTGGAGTGAGAGAATGCCGAAATCCGTGATTTCCTTCTGGTGTTCATCCAGCGAAGCGCTGTCCACACTGCCATAAAGCCGCTGCGCCAGGTCGCTTCCCATATAGGTCGGGTTGGCAAACTGTCGCTGCTGACCGGGATTGTTGGGAAGCTGATATTCCGCGTTGGACACGCCGGCAGTAAAGCTGATGCGGGTGTCGGCGTCCGCCGTGTAACGCAGATGTCCCAGAAAATGGTACTGATTGCTCAGGTCGTGCAGGGCGTTGAAGCTGGGTGTCGGGTTCTCGATGCCGACCCGATTATGAACGAAATCCGCCGTTGCGAAATAATCCCATTTGCCCGTGTGGCCGCCATATTGAAGCGAGGGCAGCATATAGTCCCGGGCGCCGCCATAAACCGACGCATTGCCACCTTCATCCGACGTGCCGTTCTTCGTGGTGATGTCGATCACACCTGCCTGAAGAAAGCCGTATTCGCTGGGGAGCGCGCCTGTCGTCAGCGACATGGAGTGCGCGAAACGTGTCATCAACGCCTGCCCGAATACACTCAGCCCTTCCGGCAACATCACGCCATCGAGCCGGAACTGCACTTCATTGTGGTCACCACGGATATGGATCTGTCCGTAACTGTCCTGCGCCACGCCGGGGGCCTGCAACAGGATGGTGGTGAGGGGCGCATTGTCACCACCCGGAATCCGTTCGATGTCCTGTCGGGAAAACCGATACACGGTCGCACCCGTGGAGGGCTGAAGGCTTGCGCGCTGACGGTCGAGATGTGCGGTGACGATGATGTGGTGATCGCGCGCCGAGGCATCCTTTTTGGTCTTTGATGTGTTTTCGCTCGTGCTCTGATCCGTGACATCCGTGCTGGCAACGGAGGCGGCTTCGACAGGTGTCGTTTCGCCCAGAAAAAGGAACGGACTGGCAAGCAGAAGCAGGGCGGGAGTGCGGAGTGATGTGTTCATTGTGGGTCCGTGTTGTCCTGATCGAATACCTCCTACACAAGTATGTTATAACATAACAGAATAAGATGATGCGCAATCGGAACGCGACGCCGAACTGTGGCAATTCTGCACGGCCAATACGCAGGAAGGCCCGCAGAACCTGTCTGCGAGCCTTCCTCATGTACCGTCATTTTTCCGGATTTCTTAAAGAAATCCGAAGGATATGTGCCAGTTAGACGTTGTCGATAATCCGGGGACTGTGACCGAGGCGCGGGCGGAATGTGCCCTTTCGGAGTGTGGTTTCGATGTCCTCAAGGGAGGCTCCCGCCGTCTCGGGCACCAGCAGCCAGACGAAAATGACGCTCGCCAGATTAACGCCCGCGTAGAACCACATCGTGCCGCCCAGTGTGAGAAACTGCACAAGCTGAAGCGTTGTGGCCGTGACCAGCAGGTTGCTGCCCCAAAGCATTGCCGCGTGCGCGCTGGTGGCGGCGCCACGCATGGGCAGCGGGAACATCTCGGCGCCCGTCAGCCAGCCCACAACCTGAATGCCGCCCGAGTTGAACAGCATGAAGAGCAGGAGGAAGGCGACGACACCGTAGCTGCCGATGGTGCCGGCGGCTGGGTGCATGGAAAAGCACAGACCCAGCCCCACCAGACTCAGCACGGCACCCGGTCCCATGATGAGCATCAGGCGGCGACGCCCGACGCGGTCCACAACCATGCAGCCGATGAACGTCATGATGCAGTACACAACCGCCAGACCGAGGCTGGCCATGAGCGACCACTCCGGACCGAAGCCCGCATCCGTGAGGAAGGTGGGGGTGTAGTAGATCATCATCTCAAGCCCGCCGGCCTGCGTGAAGAACGCCACACCAAGTGCTGCCACAACGGCCGGGCGCACCCACGCATGCCGCAGCCCTTTCCATCCCTTTTCGGAGGGATCGTTCCCCTTGTTGAGATTGCGGTGAATCTCGTGGGCTTCTTTCTGGAGGCTTTTGCGGTTGGTGCGGATACGGCTGAGCTGTTCGACCGCTTCATGCAGGCCTTCGTTGCGGGCCGTCCAGCGCGGACTCTTGGGTAGAAAGAACATGACGATAAAGACGAAGGCCGCGGGCAGGGCGGCGGCGGCTACCATCGGACGCCACCCCAGCGAATCCTTCATCGCAAGACCGGCTATGTTGGCAAGCAGAATACCGATGCCGATCGCCACGTTGAACATCGTCACCAGATTGCCGCGACGCGCGGGTGGGGCCAGTTCGGAAATGTAGGTCGGCACCACCTGTGTCGAGCCGCCGACGGCAAGCCCAAGGAAGAGGCGGGCAATGATCAGGGTGGTCACGTCCGGCGCAAGAGCGCAGGCAATGGCGCCAACGACGAAAACGGCCGTCACGAAGATGACGGTCGCGCGGCGGCCAAACTTTTCGGACGACCAGCCAAAGCCGATCGAACCTACGGCCGCACCGGCAAGAATGGAGGATGCCACCCATTCCTGTTGAGTGATCGTGAGATGGAAATCGCGGGTGATGAGCAGAAGAGCACCGGAGATGATGCCTGTATCGTAACCGTAGAGGCCGCCACAAATGGCGGCCACGACGGCTGCGATCCACAAGGTCCTGCTGGCAGTAGGAGATATTTCCGCAGCGTCCACGGCGGCTGCGACAATGCGTGGCAGGGGGGGCTTTGTCTTCAAGTTGGCTGATCCTCCATTCTGTTGGCGGGGCGGTCGTTTTTCCGGATGACCCGGAGACGCGCGTCTTCAGGCAGAAAGTTTCCGGGGTGGTGGAACCACGCCCTGTTGCCAGCCTGTAGGGCCGACAGAGGTGGAAAGAGGGTTAGGAAACGCCCCCGGATGATGCCTGAACACGCTCTCTTCTATCACATGTTCATATTTTCGTGAACATGAAAGTTCCACGCAGAAATACGTGTCGATGGACTCTCTGAAAAAGCGGTTGGATGTTGAGACGTTCCGGGTCGTTCGATGCGGTTTTTATCTCCTGAATCCTTCGTGTATTCAGGTGGTGTAGCTCTGTTTTGTCTGACTGTTCTCGTGTCGTGAGCCATTGTTATTGTCGAACCGAGGATAAAATAGTGTGTGCCATAGTCTGTGATTCCAGACACGTAACGACACACATTTCGCGAAGTTGCCTCTCCCACATTTTTGCGTTCACCCCCGGCACGAAAAAACCCGCGTTCCGAAGAGCGCGGGTTTCTGAAACTCAGGATGTAAGGAATAAAGGGCCTACCAGACGCCATAGCCTCCGTAGCCGCCATAGACGGGGGCGACAGGCGCTACCGGATAAGCCGGGACGACATAAGTCGGGGGCGGCGGTGGTGGGGGCGGGGCATACACCATTGCGGGCGGCGGAGAATTGGCGATGGCCATACCCGCGAGCGTGCCTACGGCGAGTCCTCCGATAATACCGCCTGCAACGAGGCCGCCTTCACCGCGTGAATGGTGATGCCGCCATTCGCCCGGTCCCGGGCCACCCCAGCGGGGGCCGCCGCCCCAGCCGGGACCGCCCGGCCCCCCACGCCACGGCTGAGCATGAGCCGTGGCGGGAAGGGCGGCGGTGCCGGCCAGAGCGCCCAGAAGGGCGGGAAGGATGAGAAGGGTGCGAAGATGTCTGTTCATGTCTGTCTGCCTCGGATCAGGTCAAAGGACCGTGTCCTGTTCATGGCGACATGAAAGGCCTGATTCGTGGCGAATTCCGGGCGCTTTCGGTGAAAACGCCGTCATCTTCCGGCCATGCGCCCGCTCCCGGAAGAGCGGGACAACGCGCTTACAACTCGGATGCCGCTTTTTCCACGAGCGCCGCATGTTCGGCAGGTTTGACCTTGCGCCAAATCGCCTTGATGAGGCCGTCTGCGCCGATCAGGAACGAACTGCGCTCCATGCCCCAATATGTGCGGCCATACATGGATTTCTCCACCCATGTGCCATAGCGCTCGGCCAGCGCATGGTCCGCGTCGCTCGCCAGAGGAAAGGCAAGATCGTATTTGTCAGCGAAGCGGTCGATCTTCGTCACCGGGTCGGGACTGACGCCAATGACCGTCAGATCGAGCTTTGCTAGTGAAGGCAACGCCTCCTGAATGCCGCAGGCCTGCGTGGTGCAGCCCGGCGTATCCGCCTTGGGATAGAAATAGAGCAGGTAGGGATGACCTGCGAGGTCCGCGCTCGAGACCGTGCGGCCACGGCTTGCGGGAAGGGAAAAGCTCGGGGCCTTGTCGCCCACTTTCAGGGGTTCGGTGCTCATGCCGTCAGCCTGCCCGAGCCGCCGCACGCGCGCAATATCAAGAGTCAGGCTCCACAGATCCGATCAGCCGCACGAACAGGACGCGCACCGTTTCCGCCAATTGCGTCACATCCGTTGCCAGCACGTCGATGCCCGACACGTTCATGCTCCGGCATAGCAGATCGAGCGTTGCGGGCGGCAGGTCTTGGGCAGGGTCGGTGGGCGGCGTGGGACCGCACAATAGGCGCAGCACACTTTGCAGACTGCGCCAGTATTCATCGGCGGTGATCAGCACCTGCGCGTCGTCTCTGGAAATGACTTTCTCGCGCGCCAGCAGATGAAACGCCTGCGCCGTGACGGGCGAACGGGCTTTCGCCGTTCCCGCCACAAGCTGAAGCGTCTGGGCGATGAACTCGACTTCCATCAGGCCGCCTTCCCGACGCTTGATGTCCCATGGACTGGAGGGCGGCAGATCCCGGGCAAGACGGTGACGCATGGCGGCGGCGTCAGCACGCAGTTTTTCTGGCGGGCTGTCGGACCGCAGGGCGAGAGCCGCATCGAGATCGGTCAGCCACGTCTTTTTCAGCCGTGTCCGCGTTCCCCGTTCGCCCACCTGCGTGATGAACCGGGCCCGCGTCAGCGCCATGCGCTCCCACGTCCACGAATCCTCGGCATGATAGCGGCGGAAGGCGGACAGAGGGACCGCCACAGGTCCGGCGGCGCCGGAGGGACGCAGCCGCATGTCCACGGGGTAGAGCGGTCCCTCCGCATCGGGCGCGGTAAGGGCGGCGATGAAAGCGTGTGAGAGGCGCAGGTAATATTGCGAAACGCTCAGGGATTTTCCGCTTTCCTGCGCTGGCGTGCTCTGCATCACGTCTTCGGGATGATCGAAGACCAGCATGAGATCGAGGTCGGAGCCGGCCATCATTTCCCGCGAGCCGGCCTTGCCCAGCGCCGCCACCGCCATGCCGCCGCCCTTTACATGGCCATAGCGGGTGCGATGTGTCTCGAACACGCAGTCCAGAAGAACGCTCATGACGGCATCGGCCATCGCGGTCCGGTCGTGGGCGGCGGTGTCTTCGTCCACTCGCCCTTCCAGACGCGCGACCGAGAGACGAAATTCTTCCGCCCGTACCACCGGACGCAGCCGCATGACCAATGTTTCCAGATCCGGCTTCTCGTCCGCCAGAAGCTGCACCTGCCGGGGCGCAAGAGCGGGGGCGGAGGAGATGTCTTCATCCTCTTCTTCCTGCACTTCCAGCAACCCTTCGAGGGCCGAAGGCGTATCAGCCAGATGACTGGCGAGAAACGGCGAGGCATCGAAGATGGCGGCGATCCGCTCAAGAAGGGACGGATTGCGCTCCAGAAGGGAGAGAAGCTGCACGCCCGCGCGTTGCCGGGAGAGCAACGTGTCGAAATGGCGCAGGCAGGCGAGCGGATCGCGTCGGGCCATGAAGCTTTTCAGCAGAGCCGGCAACAGGCCGCGCAGGAGTGCGTGGGCACGTTCCGAACGCAGGGCGCGGCGGCTGTTGCCAGCCCAATGCTCCATGATGGACGCCGCCGCCACGCAGTCGGTGTCGGGAAAGCCAAGCTCGCCCAGCCGCGCGGGAAGATCGTCCGCACCCAGATCGAGATCGGCTTCCTCGGCGGCGGTCGCGCGGGTGGGGCTGCTGAAATGATGCTCGAAAATACGCCGCGCCGCGCGCATCTGCGGGAGCAGGTCGAGTGCGAAATCTCCACCGCTGGCATAGCCGAGGAAGATGGCCAGCGCGTCGAACCGCTCCACCGTTGTGGGAAGATCGTGCGTCTGCTGATCGGCGCGCATCTGCACGCGATGTTCCACCTCGCGCAGAAGGCGGTAAGCCCGCGCCAGCACCTGCGCATCCTCGCGCGGCATATGGCCCGAGCGGGTGAGGGTGCGCAGCGCGCCCAATGTGGTGCGGTCGCGCAGGCTGGGCGTGCGACCGCCCCAGACAAGCTGCATGGCCTGCGCCACGAACTCGATCTCGCGAATGCCCCCCTCTCCCAGCTTCACGTTGTGGCCGAGCAGCCACTCCATTCCGGCGTCCGGGTCCAGCAGCGTTGTGTCGGGCATGGCGGCCAGCCCGGTGCGACCGGGTTTGCGGTGACGGTCGATCTTGGCCTTCATCGCGTGGATGTCGTCGATCAGCGCGAAATCCAGATGCCGCCGCCAGATGAAGGGATGGATCGCACGCAGGAATTCGCGCCCGAGCGTGAGGTTGCCCGCGACAGGCCGCGCCTTGGTCATGGCGGCGCGTTCCCATGTCTGGCCAAGACTTTCGTAATAGGCGATGGCGGCAGGCAGGGAGACGGCGAGCGGTGTGGCGGAAGGATCGGGGCGCAGGCGCAGATCGGTGCGAAAGACATAGCCGTTGGCGTCATGCGTCTCCATCAAACGCACGAGATCGCCGGTCAGGCGGATGAACATCTGCCGGGCCGTGTCGGGATCATCGTGCAGTTCGGCGTCGAACAGCACCACGAGGTCGATGTCGGAGGAGAAGTTCAGCTCCCGCGCGCCCAGCTTCCCCATCGCCAGCACGACATATCCGCTCTTCCATGTCGGGCGTCCCGGGTCGCGCAACGACAGACGTCCTGCATCATGGGCGGCACGCAGAAGGTGGCGCACGGCGGCGTCCAGCGTCACTTCGGCCAGACGGCTGAGCGTCTGCGTCACGGTTTCCAGTGGCCAGAACCGACCGATATCGGCCAGTGCGCAGGTCAGGGCGACACGGCTCTTGGCATGGCGCATGGCGGCGCAGAGCGAATCGCGGTCCACGGTGGGCGGCAACGCTTCGACGGCGGCCAGCGTCGCCTCGGCAAAGGCGTCCGGTCCTTCTCTCAGCAGGGTGGCGAAATCGGTGGGCGCACGGAGGATCAGGTCCGCCAGATAGGGGCTGTTACCGCCCACACAGGCAAGCAGCGCTGCGACGTCGGGATGATCGGGCAGGGCAGGGTCGAGACCGGCCTCCTGCCAGCGGGGCAGAAAATCGTCGAGGAAGTTGCGTACCGCCGTCGCGTCGGTCGGCGAGGGCCAGCGGGCCTGAGGCCAGTGCGGCTGATGGCGACGCAGCCGCGCGGTGTGTGCAGAGGTTTCGCCATCCTTTGGGCGCATTGTGCCTTTTCCTGTAGAAGCGCCACGGATGCGGTCGGTGGGGGAGAAAAAAGAGGTGCGTCGCGACATGGGCCTGATCGGTGGAGGTCTTGTACAGGGAAGCCAGCGAGTGAGGTCTGAAGGAGAGAACGTGCCAGCAGGGTGGGGTCGATGAGCGGTTCCGGTCAAGACAGGGACGAACATCCCGCGTCCGGAATCGTGGTGTCCCCCCGTCCCCGCCGACGATGGGGGCGCCGGGTTCTGCTTGCGGCCGGCGCGATGGTCGGTGTACCGCTGCTGGCCGGAGGCGGCGTGCTGCTCGCCATGTTGGCGGGGCCGGTGGATGTCACGCCGCTTGTGCATCTGTTCCTGCCCGTCACGGTGGAAGGGGGCGGGCACGGCCAGCCCCCACGCGGACGGCTGGATGTGGGACACGCGCAACTGCGCTGGAACAGCCTGCGGGACGGGCTGACCTCTCCCGTCCTGCTGGAACTGACGGATGTGCGAATACTGGACGCGCAGAACCGGGTTGCGGACAGTCTTGCCTCCGGCGCCATCGCGTTGGACGCCCTGCCGCTTTTCCGTGGCGGTCTGTCGCTGACCGATTTGCGGGTGACGGGCGCGCAGATCGCGCTGCGACGTGACGCGCAGGGCAATATCGATCTCGATCTTCCGGGAGAGGCTTCCGGCAAGGGCGGTGGTTTTCCTCCCATCGGCATCAAACATCTCCGGCGGCTGGTGCTGGCGCAGACGCATATGGTGCTCAGGGACGATGTGACGGGACAGGTCTGGACCGTGGACCCGGTGGATGCGGACCTTACGCCTGTGGTGGTGAAGCGCCGTCACGGGCTTTCGGGCGCTCTCACCCTGGGCATGACGGGAGCCCCCGCCGATTCCGCGACCTCTGTTCTGCCCGTATCGCTGCATCTAAGTGCAAGGGGCGAACTGTCCGCCGATCAGGCGCTGCACTGGCATGTCACGCTCGATCCGGTGACACCCGCAGGCTTTGTCAGCCTCGCGCCCGAACTGAAGAAAGTGCAGGCGCCCATCGGTCTGGATGCGGATGTGATCCTGCAGGCGGGAAAGCGCGCGTGGTACATGATGCCGCGTGAAGCCGTGGCGCATATCGCGCTCGGCACGGGTGAAATCCGGGCGGCCGGTTCCACGCTCTATCCGCAGAATGGGCAGGCCACTCTGCATATGACGCTGGGTGAGCAGACGAAGGCGGGCTGGCCCGCCCACCTGTCGCTCGATTCCTTTGCGGTGCAGTTGCGGCCGCCCCCACAGCCCGTCGTCGTGCCGGTGGCGCAGGAAGGAAGCGTGCAGTCGGCCACAACGTCTTTTGCCGCATCGGCCTCCACGCCATCATCAAACGAAACGCCCCTTCCGCCCCCGGTGCTGACGGCCACAGGCGCTGTTGACTGGCGCGATCTCGCAGTGCCGGGCGCCATGACAGGCACGCTCGACACCGGCCTTTCGGACGTCCCGTTCGACCGGGTGGCGGATTACTGGCCAGCCAAGGCCGCGAAAGGCGCGCGGCGCTGGGTGTCGCGCAACATCACGGCGGGCACGATCGAGAACGTGCATGTCCGGTTGGGCATCGGCCCTGACCGCACGGGAAAATCTCCCGATGTCGTCAGTGTCTCTGGCGGGCTGGACGGCAAGGGAATGGACGTCCACTGGTTGCGCCCCATCGCGCCGATAAAAGGCTTGGACGCGCATCTGGAATTTGTGGATCTCAAGACCATCCGCATCGATTTCGCCCATGGCTATCAGCCCACCACACGCACGCTGGCCAGTGTGGGCACGACGGGCAGCGGACGTCTGGAGGTGCAGCCGGGCAGCATGATCATCAGCGATCTGGACAAGAAGGATCAGATCGGAACCATCGAGATCGGACTGAACGGAGACCTGCGCGACCATTTCGCGCTTCTGTCCGAGCAGCGGCTGCACATTCTCTCGAAGCACCCACTGCCTTTCGATCATCCCCGTGGCTATGGCGCTGTCCACTTCACGCTCAGCCTGCCGCTGATCGCAAGCGTGACGACCGACCAGATGACGCTGAACGGCCATGCCCATCTCACGCATGTGCATCTCGGCAATGTGGCCCTGCAGCGCAACGTCGATGGCGGAACGCTCGATTCCGATGTCACGATGCACGGCATGACCTTTACCGGCGGCGGCGTGTTCAGCCACATTCCTGCGGATGTGAAAGGCATGATCGACTTCGACCGTGTGGCGCCCGGACAGGCGGTCGATCATATCGTGACGCATCTTCACCTCACGCCCGAGACGGTCGCGGCCGCGGGTATTCCGGTGCAGGATCATGTTTCGGGCCGGGCCGAGCTTCAGGTGGACTATTCCGTCATAAAGCAGGCTCATGACCGGCTCGCTCTCGACCTGAATCTCAAACAGGCCGGCATCCATATTCCCCTGTGGAGCAAGGCGCCCGGACAACCCACCACTGTGCATGCCGACCTCCAGCTTGAAGGGGGCAACATCGTGTCCGCTTCCGGCATCCGCGCGCAGGGGCCGGATCTCGATGTCAACGGTGAGGCACATCTGCGTCCGGGGCGCGTGCCGGAACTCGATGTGCCGGCTTTCCGTGTCGGTCGCTCGACCGGTTCGGCCACGCTGTTCCTGCCGAAGCGAACATGGGAGCCGATCACGGTGCGGATCCGCGCCAATGATCTCGACCTCAGCCCGTTAGTGGAAACCAACACAGCCGCTGAGCCTGCTGGGAAAGCCACCACCCTGCATGTTCCCCAGGCGGCCAGCGGCAAGGTGAGCGGGCCACCGCAGCGTCCGTGGGTGATCGATCTGAAGGCGGACCACATTTATTACGGGCGCGACAAGCGTATCGGTGGCGTGGACGCCTATTTCGACCATAACGGCGTGCGCATCGAGCGTATGCGTTTCGCCATGACCGAACCCTCGGTCGCGCAGGTGGACATCGTCCCCGATGGGAACCGTCGCAAGCTGGTGGCAGACATTCCCGATTTCGGCCAACTGCTCGACCGCATGGGCGTGACCGACATGATGGTCGGCGGCCATGCGGTCTTTCACGGTCATTTCGATGACCAGCAGCCCACCGCGCCTTTCAAGGGAGCGCTCAAACTCTCGCCCTTCACCATCCGTCACGCTCCCGGTGCGCTTCTGGTGGCGCGCAGCCTGTCGATCTATGGCTGGCTCAATTCCCGCGATCACTCGGAGTTCGAGGTCCAGCGGTTTGAAATGCCGGTGAAGTTCGCCGATGGCGTCCTGCATATCCGCGACGGTCGCGCCGGTAACGGCGCGCTGGGCGCCACGCTGGAAGGGCCGGTCGATCTGGACAAAGGCACGATGCAGCTCTCGGGCACCATCGTGCCGGCTTTTGCGATCAACGAGATTCCCGGCGAGATTCCCGGCGTCGGGCACCTTCTCGCACCCGAGAAAGGGGGTGGGTTGCTGGCGGTGAAGTTCGCGCTCGACGGACGCATCGACAAACCCGCGTTCTCCGTCGAACCGCTGACGATCTTTCTTCCCGGCATCCTGCGCAACATGTTCTGACGCGGCCTCCCTTTGCCGGGTGGGGAGGGCGTGCCTATATGTCCGTCACAATGAATGTGGCCTGCCCGGGCCACTTGCCAGAGGAAAAGGAGAACGCCATGTCGGGAACGCAGGACGCGACCGCAAAGCAGCTTGTGCCGGTAACGGTGCTGACGGGTTTTCTCGGCGCGGGCAAGACCACGCTGCTCAACCACATCCTCACGGCCGAACACGGCAGGAAATACGCTGTCGTCATCAACGAATTCGGTGAACTCGGCGTGGACAACGACCTCGTGGTCGATGCCGACGAGGAAGTGTTCGAGATGAACAACGGTTGCATCTGCTGCACCGTGCGCGGCGATCTGATCCGCATTCTCGGCAGCCTGATGAAGCGGCGCACGAAGTTCGACGGCATCATCGTGGAGACCACCGGTCTGGCCGATCCGGCTCCCGTGGCGCAGACTTTCTTCGTGGACGAGGATGTGCGCGGCAAGACACGACTGGATGCCGTCGTCACGGTGGTGGACGCCTACAACGTGCTGGCCACGCTTGATGAAAGCCCCGAGGCCGTGCATCAGGTCGCGTTCGCGGATGTCATCATCCTCAACAAGACCGACCTCGTGGACGAGGCGAAGCTTGAGGAGATCGAGAAACGTCTGCGTCAGATCAACGCCCATGTGCGTATTCATCGGGCTGTGCGCGGCGATGTTCCGTTGACGGATGTGCTCGATCAGGGCGGCTTCGATCTTCAGCGCGCGCTGGCCTATGAGCCGGACTTTCTCGAAAACACCGAACATTCTCACGAGGAGGGCGTCACCAGCATTTCCCTCTCCGTGAAGGAACCTCTGGACGAGGGGCGTTTCCATGCGTGGATCAGCGCGCTGCTTCAGGAGCAGGGCGGCGACATCCTGCGCACCAAGGGTATCCTCGATTTCAAGGGGCGTGACGAACGGTTTGCCTTTCAGGCCGTGCACATGATGGCGGATGGGGATTTCATCGGCCCGTGGAAGGCGGGGGAGCCGCGTGAGTCACGACTGGTGCTGATCGGGCGCAACCTCAACCGTCCGCGTTTGCGTCGTGGTCTTGAAAGCTGCCGGGCCTGAATGACGGTTTTTGAAAACACACCGCAAGGAGAGTGGACATGAGCGAGACGGGAGCGGGCTTCCCTTCTGTGGTGGAGAGTCGCGGCGCGGAGTGCACGATCGAAGGGCATGTGACGGCTTGCTGCGCGGCCCGCGACAATCGCAGCTTCGCTTTCGCGACCGGTGAGGGCGATCTGCTGATCGCGCCGCGCGAAACCCTGCGTGACACGGCCACATGGAAGAGCGTGCCCGCGCATGACGGTCCTGTCCTCTGCCTTGCGCCCGATGTGGCAGAAGCGACTTTTCTCACCGGAGGGGAGGACGGCCGCTTGGTTCGTTCCACTCCGGACGGGAAGGTGGAAGAACTGGCGAAGGCGCGCCGCTGGGTCGAGCATGTCGCGAGTTGGAGCGATGGCCGGAAAGGCCAGATTGCCTGTGTCGTGGGCAAGGACGTGCAACTGCGTGAGGCGGACGGCACCACGTTGATCCGCACGCTTGAGCACCCGTCCACCGTTTCGGGCATCGTCTTCGATGCAAAGGGCAAGCGGCTCGCGGCCTCACACTACAATGGCGCGTCCTTGTGGTTCGTTCATTCGAAGGACGGTTCGGCCCGCACGCTGGAGTGGAAGGGCAGCCATATCGGCATTGCCCTGCACCCGGGCGGAGAGGCGCTGGTGACGGCCATGCAGGAGAACGATCTGCATGGATGGCGCCTGCCGGACGGCCACAACATGCGTATGAGTGGCTATCCCACGAAGGTGGCCTCGCTCGCGTTCACGCGCACCGGAAAATGGCTGGCCACCAGTGGCGCGGATTGTGTGGTGATGTGGCCCTTCTTCGGTGGTGGCCCGATGGGCAAGCCTCCTCAGGAGTTGCCGGGTATTCCGGGGGTGTTGTGCACGCGCGTGGCGACCCATCCCACACAGGATGTCGTTGTGGCGGGTTTCGCGGACGGTCGCGTGCTGATGATCGACCACAATTCCGAACGTGTGCTGCCGGTGTGTGGTCCGGGTGGAGGGGCGGTCACGGCGCTGGCTCTCAGCACGGATGGCTGCACGCTGGGATATGGCACCGAGGAAGGTCGTATCGGGCTTGTGGATCTAGCCGCGTCGGCCTGACGGGAGGAGCAGAGGCCAAGTCGTGCCGCCTGCTCACTATCCCTTGTTCGTCAGTAAAAAGAGTGGGGGGAGCGTGGTTCTGGCCTACGCTTCCACCCGTGTCCGAGTGGCTTTTGCTTTTGAGGGTTTTGCCGTGCCCGCTTCCTTGCGGGCCGCGCGCTTTTTCTTCGGGGAGATGGAAGGCACGGGTGTGCTTTCGTGCGATGGCGAAATGCCCGAAACCTGCTCGATCAGATCTTCGTAGCGGTTGAGGTAGTCGTTCATGCACAGCGTGGCTTCGGCCTCAGACCGGGCGGCTTCACGCAGCGCCTTGGCCTGTTTGCGGTTGTCCAGCAGCGTGAGCACGCTCTCGGCAATCCGCTTCGGCTCGATGAAAGGCGTTAGCAGGCCCGTCTGTCCGTCTTCGATAAATTCGCGCACGGGCGCGGTGTCGCTGCCGACAATGGCGCAGCCCATGGCCATGGCTTCCCGCAACGACCATGACGCCACGAACGGATATGTCAGATAGACATGTGCGTCCGAACGTTGGAGCAGGGCGCGGAAGCCATCGTAAGGCACCTTGCCGAGGAAATGGACGCGGTCGAGATCCAGCCGGTCTCCCACTTCGGAGAGCATCCGTTGTTTCCATGTGCCATGCGGCAGACGCGCGCCATAACTCACGCCATCGCCGCCCACCAGCGCGACCTGTGCCTGCGGGCATTTTTCAAGAATGGTCGGCAGCGCGCGCATGAAGACATGGAAACCACGATAGGGCTCCAGATCACGCGCCACATACGTGATGAGACGGTCTTTGGGCGAAATCGTCACATCCCCGAAAGTGCAGGTTGTGCGGGCTGCTTTCGGATTGGGACGACACAGGTCGAGGTCAACGCCTTCGCGGAGGACCGAGATCCGTGTCTGCGCCCAGTCGGGATAGGTGCTGCGTTGGAAGAGCGTTGGCGTCTGTCCCCAGCCGGGATTGTTGAGCGCCTGCAGATTGATGGCGTTCTTCGCCCGGATGCGCGGCAGCATTTCGGGCAGTAGGGGAAATTCAGGGTCGAAGCCCACGTCGTAATTGTCGGTGTGATAGAAAAATTCGAAATAGCCCAGAACGGGCACACCCGGAAACACGTCCTGCATGTTCAGCAGTTCGCCCCAGCCGTGATGCCCAAGGATGATGTCGGGCACGAATCCCAGATTTTTCAGCGTCATGGCGGCCTGCGCCACACCATCCGCGCGACCCAGACCGATGGCGAAATCCCGGATGCCGGGGTGACTGTTCGGTGGCGGTGTATGGGGGGCGCGGTAAATGACGCGCCGCACACCCGAAATGACGTTCTCGTTGTTCTCGCTGATGAAAACGATTTCGTGCTGTCCGGACCGTGCGAGGTGACGGATCAGGTGCAGGTACTGGCCGGGAAAATTCTGGTGAACGAAGAGGAACTTCACGAGGAATGTCCGTTTCCGAAGGAGGTCCGGCTCGGGGCGGCAGAACGCGCGGGCCGGGCGGGGCAGTTCCCCGTCTGGCGGCCGCGATCCCGCGCGGTCGCCTCATCAGAAGAAACATTTGTGGCGGAAGAGGTTGGGGCCAGTTCCGCCATCATGCGCTTTAGCGACGGGCCTTGCGGCCGCCGCGTGCCGTGGTGGTGGAACGCTGGGCCTTGCCGCGCGGTGCCGTCGTCTTGGGAGCGGCCTTCTTCGGTGTCGGAGCCGCAGCGGCTTTCTTGGTTGCGGGTTTTGTCGCAGCAGCGGCCTTGGTGACGACGCGTGGACGCTTTGCAGCGCCGCGGGGGGCGCGGCGCTCCGCTGCTTCCACAAGATCGGTCACTTCGTCGAGCAGTGCGAGATCGTCCCCAAGTTCCTCCTCGAACTCTTCGGCGGCTTCCAGCGCGGCGGCTCCGTCCCGCGAAACGATTGTCACGCGGAAGGCTTCGAGTGGCGCAAGGCTCTCGGCCTCGGCGGTTTCGTCCTCACCGATCGGGCCAATCGTGGTGCCATCCGTAAAGGTGGCTTCCACCTCACACAGATAATCCTCCGCGGCTTTACCCTTCAGGCGCACGCGCAGGCCGAGGATGGGCAGCGCCATGCCACGGCTGCCGCAATACTGACCGCCTTCGGTCCACGGGGAGAGCCAGCCTTTGCCCAGAACGGCCTGATATTCGATATCGGCTGCGGAAATCGGACCCGTGGGCGCAATGCCGAAGCCCTCGATCCACGCGCGGCTGCCCGGCGTGCCCATCCATTCTCCCAGACGCGCGCCGACATCGCCGCGCCGCTGGATATGAGCCGCCACTTCGGGAAGATTGTTCGGATCGAACTGCGCGGAAGCCTGCGCCGCCTGCTGGCCCGGCTGGGCTGCGGCAAGACGCGCGGCCTGCATCGTTGCGTCGGCTGCGGTGGCCGACTGCGCGGTGGCGTCACTCAGGCGCACGACCTGAAGGCGCGGGGCGTCATGCGGGCTGCCCGGCTCCTGATACACCGTGACCAGAACCTGCGCCGGCCCCTGCGTTACGCGGATGAGGGCGGCGTTGTTGCTGCCACCCAGCCAGCCGGTGTCATCGAAGGTGGAAATGGTGAGGCTGCTGTTGGACAGCGGCGGCTGCGTAAGGCGCACGCCCGGCAGGCCGCGGGGGCTGGGAGGTTCCTGCGCGGGGACGTGAAAGACGCAGAATAATCCTTGGTCCAATGTCATCAGGTGACCTGACACCTTGAGATCGGTGATGCGGTTCTGATTGGGAGTCTGGCCACTCTGGGACATAAAGTTCGTTCCGTAAGTTGCGCGCATCGGGGCACGGAGTGCCCGTTTTGCGTTTCATGAAATGCCGGGAAACCGAAAAAAGAAAGACGCTTAAATCTCCTGTTGCTGACAGGTCGCCTGTCATGCGGATTTCGGGACCGGACGCTGACATAGTGTGGTCAATATCACGTTAAGTCGTTGTAACGATACACCGAGGGGCAGGATGTGTCCTCTTCCCGTGCGGCGTATCCGTTCGGCAACAGCCCCCAGATCGAACGCCGCCACAGGCAGCCCCGCGCGCCACGCAACCCCGAGGGCGAGACACCATGTCTCAGGCCAGACGGAGGGAATGAAGCCGTAATCGGCCTGCTGGGCGCGGATCAGGGCTATCGCTTCATGTTCTTGGTAAGCACCGGTGACATGCACATGGCCGGTCGCCATCAGCGCCGCGTCATCAGGCGTATGGCCGACAATCACATATTCCAACGGCAGGTTACGGGCCTGCGCATCGCGCGCGGCAGCCAGAAGCACATCGTAACCCTTCTCACGCCCAATCGCGCCCACCACGCAGACGCGCGCGCGTCCCGGTGTGCGTGGCAGGCCGATCAGCGGAGCGGAGTGTGGCGTAAGAGCCGCGAACTGCGAGAGATCCAGATCGGGACGGTCATCTTCCAGTTCCGCCACGCGAAACGACAGAGGTGGGAAATGTCGTTTCATGCGTTGGGCCGCATCATTGGACGGAACGATGATGCGGCGCGCGTCCGCCAGTTCCCGTCTGGACCGCGCGACGTAAGCGGCCACGGGAAGATCGTCGTCCACATTGCGACCGAGAGCCGTCACGCAGCGTTCGCATTCCGCAATAGGCGGCTCCCCGCAATAGCGTCCTTCGACGCCCATCAGGGCGATGCGCGGACAGAACCAGATATAATCATGAACATACACATCGTAGGGTACGCCAAGTTCGGCGGCGAGTTCCCGCATGGCCATGTGATGACCGCTGGCATGGTGCCATTCCACGTGACTGACGGGATCGGCCATGAGCAGCCGCAGAAGCGTCGGCCCCTCATCGGGCAGACGAAAACGCAGATTGGGATAGGCACCCGGTGCCGGATCGGCTGTCGTCTTCTGTGAATTTTTTGGGTCGTGCGTATCGGGACGGAGTCCTTCAATTCGGCAGCCCCCTTCCACGGGTCGCACGATGATCGGCCGCAAACCTTCCGCCTCCAGTGTGCGGCAGCGCTCACGCACCACACGCTCGACCCCGCCGCCATGATCGTGCGTGACGAGGATGACGGATTTGCGGACCGTCGCCTTCGCGCGCGATTTTCCGCTGGAAGATTCCTTGCGCCAACGCAGCAGATCGAGCCGTCTCCGGGCCGCAAACAGCGGATCACGGTGGAGATGATCCTGTACCAGTCCGTCATAGCCGGGGTGAAGACGATTGAGCAGCGCGAGATTGCGGGCCAGAAGCGAGTCGCGCGCGGCTCCAAAGGACGCGGACCCGACATGCGCGACATAGGCGCCCGGTGCTGCGACGTTGCGCCAGCCGGACTGCCGGGCGCGCAGGCAGAAATCGTTCTCCTCGCCATAGCCTTGGGCAAAGAGGTCGGCGCGGAACAGGCCCGTCTCGTTCAGGCAGTCATGGCGGATGAACAGGCAGAAGCCATGCCCCGTTGGCAGATCGACCGCCATTGTGCCGTTCGCCGCGCGCGCCAGTGTCATCAGGCGGCGCGTCTGCGCCAATGTCGGTATGGTGTTTCCGGCAACTTCCGGAAAAGACAGGATGGTGGCGTCGTTGGAGAGAGGCGTCACCGTGCCGATATTGGGCGCGGAATACGCCACTGTGCGGAGTTCTTCCAGCCATTCGCCTGTCACCAACGTGTCGCTGTTGAGAAGCACGACATCGCGTGGTGCGGTGGGGCGCTTGTTCGTGCGCTCCGGGAGTGTGCCATCCAGCGCGAAGCGCAGGCCGATATTGGCGGACGCCACGAAGCCCTTGTTGACCGGGTTCGTAAGCAACGTGACGCGCCGATCCTGTGCGACATCGGCCAGAAGGGCCTTCATGCCGATTTCCGGTGAGGCGTCGTTGACGATCAGCACACGCGGACTGCCGCGCGAAAACGCGGGCAGGCTATCGAGCAGGCTGTCGAGACAGGCTCGGGTACGCGCGCCGTCGCCATAGACCGGCACGACAATCAGCGTGTCGGTTTGCGGTTTTGGTGGCGTGCGGGGGCTGTGCCGCATGGGGGCGGTCACGGGCACAGGCAGGAAGGGGGGCGGTGCGTCCGTAACGCCCTGTCTGCCGAGTGATGTTTCCCGTGCGTGATGCAAAGCCCAGCGGGCGGCGCGATCTTCCAGTCCGGCGTCGATCGGGCTGCCGGTCAGGTCGCGGCCGGTGGCGTCCACGACCCGCACCGGGCCGTCCGGTAATGCGCTCCATGGCACGGAAATGGCGCGGAACAGGGCCAGCGGGATGTCGGACCGTACGACCGACGCGGGCTCTTCGGCCGAAAACCGCAGAAGCTCCGTGTCCGTTGCAGCGTCCAGTAACCGGACCAGTGGTGGATGGTCAGGAGTGTTCGGATGCCAGATCCAGCCCGTCAGGCCAGTCTCATCCGGCGCGACGGCGCCTTCCACCCTCATGATGGTTTTGGGATGCAGGGGGGAGCCTGTCAGCGCCGCTCCGTCCAGTTGGACCTGTAGAGTGTGTTCGCTCCAGAAGGCGTCGCCGTCTTTCGATAATCGCGCCAGTGCGCCATCCATCCTGCGCAGCGGGAGCATTGTCCCATCGACCGTGGAAAAGGCAAGGCGGCGGCGTGCCTCGCTGGTAGATGCGAGGGCGATCCCCCCGATCCGCACAGCGCCGCTTTCGTCCACCCCGCACCATCCGGACAACCCGGCGGCGGCCGTGATCCGGTCGGCCAGATTCGCCGTATCGGAATCGCAGGCGTGGCGGGACAACGCATGGGCGAGGGCTGTGATGGCTTCATGGGTGCGTCCGGCAACAAGCCGCGCTCCTGCCAGCAGTGTCCAGACCTGCCGGATGTCATGCTGGCGGCTCAGATCTTCCAGCAGCGTGATAGCTCCCGCCACATGACCGCAGGCCTGTCGCGCCATGGCACGGAACAGCGCCGCGGTCGGGCTTTCGGGCGCCATGCGTCCAGCCCGTTCGAACCATCCCAGTGCGCCAGCCGTATCCCCGTTTTTCCAACAGGATTCACCCTGCCGGAATGAGTCCTGAGCCTGTTCGCTCGCCCATTTCTGCCATGCCACCCGATCCTCGGGCGTGATCAGGCCTGCGGGACGCGGGGCGGTGGATCGCACTTCTGCGGAGAGGGCGTCGGCGGCTTCTTTTCTTGCGCGTGGAGAGGCCCTGCTTCGGGCGACCCTAGCCAACGGACGGTGGTGGTGCAGTGGTGGCCTCTGATGCCTCTTCTGGGGCGCCGGCTTCTTCGTTCGTTTTCTTCTCTGCTGCTTCTTTGAGCGTCTGTTCCAATTGGGCACGTTCGATGACGGCCTGCGTGACGCCCTGTGCCTCGGCCTTGCGATACCAGTCGAGGCCCTGTTCGATGTCGGTATGTCTGGCAAGGCCGCGGCTCAGATAACGCCCGATCATGAGCTGGCCGGTCGCATGGCCCCGCTCAGCAGCCTGTCCGAACCAGTGCTGCGCTTTCGTGCGGTCTTCGGGGATGTCGTGACCGCCACCATACATGGCGCCCAGCGCGAACATGCTGCCGACATTGCCCTGCTCGGCCGACAGTTCGAACAGGCGCAGCGCCTCCGTGTGATCGACAGGACCGCCTTCACCCGAGACGAACAACTGGGCAAGATGGTGGCGCGCTTCGGACATGCCTTCGTCCGCGGCTTTCTGGACCCATGCGCGGCCTTCGGGCTTGTTGGCGGGAACGCCCCGTCCTTCCAGAAGCATGCGGCCATACCAGTACTGCGCGTTGACGACGCCTTCGGCGGCTTTGCGCATCCATTTTACGGCTTCCTGCTCGTCGCGATCCGCGCCCACGCCTTCGGCAAGGCAGACGCCGAAATTGAAGGCCGCGATCAGATCGCCGGAATGAGCGGCTTTTTCATAGAGGGTGCGGGTTGCGAGACGATCCTCGACACTTCCGCCACCCATCAGCAGGAGATTGCCCAGATCGGCTGTGCCGCCCGAGTCTCCATGCTCGGAGGCGAAGCGGAACCATTTTGCCGCTTCTTCTTCGTCCGGCATGACGCCAGAGCCGGTCAGATACAGCAGGCCGAGCGCGCGCGCGGCGGTGGCGTGGCCCCGCTCGGCAGCGAAACGATACCATGTGGCGGCTTCCATGTAGTTGGGGGGGAGATCTCCCCCGCGCGCATGGATGTCTCCCAGCATGGCCGCCGCTTCACGGTCTCCCGCCAGTGCGGCCTTGCGCAGCCACGTCTCGCCACGGACCATGTCCTGCTTGATGCCGCGCCCTTCGATATAGGCGAGTCCGTAGCGGGCCTGTGCGGAGCGGATGTTCTGTTCGGCCGCCTTGCCATAGGAGGCGACGGCGGCGTCCAGATCGGCCGGTACGCCCGCACCGCGCTCATAGGCGATGCCCATGAGATAGAGGGCCGAGCCGATATTGGCGTCGGCTGCGATCTTCAGGTGCCCGATGGCCTCTGCCAGCGCCTCATCCGTCTGGGCGGAATGAAGCCCTGCCAGCCCAAGACCGAGATGACCCTGCGCGCAGTTGGCGTCAGCGGCGCGCTGATACCAAACCAGTGCTTCCTCGGTGTTGCGCAGACCCTCGGGCGCTGCGGTGAGGATATAGCCGTAGAGCGCCTGCGCGTCGGCGGAGCCGGCTTCGGCGGCCATGAGCGCCCAGTGCGCGGCACGCGGATAGTTCGGTTCGCCCGTTGCGGCCTTGTTGACGTCGGAGAGATCGAAGGAGTCGTTCTCGACGGCTTCGGGCAGTCCCACCAGATAGAACGTCGCGAGAACGAACTGGGCTTCCACATGACCGGATTCGGCGGCTCGACGTATCCATCGCCCCCCTTCCACGAGGTCGCGCGGCAGGGCCTCGCCATCCAGATAGAGACGCCCGAGCCGGAATTGCGCTTCCGGCATGCCGGTCTTGGCGACGGCGCTGATTTCGCTCAGCGCGCCGCTGTAGTCTTCCTGTTCGAGAAGCTTGAGGCCGTGTTCCAGTCGCGCGGCGGGAGACCGGCGGGCGATGAGGCGCGAAAGCAGACCCATGGAGCGTTCTCCTCGGACACGGCACATGAGCAGACGACCGCGACCACTCCCGTGCCGGATAAGGAGTCTCGTCGCGCTGTGGAGCGATGAGGGCCGTTGTTACGGAGCTACGGCAGACCGCCCCCCGACCGCCACAGTTTCATTTCTTAAACATGAAACCATGGCGGAAAGAAGCGCACTGAAAGGAAGGCAGACCTCAGGGTTCGCGCATGCCATCCGTGACGAGCGGAATGATGCTGTTGAGCATGAACTGCATGACCGTACGCTTGCCCACCTGAATGTCGGCCGTGACCGGCATGCCCGGATGCGGATGGAAGAAGGACGGGACGCCATGCAGCGTGTAGCGATCGATGCGCAGCCGCACCCGGTAATAGGACTGGGACGCGCCAGCCGGATCGCTGCTCTGTGATGCTTCTCCTCCTGCTCCGGAAGACGGTTTTCCACCCTGGCCGGCGAAGGCGTCCGCGCTGATCTCACGCACCGTGGCTTCCGCGCCGCCATACTGAGCGAAGGGGAAGGTCGCGAATTTCAGTGTCGCCTTGTTGCCGAGTTGCACGAAACCGGCATCTCCGCCGCTCAGATGCGCTTCGACTTCAAGCCCGCTGCCCACAGGGACGAGCGTCATCAGTTCGCTACCGGTCGAGATGACCGAACCCACTGACAGCTTGGCGATGTTGAGGACGATGGCGTCCTCACCCGTGCGAAGGGTGGTCATGCTTTTGCGCAGCTTGGCTTTCTGGTAGCTGCTGCGGGATTCGGACAGGTGACGTTCGGCCTCGCTGAGATCGTGATAGATCTGGGCTTTCCACGTCTCCACGTAGTTCTGCCGCTCGGCGGCGAGAGCACGTAGTTTGCTGCGTGAACTGGCGGCCTGCTGCTGGGCGGAAATCTGGGAGCGCTCGGTTTCCATCAGTTCGCTCTGCGCGCCCAGTGTGGAGAGGCGGCTGCCCACCTGATCCTGCTGAAGACGCATGCGCATGCTGTGGACATCGCGTGCGACCTTGGCTTTGGCGGCATACATGGCGGCGTTGGCCTGATAGCCCTGAAGATCGCTTGTCAGAGAGGCGATCTGCTCCTGATAATTGTTCACCTTGGCGTCGAATTCGGCCTTGCGGCGCAGGAAATTCGCGGCCTGCTGCGTCGAGGACGGGTTCTGCGGATCGGGAATGTAGTCGTGCCCTTCCGCTTCGGCGGTCAGACGATCCACTTCCGCGGAATAGCTGTCGTTCAGCTCTTTCATGTTGGCGATGTCTGCATCGCTGATCGTCGGATCGAGATGTGCGAGAACCTGTCCCTTGTGGACGAAATCGCCCTCATGCACATCGATGCTGCGGATGATCGAGGTTTCCAGCGGCTGCACCACAAGCGTCTGCTGTGTCGAGACGATCCGGCCCGGTGTCGAGACGACACGGTTGAGCGGAAAGACCGTCATGACGATGACCGTGGCAAGCGTGAGCGAACCGATCAGCCAGGTGATGTACTCGGCCGAGGGCGTCGGTGGCATGTTGACCAGTGCCGCACTCGGAGAATGGAACTCCAGCAATTCTGGCGGCAGGTCTCCCGGCGCGAACGGGTCATCGGCTTGCGGAAGAAAATCCCGAGGCTTTTTGGTCTCTTCACCCTCGTTTTCGGAAGCCGGAACGATGTCCTGATTGCTCATGGGTCAGTCTCCTTCCGCGATCAGAGGCGCTGCGTCATTGCGGTCGGCGTCGGCATTCTTGCGGCTTTCGGTATGCCGGTTCTGCTGCATCCACAGCGTCCGGTAGATGGCGCAGCGTTCCAGCAGCACTTCATGCGGCCCGATATCGGCCACTTTGCCCTGTTCCATGACGAGGATCTGGTCACAGTTTACCAGCGAGGACAGGCGGTGAGACACGATGACCATCGTGCGCCCCTTGCCGATCCGTTCGAGGTTGGCGTTCACCAGCGCCTCGCTTTCAGGATCAAGGGCGGAGGTCGCCTCGTCGAGAATCATCAGCTTGGGATCCGAGATCACGGCGCGCGCGATGGCCAGACGCTGACGCTGGCCACCGGAAATGTTGGTGGAGCCCTCTTCAATGAAGGTCTCGTAACCGGCGGGCATGCGCTCGATGAACTCTTCCGCGCCAGCCAGACGCGCGGCGCGTACCACATCGTCAATGGTCAGGCCCGGCCGTCCTGCGGTGATGTTGTCACGGATGGTGCCGCGGAAAAGGAAGTTGTCCTGAAGCACCACGCCGAAGGAACGGCGCAGATGGGTCAGGTTGATTTCACGAAGATCCACACCGTCGAGCTTGAGGTAACCGGTGTAGGAACGGCTCACGCCCTGAAGCAGACGGGTGATGGTGGATTTGCCGGAACCGGAACGCCCGACCAGTCCCAGCATGGTGCCCGCCGGCACTTCAAAGCTGACATCGTTGAGCGCCTTGGTGGTCGAGCCGGGGTAGGAGAAGTTCACGTCGATGAACGACAGCGCACCCTTGATGCGCGGGCGCATGCCGGTGGTCAGCGCCTTTGTTTCCGTCGGCTGGTTGAGCACCGAGGCGGCCTCACCCAGCGATGCCGTGACTTCGTTAAGGTCATCCAGAAGGCGGGCGAGATTCGTCAGAGGGGAGGCCACCCGGCCACCGAGCATCATGAACGCCACGAGCGCACCCGCGCCCACCGAGGAGGCGCCTGTCAGCACCAGATAGGCACCGACAAGGATGATGCCGCGGTTGATGAACATTTCCAGCGGCATGCTCAGTGTGGAAGGCCAGTTGGACATGCGGCCCACGGCCAGCTTGGCCCGGATGACATCCGCCGTCCGCACGTCCCATTCCTGCTTGCGGGTGGGTTCCAGCGCCAGCGTCTTGATGGTGCGGATGCCCGCCACCGTTTCATACATCACGGAGGAGCGCTGCATGTCCGCGCGGATCAGCGCGCCGTACTGACGTCCGACCGGCCCCATGAAGACGACGATCAACAGACCGATCAGGCCTGATGTCGCAACTGTCATCCACGCCATCGTAGAACTGAGATAGAACAGGAAAGGCAGGATGACGACGAGGGTGAACAGGTCGAGGAAGGTGGACATCAGGCGGCCCGTCATGAAGTCGCGGACCTTATAGATGGCCATGACGCGACCGATGACGTTACCGGCCTGCTGACGCTCGAAATATTCCAACGGCAGGGCCAGAAGACGGCTGAACAGATGCAGCGATATCCGGGTGTCGATTCGGGTGGTGAGCACCAGCGTCAACTCACGGCGCCCGTAGGACAGCAGCACTTCGTAGAAGGACAGCACCAGCACGATGGCCGTGATCGAAATCAGGGTGGCCATCGAGTGATTGTTCACCACGCGGTCAATGACCTGCATAACGATCAGCGGCGGGAAAATCTGCAGAATACTGAGGGTCATCGAAGCGATGGCGATGTCGCGGAGCGAGCGTTTCTCGCGCAGCACCATCTTGGCGAGCCAGGAAATGTTGATCGGCGCGTCGGCTTCCGACTGGTCGCGGCGGCGCTTGATCAGCAGGATGTCGCCCGTCCACACCTGCATCAGGCGCATTTCATCCACCGGGACCGGTTGCTGCGCCTCATCGCCCAGCGGATCGCGCAGCCAGACGATGTTGTGACCGGCGTCGGCGTTGACCATGATGGCGGCTGAGCCGTCCTTGAGCATCAGCACGATCGGTGGCGAGTTGCTCATCTTGACGAGATAGCGCCACTTGATCCGCATGCCCTTGGCGACCGCGCCCTGCTCGTTGAGCCAGCGCGCCAATGTGGCCGGGGAGGGGCTTGTCTCGTCGGGGTCCGCCGCAAAATCGCGCACGTCGAGTTCGAGACCATGGAAGTGGGCGGCCGCGATGACCGCCTTCAGGCGAATCATGGCGGGAGCGACACGTTCTGAAGCGCCGGAAGATCCGCCCTGCGAATCGCGGGAGTGCCCATCCGGGCCGGGAAGGCCACGCGCGTTATCGACTGGAGCCACAGATCGTCCTCTACAAAAAACTGCCTGCGTCCCCCGTCGAATGGGAACGCTGTCCGGCCTCTACTACACAAATTGCACGCGGTCGCGACCTTCCGGACGATCTTTCTCATGAAGCGAGACAATCTTTTTGCCGGAAGCGCGCCAGAAATACGCTATGTTCACGTTCCTTTACCGCAAGAAGAATGATTTTTGGTTACGCTGTCGCCTCTACCGTGAGGATATCCTGCAACAGGGGATCGGCTTTTAGTGCCTCGCCCGTTTGAGCAACCTGATCGCGTGGCACGACAAGGACTACGCGCTGAAAAAACGGGCAGGTGCCGCGCGCGCGCGCCTGAAACCGCTCCAGCAGCGTCAGGGTGAGGGCCGGTCGCGCCACGCAGCACACGCAAGCCGGCGCATGGCCACCATTTTCGACGGAAAACGCGGTGGAGCGTGGGCGTCCCGCCCTCTCGGTCCGTGCCGGGAAGGGCAGGGTCTGCTGCCATCCTGTTTCCTTCTGGATGTCGGAGAGTGGACAGGTTTCGATCAGCAGGGATATGGCCCGCAGCCGCATTTCCTGGTCGTCCAGATCATCGGGGGCTGTGACGAAAAGAGGCAGGCAGGGCAGGGCGGACTCTCCGGAACGCAGGGTCGAATGTTCCCTCCCTATATCAGAGACTTAGTCCGTGCCGCCATTATCATGACCAAGGGCGTGGGATGTGTGGCGTTCTGGACAGGCTGGGCGGCCTCTGAAATAAGCGCCTTTCTTCTGTCGCAGTCATGCGCAGTTCTCCCAGCAACAGTCGATGGGGCCACCCGATGACCTCGCCCAAAAGCACCCGCCCCCCGCTTCTCGAAGCCCTGCGCGAACAGGTTCTGCTGTGTGACGGCGGCATGGGATCGCGCGTGCAGGCGCTCGATCTCGATACGGAGCGCGACTACTGGGGGCAGGAGAACTGCACCGAGATCCTCAACCTCTCCCGCCCTGAACTGGTCCGCGAAATCCACCGCGGCTATTTCGAAGTCGGCGCGGATATGGTGGAGACCAACAGCTTCGGCGGTTCTCCCATCACGCTGAGCGAGTTCGACCTTCAGGACCGTGCGCGCGAGATCAACCGCATTGCCGCGACCTTGGCGCGAGAGGCGGCGGACGGCTTCGATGACGACCGGCACCGCTACGTGCTTGGCTCTGTCGGGCCGGGCACCAAGCTGCCCTCCCTTGGAAACATCGATTACGACACGCTCGAAGCCGGTCTGGCCGAGCAGGGACGCGGGCTGATTGAGGGGGGGGTGGACGCCATCCTGATCGAGACCTGTCAGGACACGCTCCAGATCAAAGCCGCCGTCAACGGCATGAAGATCGCCCGTGCCGAACTGGGCACCAACACACCTATCTTTGTGCAGGTCACGGTCGAGACCACCGGCACGCTGCTGGTCGGACCCGATATCGCTGCCGCCGCGACCGTGGTGCAAAGCCTCGATGTCGATCTGATGGGGCTGAACTGCGCCACCGGCCCGCAGGAAATGGCCGAGCATATCAAGTGGCTGGCCGAGCACTGGCCGGGCCTGCTCTCTATGCTGCCCAATGCCGGTCTTCCGGAACTGGTCAACGGTCAGACGCACTACCCGCTCAGCCCCGAGGAAATGGCGCTGTGGATGGAGCGGTTCGTCATTGAAGACGGGCTGAACATCATCGGCGGTTGCTGCGGCACATCCACGCCGCATATCGCAGCACTCGACGCCATGCTTCGCAGCCGCGCACCGTCGGGCAAGCATCGTCCCGCACCCTCGCCCCGCACTCCGAACTGGGAGCCGTCAGTCGCCAGCCTCTACAGTCAGGTGCCGTTGCGGCAGGAGAACGCCTATTTCTCCATTGGCGAGCGGTGCAACGCCAACGGGTCCAAGAAATGGCGTGAGCTTCAGGAAGCGCATGACTGGGATGGTTGCGTGGCCATCGGACGTGAGCAGGTGGCGGAAGGCTCCAACTCGCTTGATGTCTGCACGGCGTTCGTCGGGCGTGACGAGAAAGCGGAAATGGATGAGGTCATCCGTCGCTTCACGTCTTCGGTGAATGCGCCGCTTGTGATCGATTCCACGGAAACGCCCGTGATTGAATCGGCGCTGAAGCTGCACGGTGGCAAGCCCATCATCAACTCGATCAATTTCGAGGATGGTGAGGACATCGCGCATGATCGCATGAAGCTCGCCCGCAAGTTCGGCGCGGCGGTCGTGGCGCTGACCATCGATGAAGTGGGCATGGCCAAGACGCCGGAGGACAAGCTCCGCATCGCGTCGCGTCTGGTCGCGTTCGCGTGCGACCAATATGGCCTGCCGCAGTCCGATCTACTGATCGACCCGTTGACCTTCACCATCGCCACAGGTGTGGAGGACGATCGCAAGCTGGGTCTGTGGACGCTCGAAGGCATCCGCATGATCCGGGAGAAGTTTCCCGACATCCAGATCATTCTCGGCCTATCCAACATCTCCTTCGGTCTGAATCCGGCGGCACGCGCCGTGCTGAACTCGGTCTTCCTCGACCACGCCGTGAAGGCGGGCATGACGGGCGCGATCGTGCATGTGTCCAAGATTCGGCCGCTGCATCTGATTCCCGCCGAGGAAGTGAAGGTCGCGGAGGACCTGATCTTCGACCGCCGCGCAGAGGACTACGATCCTCTCCAGAAATTCCTGTCTCTCTTCGAAGGACGGAAGGCGGCGGATGTCGCCAAAAAGGCAAAAGCCGAGACCGCGCCCGAGCGTCTGAAAGACCGCATCGTGGACGGTGATCGCAAGGGGTTGGAAGCCGACCTCGAGGAGGCGATGCAGGAGATGCCGCCTCTCGACATCATCAACAACGTGCTACTCGATGGCATGAAGGTGGTGGGCGAACTGTTCGGCGCGGGCAAGATGCAGCTTCCTTTCGTTCTTCAGTCTGCCGAGACGATGAAGGCCGCCGTGGCCTATCTCGAACCGCATATGGAGCGTGTCGAAGGGCAGGCGCGCGGGACGATCGTGCTCGCCACCGTGAAGGGTGACGTGCATGACATCGGCAAGAATCTCGTGGACATCATCCTGACCAACAACGGCTACCGCGTGGTCAATCTGGGTATCAAGGTGCCGGTGGCGGACATGATCGCGTCCGCCCGCGCCGAGAAGGCCGATGTTATCGGCATGTCCGGTCTTCTGGTGAAATCCACTGTCATCATGCGGGAAAATCTCGAAGAGATCGATCGGCAGGGTCTCGATCTTCCGGTCATTCTCGGTGGTGCGGCGCTCACTCGCAATTATGTGGAAGAAGACTGCGCTGCCGCTTACGGCACGCATGGGCGCGTGGCTTATGCCCGCGATGCGTTCGATGGTCTTGCGCTGATGGATGTGGTGGCGAAAGGCGGCTTCGATGATTACGCCGCCGCAATCGCCAAGCGTCGCGAGGGAAAAGCGAAACGCAGCGCCCCGCGTACACCGGAGGCTGCAGAGGAGCGTGGCTTCGGGCCAGTGGATGTCGGAGCCGCGCAGATCCGCCGTCGCCGTATCACGAAGGACGAGCCGGTCATTACGCCGCCGTTCTGGGGGCCGCGCACGCTTGAGGCCGAGACGAACGCCGTGCTGCCGTTCCTCAACGAACGCTCGCTCTATCAGTTCCAGTGGGGCTTTCGAAAGCAGGGCCGCTCGCTGGAAGATTTCCTAAGCTGGGCACGTCAGGAACTGCGCCCCGTGCTGCGTCGGATGCTGACGCTGTGCGAGGCGGACGACATTCTCAAGCCGCGTGCGTCCTATGGCTACTGGAAGGCGGCGGGGCAGGGGAACGATCTGATTCTGTTTGCCGAGGATGGCACGACCGAAGTGGCCCGCTTCACAATGCCGCGTCAGCCGCGCGAGGATGGCGAGTGCATTGCAGATTTTGTCCGCGATGTGGATGACGCCGAGCGCGACGTGGTCGGTCTGCAGGTGGTGACGGTCGGTCAGAAGGCGTCCGATATGGCGCGCGACTGGTTCGAGCAGAATCGTTATCAGGACTATCTGTATCTGCACGGCCTGTCAGTGGAAGTCGCAGAAGCGATGGCGGAATACACCCACAAGCGCATCCGCGCCGAGTTGGGTTTTGCGGGAGAAGACGCTCGCGACATGGAGAAGCTGCTGTCGCAGGGTTATCGCGGCTCCCGCTACTCATTTGGATATCCCGCCTGTCCGCGTCTTGAAGATCAGGAACCCATCCTCAAGCTTCTTGATGCGGAGAAGATTGGTGTGTCGCTCTCGGATGGGTATCAGCTTCATCCGGAGCAATCGACATCGGCACTGGTTATTCTCAACCCGAAGGCGAAATACTTTACCGTCTGAATGTTCGGTGGTCAGGAAGAAAAGCGATCAGGCTTTTCTTCCGTCTGCGGAGCAAGACACGGTCATGAGAATATCACCGAACTGTCACGCCGTAATGGAAACCTGCTGAATACAACACGACACCGGAAATCATCCGCTCTTGTCGGGATGGTCATGAATTCTTTTCGGATTTCCGATGTCGTTTCGCATGTTCTGCCGGACGGGGGTGCTGCTGGCACCGGCCCTGACGGTCTTTTTTTCTGCGCCCACTCAGGCGCAGCCGTCTTTATTTGAAGAAAAGAATAAGGACTTTCCGGCTCTCAACCATCGGTTCCGCGAGCCCGTGCGGCCGGATTACTGGTCATCGCATCTGGAAGAGTCGCAGTCATCCTGTGGCGCGGACGCTGTCCGTCGGTCCGGTCATACAGTCACGGCTGCTCTGCGGCTGGCCTATTCTCACAACCAGATATGGAATCCGCAAGAAAACCGTTACGACCCGGTGCGCCTGCGCTCATATGACAGCTGTCTGGCCGCCCCCACCATTGTCGTGTCTCCCGGTGATGATTTGCGGATCAATTTCCGCAACGACCTGCCCGCGGAGCCAGAAACGGAATGCCCGAAACCCCTGAACACGCCAGCATGTTTCAACAGGCAGAACCTGCATCTTCATGGCATGCACGTTTCGCCCGAAGGCCACGCGGACAACGTGATGAACACCGTGATGCCGCAGGGCGGCACATGGAACTACCGTTACGCCATCCCGGCCGATCATCCCGCCGGCACGTTCTGGTACCACGCCCATCAGCACGGCGCGACCTCCATCGGGGTGGCGAGTGGTGAGGAAGGCGCGCTTATCGTGCGGGGACAGCGGCGCTACGCTGACCGCTGGCGCAACGGTGGTGTGACGGACATCGACACTGTTCTGCACGATCGTTCCGGCACACCGATTGCCGATCGCGTCATGCTGTTCGAGCAGATCCCCTATGGATGTTTCGCGGACGCCGATCACAAGACGCTTCTTCAGGACAGCGCGACGGGTGTGTGGACATGCCCGAAAGGTCAGGAAGGCGTTGTCGAAAACTTCCGCAGCCAGTTCATCAGCAGCCGCACGGATGCGTCCGGTGTTTCGCGGGATGCGTGGGAACTGTCACAACGCTACACATTGGTCAATGGTGAGACGCAGCCTGTCATGCGGGCGCGGGTGGGTGCCGTCGAGCGGTGGCGCATGATCGCGGCGGGTGTGCATGACACGCTCAATGTGCAGATCGTTCGCGCCCGTTCGGGAAACGGGAGCCGTCGTCTGCATCTACCGGACTACGCGACATCCTCGAATGTCGGCATGACCTGTGACGGTGAAACCGTTGCACAGTATGAAATCGCGGCCGATGGTCTCACGCGCCACGACATTTCGCGTAAGAGCATCAACTATCTTTACCCGGGTCAGCGGAGCGACACGCTGATCACGTTCCGCAAACCGGGTCTTTATTGCGTCATCGATCAGGGTGGCGATACGCTCAACACGGTCATTCCCTATCGCTTACGCCCACAGGGCAAATCACCTTCCATCATTGCTGTCGTGACGGTGGAGAATGATCATGAAGAGCGTGGTGGAACACAGGACACCGATGCGCGGATACAACGTCTTTTCCGTGAAGGTTCGGAAGGTTTGCCGGCGTTCGTTCGTGCCCGTCTGGAACGGTTCGACCTCAGCGATTTTGCTTATTTCCCCGCTGGTGGCACACCGGGCAGCGACCTGTCGGGATTAAGCGTGACCCATTATCCCACGGCCTTTTTCGGATCCCTGACCATGCCGCTGGCGTCGGGCGTTGCCCTGCCGCCGGGTCAGCCGATGCCTGATGCCAGCATCAACGGCATGATTGGTCTGGTCCAGAACGGACTGGTCTCGGTGGATGGCGTCACGGCGCTGCCGTTCAGCATGGACCCCACCCATTCCTATCATGTGCAGTTGGGGGATGTGGATGAGTGGCGTATCGGCACCCATCTGATGGGACCGGTCGGCACGGCTGCGGGGCAGCACGTGTTTCATGTGCACGTCAATCCGGTGGAGATCATGGACATCATTGACGAAAGCACCGGAGATTCGATCTTCACATCCGATGGACGCTGCAAGGTGAAGTATCGTCTGGCGGATTCCGACGATGCGTCGTCCACCTCCTACAGTCCGGAATTCTGTGATCAACGCCACGTCTTCCGGGATTCCCTGTTCGTCAAACCCGGTTTCCAGACTGTCGTCCGTACCCGTTATGACGATTTCGAGGGCGCGGCCATGCTTCACTGCCATATTCTCGATCACGAGGATCAGGGCATGATGACGTATGTGACGATCGGCAAGGGCGAGATGAGCCACGCGATGTAGGCGGCGGCTCCCGCGCGGACAGGAAAGCGTTGCCTCCCATCCGCGCGGTTCTGTCTATCGCAGCAGGCGTTATTTCGCCTGACGGGCTGCCGCGATCGCTTTCTTCAGGTCGCTCTCGGAGACAGCGCCCGGAATGATGGTCTTCTCACCGATGATGAAGGTCGGTGTGCCGTCCACGCCCACCTTGCGGGCGAGGTCCATGTTGGCGCTGAGCACCGTCATGACGTCGGTGCTCTTCATGTCACGTTCCAGCCGGTCAGCATCGAGGCCGATGCTGGTGGCAATCGCGCGCACGCGCTCGAGCGAGGGTGTCTCGCTGTCGGTCATCAACGCCTTCTGGAACTTCAGATAGGCATTCTGGCGCGCGCTGGCGAGAAGAGCCGCCGCTTCAAGCTGGCTGTTGGGGCCGAGCACGGGAATGACCTTTTCCACGATGCGCACGTCCGGCTCGTCACGGGCAAGCTGATCGATGATCGGCAGCACCTTGCGGCAGTAAGGGCAGCGCGGATCGTAGAATTCGACCACAGTGACGGAGCCATTCGGATTGCCCAGCACAACATCGGTGTTGCTGCGGCCCAGCTTGTCGTTGTTCTGCTGCACGGCCTGAAGGCTGGCAGCCTGTTGCACGGCCTCGCCTTTGGCGCGCATGGCGGCCACGGCATCGGCCAGAATCGTCGGATCCTGCTTGAGCGCCTCGCGCACGATGGAGACGATTTCCTGTCGCTGCGCGGGTGTGAACGACCCATCGGCATGAGCGGGGAGGGAGCCGAGCAGCGGCGTGGCTGCCAGCGCGGAGAGAAGGGCTGCGGCGCGCAGCACCGGGAAGGAAAGACGTGTCATGCTCCAAGCTCTATCCCACGGCGCAGGGGTTGTGAACGCGCGCGCTTCGTTATGGAGCGGGGAGCAGCGTTTCCGTCAGGTCGCCAAGAGGCCGCTGGCCGTGCGCTGCGATGGCGGCGTCACGATCCACCAGACCCCGCAGAGGCGTCAGGCTGAAGCGTCGGTTAAGAAACCGCTGGATCGAAGTGGTGTCGTAGGGCGTGTGTTCGACATGACCCTTTTTCACGAAGGGCGAGATCAGGAGTGCGGGAATGCGCGTCCCCGGTCCCCAGCGGTCCCCTTTCGGGGGCGCCACATGATCCCACAGGCCGCCGTTCTCGTCATAGGTGACGATGACGAACATATGCGGCCATTGCGGGGAGTGTTCGAGATGCTCGATCAGTGTGGCCAGATGCGCGTCGCCTGAGGTGATGTTGGCATATCCCGGATGCTGATCGAGATTGCCCTGGGGTTTGTAGAAGCTGACCTGCGGCAGACGTCCGGCATCGATATCGGCAAGGAACGTCACACCGTCCATGCCGCCATCGCGCAGATGCGCGCTTCGCGCCGCCGTGCCGGGAGCATAGGCGGCGTAATAATTGAAAGGTTGATGGTGCGGCTGGAACTCGGGCGGTGAGGGCTTGAGGCCGCGTTTGAGCGCATCGTTCCACGCTCCGGCATACCACGCCCAGCTTATGCCGGCCTGCGTCAGTTGCTCACCGATGGTGGTGTCTTTCTGGGGTGGAAGAGTCGTGGGTGCAGACGGATCGGAGAAGGCCGCATCCATGCCTTCGGGAGCCGGATTCCAGCTTGGCCGATAGGGCGGCTGCATGGTGTTCACGGCGTACCCATCGGGCGTGAGATTGCCGTCATGGACGAATTTCGGTGGCCCTTCGAGAGCCGAACGTGGGGAATTGGCGGCCAGCGCAAGCGCCTTGCCATCGGGCGTGGTGCGCGCGATCAGGTCTTTCGCAGGGCTGTTGGCGGCATCGGGATAGACCGGCGCGCAGGCGCAGATCAGCCACAGATGATTGAGGAAGGAGCCGCCGAAGGCGCCCATGAAGAAATGATCCGCCAGCGTGTAGCGCCGGGCGATGGACCACATCTTCATCCCTGCGCCAGCCCAGTTGCCCATCGGCATGGCGCCCGCGTTGCCCCATGCGACGAAGCCATCGTTGTTGCCGCCGTCGATCTGCATGCGGTTCTGGTAGAAACGGTGCCACAGATCCCGGGTGCGCAGGCTGTCGGGCACATTGAAGCCCTCGGCGGCGTCCACCTGAAAAGGCGCGTTGGGAAGATGCGCGGTCATATCCTGCGTGACAACCGGTGTGACGCCACGCCCCGTCAGGCCGCCCCAGATGGGTGGCAGTTCGGGCAACAGGCTACCGTCGCGGTCCCGTTGGCGCAGGGTGGAAGCGGGCGCATGATCCAATCCGTCCGCACCGGGAAAGCGTCCGTACAGGCTGTCGAAGGAACGGTTCTCGGCATAGATCACCACGACCGTATCGATCTGCGAGAGGCGTCTGTCAGCGGGTGCGGCTTGGGCGGCGGAAGCCGTGTCCGACAAAGCGGCAAACAACAGAAACGAGAGAGCCGGGAGTGAACGGCGCATGCGGCGGGTCTTCCATGCCATGACGAGAGGAGGCGGACGCGATGCGTCGTGGAGTGCGCAGGTCTTGTTGTAAGGAGCAGGTCTTGTTGTAAGGAAAAGCCGTTTTCGTGCAACCGGACGGAGGGGCCATGAGGGTCTGCGCGTCTGTGTGCGGGTTGGTCGTTCTCCTGACGGTCTTCGACATCTCTCCGCTTGCCGCCCAATCCGTGATGTCGCGCGCCGAGGTGCGGGCGCGAACAGCGGAACTGACGACACTTGGCGCCACGCTGTTCCGCGATCCGCGCCTTTCTGCGTCCGGGCGGGTGTCCTGCGCGTCCTGCCACGATCCGGCACATGGCTTCGGGTCGCCCGATGCGCGTCCGGTGCAGCCGGGTGGTGTGGACATGGCCCGCACCAGTTTCCGCGCTCCACCCTCGCTCACCTACCTTCAGGACGTGCCGGCGTTTTCCGAGCATGAGTTCGAGTCCGAGGATGAACTGGACGAAAGCGCGGACAACGGTCCGACAGGTGGACTGACATGGGACGGGCGTGTGGACCGCACAGCGGCGCAGGCGCGTATTCCGCTGCTCTCGCCCGATGAGATGGCAAATCCTGATGAGATGCCGGTGGAGAAGGCGTTGGCCGCAGCTGGCCACGGCCCGACGCTGGACCGGCTGGCGCTGAAAGGAGAGTCGCGATTCGCTGTCGCGCTGGAGGCGCTGGAAGCCTATCAGCAGGAGGCGAAGACGTTCTATCCCTTCACCAGTCGTTACGATGGCTGGCTGGCGGGAAAGGAAAAACTCACACCGCAGGAGCTTCACGGGCTGGCCCTGTTCGAAGATCCCGCGAAGGGGAACTGCTCGTCCTGCCATGTCAGTGCGCCGGGGCGCGATGGCTCACCACCGCGGTTCACCGATTACGGGTTGATCGCGCTTGCCGTGCCGCGCAACAGGCAGATCGCCGCCAACCACAACCCTGCCTTTCATGACCTCGGGCTGTGCGGCCCGCTCAGGACCGATTTTCGTGACCGGCCGGAGTATTGCGGTTTGTTCCGGACGCCCTCATTGCGCAATGTCGCGCAGCGGAAAGTGTTTTTCCATAACGGCGTTGTGCATGATCTGCGTGAGGCGGTGGCGTTCTATGTCACGCGCGACAGCGATCCGGGGCGATGGTATGCGCGCGGCCCCCACGGGGGAACGCTGTATGACGATCTTCCCCGCCGTTACTGGCCCAACATCAACATGGACCCGCCTTTCGGTCGCAAGACACCGGCACTTTCTGACGATGAGATTGACGCCGTTGTGGCCTTTCTCCGCACGCTCACGGATCGATAGTGACGGCAAGGCCGTGTGCGGCAGGTGGGAACTTCTTTCCCGCCTGCCTGTTTGTGCCCGTGTGCCCGATGGGAAAATGTGGCGCTTCGGCATTTGTTATTTACATAATAAATGAAATTATGAACATTATAAAATGTCGAAGGTCTGCGGCGGGTACCTATAATCCGACGTTCGATCACAAAAAATTGTTCCATGTCATGGACGGCCTGTGAATGGCTGATACATGGGGCACATAAACAGCTGTTTTTTCTAAGGAACCGAGCTGATGTCGTCTGCGACCGCTCTGTTGCTCGCCCGGTGGCAATTCGCCTTCACGGTCGGGTTTCATATCGTTTTTCCCGCCTTCTCCATCGGGCTTGCGGCCTTTCTGGTCGTGCTGGAGGGAAACTGGCTCAGGACCGGCAAGGAGGTGTACCTCTCCCTCTACCGCTACTGGCTGAAGGTCTTCTCCCTCGTCTTTGGCATGGGCGTCGTCTCCGGTCTCGTCATGTCCTACGAGTTCGGCACCAATTGGTCGGTTTTTTCGCGAAAAGCCGGGCCGATCACGGGTGTGCTGCTGTCCTACGAGGTGATGACGGCCTTCTTCCTTGAAGCCGGCTTTCTCGGTGTCATGCTGTTCGGCATGAACCGCGTGGGTAAAGGGCTGCATTTTGCCGCCACCTGCATGGTTTCGTTCGGCACGCTTGTTTCCATGACATGGATTCTTGCCTCCAATTCATGGATGCAGACCCCGCAGGGCTTCAGCATCGAGCCGGGCACGGGACGCTTCCTGCCCGAGAGCTGGACCGCGATCATCTTCAACCCGTCCTTTCCCTATCGTCTGTTGCATATGGGACTGGCGGCGTTCCTGTCGGTGGCCTTTGTGGTGGGTGCGACGGCGGCGTGGCACATGCTGGTCGCGCGCAGACGGGGTGAGAAAGCCAGCGAGCCGGTCCGCGTCATGTTCTCGATGGCGATGTGGATGGCCACCATCGTGGCCCCCGCCCAGCTTGTCGCGGGTGACATGCACGGTCTGAACACGCTGAAATATCAGCCCGCCAAGATCGCGGCGATGGAGGGCGACTGGGAGACGGAGGATCACGCTCCGGAGCTGCTGTTCGGTATTCCCAGCATGGAAGAGGAGCGCACGAATTATGCGGTGAAAGTGCCGCTGCTCGGTTCGCTCATCCTGACCCACAGCCTCGATGGCAAAGTGCCGGGACTGAAGGATTTTCCGAAAGAAGATCGTCCGCCGTCCTATGTCGTTTTCTTCAGCTTTCGCATCATGGTGGCGCTTGGTCTGCTGATGATCGGCGTCGGTCTGTGGTCGCTCTTCGCCCGTCTGCGCGGCAGGCTGTATGACAGTCTGCTGCTGCTGCGCGCGGCGGTGCTGATGGCACCGGCCGGCTTCCTTGCTCTGCTGTGCGGCTGGGTCACCACCGAGGTCGGGCGTCAACCATGGACGGTCTACGGTCAGCTTCGGACCGAACACAGCGTCTCGCCCATCATGCTGCCCAGCATGGCCATCAGCATGACCGCGTTCGTGGTCTGTTACTTCTTTGTCTTCGGCACGGGCCTGATCCTGCTGGTGCGCACCCTGCGTCAGAGTCCGGTTCTGGGTGAGCCTGCGCCCGACGAGACCGGTGATCTCATCGGGCAGAGATCCCACGGCCATGAGGCCGAGGCGATCAGGGGAGGATACTGACATGGATACGGCCGCTTACTGGCTCCCCGTCGTTTGGGGCGTGATTCTTGCCGTCGCCATCACGATCTATGTGGTGCTGGACGGTTTCGATCTCGGCATCGGCATCCTCTTCGGTCTTGAGCGGGACCGGGATCGTCGCGACGTGATGATCAACACCATCGCACCGACCTGGGACGGCAACGAAACGTGGATGGTTCTTGGGGGCGCCGTGCTCTACGGCGTCTTCCCCGGTGCCTATTCCGTGCTGCTGCCTGCGCTTTATCTGCCGATCCTGCTGATGCTCATCGCGCTCATCTTCCGTGGCGTGGCGTTCGAGTTCCGCGTGATCGGCCGTTCCTATGGTTACGGCGCGTTCTGGGATTTCGGCTTCATGGCCGGTTCCTTCATCGCGGCCTTCTGTCAGGGCGCGATCCTTGGAGGCGTCATTCAGGGTGTGAGCGTGACGGAGGATGCGTTCTCTGGGGGACCGTTCGACTGGCTCACGCCATTCAGCATCTTTTGCGGGTTGGCGGTTGCGTGCGGCTATACTCTGCTGGGCGCCTGCTGGCTGATCTGGCGCACGGAAGGGGATCTCCAGCAGAAGTGCCGTCGCTGGGCAAAGAGACTGGCACCGCTGTTCCTGATCTCCATCGGTCTCATCAGTTCCTTCATGTTGCTGATCCACGTCTCCTATCTGCATCGCTGGACGGACATGCCCGACATTCTGTTCGTGGCCCCCGTGCCGGTTCTGACGTTGATCCTCGCCATCGTGTTCTGGCGCAGTCTGTCGCAGCCGGAGGCGCACAAGACGCCGTTTGCGTGTGTGCTGGGCTGGTTTCTGCTGTGCCTATCGGGTTTCGGCATTTCCATCTGGCCGTACGCCGTGCCGCCGAAACTGACGCTGTGGGACGTGTCCTCACCGCCATCGAGCCAGCTCTTTCAGCTTGTGGGAACGGTCATCATCGTTCCGGTTATTCTCGGTTACACGATCTGGTCCTACCGGGTCTTCCGCGGCAAGGTGACGGCTGCGGACAGCCATCACTGAAACCGGCCCCATGACGACGCCCGACGGCCCACAGCCGGGATTTCTCCGGCGTTTTGGCTGGTTCGCCCTGATCTGGGTGGCCAGCACGACAGTTGTCATGGGAGGCGCGGAACTCATTCATATGATGATCCCGCGTTGAAATGCGGCGGCGCTGGAGCAGGGGATCCAGCGCCGCTTTTTTTATTTCTTAATGATCTTCGTGTTTCTGCTGTTCCTTATTTATTCTTTGAGGCGGACACAGACGTGTTTTGCCCGGATATGAAGGCAGATGAACGGACGTAGCCGGCAGTATTTCCAGCATCTGTTTCGGAGTGTCTGGAGCGCTGTCCTTGCGCGGTTTCCCTGCAGTGTCGTGCGGCCTCTGGTGCAGGATTGTAGCGGCGGCATCACGGCTATCGTTGGTTTGAGTCTGGGCGTGCTTCTGATGGCATTCGCCTGCGCCACGACGTTGGGAGAGGCAAACGTCGTCAAGAGCGACCTTCAGAGTGCGGTCGATGCGGCTGTGCTGGCGGGGGCACGCTCCAACGACACCACTACCAAAACGACTCACATGCAGTCCGTTTTCTGGCTCAACTTCGCCCGCAATGGCGCCTCCGGTGGGACCGGGCCGGGGGGAAGCGTGGCGACGATTACGTCACTGGAAGCGTCGGACAAGACGGTCAGCATGACGGCGAGTGCTACGGTCAGCGTCATACCCTACACTCATGCGTTCGATCTGCCGGTCAGAGCGTCTGCGAGCGCGCAGGCGTCCACCACGGGCGTGGAGATGGCGCTGGTGATCGACAACACCGGTTCGCTCGGTCACAGCGGCATGCAGGCCACCCGCGACGGCGCGAAAGCACTGATCGAGGCGGTGTTGCCCGATGACAGCGTGAAAGATACGTGGATTTCCATCGTGCCTTTTGGTGCGGTTGTGAATTTCGGTCCCACTCACACGAACTGGCTGTCTTCCAGTTTCAATGAAGAAGCCTACAGTCCGACAAGTTGGGAAGGCTGCATGATGGCGCGCACCGATGGCGGCCATGACCGTGATGACGCGACGCCCTCCGAAGCCCCCTTCGATGCCTTTATCTATCCCTCCACCTATCCCCAATGGGGACGTTTCGGCTGGACTTACACGTGGGGAGGCAACAGCGTTGTTCTCGCGTCTCCGTCGAAGGGCCAGAAGCCCGGCGATAACAGTTGGGACCGCTCCAATCCGGCGAGTATCAGCGAAACCTATAATTATCCAGAAAGCCCGTCCTATCCCGGCAGTTCGATCTACACGTCGAACGCAAGCAACCCGATCGGCTGGTTTGCCACCGGTCCCAATCTGGGTTGCCCTTATCAGCCCATCATTCCGGAAACCTCCGATCAGGCGACGCTGCTGGCGGCGATCGACAACATGCGGATGGTCTGGCGCGGTGGCACCATGATCAACACCGGCTTGCAGGCCGGCTGGCTGACCATCAGTTCCAACTGGCAAGGGTGGTGGGGGACGCAGACCTCCCGCAGGCTACGGGCAAGACCCAGAAGGTGATTGTTCTGATGACGGACGGCACCAATGGCTGGACATCCGTTTCGGGGCAGGGGCTTTATCCCGATGCCAATGGAGACGGCGACATGACGGCCTATGGGCGTTTGTCAGACAATACTCTCGGTGCGTCCGGCTCCGGCAGCGCTTATGTGCAGTTGAACGCCATCACCAGCGAGTTGTGCACCAACATCAAGGCGCAGGGCATCACGATCTATGTGCTGCTCTTCAACCATTCATCGTCCGTCGATACGACGACGCAAAATCTCATGGAAGGGTGCGCCACCTCCGGCGACACCTATTTCGTCTCACCCGATGCAGAATCGTTGCAGGCGACCTTCAGCCAGATCGGCAGTCAGATCGCCAATGTGATGCTTACGAAATAGGCGCCTCAATCAGTCTGCAAGTGCCGCCAGATCCTGTGGCGACAGGTCGATATCCGCAGGTATGAAACCGAAAATCTCGCCATAAAACGCGAGTTCGAGTTGGAAAGCACGTGTCAGCGTGTCTTCGCTGCGAAAACCATGGCCTTCACCAGGGAACTCGATCAGCGGGCAGCGCACATGATTGCGTCGCAGCGCCTCAACCATTGAGCGGGCCTGCGCGGGAGGCACCACGGTGTCGTCCAGTCCTTGCAGGAACAGGACCGGCGCGTGGATATGTTCCGCCATGAAAAGCGGTGAGCGGGCACGGTAGATGGCTTCCGCCGCAGGCCACGGACCGATCAGACCATCGAGATAGCGGGACTCGAACTTGTGGGTCTCCTGCGCCAGTGCTCGCAGATCCACTACGCCGTACAGGCTGACACCGGCGGCAAACACATCGGATGTGGCAAGGGCTGCCAGCACCGTCATGCCGCCGGCACTCGAACCCCGGATGGCGATGCGCCGTGCATCGACGCGGCCCGATGCGGCGATGTGACGGGTGGCGGCGATGCAATCCGCCACGTCGCGCACACCCCATTGGCCGTCCAATCGCTCTCGCCACGCACGCCCAAAGCCGGTCGAGCCGCTGTAATTCACATCCAGCACGGCGAAACCCCGACTGGTCCACCATTGCACCTTGAACGAGAACGACTCATTGGCGCGGGCCGTCGGACCGCCATGGGCCATGACGATCAGGGGCGGGCGTTCACCCTCGGGCACGCGGTAGCGATGGCTTGTGGGGGAGTAAAAAAAGGCGTGGCCGGTCGCGCCATCGTCGAGTGGGAAATGCACGCTCTCTGGCACGGCGATGTCCTCGCGCCCGAAGGGCAGTTCCGTGGCGCGACGCAACACGTGCGGTGGTTGATCGGGGTGCCCTGTCACGACGGCGGACGCGGCGTCTGCCGGGGCATCGAGCCACGCGAAGGCGGAGTCTTGTCCTGCAAGGGGCACAGGGCATTGATCGGGCTGTCCCAGATCGACCGGCATGGGGAGGAAGGTGCCCTCTTCCCCACGCATCAGGCGCACTGTGCGCGTCTGCCCATCTTTCACGACCAGAGCGAGAAGGGAGCCGTCAGGAAGAAGCGTGTAGCTGCGCTGGCCGAAGACCCAGTGTGGTTGGCCGATTTCGGCCTTCATGGGGCAGAGCGCGGTGGCGGCCGTGCCGTCCAGCGGGAAACGGTAGAGGTTCCACCAGCCGCTGCGGTCCGAAAGGGTAAGAAGAGTGCGCGCGTCCACCCAGTGGGGTTCGGTCACGGATTCGGAGGTGCCGCTTTTTCCCGCCAGCACACGGACAGGTGTGAGGGGCACGGGGCCGCTCAGGGGCGCCACGCACAGGCGTGTCGCCGTCCATGGCATGGCGGGATGGTCCCACTCGATCCACGCCAGATGAGCGCCATCGGGAGAAGGCGTGGGGGAGGAGTAGAAATCCGCTCCGCGTGCGAGGGTGCGGCTGTTGTCGTGTTGAGTGTCGCCATGCAGCGGCAGGGCCACGAGCATGTTGAGCGGTTCGCCTTTGCCGCGATGATCCTCGCACACGGCGAAGACATGTTTGCCGTCCGGTGAGAGGGCAAAATCCGCGTGCCGCAGTCCCGGTTCGCGGATCAGGCAACGCAGCGCGCCTGTGGCGACATCCAGCGCATACACCCCCTCGTCACGACGATTCGCGAACACCACAAACCCGTCGCGGGCGGTGCAAGCGCCCCCGCCATATTCATGGACTTTCGTGGCGACATCCATATCGGGCGGCGTCAGATCGCGCGGAGCAGCTCCTTCGCGCCACAGCACAAGGGCTGTGCGGCCTTTCTCGGCGGGACGACGTTCCAGCCACAGCACGGCGTCTCCCATGGTGGTGACAGCCGAAAGCGTGACGGTTTTTCCTGCAGCGAGTTTGGCTGTGACAGGCGAATGCCAGGTGCCACATGGAGCGGGCTGTCGGGTCATGAAACCTCCGCGGAAACAGGGAAACGGGCGGAAGCCTACAGGGTGTGCAGGCTTGACAGGGAGGTGTCCAGACGGTTCCTGACGAGTTCCGCTCCGCTCTCAGGATGTATCATTCTGCTACATTATCTTGAAACACTGCTCTCGCATTACGGTTACGGCATCATCGGGGTCGTGGTGATGCTCGAGAGCATGGGCTTTCCGTTGCCAGCGGAAAGTCTGCTGATCGGAGCGTCCATTCTCTGCGCCACTACCCATCACCTGAGCATCTACGGTGTGGTGGTGGCCGGTGTGACGGGCGCGATCATGGGCGATAATTTCGGCTACCTGATCGGCCATATTTTCGGATTCAAGTTCCTGCATCGCTATGGAAAATATGTGGGACTGACGGCGGACCGCATTCTTCTGGGACGCTACATTTTTCGTCGCCATGGCGGTGTGGTGGTATTTTTCGGTCGGTTCATTGCGGTGCTGCGGGTGTTCGTAGCGCTTCTGGCAGGGGCGAACCGCATGCCCTGGCACACGTTTCTCCTGCACAATGCGTTGGGCGGACTCTGCTGGGCCGGTGGCTACAGCATGGGAGCCTATTTTCTTGGACAGGCCGCGACCAAGCTCTCCGGTCCCATTGCGTGGGGCGTGGGCGCGGTGGCGGTCATCATCGGCATATGGGTGCTGATTTTTCTCCGCAGTAACGAGAGTCGTCTCATCGCGCAGGCCATGGAAGCGGCGAAGCACGACAAGGATCTGATCAGCGGGATCGAATCGGAGGTAACGAACGGATGACAGCAGCAATGGCGGCGACGGATTTTCTTGCATCTCTTGAACGGCAGGAGGGCCGCGTGGCGGTCGTCACCGGCGCGAACAGCGGGCTTGGGTTCGAGACGGCGTGTGGATTGGCCGCTCTCGGCGCGCACGTGATCCTTGCCGCCCGGAACGAGGAGCGCAACGCGAGCGCGCTGCAAGCGCTGCTGAAGCGCGTGCCCGGTGCAAAAGCGGAAACAGCGCGACTGGATCTGGCGTCTCTTGAATCGGTTGCCGCTTTTGCCGAGGGCCTGCATGCGCGTCTTCCGGCCCTCGACATTCTGGTCAACAACGCGGGCGTGATGGCACCTCCCCTGCGACAGGAGACGGTGGACGGCTTCGAGATACAGTTCGGGGTCAATCATCTGGGGCATTTCGCCCTGACCGGACGGCTCAAGTCTCTGCTGGAAGCCGGACGCGGCATTGTCATTCCGGTGGCGAGCCTTGCGGCCGTGCATGCACATATCCAGTTCGACGATCTTCAGTGGCGCGCGCGTTACAGTCCGTTCGGAGCCTACAGGCAGAGTAAGCTGGCGAATCTTCTGTTCGGGCTGGAACTGGCGCGTCGGGCCAAGAAAGAGGGGTGGAACCTGCACGCACGTATCGCGCATCCGGGTTGGGCGCGAACCAGCCTCGTCAGCAACGGTATGGCGAAGGGCGTGAGTGCCTTGCGGGCATGGATCATCGATCATGGCTCGGCGCAGGCTTTCCGCTGGTTCGGTCAGTCGGCACAGGCGGGCGCGGAGCCGATCCTGTATGCCATCGCGTCCCGCCGGGCACGGGACAGTGTTTATTACGGACCGGATGGCGCGGGTGAGCGCAAGGGGCCGCCGGGCTGCGCGATCATTCCACCATCCGCGCACGATCCGTCCGTGGCGCGGCGGTTGTGGGAAGTGTCGGAGCGTCTGACGGGTGTGGCGTTCTGACCTTTCGGGCCTGGCCCTGTGTCGATACATCGTAAAAGTTGGATGACATAAAAAAAGCCCCGGATTTTCCGGGGCTTTTTCTTTGGGCGATCAGTTGTTCATCGCTTCGAAGAAGTCGTGGTTGGTCTTGCTGTATTTCAGCTTGTCCAACAGGAACTCCATCGCGTCCATCGTGCCCATGGGGGCGAGGATGCGGCGCAGAACCCACATCTTCGACAGGGTAGCGCGATCGACCAGCAACTCTTCCTTACGGGTGCCGCTCTTGGTGATGTCGATGGCCGGGAACACGCGCTTGTCCGCCAGCTTGCGGTCAAGGATCAGTTCGGAGTTGCCGGTGCCCTTGAACTCTTCGAAGATCACCTCGTCCATGCGCGATCCGGTGTCGATCAGCGCTGTGGCGATGATGGTCAGCGAACCGCCTTCCTCGATGTTACGGGCCGCACCGAAGAAGCGCTTGGGGCGCTGAAGCGCGTTGGCGTCCACACCGCCGGTCAGCACCTTGCCCGATGAAGGGACGACGGTGTTGTAGGCGCGGGCCAGACGGGTGATGGAGTCGAGCAGGATCACCACGTCACGCTTGTGCTCGACAAGCCGCTTGGCTTTTTCCAACACCATCTCCGTGACCTGCACGTGACGCTGCGCCGGTTCATCGAAGGTGGAGGCCACGACTTCACCACGCACGGAGCGGGCCATGTCGGTCACTTCCTCGGGGCGCTCATCGATCAGCAGAACGATCAGGAACACTTCGGGGTGGTTGGCCGAGATCGAGCTGGCGATGCTCTGGAGCATCACGGTCTTGCCGGTGCGTGGCGGGGCGACGATCAGTGCGCGCTGGCCCATGCCGATGGGGGAGACGAGATCGATGACGCGGGACGTCAGATCGCGTGTCTGCCCCTTCTTGCCCTTGGCGGGAGGCTCAAGATCGACCGCCTGATTCTCGACTTCCATCTGGAGCCGGCGCTCTGGGTAGAGCGGCGTCAGATTGTCGAAGTTGATGCGGTGACGGACGGCTTCGGGCGGCTCGAAATTGATCGTGTTGATCTTGAGCAGGGAGAAGTAACGCTCGCCATCGCGCGGGGCACGGATCTGGCCCTCGACCGTGTCGCCGGTGCGCAGGCCGAAGCGGCGCACCTGTACGGGAGAGATATAGATGTCGTCGGGGCCGGGGAGATAGTTGGCTTCGGGAGAGCGGAGGTAACCGAAGCCATCGGGAAGGATCTCGAGAGTGCCATCGCCGTAGATCGCCTGGTCGTTGTCGGCCAGTGTCTTGAGGATGGTGAACATCAGCTCCTGCTTGCGCAGGGAGGAGGCGTTCTCGATGCCGAGGCTTTCGGCATAGGTCAGGAGATCGGCCGGAGACTTGGCCTTGAGTTCTGCAAGATGCATCGTGAGGAAATGCCCTGATTTCAGGCTATCGGGGAGGGCCAGGTCTCTTGCGGGTCCGTATCCGGAGCGTGCCAGCCGGAAGGCCGGCAGGGAACGACCGAGGGTCGTGGCAAAAGACTGGATCTGAGGAACGCACCCGCCGGACAAGGCCCGGCTGATGGTGAGTGTCGCATTACTGTCCGTGAGAGGGTCTTGTCAAGCGAGTGGGGACGTCTCCGGCGATGAAGCGATTATTCGCCCCATTTCAGCCAGCCACGCTTCCAGAACCAGATCAGCGGCAGAATGACGGACAGCGCCATCAGCACCAGAGAATACCAGTAGCCCCATGCCCAGTTCAGCTCGGGAATGTTCTTGAAGTTCATGCCGTAAATGCCGGCGATCAGCGTAGGCGCCACGCCGATGAAGCTGACGACTGTGAGCACCTTCATGCTGTCGTTCTGCTCGATACTGATGAAGCCAAGCGCCGCATCGAGCAGGAATTCGACTTTCCCGGACAACTGGGAGACGAAATCGGTCAGGGAGGAAACGTCACGATTGACCGTGGCGAGGCGTGCTTCCAGCCCCTTGGCCAGTTCGCGCTTGCGGTTCTCACTGATGTAGATGGCGATGCGGTCCAGTCCCAGAAGACTGTCGCGCACGAGGGAGGCGAAATCCTCGGCGTGACCGACCCGTCGCATGATGGTGCGTTGCCACGATGCGACGCGCTGGTCGCGCTTGGGATTGTAGCCCGAGAACACATCGCGGGAGAGTTGGTTCAGGTTCAACCCCACCTGTTCGAGCACATCGGCCAGACGGTCCACGATGCATTCGAGGATGACCACCAGAGCTTCATCGCTGCTGATGGCGTGAGTGGTATCGGAGACCTGACGTGCCGCGGTATTGAAAGAATTGTAGTCCGAAAAGCGGATGGTCACGAGGTAGTTCCGGGTGAGGACGAAACCGATGGGGGTGGAATCGAGTTCCGTGTCCGTGCGCCGCACAAGAGGTGTGGAGACATAGACCGCGTTTTCCTCCGTATGGAGGCGGGACGAACTTTCGATTTCCTCAAGGTCGTTGCGCTGCGGAATGCTTTCGCCGCAGATGCGTGCCGCCAGCGCCCGCTCATTGTCGGTCGGATCAACCAGATCGAGCCAGACTGCGCCTGTCGCGTCTGTTTCCGTCTCCACGGCGCGGGCGGGCTGTCCGGTCCGATGAGCCAGAAACATGCGGTCACTCCTGCAGGGCTGCCAGACGCGGGGCGCCAGTGTTTAATGAAGGTGTGTTGTCGCAGAATACGCCAAATGTATCAAATGATGGCTGGATGACGGGCAAAGAGGTGGCATCCCGGTCTAGGGGGTGCTGTAAATGGAGTTTGTGCTGCATTCGATGCGATTGAAGCGAGGAGAGTGCAACATGATGTGCACGGCTCGCGCGGACATAAGGGGCTTCTGTCCGAAGCAATCGACCTCAATGCAAGAAGGCCACTTCGTCTGTATGTGAGGATTTGGTCAGACCTACCGCGCCGGATACGCGGAAGGACCGGAGCCACGAAGCCCCGGTCCTAAGCCGCTCAGGCGGGCTTGTTCTCGAACACCGTGGTCACCGTGCGGGCCACGCTTTCGCGCCATTGCGGCATCTTCACACCGAACACCTGCGCCAGCTTACCGTTGTCCATGCGCGAATCGGCCGGACGCTTGGCGGGCGTGGGCCAGTCTTCGGTGCGGATGGCCGCGACCTCGGGCATTTTCTGTCCGTGCTTCGCCGCTTCTTCCAGCGCCGCAACGGCCAGTTCATGCCATGTCGCCTCACCCGTGCCGCAGGCGTGGTAAATGCCCGCGAACTCGTCTTTCCATCCATTGCGCTCAATGAGGCCAAGGATGTCCAGAATCGCCTGTGCCAGATCGTCCGAGCAGGTCGGGTTGCCGCGCTGATCGCCCACGACCTTGAGGGCCGGGTTCTTCGCACCCGCGTTGATCATGGTGCGCACGAAGTTCTTGCCGTGCGCGGAATAGACCCATGACGTGCGCAGGATGATGGCCTTGGGATCGGCCGCCAGCACTTTCTGCTCACCTTCGGCCTTGGTGCGGCCATAGACCGTCTCGGGAGAGACGGGGTCCGTCTCCACATACGGCGCGCCCTTGTCGCCCGAGAACACATAGTCCGTGGAAACATGCACGAACGGAATGTTGCGCTTGGCGCAGGCTGCGGCCAGCAGAGCGGGACCTGTGCAGTTGGCGGCATCCGCTCCCGCCACTTCGGTCTCGGCCAGATCGACGGCGGTCCACGCGGCGGCGTTCACCACGGCGGAGGGATTGTACTTCGCCAGCGTGGCCTTGATGGTCTCGGGACGTTCGAAGTCGAACTCCGGACGACCGACGCGCACGACACGCGCTCCCCCAAGATTGGCGAGCGATGTGGCGAGCTGCCCGTTACCGCCAGTGACGAGGATGGGGCCTGTGGCTGTGCTGCTCATGAGTAGTGGAACCATCCCTTGGCGGCGGAGAACTCAGGGGCTTCCAGATCTTTCTCGGACAGCACCGCTTCTTCCGGCTTGATGGGCCAGTCGATGGCGAGTTCCTTGCTGTTCCAGATCACCGCGCGCTCGGAAGCCTTGTCGTAGAGGCCCGTGCATTTGTACTGCACCTCGGCATTTTCGGTCAGGGTGCAGAAACCGTGCAGGAAGCCGGGCGGAATCCACAGTTGCGACCAGTTGTCCTCGGACAGTTCAGCGGCCACCCACTTGCCATAGGTGGGCGAGCCGGTGCGGGCGTCGATGGCCACGTCCCAGATCGCGCCCTTGGTGCAACGCACGAGTTTGCCCTGCGCGTGCGGGTCGAGTTGGCAGTGCAGGCCGCGCACTACGCCTTTCTGGCGCGACAGGCTCTGGTTGTCCTGCACGAAAGGCTGCGTGATGCCCGCATCCTTCATGCGCTGGATGTTGTAGGTTTCAGAGAAGAACCCGCGATTATCCGCGAATTTCGGGGGGGTGACGAGGATGACGTCAGGAATCGCCAGACGTTCGACCTTCATGATTCAGCTCCACGAAATGAGGACATCGCCGGGATGGAAGTGGGGCGATGTCGGTGCGCCTCGGTTTTTCGAGGCTAAGGGTAAATATGAGAAGGGGCGCGAAAAATCGTCCGCGCCCCCTGTTCCTCACATCTGATCGGCGTGATCGGCCACTTCCCGCAGCATGCGGCCAAGTTCGGTCTTGCCCATCTTGGCCGCATGGGTGCGCAACTGCTGAGCGTCGATATAGCCCATGCGGAAGGCGACTTCGGCGGGGGAGCCGACGAGCATACCCTGACGCGCCTGAATGGTGTGGACGAACTGGCCCGCCTGCATCAGGCTTTCCGGCAGTCCGGCGTCCAGCCACGCGCAGCCGCGGCCCAGACGATCGACCTGAAGCGAGCCTTCTTCCAGATAGAAGCGGTTGAGATCGGTGATCTCCAACTCGCCGCGCGGGGAGGGCTTCACCTGACGGGCGAAGTCATAGACGCGCTCATCGTAGAAATAGAGTCCGGTAATGGCCCAGTTGGACTGCGGCTTGTTGGGCTTTTCCTCGACGGTCAGGGCGGTGCCGTTCTCATCGAAGCTGACCACGCCGTAACGCTCGGGGTCACGCACCTGATAGGCGAAGACGGTCGCGCCCTTCTCGAGGGCGGCGGCCTTCTGGAGCGACTTCGACAGATGATCGGCGAAGATCAGGTTGTCGCCCAGCGCCAGTGCGCAGGGACAGCCCTTGAGCCAGTCGCCCGCAATGATGAAGGCCTGCGCGATGCCATCGGGGCTGGGCTGTTCGCGGTATTCGAAGCGCACGCCGAACTGCGAGCCATCCCCCAGCAGCCGCTTGAACTGCGGCAGATCGGCGGGGGTGGAGATGATCATGATGTCCTTGATGCCCGCCAGCATGAGCGTGGTGAGCGGGTAATAGACCATCGGCTTGTCATAGACGGGCAGGAGCTGCTTGCTCGCGGCCAGCGTCATCGGGTACAGGCGCGTGCCCGATCCACCGGCGAGCAGAATGCCCTTCATGTTCGTTTCGACTTTGGGAGTCTGGGTCATGGATCAGTGCTTTCCCGAGTTCTGCTGCGTGGCCTGTCCCAGACGCTCGCCCGTGTAGCGACGGGCCCGGATGGACTCCCACCACGTGCGGTTGTCGAGATACCACTGGACGGTTCGACGGATGCCGGATTCGAAATCGTGCTTCGCTTTCCAGCCGAGGGCCTTCTCGGCGTGCGAAGGATCGATCTCGTATTTGAAATCATGGCCGGGACGGTCGGTCACGAAACGGATCAGGCGCTCGCGCGGACCGGCGGGATCGGGGCGCAGCTCATCGAGCACGGCACAGATCGTCTTGACGACTTCAAGGTTGGTGCGCGGCTGACGGGCGCCGATGGCGTAGGTCTCGCCCGGTTCACCCACCTCGACGGCGCGTACCAGAGCTTCGGCATGGTCTTCCACGAACAGCCAGTCGCGGATGTTCTCGCCCTTGCCGTACACAGGCAGTTCCTTGCCCTCGATCGCATTGATCGTGACCAGCGGGATCAGCTTCTCGGGGAAATGCCAGATGCCGTAATTGTTGGTGGTGTTGGTCACGAAGGTCGGCAGACCGTAGGTGTGGAACCACGCGCGAACCAGATGGTCGGACGACGCCTTGGACGCGGAATACGGGCTGCGGGGGTCATACGGCGTCGTCTCGGTGAACGGCGGATCGTCCAGACCGAGGGCACCGAACACTTCGTCGGTGGAGATGTGGTGGAAACGGAACGCCTTGCGGGCGGCTTCATCCAGCGTCTGCCAATAGCCGCGCGCGGCTTCGAGCAGGGTGTAGGTGCCGACCACGTTGGTCTGGATGAACACGCCCGGACCGTCGATGGAGCGGTCCACATGGCTCTCGGCAGCCAGATGCATCACGGCGTCGGGACGGAAGCTCTCGAACAGCTTCGCCAGCGCGGGACCGTCGGTGATGTTCACCTGCGCGAACTGGTAGCGGTCCGAAGACGCGACGCTTGCCACGGTTTCGGGCGAGGCGGCATAGGTCATGCAGTCCACATTGAGGACCGAGTGATCGGTCGCGCCGATAATGTGGCGCACCACGGCGGAGCCAATGAAGCCGCAACCGCCTGTTAAAAGAATACGCATCAGAACATCCCGTTTCGAGTGCCCGGCAAAGGCTTAACCTGTTGTCTAATAACCAACACAGCGTCTCATCACCAGCGCGTGTGCATGGATTATCACCTGTCATTTGACTGTAACATGGACATGTTCATGTCACTTTGACGATGCTTGTGGCACACATGATGTCCTTTTGACGGCAAACGGAAGCGCAGATGCTGGCAGACCCTCCCGTGATGGCACGGTCGTGTATTCCCGCACGCCCCGATCTGCAGGTCGTGGCCGAAGGACGCAGGCTACGCCTCCTTCCCGACGGGGAGGCGCCTTTCCGTGTCATGATGGACGGCACGCTCGGCCTGTCGGGAAACTTCACCGCCAAGCGTCTGACAACCAATCAGGTGGGGATTTTGCGCCATGCTCTGGAGCTTGCCGCTCTCGTGGAGGGAAGTGGCGGGCTTCTCGCGCCCTGTCTGCGCGCAAGTTTCGCCGCCGCGCGAACGGCTGCCCTGTTCCGGGCGCTGGATGGGGAGACGGACGACATCCCGGACTGGTCGCGGGAAATGGGAGGCCGGACGCCGCTCTCCGCTTCGCGTGTGGCCGCTCTCTGGCCGGTTCTGAGGCCGTTTCTCTCTTTTCCTGCCGGTGTTCTGCCCGTTTCGTTGGATCGGGAGACCGCTCTGGCTGTTTCGAAGTGGCTGGAGCGGACGTGGAACCTGATCGGTCCAGCCGAAACTCTGATGGCGGCAGGGGGAGACGCCCGCCTCGAACTCGATCCGCACACCGGCCTCAATCATTACGGCTGTTCTCACAGACCTCGGCCATGGGCTGTCACCTTTTCGTCCTCGACCGCGTCGTCCGTCTCGGAGAGAGGCTTTGCGGGCGCGGAGCAGGCGCGGCTGCGTCTTCAGAGGGCGCTGCTGCATGATGAGGGGCAGAAAACACTCGCCGCGATGGCGCGCGAAATACGGTCGTTTCTTGCCCGACATTTCGATCTGCCGAATGGCGAGCACGTCATCCTCGCACCGTCCGGCACGGATTGCGAACTGGCGGCGCTGGTGCTCTCGGAGCGGAATCCGGCGCATCGTCCTGTCACCAATATCCTGATCGCCCCCGAAGAAACCGGAAGCGGTGTGCCGCTGGCGGCCGCAGGGCGGCACTTTGCCAGTGACACGGCGCGTGTCCCGCATGTGGAGCGTGGCGCGATCATTCCGGGCTTTTGCAAGGCCGGGGCGGTTGAGGTTGAGGTGGTGCCTCTCCGATGTTCCAGTGGCGAGGAAGTGCCTGCCGCCGAACTAGTGCAGCGATGTCGAAATCTCGTGCAAACGGCCGCACGGCACGGTCGTCATGTGCTGCTGCATCAGCTTGACCTGTCCAAGACCGGCCTCCTTGCTCCTGATGAGAGGGAGCTTTCGGCACTGGCCGAAGAATCCGGCGCTGCACTGGATGTCGTGGTCGATGCCTGTCAGGCGCGTCTCATGCCCGAACGTGTGGGGGGATGGGTCCGCGCCGGGCGTGCGGTCATGGTGACGGGCTCGAAATTCGTCACCGGCCCACCGTTCTGCGGCGCGTTGCTGCTGCCCGAAGCGTGGCGGGCGCGGCTGGAGGCTGCCGATGACCTGCCTGCGGGCCTGAAGGATTATGCAGGACAAGGGGAGTGGCCCGCCTGTGCTGCGACGCGCGAGTTGTCAGCGGTCTCCAATCACGGGCTGATTTTGCGTTGGCAGGCGGCCATTGCCGAGATGAAAGCGCTTGAAGCGGTGCCAACCCCCGAAATCGGACGCAGGCTCGATGTCTTTCTCGGTGCCGTGCGTGCTGCCATGGAACAGGCCAATGACATCCGGTTGCTGACAACGCCCTCGCCGATTCGCCCACATCTTGCGCAGGAATGGGACGACAGGAGCACCATCCTGTGTTTTCTCGTGCGCGCGGTCGATGGCGTTGAGGATGACGCGACGTTCCGGCCGATGAATCTGGAGGACGCGCGGCGCCTGTATCGCTGGCTGAATGCCGATCTGCGTCCCGCTTTCTCTCCCAATGAGACAGCCTATCATGACCCGAATGCCGGTCTTCTGTGCCATGTCGGGCAGCCGGTTGCGGTTCCGAGTGCGGAACTCGCGGGTGAGATGGCGGGTGCTCTGCGGATTTCGGCGGGTGCGCGGCTCGTCTCGGGCGAGCCGTCGCACGAGGGTCTGGACACGGATGTCCGGCTGGCCCGCGAGATTGGGGACGCGCGAAGGATTCTCGCCAAGGTGGCGTTGATCCGTCGGCATTGGGCGCGGATCGCCCGTCACGATCCTCAGCCGACCTATGCGCCGGTGATGTGCGATGAAGACGATATGACAGGCTGGACTGGAAAACGATAATGGCAGACGGGACGATGAACGCGACGACGGTGGATCAGCGTAATCACGGGCATTTTCTCGATGCGCCCAAACTGGAGCCCGGCATCACCCGTTTTTGGCTGATCCGTCATGCGCTGGTGGAGCAGAACGCCCGCACGATGATGTACGGCACTATGGACGTTCCGCTGTGCCCCGACAGTCTCGTCGCGCAGCAGCCGATGTATGAGGCGCTGGCCCGTCGTCTGCCGCGTGAGGCGCGGTGGTTCATCACGCCGCTGTCACGCACGCGGCGTACCGCCCAGACCATCCAGAATGCCGGCTATGGCGCGCGTGGCCTGACGGTGGAACCCGGGCTTGTCGAGCAGGATCTGGGAGAATGGCAGGGGCTTTCCCATGACGAGTTTCCTGATCGTCTGGAAGAGGCACCGCATTGTTTCTGGCCAATTTCCGCCAGCGAGACGCCACCGGGCGGGGAAAGCATGGAGACTGTCTGTAGTCGCGTGGGGCGTACACTCGACCATCTGGCCCAGACACACGTCAAGGAGGACATGATTGTCGTCAGCCACGGAGGCGCGATCCGGGCTGCTATTGCCCATGCCCTGAAAATCGATGCGGATACGACGCTGCATTTTTCCATCCAGAACCTGTCTCTGACGATTCTGGAGCGCCTCAATGGTTCGTGGCGTGTGGTGACGGTGAACGAGTTGCCCGGAATCTGAGCGATTTTTCCCAAGTGGGCGGGCTGTCTTGGCATGAGTGAAATTTTTCTTTCGCAAATGGCATTTTGTGGGTTGTGTCCACCGAGAGCCTGATCTAGATAACCCCTCGTCGCAGACGATGCGGGCGTAGCTCAGGGGTAGAGCACAACCTTGCCAAGGTTGGGGTCGAGGGTTCGAATCCCTTCGCCCGCTCCATCTTTTCCAAGGAAAGATGGAGCGAAACTGGAAACGGCCTACGGGCCGTTTTTTTGTGTCTGCACGCTGGTGTTCCAGCCATGGCGGGTGCCGTGAGCGCCTTTTCCCAATCTGCTTCCCAGAAGACATCTCGTTGTTCGCATGGGGCGTCTGGCCTATGTGCGAGGGCGGGAGCGAACAATGGCGAAAGACAATAATAGTGTGGCGACAGCGGAAACTCTCCTGCCGCGTGTGCTCGTTCTCGCAACGGGCGGCACCATTTCCGGGACATCGGATGAACGCTCCGCCATTGGATACGATGCCGGTGGCGTCATGGGGGCCGAACTTGTGGCGGGGGTGCAGGATCTCGACGATCTGGCGCGGTTGCAGGTGGAGCAGATCGCCAATATCGCTTCCCAGAATATGAACGCATCTGTCTGGTTCCAACTGGCGGAGCGTATCCGTCAGGCGTGGTCAGAGGACGAAGCCGATGCCGTGGTCATCATTCATGGCACGGACACTCTCGAAGAGACAGCGTTCTTTCTCGACACCATTTTGCCCTATGGTCGTCCTGTCGTGCTGACGGGGGCGATGCCGCCCGCGACTGCTCTCGGTGCCGATGGGCCGGCCAATCTGTATGAAGCGGTGAAAGTGGCAGCCAGTCCGCTGGCGCATAATCGCGGTGTGCTGGCGGTATTGAATGGGGACATCCATGCCGCACGCCGTGTGAGCAAGACGCACACGACGGCTTTGCAGACATTCCGTTCCCTCAACGGTGGTCCGGTGGGGTTTGTGGACGCGGAGACGGTCCGCTTCGTGTCGCAGGTGACACAACAAGGAAAGCCGGCCTTTCTGACGCTTCCCGCCCGTCCGGTGCTACCCTCTGTGGAGATCGTCTTCGCTCATGCGGGCATGGAGGCCCATCCGATCGACAGAGCCGTGGCGGATGGCGTGCGAGGCCTCGTTGTGGCGGGCATGGGCGACGGAAACGTGTCCGAGGCAGCGCTGGGCGGTCTGGACCGTGCTGTGGCGGGCGGTGTTATGGTTGTGCGGGCCAGTCGGGTGACTGAGGGGTTCGTCAACCGCAATGTCGAGATCGCGGATGACCGGCACGGGTTGGTGGCGTCTCTGGACCTGAATCCGCAGAAAGCGCGGATTCTGCTTCAGCTTCTGCTGGCCAATGATGTGACGGCACCGAAAGATGTGCAACGGATGTTCCTCGCCTCCGCTGGAGGCGCATTCTCGGACAGCGACTGAAGACCCCAGCGCGATCGCATAAAAAAACCGGCCTTCCCTGAGGAGGACCGGTTCTTCGTTCTGCGCGAGCAGGAGGCGGGCTTAGAAGCCTTCGCGCTCCAGACGCTTGCGCTCCATCTTGCGGGCGCGACGGACAGCCTCGGCGGCCTCACGGGCGCGACGCTCGGACGGCTTCTCGTAGTGACGGCGCAGCTTCATCTCGCGAAAGAGACCTTCGCGCTGCATCTTCTTCTTGAGTGCTTTGAGAGCCTGATCGACATTGTTGTCGCGAACGAGAACCTGCACTGGCTAGTCTTCTCCTGAGCGAACCCACCGGCTCGGTAAGCCGCGACAGGTTCGTGAGCTGATGTGAATGGACGAAGCCCCTTGAGGACTCGTCTGAATGAACTGGCCGGCTGCTTACCACAGGCTCGAGGCAAAAGACAATTCGAATCGGTGCCCGTTTCGGTGAGGCTCGAAGGGGGGTATCCTGCTCGCAAATGGTGGAAGTGAGGACGGCATGACGGTGCTGGGAATTGCGCGGATGGGCCAGCCGGTCCTGACACAGCGCGCGGAAGACGTGGAGGATGTGACGGATCCCTCCATTCAGACGCTGATCGACGACATGATCGAGACCATGTGGGATGCGGGAGGCGTCGGACTCGCTGCCCCGCAAGTTCACGTTTTGAAAAGGATTTTCGTCTGTCGCGTGCCGGAATCCCGTCGTCATGAAGGGGAAGAGCCGTTGGAGGGCGTGCAGGTTCTGGTCAATCCTGTCCTTCGTCCTGTGGGAGAGGCGATCGCCATGCGCCCTGAGGGGTGCCTGTCCATTCCGGGTCTGCGGGGTTGGGTGCCTCGTTACGTGCAGATCAGCTATGAAGGCATGGACCGCACAGGCCAGCGCGTAAGTGGGGTGGCCGGTGGATTCCACGCAAACGTGATGCAGCACGAGGCCGATCATCTCGACGGCATCCTCTACCCGATGCGCATGCCCGATCTAAGCCTGCTTGGATTCGAGGAGGAAGCTGAGCGTTTCCTGACAGCCGAAGCCGTGGCGGAAAGGCTGGCGCGATGAGTCTCAAGGAAAAGGCGCTCCATTTCGCAATGGGGGCGGGGTATTCGCTCATGCAGACGATGACGCCTCCCACGCTGGACCATGACCCAGAGCGCGAGGAGGCTTTGTGGAAACTTGCAGCGCAGGCAGGTGAGAAAGGGTGGACGCTCGCCGCGCTGAGAGAGGTGGCGGGCGGCGACGCGGATCTGCTCTTTCCCGGCGGACCGGCCGAAATGGTCGAGGCATGGGCCGATCTGGTGGATCGGGAGATGGTCCGGCGTGCTCAGCAGGCATTCGATGTGGGAGCTTATCCGCGGCTATCGGAGCGCGTGCGGCATTGCGTTCTGGAACGTCTGGATATTCTGGAGCCTTTTCGTGCGGCGGAACGTCGGGCCTGCGGGATTGCTCTGTCACCCTGTTCGGGCACGGCGTCGGGGCGGATGCTGGCGCGGACGGTCGATGCCATCTGGCGCGCGGCGGAGGACACATCGGGCGGCATCACATGGGTGACCAAGCGTGTCAGTCTGGCGACGGTGTATGTGCCGACGTTCCTCGCCTGGCTCGGTGGCAGCGACCGACGGGTGGTGGAACAGGTGCTCGATGCCGGTCTGGCGCGGGCGCGGGCCGTGGGCATGGTGCGCAAGCGTATGGAGAAATTTTCACCCTTTCATCGTGCGGCATGAACGGATTCGCGGGTGGACAGGGCGACATCGGGGCGGGGGCGGATGTTCTCTTCCTGCGTGAACAGGAGATCCGTCGCGCCCAGCAGCTCATGGTGCTGGCGTGGCTCGATCTTGGTCGCACCATTGCCCCGCTTCTTGAGGAAACGGAACTGGGCGCGGCCCAATACCGCGCCTTGCAGATGCTGGCGCTTCTGCCCGGTCTGACGGTGGGGGAGTTGCAGTCCGTGCTGGGCGTGGCGAAGCAGAGTCTGGCGCGCACCTTGAACGAACTGCATGCCCGCGGGCTGGTGGCGTCCGAGCCGGGGCGGCAGGATCGACGGCAGCGTTTTCTCAGTCTGACCGAGACAGGACAGGCCATGGAGGCGCGGTTGTTCGCGGCTCAACGTGAACTGATGGTCGGAGCGTATCGTGAGGCCGGAAGTGGCGCTGTGCGCGGGTTCCGGCAGGTCTTGCGGGGTATGCTGTCGGAGCCCAGTCGTGATCTTCTGGCCCGGAATGCGGAGATGCGTACGCAGGCGGGGCCAAAACAGGCGGCCCAGAAACAGGCGGGAAGGAGAATGCGTGATGGCCGGTGATACGGTGGAGAGTGTGGGCCGTCCTGCTGCGGGCGATGAGGGCATGGGAAGCGCGCATGTGCTCGTGGTTGACGACGATCCCCGTCTGCGCAGGCTCTTGCAGCGTTATCTGCTGGAGCATGGTTTCCGCGTGACGGTGGCCGCGTCTGCGGCGGATGCCCGACAGGCGCTTGGCTTCATGCTGCCCGATGCCGTGGTGCTGGATGTGACCATGCCCGGTGAGGACGGTCTGACGCTGACGCGTTCCCTGCGCGCGGAAGGGCTGGATATTCCCATTCTGCTGCTGACGGCCCGAGGGGAACCTGAGGACCGGATCACGGGGCTGGAGGCGGGAGCCGATGATTATCTGGGCAAGCCGTTCGAGCCGCGTGAACTCCTTCTGCGGCTCAAGGCGCATCTGCGGCGTTTCGCGCCTCCAGCTCCCACGGGCGAATTGCGCATCGTCAGGCTCGGAAGTCTGGAGTTCGATCCCGCGCGCGGGATGCTGACGGGCGAGAGCGGAACGGTGCACCTGACGGGCGGCGAATCGGCGCTCCTGAGCGTGCTGTCGCGTCACCCTAACGAGGTGCTCTCACGCGAAGATATTGCGGCGGCGCTGGACATGACCGAGATCGGGGAGCGGGCTGTGGATGTGCAGGTGACGCGCCTGCGCCGCCGGATCGAGGCCGATCCCAAGGAGCCGCGCTATCTGCATACGATTCGCGGTAAGGGCTACGTCCTCAAGCCGGGCGTGTAAGGCAGCGTGCGCGGTTTCCGCACGTTCTGGAGCGACGAACAGTTCGAACGTTCTGTCCGGCGCGTCCTGCCGCGCTCGTTTCTTGCGCGCGCGCTGCTGATCGTCCTGATCCCGATGCTGGTGACGGAGGGCATTGCGCTCGAACTGTTCTACGGCACTTATCTGCGCGTGATGTCGCGCCGCATGTCCGACAGTGTCGTGGCGGATATCGCTCTCTCGCTCGATCTGATGGAACGCTATCGCGGAGGTGGCGATCGGGCGTGGCTGGCGCGGCAGATGCTGGCGCGCACCCAGCTCGACATGCAGTGGCGGCAGGGTTCACGCTTGCTGCGTACCGGCTCCACCCATGTGATCGGGCCGATGGACGAAGATCTGGCCCACGCGCTTCAGGCGGCCATTGCCCGTCCGTTCTTTGTGGACTGGCTGACGGACGAACATCGTGTGTACATCCGCATCCAGCTTCCCGATGGCGTGCTCAGCGTGGACACGCCCCGCAAACGGCTGGATGTGGGGCAGTTGTGGCTGTTCGTGCTGTGGGCCATCGGCAGTTCGCTGCTGCTGTTCGCCATTGCCGCCCTGTTCATGCGCAATCAGGTCCGTGCCATTCGCAGGCTGGGCAAGGCGGCGGAGCAGTTTGGGCTGGGGCGGGATGTGGAGCCGATCCGCCCGGAAGGCGCGCGTGAAGTGCGGCGGGCGGCGGTGGCCTTTAACCGTATGCGTGACCGGATCTCGCGTTTCGTCATGCAGCGCACGGCGGTTTTGGCGGGCGTGTCGCACGATCTGCGCACACCGCTTACCCGCCTGCGTCTCTCTCTGGCCATGCTGCCGCAGTCGGGCGTCGTGGATGCCGCGACGCTCCGTGAGGACGTGGTCGATATGGTGGCGGACGTGACGGAAATGGAGCGGATGATCGAGGGATATCTGTCGTTTGCGCGTGGCGAAGGTGCGGAGACGCCGGTGGAACTCGATATCGGCGCTCTGCTGGATGACGTGGCGATGGCGGCACGTCGGGGCGGTGCCCGGATAAGAGGCGTCAGTCATGATGCCGATCTGATGCTGGAAGCGCGTCCCGACGCCATGCGACGGATGCTGATGAATGTGGTCGAGAACGCACGCAGGCTTGATGCGGGTATCTGGATCAGCGGTCGGGCGGAAGGCCGGAACGTGGTCATTGAGGTTGACGATGACGGTCCTGGTATTCCGGCCGTTCAGCGCGAGGAGGTTTTTCGCGCTTTTGCCAGTGGGGCGCAGGGTGGGACCGGGCTGGGCCTGACCATTGTGCGCGATATCGTGCGCGCTCACGGCGGAGAAGTGCGGCTGGCCAAGAGTGAACACGGTGGGCTGAATGTGCGGATCACGCTTCCGCGCTGACGCCTCGAACGGGCATCAGATCAGGTAGAGGCTGTGATTACGGAAGGCTGTTGCCCGCGCCACCATGACCGGGACCGTTGTTGCCCATCATTCCGCCCGCGCCACTGAACGAATTGCTGTTGTTGTTCATCATGCCCTGCATCGGGTTGTAGCGTCCCACGTTGCCGAGGATTTCCTGCAGGATATTGATCTTGGTGCCGGGCGCGGGTGTCCTGTCGCCCACCATTCCGGGATGCTTTGCGTCTTTGAGGTTGAGTGTGCGCAGGGCACGCAGCGTACCGCCCTCATCGAAATTGAGCACCACCACCTGCTGCTTTGTCACATGCGGGAAGTTTGCCGGCGTCGGCGCCGTCATCATGGAAATATAAATCCATGTATTGTCGTCGAACGTCGCCTTGGCCGTGGGAGAGCCGAGGAGGTCGATAGCATCCGCGCGGTTGCTTTTTCCCGGCTGGAGCTGGTTGTAATCATCGGCCTCGATCAGCGAGCCGCGCGGCATGGGCGGATTTTCGAACACTGCGCAGCCCGACAGCGCCAGCACGCATCCAATGAGACCGACGGCTTTCCTCAAGCGCCGTCCACCATGCCCATTATGGGCGAAGGATGCGGTCGAGGCTGGAAGCGGTCGTGTCAACATGACGCTGTTCTGGTGCTTTCGGATATGGGCCTGATGTAGCGGGTTCTGTTAAAGCACAGGAAACAGCCCCCCGATAGTGTGTTTCGCACTGTCTCGCGGGCGGCTGTGGTGCAGGAAAGGGATCATGTCGTGACCGCCAAGCAATCGCTGGAGTTTTCCCGTCCCGTCCTCGTGCGGTCGCTGCGGGACGCAAGGCCCGAGGCACCGCGTGAGATCGTCGTGACGGCCACGCCTGAAGAATGTGTCCGCATCGCCCATCGGCTGGGGCTGCCGCAGGTGGCCAGCCTGTCATGCCGTTATGCGCTGTGTGCAGGAGTCGGTGGAGCGATCGTGGCGGAGGGCGCGTTGTCCGCACGCGTCAGTCAGCCCTGCGTGCTCACGCTCGATGTGTTCGAGGATGTGGTGGGGGAGCGCTTCACGCTCCGATTCGTGCCCGAGCATCGTTTCGACCCGGAGGCCGCTGACGATCTGGAAGCGTCGGATGAAATTCCGTTTGAAGGCGATGCCATAAATCTCGGGGAAGCGACGGTGGAGCAACTGGCCCTTGCTCTTGATCCGTGGCCACGCAAGCCGGATGCAACGCGTCCGGATTATGTGATTACTGAGGAAGAGGCGGAAGCATTGGCGGAACGCGATGCGGAAGATCCGCAGGCGCGCCGTAATCCTTTCGGTGCGCTGGCCAAGCTCAGGCGCGACGATTCCTGATACGAAAAACGTCTATTTGCCTGCGCGGCGCGGCTGTTTGTCGTGCGGCGCTTCTTGCGGAAGTGGGGCGCGTCTGATAGAGGGCCGCCCTCAATTGCAGTTGTGTCCAGGTTCCGCCGGGGGGTGGTTCCGGGATGTCGTCATTTCGGAGGGGCTTGGACCCATGGCAGTACCCAAGAGAAAAACTTCACCGTCCCGTCGCGGCATGCGTCGCAGCCATCAGGCCCTGCGCCCGGAGGCCCATGCCGAGTGTGGAAACTGTGGTGAACTGAAGCGTCCGCACCATGTGTGCAGCCACTGCGGTCACTACGATGGCCGTGAGGTCATTGCGGCCGGCAAGGCCCTGAAGGTCGCCGTCCGCGCCTGATTGGGTGTTTGTGGCTTGAAACGGCGTGACACTGACATGACAGCCCGTCTTTCGGTCGAGCAGGTGGGAGCGGTTTCGTGAGCGAAGCGCTTGCATCTGAGAGGACGGAAGACGGAAGCTGCGGCATGTTCTCCCTGGCGGTTGACGCCATGGGGGGGGATGGCGGCCCTGATGTTGTGGTGGCCGGACTGGCGCTTGCGGCGGATCGTCACCGGGGAGCGCGCGTGCTGCTCATCGGCGATGAAAAACGTCTGCGTCCGATTCTGGCACGGCACCCAAAGGCAGCCGCCATATGCACAGTGCGCCATGCGCCAACAGCCATCAGCATGGACATGAAGCCCACGGCGGCTCTTCGGGTTCGGGACTCATCCTTGCGGATGGTGATGGATGCGGTCGCGGCGGGTGAGGCGGCGGGTGTGGTGTCGGCTGGCAACAGCGGTGCCATGCTGGCATTGGCCAAGATTGTCGTGAAAACGCTGCCGGGCATTGCTCGGCCCGCCATGGCCGCCATCAGCCCGAGCATGAAGGGCGATGTCGTCATGCTGGACCTTGGGGCGAACGTCGCGTGCGACACCCGCAATCTGGTCGAGTTCGCCGTGATGGGTGAGGCGTTCGCCAAGGCGGTTCTCGGTCTTCCCGCGCCCAGCATTGGCCTGCTCAATGTCGGCGCGGAAGAGGTCAAGGGCGACGAACGGCTGCGGCAGGCTGCGGAAATGCTCCGTGACAGCCCACTGGCGTCCCAGTTTCACGGTTTCGTGGAAGGGCATGACATCACGGCTGGCACGACGGACGTGGTGGTGACGGACGGTTTCACCGGCAATGTCGCGCTCAAGACAGGCGAGGGGGCCATGAAGATGGCGTCCGGGCTGTTCCGGCAGGTGTTCACGAGCAGCATGGCCGGCCGGTTGGCCTATCTTCTCGTGCGCCCCGCATTGATGCGCATGAAGGACTGGCTGGACCCCCGCCGCTACAACGGTGCTGTGTTCGTGGGGTTGAACGGTGTGGTGGTGAAATCGCATGGCGGCACGGACGCGCAGGGGTTTGCGTCGGCTGTGGATGTGGCGATGGATATGGTCACGCATCAGTTCAATGACAGTATCCGCGAACGTCTGGCGCATATGACGACGCTGACGACCAGCCGCCCGAAGATGGAAGCGGAACGTCAGGCCGCCCTTTAAACCCCGTCGGCGCAGGCTGGTGGCGGATCAGGTATTTTATGCGGCCGGGACGCGGGAGTGCAGCCGGAACCGCGTCTTCTTGGGGTATTCTCAATGGTGACACGTTCGCTCCTCTCCGGTTTCGGAAGCTATCTGCCTGAGCGCATCGTCACCAATGACGAACTCTCGCAGCGTCTCGACACATCCGATGACTGGATTCGGGGTCGTACCGGCATTCGTCAGCGTCATATCGTGGGCGAAGACGAGACGGCCGTCTCCATGGCAGCAGAGGCCGCGCGTCGGGCGCTCGCATTCGGTGGTATCGATCCGCAGACTGTGGACGCGGTTATCGTGGCGACCTCCACGCCCGATCAGGTCTTTCCCGCGACGGCTGTGCGCGTGCTGCACGAACTGAGTGCCACGGGCGGATTCGGATTCGATATCGCGGCGGCGTGTTCAGGATTCATCTACGGCATGGCGACGGCGGATGCGTTCATCCTGTCGGGCAAGGCCAAATGCGTGGTGGTCATTGGCAGTGAGGTGTACTCACGCATTCTTGACTGGGACGACCGGACGACGGCCGTACTGTTCGGGGATGGCGCAGGTGCGGTTGTCCTGACAGCCAGTGATGATCCGGGGAATCGCGGGCTTCTCTCCACTCATCTCCACGCCGATGGAGCGCTGGGGGACATCCTCTACGTCGATGGTGCGGTCGGTCGGTCCGGTCACAGCGGGCATCTGAAAATGAACGGCCGTGAGGTGTTCCGTCATGCTGTGGGGCGTCTTTCCTCCGCCGTGGATGAAGCGCTGGGGGCGGAAGGGCTGACACATGCCGATGTGGCGTGGTTGGTGCCGCATCAGGCCAATATTCGCATCATTGAGGGTGTAGCCCGCAAACTGCACCTGCCGATGGAGCAGGTGGTGGTGACGGTGGACCGGCACGCCAACACGTCGGCGGCCTCTATCCCTCTCGCGCTGGATGAAGCCGTGCGGGATGGACGTATCCGTCGTGGCGATCTGGTGCTGATGGAAGCATTGGGCGGTGGTCTGACATGGGGATCGGCGCTGGCGCGGGTGTGACGGAGCTTCCCCAAGCGGGGTTCTTCATTCAAATTGACGCCGGGTATCAGCATGTTACTCTGCGCGCATGAGTACTGTGACGCGCGCCAGTCTGGCGGAAAAAATCCATACGCAGGTCGGGTTGTCCCGCAGCGAGTCCATCGACTTGCTGGAGGCGGTGCTCGAAACCATGGCAGCGACGCTGGAGAGTGGAGAATCCGTGAAAATCAGCGGGTTCGGTACCTTCATGGTGCGCCGCAAAGGGCAACGCAGCGGGCGAAATCCCAAGACAGGGGTGGAGATTCCCATTCTTCCCCGTTCGGTCATCACGTTTCGCGCCAGTCAGATTCTTCGTGCACGGGCTAATGGCGCGCCGGAATGATGGAAGAGCGGCCTGTTGCGAATCCGGGTGGGACTGTGTCCCCAGTTGATGTTGCTCTGGGAGAAGAGGCGGGCGAGCGGCTCCAGAAAGGGCCACTGGCGTTTCGTACCATCAGCGAAGTTGCCGATGAACTGAAGGTGCCCCAGCACGTCCTACGTTTCTGGGAGACCCGCTTCGAGCAGGTGCGTCCTCTGAAGCGTGGAGGCGGACGGCGTTATTACCGCCCTGAGGACATTGCGCTTCTGCGTCAGATTTCCGATCTGCTTTACGTGAAAGGCTACACCACCAAAGGGGTGCAGCGTGTTTTGCGGGGCGAAAGCGATCCGGAAAGCGAACATACTCCTGCATCCGATGGACAGGAGGAGGTGTCTGTCAGCGCGCAGGACGAACTTCCGCCGCTTGTTGCCCCTCTGGAGGAAAAGCCGCCTGAGCCAAAGGTTGTGGTCGAGGTGCGCGAGGTGCCTGATCCGCATGTGGTGGCGGAAAACGAACGGTTGCGACGCAGTCTTGAGCGTGTGCTGGGTCAGCTTGAGGCGATCCGGGCGAAACTCAAACAGGCGGACGTCTGATCATCCCGTCGCAAGAAGGGATAATCGGTGGAAAGGCTCTTGCGGGGGCTTTGTCAGACTGCTAGAGACCACCCGTTCACGATGACGGGCAGTAGCGCAGCCTGGTAGCGCATCAGTCTGGGGGACTGGGGGTCGTGGGTTCGAATCCCGCCTGCCCGATATCGTGGAACTGGACCGTTCTCGCTTGAGAACGGTTTTTTTTCTTTCCAAATTCAGGAAAACTGGCGGGCATGGTGAGTGCTTCCGCGTGTCGGAAAGGCACGCGTCGAGGCCGTGTGATCTTGCTCTTGACGGCTGTGGGGAGTAGAAGCCCGCCTTCGAGCCCAAAGCTTTTTTCTCCAGGGACAGACCATGAAACAGCAGGCCAACCTGATCCGTGCGGGCCAGGTCATTGAGCACGACGGACGTCGTTGGACCGTCCTCAAGCAGCAGATCATCACACCCGGTAAGGGCGGTGCGTTCATTCAGGTGGAGATGCGCGATCTCAAGACCGGCAACAAGACCAACGAGCGTTGGCGTACGGCCGATACCGTCGAGCGTCTGATCACCGAGGACAAGGAGTACAACTACTCCTACACCGACGGTGAGACGCTGGTTCTGATGGACCCGGAGACGTTCGAGCAGTTCATGATCCCCGTGGACCTTCTGGGCGATCAGGCTCCGTTCCTGCAGGACAACATGGTACTGAACCTCAATCTGGTGGAAGGCGATCCGGTAGCCGTGACGCTGCCGCCGCATGTTACGCTGGAAGTGGTGGAAGCCGACCCGGTGGTGAAGGGTCAGACGGCCAGTTCTTCCTACAAGCCGGCCATGCTGTCCAACGGCGTGAAGACGATGGTGCCGCCCTTCATCGAGGCGGGTGAGCGCATTGTGGTCCGCACGGATGACGCCAGTTACGTCGAGCGTGCGAAGTCCTGACGGACCTCTGAGCCGACTGATCGCGGCCGGACAGTCTGTCCGGCCTTTCCGTTTCTTGAATTTTCCACAGGGATGACCGCCTTGGCGATGCGTCTTTCACCCGTAATGACCGTGATGCAGAGTGCTGCCGAAAAGGCGGCACGGCGTCTTCTGCGTGACTTCAATGAAGTCGAGCAGCTTCAGGTGAGCATCAAGGGGCCGGGCGATTTCGTGTCGCAGGCCGACCTGCGCGCTGAGCAGACCCTGCGGGAAGAACTGGAGCGGGCCCGTCCCGGTTATGCCTTCCTCATGGAGGAAAGTGGCGAGTCGGGCGGTGAGAACTGGACGTGGCGTTGGGTGGTCGATCCCTTGGATGGAACGACCAACTTCCTGCACGGTATTCCGCACTGGGCCATTTCCATCGGTCTGCAGCGGCGTCTGCCCGATGGCTCCATCGAACTGACCGCGGCTGTGGTGTACAATCCGGCAGCCGGTGAGATGTTCTGGGCCGAGAAAGGTGTGGGGGCGTATCTCAACGACCGGCGCATCCGTGTGTCGGCGCGTCGCGAGATGCTGACGGCCCTGTTCGCCACAGGTATTCCTTTCGCCAAGGTGTCGCCCAAGCGCCGCCTTCCGTTTGCGCGGGTCATGGGCGCGTTGATGCCGCAGGTTGCGGGCATCCGTCGCTTCGGCGCGGCGGCGCTCGATCTCGCGTGGGTCGCGGCAGGCCGTTATGAGGGCTACTGGGAGTTCGGCATCAAGCCGTGGGATTGCGCGGCCGGTGCGCTTCTTGTGCGCGAAGCCGGTGGCTACTGCACCGATCCCGCAGGTGTGGATCTGAACGAACTTCCCGATGACGTGCTGATCGTGGCGGGCAATGGTCATCTGCACGCCAAGCTGCGTGAGATTGTGGCGGAGAGCCTGACAGACGCCTGAACCGACGGGGAGGTGAAGGACGATCGTTTCCGCTCGATCTTCCCTCCTGTGCTTGGGCCGGTTTCCCAGATGAGGTTGCTGATGTTGCTGCGTGAACGGCATGCGTTCCGTCTTTCTGCTTTTCCTCTCGCCTGTATCTGGTGTTTTGTTCTCGCGGCACCGCTTGCGCACGCGCAGGTGTCCACCGACACGTCCGCGCTGGATGCGCTTGGTCCCGCCCCAGCAAAGAAAAGCGGCGCACGGCAAACGCCCTCTCCCACAAGACCGAAAGCCTCGTCTGTCGCCCGTACCGGCGCGAAACATGTGGTGGAGCATGCCGCACCAGCGAAAGTCGCACCTGTCCCGCAAAAGGCGCCTGATGCACCAGCGACCGCCAGCGGCCCCAAACCGGCATCGCCTTCTCACGCGCCCGTAGCGGCGACCATTCCACCCGCGCCTCCTCCGCCGCCGGTATTCACGGCGCCGCAAATTCCAGTGCAACTGCATCCGTTCCCTCTGCCGCCTGATCCGCAACCTGTCGCCGATGCCAAGGGTGACAGCCGTCCGATCGACGGGGGCGTGCGCGTAACATTTGCGGCGGATTCCGATCACCTGAACACGGAGACGCGCAACGCCATTCTCGCTTTCGCCAAGGCGCTGAAGGAGCGGCCTGATACCCGTGCGCTGGTGGATACGACCGCGAGCGGTGTGCCCAACGACCCGTCACGGCCGCGCCGCATGGCGCTCAGCCGCGGGCTTGTTGTGCGGGCTGTGCTGATGAACGCGGGTGTCCCGTCCACCCGGATTTATGTCCGGGTAATCGGCCTGCCGGATAAGACTGGCATCGAGACTCCAGCGGATCGGGCCGACATCCGCCGCTCCGACGCCGTGGATCAGTAGGCGCTGTTCCTTAGTCGTCCTTTGCGGCGGCGGAACTTTCGGTCATCGTTCTGACCAGACTGGAGAGATGTCCCAGTTCGTGCAGGTCGAGACCGGGAGGGGCAGCGAGCTTGGCATTCCCGCGTGCGATACGGCGCGGCAGAATGGCGGACGCGAACCCGAGTTTGCTGGCTTCGCGCAGGCGCAGATCGGCCTGTGGCACCTGCCGGATTTCCCCTGACAGACCGATTTCCCCGAAAAAGACGGAGCCAGCGTCCGTCGGGTGACCTGTCGCGGCCGAGACGATGGCGGCGGCAGCGGCAAGATCGGCCGCCGGTTCCGTCACTCGCAGGCCGCCCGCGAAATTGAGATAGACATCCATTCCGGACAATTTCAGACCGCAGCGCGATTCCAGCACGGCCAGCAGCATGGACAGGCGTCCCGAATCCCATCCCACCACAGCGCGGCGGGGACTGCCGTCCCCGGCTTTGGGGGAAAGTAGGGCCTGCACTTCCAGCAGCACGGGGCGCGTGCCTTCAAGCCCGGCAAAGACAGCGGAGCCGGCAATATTGCCCTGCCGTTCGGCCAGAAACAGGGCGGAGGGGTTGGGCACTTCGATCAGGCCGTGATCGGTCATGGCGAACACACCGATCTCATCGGTCGCGCCGAAACGGTTTTTGGCCGCGCGCAGGATGCGGAACTGATGGCCGCGATCCCCTTCGAAATACATCACCGCATCGACCATGTGCTCCATGACGCGCGGACCGGCCAAGCCTCCCTCTTTGGTGACGTGTCCCACCAGAACGAGCGAGAAGCCGCGCTTCTTGGCGAGACGGATCAATTCGAACGCACAGGCCCGGACCTGTGCCACGGACCCCGGCGCGCTCTCGATGCTGTCGAGCCACATGGTCTGGATGGAATCGATAATGACGAGGCCCGGTGGCTCGTCTGTTTCAAGCGTGGCCACGATGTCCGACACGTTGATCGAGGCGGCAAGCTCCAGCGTGGGCGCGACCAGTTCGAGGCGACGCGCCCGCATGCGGATCTGATCCACGGCTTCTTCGCCTGAAATATAGACAACGCGCTGGCCGGTGGTGGCGAGATGACACGCGGTCTGAAGCAGCAGCGTGGATTTACCGATACCCGGATCGCCACCTACGAGCACAACGGATGCGGGCACGAACCCTCCACCCAGCACGCGATCGAGTTCAGGAATGCGCGTGAGAATACGTGGTGGCGGCGCGACGTTTCCCTCCAGTCCCGTCAGCGTAAGGCGGTTCTTGGTACGGCTCGCACGTGAAACCGTCGGTTCCACGCTTTCCTCAACGATGGTGTTCCATTCTCCGCAGGCCTCGCATTTACCGGACCATTTTGGATAGACGGCGCCACAGGATTGGCAGACGAAACGGGTTGTGGGACGCTTGGCCAAGAAGAACGATTCTCCTGTCGGATTTTAAGGAACGATGTGTGTTGTGTAGCGTTTTTTAACGCAAATCGACGATCCTGACGCATTGTCTTTCTGAAATGTGTTGCTAATCATTGCGCCAACGATCGCGTGATCGAGAGTCATAGATGAGGAGAGGCAGGCGTGGCACGAGCAGCGAGGGGCACGACATCGGCGGCACGGGGCGCTACGGGCCGCGGAAAAACGGCAGAACGGACAGCCACTCCTCGTGAAAAAGCCCGTTCCACACGAAAGAAACCGGCAGAAGTGATTGAGGAAATCGTGGAAGAGGTGGTGCCTGTGCGTGTGCCGCCCATACGCGACGCCCTTTATTTCGATGTGCAATGGTATCTCTCAGCCTATCCGGATGTGGCGGAAGCTGGCGTCGATGCCGCGACGCATTATCAGACTGTCGGTTTTCGTGAGGGACGTCAGCCCAACAAGCTCTTCGACAGTAAGGCTTATCTCGCCGTCAATCCGGATCTGGAGGGTTATGACGGCGATCTGTTCCTTCATTACGTGTTTTTCGGTGCTGCCGAAGGGCGTGCCCTGACGTCGTGATTGTCACGGTTGAGCGGCAGTTCCTTAGGGAATTGCCGTTTTTGCGAAGAGTAAATCTTTGCTGATGGTGCCCTGTACCGTTTCATGCGTCTGATGGCCGAGATCGTTGGATGGCTGGAAGAGCGCCTTCTCTCTGAACGGCACCGGTTGCCGGTCTGGTTGCCGGTGTGCGTGGCCTTCGGTGTGCTGCTTTATTTTCAGCCACGTCATGAGCCGGTGTTCTGGCCCGCGCTGCTGAGCGCGGGTTTTTCCATTTTTATTCTCATATACGGCTGGTATCGGATCGGTGCCCGTGTGGTGGGATCTGTGGTGTTGTGTCTGTCGCTCGGTTTTCTGGCGGCATGGACGGAGTGTCACCGCCTGCCGCCAATGCCGGAACTGCCACGGCGCGCCGTCATGCTGAGCGGACACGTTCGGGCGGTTGACCAGCTTGCCCCACGTGAAGGCGCGGAAAGCGGTGGGCGACGGGTGACGCTTGCGAATGTGCGCTTCGAGACATGGGTGGATGACGGCATGGCGCCGTTGGCCCGCACGCTGCGCATCCGTCTGCGCAACGACGACCCGCTGGTGCTGGCGGCGGGTGACGAACTGCGGGTGCGGGCTTTGCTGACGGCGCCGCCTTTTCCGGTAATACCCGGTGCCCGCGACCTGCAACGGGAGGCTTGGTTCAAGGGGGAGGCCGGAACCGGACGTGCTCTCAATGCCGCGACCGTGGTGACGGGCGATACGGGTGTGGGAAAACGCGCGTCTTCCCTGTGGGAGCGGCTGCGCGAAGGGATCGGAGCGCGCATTCATTCCGTGCTGCCGGGCACCAACGGCGCCATCGCCGCGACGTTGCTTGTTGGTCTTTCCAGCGCCATTCCTCAGATGGATCGGGAGGCGTTCGCCGCATCCGGCCTTGCGCATCTTCTGGCCGTGGCCGGGCTGCATCTGGGTATCGTGATGGGACTTGTGGTGACGGTGGCGCGCTACGATTTGGCCGCCATCGAGTGGGTGGCGTTGCGGTGGCCCTGCAAGGAAATCGCGGCTCTCTGCGGGCTGGCGGGCGGTGTGCTGTATGTGGCGATGACGGGGCTGCATCTTCCTGCTCTGCGCAGTCTGGTGATGGCGTGTCTGGTGGTTCTGGCCCTGCTGACCGGACGAAATGCCGCGTCGATGCGTGGGCTGGCGGTGGCGGCGCTGGTTCTGCTGCTGACGGGACCGTCCGTTTTGCTGGATGTGCCGTTTCAGATGTCGTTTGCCGCTGTCATGGCGTTGATCGCGGGCTACGAGGTGTTACGCCAGCCATTACGCCGCCTGCATGGCGAGGGTGGGGTGAGTCGCCGCTTCGGGGTGCATGTCACGACGCTCGCGCTGACCAGCCTGCTGGCGGGCGGGGCGACTCTGCCTGTTTCCATGGCGCATTTTGGAGAAATCCAGCCCTTTTTCGTGGTGGCGAACCTTGTGGCAGTGCCGATGACGGCGCTGTGGGTGATGCCGGCGGGGCTGATAGCGTTACTGCTGATGCCGCTGCATCTGGAAACGCTGGCGCTTGTGCCGATGGGCTGGGGGATCGACGGCATCATCTGGCTGGCGCGCACCGTGGCCGGTTGGCCCGCAGCCCGTCTGGCTGTTCCAATGACGCCGGGTTGGGGGCTGACGCTGTTCCTGCTGGGGTTGTGCTGGTTGTGTCTGTGGACGCGACGCTGGCGGTTACTGGGACTGCTGCCCATGCTGGTCGGTTTTCTTTCGCCCTTCTATCACACATTGCCAGATGTGGTGGTGGCGCCCGATGGAGGCGTCGTAGCGGTGCGGGACGGCGGGAAGCTTCTGGTGGCTGGCCGGTCGCGGGATGCATGGTTCGAGCGGCGGGAGTTGGGGCAGGCTTTCGGACGACCTGTGACGGAGATGTCGCTGCCCACGAGTGAAAGCGCCAATGGCGATCTGGTCTGTGGAGAGGACGGCGCGCCCGGTCTGTGTGTGCTGACCCGGCATGGCCAGTCCCTTCTCCTGCGTCTGATGGACGATTCGGATGGAATGCACATCGTGCCGCCCGGCTTGTGCGATGGCATGGATCTGTTCGTGAGTGTCTCGCCTGCGCGGACGTCGTGTCGCGCTATTCCGCGGATTGACCGGTTCACGGTCTGGCGTGAGGGCGCGGAAGCGATCTGGCTTGAAGCGGGGAAGATCAAGATCGTGTCGGATCGGGCGTGGACGGGTGCGCGTCCGTGGGTAATGCGGCCGGGACGTCATGGCGTCCCGAACCTTCCATTGGCGCAGGCGGAATGAGGGGCTGCTCTCTTCACGAAAACAGTTGAGATCGTGATCGGATGAGAGTGATTTTTAATTGCAAATGAGAATGGTTTGCAATTAAGGTGAGGCATCACGAGGAGGGACGGGCCATCAGGTCCGATGGATGTCATGATCGCGACTTCCGATATTCTGCACGAACTTTCTGCCGATGAGCGCGTGGCGGTCTGGATGCTGCGCTATCTGGTCGGGCCCGGACGGCCTTTCTGCCGGATGGGATTCGGCTCTCTGGGGGGTATGTTCTTCCGCGAGGATCTCGACGCGCTGGGAACGGCTTTCCGCCATGCGCTGGATCGCTGCTCCGGCGCCGGGGTGATGCCGCCCGATGTCAGGATGAGAGGTTGTGGGGCTGTCAGTTCCACGGAAATGGCGCTGCTGGACGCGACGGCGCTTGCTCAGAAGGGCGACGAGAAAGGGGTGCGGGCCACCTTGCGGCGCCTGTTTCCCCAGCGGCATGTGATCGCATCCTTTGCCGAAGCGATGACGCAACTTGGTGCCTGTCTGGCTTCGGCGGGCTATTGGCTGCTGAGCCGGGCCTGCACGAGAACGGATAGTCTGAGTGAAACGCAGGCAATCCCTGAACGATCTGTGGCCATCACCCGAAGGCAGCGTGATATGGTGCTGGAAAGTGACACGCCTGTAGCAGCGGCTTCGCTGGCCACGCTGTCGCGCTGGCGCTCTCAGGACATGAGGCTGGCTCAGGTTCTCTGGCCCCATGGGGCGACACAGATCTGTGCCGTTGGATGAGGGCTCTAAACGATAAAACGCCAGCTTCCTCCGCCATGACAGGCGGTGGAAACCGGTGTTTTGCGGGCGTCTCAGACCAGACTTGCTGGCCTGGACGGCTTATTCCTCGTTGGCGGGCGCGGAATTGAGCTGAATGTAGCGCTCGATGCCGATCTGCTTGATGAGGTCGAACTGACGGTCGAGGTAGTCCTCATGCTCTTCCTCGTTGTCGAGGATCTTGATCAACAGGTCACGTGAGACGTAGTCGCGCACGCTCTCGCAGTAGGCGATACCTTCACGAAGATCGGCCAGCGCCTTTTCTTCGAGCTTGAGGTCGCATTCAAGGATTTCCTTGACGTTCTGACCGATCAGGACGGTGTTGTAGCGCTGCACGTTCGGCAGACCGCCGAGATAGAGAATGCGCTCGATTAGCCAGTCGGCGTGACGCATCTCTTCGATGGATTCCTCATATTCCTTTTTGCCCAGCAGGGTCACGCCCCAGTGGTTCAGCGTGCGCGCATGCAGGAAATACTGGTTGATTGCTGTCAGCTCATTGGTGAGCTGGATGTTCAGGTGCTCGATCACCTTGGGATCTTTGACGGCCATGACGGCATTTTCCTTCGTGTGGGGAATGTTTCCTGTCCTGTCTCTACGTCAGATTCTGTGACGCATGCAAGAAGAAAATCCTTTATTTCTCAATGTAATAGCAGAAATGACTTGCATTCTCAAGTCGCAGTAAATCTTTGGTGAGACTGTGGTGGGACATGTTCAAGGCAATATTTGGGAATGCTGATATTGCAGGAGGTTTTATCGAAAAAAGTAGGGTAGGTCGGCTGTAGAGAGGAAATTAATCTTTTGCTGATGAAAGAGAAAATTCCACTACCGGCTGATCGCGTTGCCACTGTGAAGGGGCGGATGTGCCGGAAAACACTTCTTTTTTATAGACTTTCCAAGAGAGGTGCGTTTGCGCCCCCCTGACTTTTCTTCTCTGTATCTCTCCCGTTTTCTTGTTCCCGCCCTGACGAAATGGTGGATGTGCCGTCGTGGGAGCGTGATGGTGGTCGCCGCACTGTCTGCGCTTCCCGTAATGCTCGGGGTCGCGGCGGCGGTGGATCTGCGCACGGTGGTCAATACCCGCAGCAAATTGCAATCGCTGGCAGATGCCGCCTCTTTGCAGGCGGCGAAGCAGGCCAACAACAGTCTGGCATCAGGCAGCAGCACGACCACAGACGCCGCGTTGGCCGTCGCCCGTACGACGGCTCAGTCAATGGTTACGGCCAATGCACAGATCAGTGGCCTTTCTTCCGTTCCATCGGTGACTGTCAGCTACACGCCCCAGACAAGTTATTCGGGCAGCGTCACCGTCGCTCTGAGCCAGACGCCACAGTTGTTCTTTTCTGGACTGTTGCCTGCAGGCAATAAGACCGTCTCCGTTCAGTCAACGGCCACCATGGCGCAGGGCAATTCCTATATTCAGGTGTTGTTTCTTGTGGATATTTCCAATTCGATGGGAATTGGCGGCACACCTTCGGACATCCAGCAATTGGAGAACGGTCCGGGTCAATGCGCCTTTGCCTGTCACGATCCACATGGATACGACGCCATCAGTAATAACTGCGTTCTATCGAGTTCTGGCCAGTGGCAGGGATCGGGCTGGTATAGTGTCTGGCGTCCTCCCTGCGACATGCGGACCGTGGCAAAGGCATCGGGGATCAGCCTGAAAATCGATTATGTCAGTCAGTCCTTGCAGGCGTTCGTTTCTCAGCTTGTCCAATATGCTCAGGATGACCGTAATCACATTACGGTTGGGATCGATACGTTTGGCACTGTATTCTCCCGTGTGGTGCTCCCGACCACGGACCTTTCCCAGGCCACGAGCGCTGCAGCCAATGTGGATATCGAAGACGCCACGCCTTTTGCCAATCAGTATAACAATCCCAACCGGTCTCCCTCGGATTGGGCGGATTACAATGGCGGTTACACGAAAACACAGGCGGCTCTGCAACAGGTAGCCACCGATCTTCAGAATGTTGGGGATGGATCCTCATCCTCCAGCATGAAAACCTATATCATCTTCATTTCGGACGGGGCCGAGGAACTCTATTCGGCCAGTGGTAAATGGCATACGGCTGTGGACGTGAATTACGGCGCAGCCTGCACAGCACTGAAGAACAAAGGCGTGCGCCTCTTTTCTGTTCTGGTTCCCTATTATCCCATTCCCGGTAACACGCTTTATGACGCGCTGGTGGCACCGTTCGATGGAACGGGCGAAGGCAGCATGCAGTACACCATGCAGACCTGTGCTTCTGCCAGCACCGATTTCATTCAGGCCGATGACGGCCCCGCCATCAAGCAGGCCCTCTCGTCCGTGTTCGACACGATCATTGCGGACAGCGCCCTTCACCTGACGCACTGAGGGCACAGACGGGTCAGGTGAAGAAGCGCGAACACTCCGTGGACTGGGGCCTGTCTCGCTAAAGCGGCAGCGTTTCCAGACGCTCAAGGGCTGAGGCGGTTCCCAACGCAGCCGCTTTTTCCTTGGGCGTCAGTTTGCGTTCCGCCTCGGTGAGCGAGCGCGCTTCGTCCACTTTCAGGACGCCGACAAGCTGGTCCGGGTCAATCGGGTCCCCCGGTTTGCGAGGCGGTGGCAGCATGGCGCGGTGGGCGGCCAGCAACGTGGGATCGGAGCGCAGCGCTGCCATGGCTTCTTCCGGCAGATCCGACCCGGGTGCGGCGATAGCCTGAGCCGCTTCCACCAGAACTTCGGGAGGATGCGTTTCTTCGGGGACCAGCAGCAGTCCTGCGCGACGGAAAGCCTGTCCCACGTCGCGACTTCCGGTAATGGCCGCCAGTGGAATGGCCAGCACCAACCCGATCAGCACTGGCGTCATCCACAGAAACAGCGAGAACGACACGGCCCATGCACAGGCGCCGAGGATTACCCCGAAGAGGGTGTAGCGCCAGTATCCGCGCACGATGGTGCTCAGCGGGATGCCGCCGTCATCGCGTCGCTGGGCATTCCAGCCCGAATCCTGTCCGCTGAGGATCGAGATGACGCCGCTTGTCTGGATCAACATCGCAATCGGCGCGATCAGACCGCCGATGAGGGTTTCCACCAGCACGGAGGCCGCAGTGCGGATCATGCCGCCGCAGCCCTTGAGGGAGGCGCGATCGAACAGCAGGGCGATATAGGCGAACAGTTTGGGGGCAAGCAGGATCGCCATCGTGGCGATGAACACGAATTTCGCGCGCACGGGATCGACCTGCGGCCAGTGCGGATAAAGCGTCTTGGTGTCCCCGAAATATTCCGGCCGCACGAAGTGCGCCTGGAGCGAGATCAGGATGCCCACCAGCAGAAAGATCAGCCACAGGGGCGATGTGAGATAGGCCGAGATGCCCACGATCATGTGCATCCGACTGACCCAGCTCAGCCCTTTGGTGGGCAGCACCTTGTAGTGCTGGAGATTGCCCTGACACCAGCGGCGGTCACGGATCGCCACATCGGTGAGGGAGGGGGGGCTTTCCTCGTATGAACCCGACAGGGCAGGAACCATGTGAATGGCCCAGCCGCCGCGTCGCATCAGCGCGGCCTCCACAAAGTCGTGGCTGAGGATATGGCCGCCGAAAGGCTTGCGGCCCGGAAGCGCCGGAAGCCCCGCCTGTTCGGCGAAGGCGGCGGTACGGATGACGGCGTTGTGGCCCCAGTAATTGCTGCTGGCCCCATGCCACCATGCAATACCATGGGCGATCAGCGGCCCATACACACGTCCTGCGAACTGCTGCATACGGGCAAACAGCGTCGTGCCGCCCGTGATGACCGGCAATGTCTGGATCAGCCCCACGCCGGGATTGCGTTCCATGGCAGCAGTAATGCGCACCAGCGTGCGGCCATCCATCACGGAGTCCGCGTCCAGCGTGACCATCAGCGGATAGGTCGCGCCGAAGCGACGGACCCATTCGCCGATGTTGCCGGCCTTGCGTTCCGTGTTCTTGGGGCGGCGACGATAGAAGATGTGCGCCGCATCGTTCGTGTCGTGGCGCAGTTTGAGGAACGCGGCTTCTTCCGCCACCCAGACATCGGGGTTGGTGGTGTCGGAAAGAATGAAGATATCGAACCGATCCGCCTGTCCCGTCTCACGCAGGCTGTCGTGGATCGCGCGCAATCCCGCCATAACCCGGTGCGGGTCTTCGTTGTAGGTGGGCATCAGAAGGGCGGTGCGGGTGTTCAGGGACGGCAGGGGGCCATCCTTTGTGATGCCAAGGCCGAGGCCGCCCCCGGTGAGAAGCGACCAGAATCCGCCCAGCGCGGAGGTGAAAGACAGCGCGATCCAGAAGAAGAGCAGGACGAACAGCACTTCCATGATGACGCCCAGCACGGATGCGCCGTTGGCGTCGAGCACGAGATGCGTCTGCCACGCGCCATAGGCCGTGAGCGCCAGCGCTGGGCCGATGACGGCAAAGCGGCGGAGCGCGATCAGCTTCGGCTCGGTGGATGGCGTGGCGTCACGTCCATGCCGATCGGGTGCCGCGTGCAGATCCTGCACGTCCATGCGCAGGGGGGCATCGGGCGGCAGGGCGCGGAAAACGCCAGTCGCCGCCTGCGGAGGAACGGAGGTCACGGTGTCCAACGATACATCCATTGTTCCGAAACGGGTCCCTGTTCATCGGCAAGCACGACGCTCATTTCGGCCAACTTGGCGTCACCGGGATAGAACTCGAACGTCGTGCGCCAGCCGTTGATGTTGGGATTGGGTTCCACCACCACATTTCGGATGGTTCCTGCGGACGTATTGGGAATGAGGTGGAACTTCGCGTCCTGTCCCTTGTCGGCCACCGGGCCGCCGGTGAAGTCGATGGCAAAGAACCGGCCGTCCTTGTGGTCCGTCACGGCGCCCTCACGGGTTGCGCCGATACGGGCGAGATCGGTCGGGAACGGCACGTCCCAGCCCCAATACATGCGGTAGGTGTAGGTGTATTCGTGCCCGGCCTGCAGTGGTTCCTTGGGCCGCCAGAACGAGACGATATTGTCGTTCACCTCGTTGGGGGTGGGGATTTCCACGAGATCGACCGCGCCCGCGCCCCAGTCCCCGATCGGTTCGATCCACAGGGAGGGGCGCTTTTCGTAGTCGAGAGCCAGATCTTCGAAATCGTGGAAGGACCGACGACGCTGCATCAGGCCGAAACCGCGTGGGGAGATGTCGGTGAAGGCTGAGAACTGAAGATCCAGCGGATTGCGCAGCGGGCGGTAAAGCTGGAGGTCCGAGCCGGTCCAGATCTGGAGCGCCTCGCTGTCATGGGCCGCCGGTCGCCAGTCGTCGATGTGGTTGCGGTCGTTGGCATCGAAATAGAACATGCCCGTCAGGGGGGCGATGCCGGACTGCTCGATTTTCACGCGCGGAAAGAGGGCTGACTGCACATCGAAGATGGTGGTGTCGCCCGGACGGATGGTGAAGCGGAACGCACCCGCAAGGGAGGGACTGTCGAGCAGCGCATGAATGACGATCGAGTCCACGCCCGGCTGCGGTTTTTCCAGCCAGAAGGCGCGGAACAGCGCAAACTCCTCGCCCTTCGGATCGCCCGTGCCATCGGCGAAGCCGCGCGCGGACAGGCCGTAATTCTGCCCCTTGGCGACGGCGCGGAAATAGGAGGCGCCGAGAAAGACCGCGCACTCCTCCATCACGCCCGGCGTGTTGATGGCGTAGCGTAGCCGCAGGCCGGCGAAACCGAGATCATCGGTTACGCGGAGCATCGGATCGCCGAAATTGAAGAGATCGGGAGTGTAGGGCACGGCGGTCGATTTGCCGTCCACGACTTCATGAATCGCTATGCGTGGGCGGTAGAGGAAGCCGCGATGGAAGAACTCCACGTCAAAGGCGAGATTCTGTCCGTGCCACAGGGCCTGATCCGGACGGTATTCGATGGAGCGGAACTGATCGAAATTCAGATTGTCGAGCGCCTTGGGCAGCGACTGCTCGGGCGCGCTGTAAGGCTTTGCAGCCAGTTCGCGCGCCATGCGGGTAACGGTTTCGTGATCGAACGGCACGGAGGCGGGTACTATGGGAGCGCTCTCGGCGGCACGAGCGGAGGAAGCAAGGAAGTCCGTTGCAAGAGCGGCAAAGGCGGCGCCACTGCCCGCACGCAGGAGGTCGCGGCGGAAGACTGGGGGTGTCACGCTTCGTGTTCTCCCGACTCTGTTCTTGGAAAAAGGGTCATGCGGCATCGTGGTCAGGATGCTGCGTCATTTTCAGGGCGGAGCAGGCTCGCCAGTTCGTCCAGTGGCGCGCGGGCGCCTGCGCGGGCGTCATGCTCCGCCTGTCGGTAACAGCGGATCACGGTCTTGCCCGTTTCGGTCAGACGCGCGCCGCCGCCGCCGCCGGGCCGGGTTTCCACCACTGGTGTGTGGAACTGGCTGTTCAGCGCATCAATCAGCAGCCACGCCCGACGATAGGACATGCCCATGGCACGCCCGGCGGCGGAAATGGAGCCGCTTTCCGCCAACTGTTCGAGCAGGCGAATCTTGCCATGTCCCAATGCCGGATGGCCGTCCACATCCATACGCAGGGTGAGACGTATCTCAGCCGACATCACGATCCCCCATTGTTTTGCTGCCCCGTCCATCTGCGCATAACATCGTGAGGTGGGAGGTCAATGGTCGCCATCCAGCGGGAAGGGAACCCAGCGAAGACCGTCCATGTCGTGGACCAGAAGCAGCACGGAGTGGCGTTTGTCTTTGCGCGCCGCCTCGATACCCTGCCGCAATTGAGCGGGCGTGCTCACGGGTGTCTGCTGTACTTCGGTGATGACATCGCCGGGCTTGAGGCCACGATCCATGGCGGGACCGCCTTCGGCCACGTCCGTGATGACCACGCCTTTCTGATCTTCCGACAGGCGGAACTTGCGGCGTGTTGCGTCCGTGATGGAACTGGCGCGGAATCCGAACGGCCCGAGATCGACGGATTTTTCAGCAGGACCGGCATCCGGGTGCGCGGGTTTGCTTGTCTGTGCCTCATCCTTGGGCTCGGGGAGCGCGCCGATGGTAATGGGCACATCAATGGTCTTGCCCTTGCGCCAGACACTCAGATGCGCCTGCGCTCCCACCGGGAGATCCGCGATCAGGCGGGGCAGTGCGCGGCCTTCGATCGGCTTGCCGTCGAGTTGCTGGATGACGTCACCCGTTGCGAGTTGAGCCTGCGCTGCCGGGCCCTTGGGCTCCACGCCCGCGACCAGAGCGCCCTTGGCGGGTTTCAGCCCTAGCCCATCGGCGATTTCCGCCGTGACAGCCTGAATTCGCACGCCGATCCATCCGCGTGAGACGTGGCCGGTCTTGCGAAGCTGCTCAAGAACACGCCGGGCCTCATTGGAGGGGATGGCGAAGCCGATGCCGACCGAGCCGCCCGAGGGCGAGTAAATGGCAGTGTTCACGCCAATGACCGCGCCGTGCATGTCGAACAGCGGGCCGCCGGAGTTGCCCTTGTTGATGGGGGCGTCCGTCTGGATGAAATCGTCATACGGTCCTTGGTCGATATTGCGCCCGCGCGAGGACACGATGCCCGCCGTGACGGTGCCGGAAAGACCGAACGGGTTGCCGATGGCCAGCACCCAGTTGCCCACACGGGCCGTGTCGCTGTCACCGAATGCAACGAAGGGAAGCGGCTTGGGCGCGCTGACCTTGAGCAGGGCGAGATCGGTGCGGTCATCGTGACCGATGACCTTGGCCGGCAGGGTGGTGTTGTCCTGCAGGGTGACGGTGACGCGGTCGGCATGGCGGATGACGTGGTTATTGGTCACCACGTAGCCCTCGGGGTCGATGATGAAGCCCGAACCCAGCGCCTGCATCCGGCGGGGCGGCGCGTTGGGGGCAGTTTTGCGGTTCATGAAGTCGTGGAAGAACTTCTCGAACGGAGAACCGGGTGGGAACTGCGGTACCTGCGGGGTCTGTCCGCCTTCGTCCTCATCCTCGTCTTCATCGGAGTCGCCCTTGAGCGTCTGCTGGGTGGAGACGTTGACAACGGCGGGCAGAAGCCGGTCCGCAAGGTCGGCAAAGCTGTCGGGCACCCCCTGCGCGTTGGTGGAGATCGATGGCATGGGAGCCGTCGCGGGCGGTGCCTGTGGCTCGGCGCATGCTGGCGAGAGCATGGTGCCGACACATAATGCGCAGGCAAGGCCGAGGGAGAGAAAGAGCGGACGGGAAGGGCCGGAAACGCGCATGAACAATGGGGCTTTTCAGTCTGGAGCGGCGAGTCGTTCTCTCACCCATAGCTCACCCGTTCGTGCCGTTACAGTCCGGCGGTGTATGTAACAGCGCGTGATTTGCATTGACCGGACGCGCGCGTCTTCCTAGCTTCCGCCACCATGTCCGAGAACAGTGCCAATTCCGCAGTCCGTTCCCTCCTTCCGGCCGGTAGTGCGCCCAAGGCGTGGCCGTTCGAGGAAGCCCGAAAACTTGCCGAGCATGTGGCGAAAAAGGGCGACGAGCGCCCGGCGCTGCTGGAGACGGGATATGGCCCCTCCGGCCTGCCGCATATCGGCACCTTCGGAGAAGTGGCGCGCACGAGCTGGGTGCGTCAGGCTTACACCGCGCTGACGGGACGTCCCTCGCGCCTGCTGGCCTTCTCGGATGATATGGACGCGCTGCGCAAGGTGCCGGACAACGTGCCGAACCGCGAGATGCTGGAGCAGTTCATCGGCAAGCCCTTGACGCGCGTGCCCGATCCGTTCGGCAAGTATGACTCCTTTGCCGCCCACAACAACGCGCGCCTGCGTTCTTTCCTCGATGGCTTCGGCTTCGAGTACGAGTTTGCGTCTTCCACCGAATATTACACGTCGGGTCGCTTCGACGCGGCGCTCAAGCGCGTGTTGGAGGTGCATGACGAGATCGTGGCCGTGATCCTGCCCACGCTCGGCGCGGAGCGGCGTGAGACCTACTCCCCGGTGCTGCCCATTCACCCCGAGACCGGCAATGTCATGCAGGTGCGCATGGACAAGGTGGACCCGGTGGCGGGCACGGTGTCGTGGACCGATGAAAACGGCAAACGCTTCGAGACGCCGGTGACGGGCGGCGCTGCCAAGATGCAGTGGAAGGCCGATTGGGCCATGCGTTGGTACGCGCTGGGCGTGGATTATGAAATGTCGGGCAAGGATCTGATCGACAGCGTGCGTCTGTCGGGCAAGATCTGCCGCATTCTCGGCTCCGCTCCCCCGGCAGGCCTGACCTACGAGCTGTTCCTCGATGAGCACGGACAGAAGATTTCCAAGTCCAAAGGTAACGGTCTGTCCGTTGAGGAGTGGCTGCGTTACGCCCCACCCGAGAGCCTTGGGCAGTTCATGTTCAATCAGCCGCAGCGGGCCAAGCGCCTGTTCTTTGACGTGATTCCGAAAGCGGCGGACGAATATCTCGCACATGCGGACAAGGCGGCAGCCCTTCAGGCGCGCGTGTCCACGGGCGCGGAAGACGCGACGCTGGATGCGGATCGTCTTGCTCTGTGCGCCAATCCGGCGTGGTTCATCCATGGTGGCCACATTCCCGATCATGCGGGCAGTCCGCTGTCGTTCGCCATGCTGCTCAACCTCGCCAGCGTGGCGAATGCCGAGACGCCGGACGTGTTGTGGGGCTTCATCCATCGCTACGATGCGAATGTCTCGCCCGAGACGCATCCGATGCTCGCCACGTTGGTGGAACGCGCCATCACCTTCTATGCGGATTTCGTGCGCCCGGCGAAAAGCTATCGTCTGCCGGACGAGAAGGAACATGCGGCCCTCGTCGATCTGGCCAACTCGCTGCGGATGTATGAGGACGAGGCTCCGGACGCGGAGACACTTCAGAATCTTGTCTTCGAGATTGGCAAACGTCACCAGTTCGAGCCGCTGCGGAGTTGGTTCACCTGTCTGTACGAAGTGCTTCTGGGGCAAAGCGAAGGGCCGCGTTTCGGTGGGTTCATCGCGCTTTATGGCGTGCGCGGCACCATTGCGCTGATCGAGGCCGCGCTGGTGCGGAGCGCCGAGGCCTGAGCGTCGGTGCGGAGACGGTCCGATGACACGCCTGCCTGAGGACGAGCGCCTCGCACTGCCGCCCGATGACACGGAACTGACCGCACGGGCAGATGAGTCGGGCGATCCGGTTCTCAAGGAGCGCCCCAGAGGATGGAAGCGCTGGCTCCGGCACGCGCCGCATCTCCTTGGCCTGCTGCTGATGATCGCCGCCATCGTGGTGGTGCGGCGCGAACTGCACTCGCTCAGCATGGCGGACATCCGTGCTGCTCTCGCCAGTATTCCCGACACGGCGTTGCTGGCGGGCGTGGGCTGCACGTTCCTGTCTTACTTCATCCTGTCCTTCTATGACCGGCTTGCGGTCATTCAGGTGGGACATCCACAGATTTCGTGGCTGCGCACGGCGTTCGCCGCCTTCTGCTCCTATGTGCTCTCGCACAATCTCGGCTTTTCCGCCGTCTCCGGCGCGGCGGTGCGGTTTCGGCTCTATCGCAACTGGGGCCTGCCGCCGTTCGCCATCGCGCATATCATCGCGTTCTGTTCCGTCACCTATCTTTTGGGCGCTGCGGTTCTGATCGGCAGTGTGCTGCTGATCGAGCCGGGCGCCGTGCCGGGGCCGGGCGGTCATGTGCCCACGCCGGTCGTGGCGGGCGTGGGAATCGCGCTCTGGCTGGGTGTGCTGGCCTATATTCTGGCGGGCCTGAAATGGCGGGAGTTCACCTTCCGCGGCAAGACGGTGGAATTGCCTTCCGCACCCATGGCCATCGCGCAGACCGTGGTGTCGGCGGCCGATATGGCAGCGACGGCCGCCATCGCGTGGGTGCTGCTGCCGCCCGATACGGTGGATTATCCGTCGTTCCTTGCCATCTACATCGCGTCCTACACGGCGGGATTGGTGGCGAGTGTGCCGGGCGGCCTTGGGGTGTTCGACAGCGCCATGCTGCTGGCCCTCGGGCCGTATATGCCAAAAGCGCAGATCATTGGCGTGATCCTTGTTTTCCGTCTGTTTTACTACATCGTTCCGCTTTTCCTCGCGGGCGGCATGTTCGCGGCGCACGAGTTGTTTCTGCGCGGAGACGCGGTGCTGGCGCGTAAAAAGGGCAAGTCGTGCGAAAGCGATGAAGTGCGTGAGCGACGCCCAAGTCTGGCGGTGCGCGAGAGCGAGGCGGATTTCTCCGTGGGTGTGTCCACCGGTACGGTGTCCATGTGCGGCGTGCTGCTGATGATCCTGCCGCTCATCAATCCGATCGTAGTGCCGGACGGCGCGTCTCGCGTGACGGTTCTGGCCGCGCATTATGTGGGTGATTATGTGCTGACGCTGGTGGGTGCGGTGCTGATTGCATTGGCCGTGGGGCTGTCGCAGCGCGTGACGTTGGCGTGGGGGGCGACGCTGTCACTTCTGGTGGCGTCTGCCGCACTGACCTTCCTGCGTGGCAATGCGTTGCCGGTGCCGGCGGTGCTGGCCTTCTCGGCCTTTCTGATCGCGCCATTCCGTCGTTGTTATTACCGTCACGCGCGTTTGCTGAGCGAGCCGCTGTCTTTCTCCACGCTGCTCTCGTTGCTGCTGTTGATCGGTTGCGCTGTGGTGATCGCCACGCACCGCGAAGGCGCGGACGGATGGTGGGATTTGCTGGTGCCCGAGGGCAGTCACGCGCGCTGGGTCATGTTGTTGGCGGTATTGTTGTCCGTGGTGGTGATCGCCCGTCTGGCGCGGCCCGGTCGTGTGGTGGTGCGGTCTTGGAATGACAAGACGGCGAACTGGTATCACGCGCACGATCACGCATTGCCGCGCCTGCCGGGCACAGTTGTGGATGGCGTGGTGGCGGGGGAAGCCGGGACGGCGGTGCTTCCGTTCCGTCGCCGGGGCATGTTGCTGGTCGGGCTGGGTGATCCCGCCGGGGACGATGTGGATTGCGCTTCGGCCATCTGGCGCTTGCGCGATCTGGCGATGCAGGAAGGATTGCAACCCGTGTTCTGGCGCACGGGGGCGACGTTCCTGCCGATTTATGCCGATATCGGGCTGGTGGCGTGGCCGCTGGCGGACGGGCCGGGGAGTTATGTGTGCTGCCCGTCGGAGCAGATCGGACTGGTGCGGGCGGTGTTGGTGGGGCGGAAGTAGGGCCGGTTTCGCCTCCATGTCAGAAATCAATGCTTGCGAATGTTGGGTATCTCAAAAACAGGCACTACTCCCGTATTGAAGCCCGTGATGCGGCAATGAAAGCAGCCATTGCCGAGGAGTGTTGTCGTCGGTTGGGGTAGTAAAAGGTGATAGGGTTCGAAGACCTTTCGCCGTTCGGAGAGTAGGCCGATCAGTTCCGAAAAGCGGGCGTCGTACGGTGGCCCAATCAATCGGTGCAGCACATGCCATCCAGTAATACATCCAGCGCGGCAGGGACTGGCGCTGGCCCGACCTTCTCATCAAGAAGTTGGCCATTGATGGCCAACATGGCCAGGCCGTGCACCTGCGCCCAGCTTGCCGCCGCCATGGCGCTGACGGCAACCGGCCGGAAGCTTCCGTCGCGTTGTCCTCGTTCCAGAAGATCCAGAAGAATCCCGAAAGTGCTCTTGGCCGCGTCATGCAACTGCGGATCTATCGTTTTGTCGGCATCGGAACTGAACATCAGACGATAAAGGCCGGGATTTTGACACGCAAACTCGATACAGGCCTGCGCCGCCGCCATGAAGTGCGCGCGTGTGGAAGGAAGATCCGGGCACATGGCCTCGGTCATGGCTTTCCCAAGCCTGACGAAACCGATCCTGGCCAGTTCTCGAAGCAGTTCTTCCCTGTCGCGAAAATGCTTGTAAGGCGCTGCGTGACTGACTCCCGTGCGCCGCGCCACTTCCCGTAGGGTGAAGGTCCAGTTCTGATCTGCGGCGAGCATGGCAAGCGCCGTGTCGATCAGTGTGCGACGTAGATCGCCATGATGATAGGGATGGTCTTTCGTTTCACTCATTCGTGAGACCATGTTTACACAAGAAACTTTCATTGACGCCAGATCGTCATACTCCATATCCTGCCCACATAAGTTTCTCCTGTAAACATGGAGGGTGCAATGTCCGATGCTGCTCCCGCTGACCTGCTCCGTATTCTCGACCGCCAGCGTGCCGCATGCCTGCGTGCCGGACCACCCGATCTGAAACAGCGTCGGACTGATCTGCGTCGTCTGAAAGCTGAAATCCTGAAGCGACGTATCGAGATCGTGCGCGCCCTGAAAACCGATTTTGGCCAGCGGTCGGAGCGGGAAAGCGCCATTGTGGAACTGATCCCGCTGGTGCAGTCGATCAATTACATGATCCGGCATGTGGGACAGTGGATGAAGCCGGAACGTCGGCATGTTTCCACATATTTTCAGTTTGGTCGTGCGTGGGTGGTTCGTCAGCCGGTTGGGGTCGTGGGCATTATCGCTCCGTGGAATTATCCGGTCTCCCTCGCCCTTGTGCCGCTGGCGACAGCGATTGCCGCCGGCAACCGGGCCATGCTCAAACCCTCTGAATTCACACCGGCCACATCGGCTGTGATTGGAGAGATTGTTCAGGCCGTCTTTCCGCCGGAGCAGATTTCTGTCGTCACGGGAAATGGCGAAATGGGCGCGGCATTCTCAGCTCTGCCCTTCGATCATATCCTGTTCACCGGCAGTACGGCGGTCGGAAAGAAGGTCGCAGAGGCAGCGGCAAGTAACCTGACCCCGGTTACGCTCGAACTCGGCGGCAAGTCTCCCGTGGTGATCGAGCCCGGCTTTTCCATGCAATGGGTGGCAGACCGTGTGGCATTCGGCAAGCTGATCAATGCCGGACAGACCTGTGTCGCGCCGGATTACGTGTTGATTCATGAAGGCGACAAGGACGTTTTTGCCACGGCCTATCAGGACGCTGTGAAAAAACTGCATCCGGGCGGTTACGCCGGGTCACCCGATTATACGGCCATCCTCAACCAGCATCATTACGAGCGGTTGAGCGGTCTGATCGACAATGCCGAAACACAGGGCGCCCGGGTGATCCGGTTGGGGAACGACTCAACTGCGGATCATGTTCTGGCGCCGGTGCTGCTGCTGGATGTGACACCGCAGATGGCGGTGATGGAGGAGGAAATTTTCGGACCTGTTTTGCCCGTACTGACGTACCGCACACTGGATGAGGCGATTGCCTTTATTAACGCGCGTCCCCGGCCTCTGGCCCTGTATTATTTTGGCGACAACCGCATTGAACGCGACAGGCTTCTCAAGCGCACGGTTTCAGGAAACGTGACGATCAACGGCACATTGATGCATTATGTGCAGGACGATCTGCCGTTTGGCGGCGTGGGGGAAAGTGGCATCGGAGCGTATCATGGAAAGGAAGGCTTCATGGCGCTTACGCATCCTCGCGGCATTTATAAGCAAGGCCGGTTCAACGTGGCAACGATGCTTCAACCGCCATTCGGCAAGCTCACCGATGTCATCACAAATTTTATTCTGCGATGACAACGCGCTCTGCTTATCGGGGGGCGGCCTTGCCGGGCATCGTGTTGATGCGGAGCTTGCCACACGGCCCGCTACCCACGTCACCAGCATTACCGTCACTGATTATCTTACCCCGCGTTACTTTGGTAAGTTCTCAGCCATTTTCAGATGTTCCTCAAGAGTAGGTATGGTGTCGCCAGCCCACTTCTTCAGCGCTTCATTTTCACCGCTCTTCGCATAACGCCGGAAGAGTGACAGAGCATCTTTGTGAGCGGAAATCTGATCCTTTCGATATTGGCTGACGAAGCTGTCACCATGCAGACCCTGCAGTGTGTCCAGTTTCTTTTGATGTGTATCGTCAACAGAAGATGGAGGCGTAGTTGCTATATTGCTCGTGCTGAGAATCTGTTTCAGTTCTGATGAAGTTTTCTGGTGGTCCGCGATCATCTTGGAAGCAAATGTGTTAAGTGAGGGATCTGGCAGGGCTATCTGGCTGGACTGAATCTCAAACAGATCGCTCCAGGCAACGCTCCGGATGAAATCATCCGTTTTTGGTGCAATTCCCATCATGGAATTGACTCCTGTTTTTTCCGGGAGAGATTGAGCAAGAGCAGGTATTGAGAAACACAATCCTGCGACAAGAAGATAAGATTTTTTCATCTTCGCTTTCCTTATGCGACGGAAAAGGGATGGTCTTGGGAAGGCATCAGGACAGATATTGGCGATAGAAAGCCAATATGTGCCGATATTTTCTAAAGTTTAGCATAGATGTCGATTGCTGAGGATAACTCTGTAAAGAGCATAAATTCCGAACGACACGTTCAGAGGAAAGTTGCACGGTTTTTATTGCTTTTGAATATTTTTCTACTTGGTAGGAACTTTTATAAAATGCAGCCTTTTTCGAGGAACTAAAGAAGTTATGTCCAATCAGAGTTATGGTTTTCGTAACGCGCTTTCTCAACAGTGAAGGCGTCCTTCCCTATCTTGGATATTGGAGTGGCGTTCACACTGGTACGCATGTTGGACGCTCTGCATCTGTCGTTTTCATTCCCCAGCGTGCTGCCCACCTTTCCCGGAAAAAGGAAGAAAATATCACAGATCGAACGGATATAAGCGTCATTGGACCGTGTGCTAACGGACGACAAACCCCACAATCCGGACAAAACTGATCGCAATGAGGCCAAGCTCCTCACAGCTATTGCGGCAGGTGCCCATAGATCGGCGCATCTCTGTTCACGCCACTGGCTCAAGCGTGTCCTGAGCAGCCTGCCGCATGAGCGGCGGTGCCTGCCAGCGCCCCTGATCCACATTCTCGATTTCCCGATCGATCTCAGAGATGACCTGTCGCGAAAACGGTCCAAGATGCAGATAAAGCGCGCTGGTCATAACCACATAAGGCAGCGCCTTCGGGTTGTGCAGGGCGCAATCCAGCAGCATACGCCAGAATTGCTTGCTCGTTCCGGGTCCGGCGCGATGTATCCGAAAGAGAAGACGCAGGAAACTGCGGAGATCGCCCCGGATCATCCGGTGGGTGCGCTCGCGCTTGAGCATCCGCCCCAAGCGGCGCACGCGACCGAAATACGCCATCGGATCATAGATCGCGGCCAGAACGGTCCGGTAATCGTTCAGCACGTCGCGACGCGGTCGCTTCGTCTCGAAGTTCAGCCCGGCGGTGCATTGATCTCCTGATTGTGTTTGGTCATCACTGGAGAAAAGACGTCCCTCGGCCAGCAGGCGGCGCGTGAGTTGTGTGGTGGGCAGGGCGTAGAGCAGACCCACCATGCAGACCGGGATCGACGTATCCTCGATACATTCGATCATGCCTGCGGCGACACTGCCTTTTTCGCTATCGAACCCGACGATGAACCCGGCATTCACGAAAATCCCGGCTTCATGGATTGTGGTGATGCTCTGTTGCAGGCTGCGGCGGGTGTTCTGCTTTTTCTGCGTCATGACCAGAGTGTCCGTATCCGGACTCTCGATGCCTACGAACACTGCGAAGAAATTCGTCTCCGACAGACTGCGGAGCAGATCGGCATCGTCGGCGAGGTTGATCGAGGCTTCGGTTGAAAATTCGAAGGGAAAATTCTTTTCATTTTGCCAGAGTTTCAGATCCGGCAGGAATTTCTTGAGCGCTTTTTTGTTTCCGATCAGATTGTCATCGACAAAATCGACATGCCCGCGATAGCCCAGAGCATACAGGGCATCGAGTTCCGCCATGACCTGTGCATTGGTCTTGGTGCGTGGCACCCGGCCATACAGTTCGATGATGTCGCAAAACTCGCAACTGAATGGGCAACCGCGCGAGAACTGAACCCCGACATGCAGATACTGGTCCAGCTTGAGCAGATCGAAGCGGGGAAGCGGGCTTTTGGTGACGTCGGTCTTTCCCATCGGTGCTTCGAAGACGCCCTGTCTGTCACCCCTGCGCCATGCCGCGATGAAATCGCCCATAATTTCTTCGGCTTCTCCGAGAACCTGAAAATTGGCGGCGCTGTAGAGAGAGGGGCTCGACGTGACATCGGGGCCGCCAACTACCACCGGCTTGCCGTCGGCGCGACATCTCTCGATGATATGCAGCGCGTCGTTTCGCTGGGGAAGCATCCCGCCGGTCATCACCATGTCGGCCCACGCGAAATCCGCATCTGTCAGAATCTCGGTGTTACGATTGACCAGCCTGATCTCCCAGTTCTTGGGGAGTAGGGCGGCAACGGTAATCAGACCGAGCGGGGCCGCTGGGTAGCGGGCTCCCGCCAGATCGCAGGCTTCTTTGTAGTTCCAGAAGGAATGTGCGTTGAAAAGCGGAAAGATCATCAAGACCTTGCAGCTGTCGGTCATCGCGGAGAGGTCCTTTGATTTAACAGCTGATCACGATCTAAGCGGACGATCTCTCGTGCTCTTCGACAGCGCGCCGGGTTTTGGAAAGTCGGGTTCAATGGGGAAACAGTAGAAGGGCGACACCATTCAGGGCGGTGTCGGCAGGGAGACTTGGGACGGCGCAAGTCTCCTTTACGGTCGTCCTCGCTGACGGGCGGGGCATGCGGATGGGCTGTTCCATGTCTTGTGGAACAGCGAGGTTTCAGCGAACGACCGTCGTAGGGACGCTCCATCCGGATCGGTAAGGGTTTATACACCCAACATCCCATGATGGCGACAGGCCAACTTTCAGGACGTAAGACACTGATAATAGTAACGGCATATGGGATCTCTGCATGTAACGAAGAGAAGCGAAGCTGCGCGTCCCGTTACCTGCCTCAGAGAAAGGAGGCGTTCAGCCGTTGGCCTTCGATAGTCAGGCCATAGGGCGGAACATCACCGCCCATACTCCTCATGAATCGTATCCAGATCCGCAAACCGCGTGTATTCGCCCTCGAAGTACAGCGGTACCATTCCGGTCGGGCCATGTCGCTGTTTCTCAAGAATCAGTTCGGCCTTGTTGTGGACCAACTCCATCTTGCGCCGCCAGTCTTCCAGCGCGGCCTGATACTTCTCCGAAGACTCGAAGCTCGCTTCTTTCGGTTCGCGTTGCTGGAGGTAATATTCGTCGCGATAGACAAACATCACGGCGTCCGCGTCCTGCTCAATCGAGCCGGATTCACGCAAATCCGAGAGCATCGGGCGCTTGTCCTCGCGGCTTTCCACCTGACGGGAGAGCTGCGACAGCGCCATGACGGGCACTTCCAGTTCCTTGGCGATGGCCTTCAGGCCCTGCGTGATCATCGAGATTTCCAGCACGCGGCTATCGGGACGGGTGCCCACGGCGGGCCGCATGAGCTGGAGATAATCCACGACCACAAGGCTCAGCCCTTTGGTGCGCTTGAGGCGGCGGCAGCGTGTCCGCATGGCGGACAGCGAGATGGCGGGCGTGTCGTCGATCACCAGCGGCAACTGGGTCAATTCGCGGCTGACGCGCACGAAACGGTCGAACTCTTTCTGCCCGATGTCACCGCGCCGGATGCGCTCGCCCGAAACTTCGGCCTGTTCGGAGAGGATACGTGTGGCCAACTGCTCGGCGGACATTTCCAACGAGAAGATCGCGACAGTGCCTTCGGGCTGCACACCCTCGCCCTTTTCGCGTGCGGCGTTGAGCAGCGCGCGGGCGGCGGAAAAGGCAATCTTGGTGGCAAGTGCCGTCTTGCCCATGGCCGGACGCCCGGCGAGGATCAGCAGATCGGAGGGATGCAGGCCGCCGGTCTTGCGATCGAAATCGCGCAGGCCGGAGGTCAGGCCGGAGACATCGCCTTCATTGCGGAACGCCTTCTCGGCGGTTTCGATGGCCGAGGTGAGCGCGCGATCGAAACCGGTGAAGCCGCCGTCCTGCCCCTTGTCGGTGGCGAGCTTGAACAACTGCTCCTCGCCTGAGGCGATCTGGTCCTGCCCGTCGAGGTCCGTGGCGCCGAAGGCGTTGTTGACGAGGTTTTCGCCGATGTCGATCAACTGGCGACGAATCCAGGCGTCATGGATGGCGCGGCCATAGTCGCCCGCGTTGATGATGCCCACGGTGGAGGTCAGCAGCCGCGCCAGATAGGCCATGCCGCCGACTTCATCGAGGAGGCCGGAGTTTTCCAGCGTGCCGCGCAGCGTCACCGGGTCGGCGAGCATACCCGCTTCGATGCGCTTGCCGATGGCGTCGAAGATCGCCCCGTTGACCCGGTTGGCGAAATGCGCGCCGGTCAGGAAGTCCGAGACGCGGTCATAGGCGCGGTTATTGGTCAGCAGCGCGCCGAGCAGCGCCTGTTCGGCGTCCACATTGGCAGGTGGCTGACGCAATGAGACGCCGACGAGACCGTCCTTGCCAGAGTCCGGGGTGGGTGCGGGGGAGGAGTCCATCATGTTCACGGGAGCCTGTGTATCACCGAGGCGGGGGCGCGGGACAGTGCTGATGCATCCGTGAACCTTTGTCGCATCGTTCTCGCTTTCCTTGTCGCCCCCCTGCGCTTGCCTGTAAGGCAGGACACATGATTATCGTCACCGGCGGGGCCGGATTCATTGGGTCGTGTCTCGTCGCGGCCCTTCATGCGCGGGGCCATGAGGTGATCGTGGTCGATCGTCTGCGCGATGGAGGTAAATGGCGCAACCTGCGCCGTCATGCGCCCGCGCGGCTGGTGGCGCCGGAGGATCTTGACGCTCTGCTCGACAGCGATATCGCGGTCGAGGCAGTCTTTCATCTTGGCGCGATCAGCGCCACCACGGCGCGCGATGGGGATCTGGTGTGGAACACCAACGTGGCCCTCTCGGAAAAGCTGTGGGTGTGGTGCACAGAACGGCAGGTCCGTTTCCTCTATGCGTCGTCCGCCGCGACTTATGGAGCCGCCGACCGACCCGAACTGTTCTCTGACGATCCGGCGCGGCTGGAAACGCTTGAGCCACTCAATCTTTACGGTTGGTCCAAGCAGGTGTTCGACCTGCATGTGAAGGCCAGGCTGGTCCGGGGTGAAGACCGTCCGCCGCAATGGGGGGGGCTGAAGTTTTTCAACGTCTATGGCCCGAACGAATACCACAAGGGCGGCATGATCTCCGTCGTGAAGGTGAAATACGACGAGGTGAGCGCAGGCCGCCCCGCACGTCTGTTCCGCTCCGACTGCCCTGCGATTGCGGACGGTCAGCAGAAGCGGGACTTCATCTGGGTGGGAGATGTGGTGGATGTCATGCTCTGGTTGTTCGATCATCCGCATGTGAGCGGATTGTTCAACTGCGGCACGGGAGTGGCGCGGAGCTATCTCGACCTTGCCCATGCGGTGTGCGACGCGGTGGGTGTGGCCCGTGTGGTGGAGTTCATCGACATGCCCGAGAGTCTGCGGGGGCAGTATCAGTCCTTCACGCAGGCCGACATGACGCGGTTGCGGGCCGTGGGGTATGACGCGCCGTTCACGTCTTTGGAGGAGGGCGTCACGCGATATGTGCGTGACCATCTCTCCAAGGCCGATCCCTACATCTGACGGCCGGTTCCGTTTCAGGAAGGACCTTTATGCTGCCTGTTCTCATGTTTCCGCAGTTCGATCCGGTGCTGATCCATTTCGGACCGCTTGCGATCCGCTGGTACGCGCTGGCCTACATTGCGGGCATCGTGCTCGGTATCCAGCTTCTCAAGACGCTGGTGACATGGGCGCCACGGGCTGCGACACGCGAGATGGCAGACGATTTCCTCGTCTGGGTGACGCTGGGCGTCGTGCTGGGCGGCCGCACAGGCTATGTCCTGTTCTACCAGCCGGAGTTTTTCCTCACCCATCCCCTGCACATTTTCGAGGTATGGCAGGGCGGCATGTCCTTCCACGGTGGGGCGTTGGGAGTGATCCTTGCGTTGTTTTTGTTTACCCAGCGCTTCGGGTTGAACTTTCTGGCGTTTTCGGACCGGGTGACGGTGTGCGTGCCGATCGGGTTGGGGTTCGGGCGGCTGGCCAACTTCATCAACGGAGAATTGTGGGGTCGCTACGCCGACCCGTCGCTGCCTTGGGCGATGATCTTCCCCGGCACGGATGGGATTCCGCGCCATCCGTCGCAGATTTATGAGGCGCTGACGGAAGGGCTGCTGCTGTTCCTTGTGCTGTTTACGGCAGCACGGCGGAAATCGCTGCGGGAGCATCCGGGTTTCCTCGCGGGCCTGTTTCTGGCGGGTTATGGTTGCGCGCGTATTTTCTGCGAATGCTTCCGTGAGCCGGATGCTTTCCTCGGGTATTTTCCCTTCGGCGTGACGATGGGCCAGATCCTGAGCATTCCCATGATTCTGGCGGGTATTGGCCTGATGACATGGGCCATGAAGCACAAGCCTTACGCTGGCATTGCGAACGCGGAATGAGCAGCGCGGGAGTGGGCTGTGGAGAGCGGCTGGACGCCTTCATGGGGCGGGCCAATGCTCTTTATTACGCGACCCGCGATCCGTTCGCGGACTTTGTGACGGCTCCCGAGGTTTCGCAGATTTTTGGGGAACTGCTTGGCGCGTGGTGCGCGGTGGTGATGGACACTCTTGGCCCGGACGTGCGGCTGGTGGAAGTTGGGCCGGGCCGCGGCACGCTGATGGCGGACATGCTGCGTGTGCTGGCGCGGGTGGCGCCTTCGCGTCTGGGCGGGCTGTCGGTGCATCTTGTGGAAACATCGCCACGGTTGCGGACGGCGCAGGAACAGGCTTTGGCGCAATTCGATGTCAGGGTGCAGTGGCATGATGCACTGGGCGATGTGCCGGAGGAACCGATACTGCTCGTGGGCAACGAGTTTCTCGATGCTCTGCCAATCCGTCAGTTCGTGCGGACGGAAACCGGATGGCTGGAACGCTATGTGCGGGATGGGCAGTGGGCTTTGCAGGCGTGTCCAGATGTGCCGCTGGACGTGACGGAGCGGAATGCGGCACCCGGTGAGGTGATCGAGACGTGTCCGGCAGGACAGGCGTTCATGCGTGAGCTTGGCCGCCGCGTGTCGGAGGCGCCCGGCGCGGCTCTGTTGATCGATTACGGCACGTCCCGTTCCTGCGTGGGCGAATCGCTTCAGGCTTTGTGTCAGGGGCAGCCGGTTTCCGCTCTGGTGGAGCCGGGCACGGCCGATCTGACGGCGCATGTGGATTTTGCGAGCATGGCGCACGCGGCGGTGGAGGCTGGCGCTGTATGCGACGGCCCTGTGGAGCAGGGCGCGTTTCTCATAGCGTTGGGCGCGATCCAGCGTGCGGATGCGTTATGCAAGGTGGCGCCTGCGCAGGCGGGTTCCGTCCGTGCCGGGCTGGACCGGTTGATCGGGCCGGAGCGCATGGGGCGGCTGTTCAAGGTGCTGGGTGTGCGCTCGCCGCACGGACCGCCGTTGCCGGGTTTCCCGCAAGAACATGGAGAAAAGACATGAGTGCTGATCTGGTGCCTGAATCGGTCGTACAAAGCCCCTATCTGTCTCATGTTCGGCACGGGTTCTTCACCCGGATCGGCGGTGTGTCGGAGGGGCCGTACGCCAGCCTGAACTGTTCCACTAAGTCGGGGGATGATCCGGACCACATCACGGAAAATCGGCGGCGTGTGGCGGATTTTTTTGGACTGGGCGGTGAGGCGCTTCTGGGTGTGACGCAGGTGCATGGCGATGGTGTCGTGAGCGTGACACAGCCGTGGAAGCCGGGTGAAGGTTCTCCTGCGGACGCCATGGTGACGACGCGTGAGGATGTGGCGCTTGGCGTCATCACAGCGGATTGCGGTCCGGTGCTGTTTGCCTCTCGCGATGGATGTGTGGTGGGCGCGGCCCATGCGGGCTGGCGTGGCGCGGTCGGTGGCGTGCTGGAAGCGACGTTGGACGCGATGGCGGCCTGTGGTGCGGCACCCGAGGAGATCGTCGCGGTTGTCGGCCCCTGTATCGCGCAGGCGAGCTATGAGGTGGGGGCGGATATGCGGGCGGCGGCCCTCGTGTCGGATGCGCAGGCAGCGGCATTTTTTCTGCCCGGCGAGCGGGAGTCGCACTGGCAGTTTGATCTGGCGGGGTATTGCGTGGACCGGCTGCGTCGCGCAGGAGTGGGGCAGGCCGCAGCCATGGGTATCGACACACTGCCTGACGAGCGGCGCTTTTTCAGCCACCGGCGGCGCACCCTCGCTGGCGGTGGTCCGATCGGTCACCAGATCTCGGTGATCGCGGCTGGAACCGGAGCTGTTGCGCGTTGATGAAACGGTCGTTCTCTATCCTTCTTTCCCTCTCGACGATGTGCCTGCTTTCAGGGTGCCTCAGTGTTCCGCACCCGTTCAGTCATCCGGGGAAAGAGACGCAGAATCTGACCGACCGCACGGCCACCTCGCGGCTGGATGTGCCGGTGCCGAAAGATGAAGCATCCGGAGATGCCGTCTCGAAACTGTGGGCGCAGCAGGTGACGGAGGCGCTTCTGGAGCAGTCGGTGCCCGCCATTGCCCAGCCCGTGCGCCCGGGAGACTGGTGGCTGCGGCTGCACACGGAGCGCCGTGGCGATGTGATTGTGCCGCTGTATTCCGTCATGACCCCCAAGGGCACGATCCGCGCCACACAGGAGGGGCCGGGTGTGTCGGTGGCGGACTGGAATGCCGCCAATCCGGACGCCATCCATACCGCTTCGATGTTCGGGGCAGGGCAGGTGGCCAATACGCTCACCGGCATCATGGCGCAGGACATGGAGGATGACCCGCACAGCCTCAAGCATCGCGGCGCGCGCATCTGGTTTCAGGGTGTGACGGGCGCACCCGGAGATGGGGATGTGTCGTTGGCGCAGGCTTTTGTCGCGGCTTTCCGTGGTATGAAGGATTCGATCCAGAGTTCGCGGACGGATGCGGATTTCATTGTGGCCACCACGGTCAAACTGACGGATGGGCCCGAAGGCACGCACGGTCATCCCTTGCAGCATATTCGCATCGACTGGCGCGCGACCGACAAGGATGGACATGAGGTGGGGATCGCCACCCAGTTGCATGACATCTCGGCGCATGAGCTGGACGGTATGTGGGGCGATGTCGCTATGGCGGCTGCCGGTGAAGCGGCTGGCGCTGTGGAAGAGATGATCACCCGTTATTCCAGCCGGGACGCGAAACCCATTCCCGATACAACGAAAGGGAATGGAAAAAAGGCCGCGACCCCACAGACGGCGGCACCCGGCACGGGAGGCTGATGGTTGTGCGGCGCCTATGCCGTTGAGGCATGAACGCCGCATGGCTGCCGGGAAACATTCCGGCTTGACATCGTCTGTTGCCGGGAAGCCACGCTTGTAATTTTCCGTTTCGAACGGGTTGCAAACCCTTCCACCGCGCAGTCTATATATGGACAAATATACATATATGGGTGAGCGGTGAATCGCAGATCTGTCCTTTCGGAAGTGTTACGGCTTGTGCTGTCGGTCGCCACGGTGGCGGTCATGGCCATGCCGTCGGCGTATGCCGAAACGGAACAGCGGACCGTCCACGACATGACGGGCGCTGCTGTGGCGGTGCCTGTCGCTCCCAGGCGGATTGCCGATCTCTGGTTCGCTCATAACGAAGTTCTCGCGATGTTGGGGGCTGCGGATCGCATTGTTGTAACGGTGGATCGACCGCAACAGCAGCCGTGGCTGTTTTATCTCGTGCCGGAATTGGCAAAGGCGCGACATGTCAGCCCCGGTGGCATCGATCCGGAATCTCTGCTGGCGGATCGCGTGGATCTGGCGTTCGTGTCGTCCGGTCTGACGCAGGCATCCGGCTTGCGGCAGGCTAGTTTGCCGGTACTGGATATGACGTTTCAGGACGTTGGCGGGTTGTTGCGCTCCCTGACGCTGACGGCGGATGCGCTGAATGATCCCATCGCCCGGGAGCGAGCGGCACGCTATCGCCGCGAACTTGATGAGGAACTCGCCCGTATTGAGAAGATTATTGGCAATGTAAGCGAGGATCGGAAGCCGCGCGTCCTCCATCTGACCAGTATTGCGCCTCTTCAGGTCGATGGGGCGCACACTATTGTCGATCAGTGGATCCACAGTGCAGGCGGACGGAATGCCGCCGCCAGTGTCTCGGGCGTCAAGCGCCCGGTGACAGCGGAACAGATTGCAGCATGGGATCCGGACATCATCATCGTGCAGGGTGGTGTCGCCCTGCCGGGACACGATGCCAATGGAGATGTGCCGACGGGGTGGGATAGCTTCCGGGCTGTCAAATCCGGACATGTCTTTGCAAATCCTGTCGGTATGTTCCCATGGGATCGCTACGGCACGGAATTTCTTCTTCAGGTTCGTTGGGCGGCGGGCGTGCTGCATCCGGACCTGTTCGCTTCATCGGATCTGAAAGACGCGATGAAGCGGTTTTATCATGACTATATCAGTCGGGATCTTTCGGATGCCGATCTCGACCGGATGCTCTCGGGGCGCGGACCTGTCTGAGTCGACAGTGTGTCTGCATGCAGGAATATGAGGAATGTTTTCGTGAAATCGATTTCGGGTTGGGCAGTTTTTGTGTGTGGGTGCGTCGCCGGGAGCGCTGTGCACGCAGCGGAGATGCCTGCTGGAACCACGACACACAGCACGGCAAAGACGGCCAAAGCAGCGGTTGCCCCAAAACAGAAGACGGCTGCCCAGACGGCGGCGAAGACGACGACCACCACGGCTCCCATTACCGGGACACTGGATGGGTCCAAGGGTGAGACCGTAATCGTTCATGGCATTCATGTCGCGGACGGTACAAGTGCAAGATATATGAACAAGACGGTCTATCTCGGACCGTTGGGCAATCGGGATACGCTGAACACGCCTTATTCCGTCATGGGTGTTCCGCATGACGTCGTGGTCAATCAGCAGCTCCGCAACGTCAACGATATGGCGCAGTATCTCCCTTCGGTGCAGTTGGAGATTCGAGGAGATCCCAATACCTCGCGTCCGCAATCCCGTGGGTTTGAGGCCGATGTGATCGCCAATTCCCGTCTGGACGGGCTGAATGTGGTCTCCACGACCCCTTATCCGGCCGAATGGGTTGACAATCTTCAGGTGCTCAACGGCTTGGCCGGGGCGATGTACGGACCGGAAAACCCGGCGGGTGTCTTCGAATATACGCTCAAGCGTCCGACCGATCGGCGGACCGAGCGGTTTTCGGTCGGTGCGGATTCCATCGGCACTCCCATCGTGAATGGCGATATTTCCGGTCGTATCGGCAAGAATCGCTGGTTCGGTTACCGTCTGAACATGCTGCATGCTGATGGCACGGGCTATGCGTCAGGCAGTTCGATCCGGCGTGAAATGGTCAGCGCTGATTTCGATATCCATCTGGACGACAAGACCGTTATCGAAATCGACGCCAGCCATTATACCTATGCTGCGCGTGGTCTGGCGCCGGGCTTTGGGATTCCGGCCGGCACCGCTGCCAACCCCACCGGTATTAGCGGGAAATTGCCTGAGGCACCGGATCTGGGCAGGCGGATGGCGCCCGGCTGGAGCGGCTATAACATGGAAACCAACACGTTTCTGGCCAAGATCAAGCATCAGATCAATGATAACTGGAGCTTTACGCTCGGTGGTCTTTATCAGGACGCCATGCGGCAGTCCTTTGGTATCAGTGATACATTGACGGCGGCGGGCGGAACGAACGGTTTCTATTCCTCGAAAGCGACAGCGACCACGACCGCAGATGATTTCCGCGTCGGCAGTAACATGGCTTATTTCAACGGTCGTGTTTTTACCGGACCGATCCGGCATGATCTGGTGATTGGCACCAATGGCTACATGATGGGGAATTATAATCCTGTCAGAGGCGTTACGCCTGCGCAAAGCCTCGGAACGTACAACATGTATGGCGCTGCGCCCACTGATGGCAGGCAGCCTTATTATGAGGGGCGTTATAAATCCAGCAGCATTACCAGCCAGTCTTTTATCGTTGGCGATACGCTGACGATCAACAAGCATTGGTCGATTATGGGAACGCTCGCTTGGAGCTGGATCGACCAGTCCGGCGCGTTGAATGCCAATACCGCCATGAGGAAAACCTTTCAGGCCAATGCGGCTTTCAGCCCGACGACCAGCCTGATGTATAAGCCGACCGAGAACCAGACCATTTATTTCACCTATGGACGCTCGGTGGAGGCGGGACCGGTTACACCGAACAGTCAATATTATACCAATACAAATATTGCCTTGCCGATTGCGCACTCTGAAGAATATGAAGTCGGCTATAAGCTGCGTTATAAGACAATGCAGTTTAACGTCGCCGGATTCCGCATGACCTCGCCGTATGCGATGTATGTGAGTGCGGCCAGTGGTTCTTGCGCTGGCGGCACGAACTGTCAGACCTATACCTATGGCGGCACGCAGCGCAATTATGGTGTGGAAGCCCAGATTTCGGGTGAAGTTCTGCCAAATCTTTCCGTTCTTGCTGGTATGACCTGGCTAGATGCGGAATTGGTTCACAGCAAAACGGCTTCCTATAATAACAAGGAGATTGTCGGGGCCGCGCCGTTGCAGGCCAGTTTGTTGCTGGATTACCGTTTGCCGGCAACATTGGGCTCCTTCGCGTCAGGTTGGGCGTTTAATGCCGGCATCCATTACATGGGTAACCGTGCGGCTAACGTGACCAATACGCTCCACACTGGATCGTATACGACGCTGGAACTGGGAACACGTTATGCTTTCCACGTTGCCCGTTTTCCATGGGTCGCGCGTTTTGGGGTCAGCAATGTTACGAACGAGCGCTACTGGGCGTCGGTTTATACCGGTGCGCCAAGTGGCACATCCGGCGCGGCTTCGACACTGTATGCAGGACTACCCCGTGTCTATCATTTCACTCTGTCGGCTGAGTTCTGAGGGGTGAAAGGCAGGCAGCGCCTATGCCTGCCTATCGTTTTTCATGGAAAGCGAATGCCTGAAAAGGATCAGTCAGAGTCGGGCTGATTGCGGATTGCATACAGGGCGACAGCTTCCGTGCACAGGGCTGGCAACAGCAGGGCGGCGACAGGCGTTCCAATGAGAACGCCTGCGCCCCCATGAAGACTCAAGCATGACCATAACAATGTCGGTTGCCGTCGTCCCGCTCCACTGGCCACGATGAAGAGCAGCAGTCCGGCTGCGATAAGCAGGGCGGGCAGATAATCGTGTAGGAGCGCCCAGGAGGGATCGGTCTGTGTGGATGACCGCCCCACCTCCGACACGGCATTACCGATGTCATTGCCGGTCGTCAGCCAGAGAGCCAGACCGAAAAGCAGGCGAAAGGGGAGAAAGAGGGCTTCAAGCGTGCTGCGGAAAAGCAGCAGGAAGCCCGAGATCAGTCCCGGGACGAGGAGCGTGGCCATCATGCAGGCGCATGAGAAGGCCACGATGATCCGCTGAATCAGCGCACGGCTCAGATCATGCCGAAGCGTGGTCGCTGGTGGAATGGATCAGTCCTTCCACCATTTGATGGGCTGCTGACCGTTTTCATCGGTGGGCACGTCATCGTGGATGCCAGCGCTTTCGTTCCGGGCGGAGCTTTTGCGGATCTGCTTGCGCAGCGCACGAATTTCCTCGGCAGCCTGCTGGACCGTGGCGCGTTCCCGAACGAGTTCAGCCGTCCGGTCGGCCAGTTCCTGATCGCGAACCGCCAGCGTCTGCTTGAGTTCCGCCATCAGAACTTCGGCATGTCCCAGTCGGGTGGTCAGGGAACGCTGCGCGACCTCAAGATCGTGGATCTGGCGTTCAGCGTCGCCACGAGCGCGCCGTTCGTTTTCCAGCGCTTTGTTCAGTCGAACTTCGTCCGCGCCCGTGGAGGCTGCAACCGGTCGCGCGGAAGTGCGGGCCAGTTGGTGGTGTTCCACCGGCACATCGCCGTCGCGCACGAAACGGCGCTTGCGCGCAGTGCCTGTATTATCCGTGTTGGAGGACAGTCGCAGGGTGGCGGCGGGTTTTGCGGCACCTTTTCGCGAACCCATGCGATTGAGGGCGCGGAGCGCTGCCTCTTCTGCGCCTGCGTCCGACATGTCGTCGTTATGTGTTTGGGGAAGCCGGTTGGATATTTTCAGCAATCCGCTATCCACTGTGATGTTTCTTTCAAGTATTCACTCAAAGTCCTGCTCTCGGAAAGACGCAGGATTGAGGGTCCATATCGGACAGTGCGGAAATCCGCTTTTTTCGATTCGGAAGGGGGACGGACGATAGGCGGCTTGGCCCGCGGATTTTGTCCGCACAAGACGTGTCAGACAACTCCGGCACCCCGGTCGTGCTGTGCCAATACCACGACCGGTAAGGGAGTTCAAGCAAGGCTTGACAATTTCTTTTTACGACGGCTTGCGATTCGGATCGGATGAGATCTCTTCGTCTGCTTTATCCTTGATGAAACAGCCCACGTCCCGGTTGCCACACGGCATCTTCCTGCCCGTTTGCATTGAGGTGACGCGCCAGCACGAAAAAATAGTCAGACAGGCGGTTCAGCAGGGGCACGAGCGCTGGGTTTATCGGAGTGTCCGCAGACAGCGCCACGACAGCTCGTTCGGCCCGTCGTACGGAGGTGCGGACCATATGGGCCCAAGCCGCAGCAAGGGAGCCGCCGGGCAGAACGAAGCTGGTGAGGGGCGACTGAAGCGCTCTCAGGCGCTCGATTTCGGCTTCCAGTGTGACGATGACAGTCGGCTCGACCCGTTTCGCGTGAGCGCTGCCTTCAGGCATGCACAGATCGCCGCCCATATCGAAGAGAAGGTTCTGAATGTCCGCCAGACGCTCCGCCAAGACGGCATCGACGGCCTGCACATGGCAGCGCAGAACGCCAAGAGTGGCGTTCATCTCGTCCAGTGCGCCGATGGCTTCCACATGAGGGGCGTTCTTGGGCAGACGTGTGCCATCGCCCAGTGACGTCTGGCCCTTGTCGCCTCCTCGTGTGACGACGCGATCTATTCTGACGGACATTGCGTAAAGGGCTCCAGTTTCGGTAGGGCAAGGACGTTTCGAAAAGGGGACAGTTCGGAGCCTGTTCTGTCAAGCGCCCGCCGCCCACCTTGCCGCACTCTGTTCAGTGATGTCGCGACTGGCGGGCACCGGCATAGCCTGCCGGATGACCGGGATGACGTGTGAGCGCGCGGGCGGCTGTCAGGTGCTGCTGCGCCATCTGCTCCAGTTCCTGCGCGTAGGCTTTCAGGCCTGCATCCGATGTGGTTGCGGCTTCTGTGGCGGCGAAGGTTACGGCGTTTTCGTGTGCTTGGATCGTGGCCGCGAGATAGGCCTGATCGAAGCGTGCGCGTTTCATGCCGCCGAGCGATGTGATGGTCTGCTGGTTGTCCGCATCCGGTGCGGTGGGAAGCGTGACGCCATGAGTCGATGCAATGGTGGCGAGCTTGTCCTGTGCACCGCTATGGGCGGCAATCAGGCGCTGGGCATAGTTCTTCACTGTGCTTTTTGCGGCCTTGGTGGGCGCAAGTTTCCCTAGTGCGATTTCGGTCAGGTTGAGCTGCGCGGCCTGCTGAACGAAGTCCGCATCGGACGCGGCCAGTGGTGCGGGAGCGGCTGGCGGAGGGGGAGGTGGCGGAGGCGTTGTGGGGGCGCAGGCCGCGAGAAGGGCGAGTATCGTGAGGGCGCTGAGGCGATGGGAAGGTTTCATGACGAGACTCCGGCTGGAAAAGGCGAGTAGGTGCCATTGCGTAACAACATTTGGCTTTCTTGTCGGTTCCGTATCGGGCGGCTAGACCACGAAGCCTGTTCTCCATGGGGATCGACACCCATGACCGGGCATGTGGGGGACGAGGAGAGGACGTAATGGAGCTTGCACGATTCTGGCGCGTGGGCGGTGCCTGGGCAGCGGCGACCGGCGTGGCGATGGGTGCCGTGGCCGCGCATCTGCCGTCCGAGCGTTTCGGTCTGCCTGAGGGCCGCACGATCGTGCAGGAAGCCGTGCAGATGCAGATGTGGCATGCGCTGGCGCTTCTCGCGCTGGGAGTGTCGGTGCGCCGTTCCTCTCGGCTGACGGCGCTGGCCGGCTGCGGACTGTGGTGCGGCATGGTGATCTTCTGTCTGGCTCTCTATGTCACGGCTTTCTCCGGCCATCATCTTGGGCCCGTTGCCCCCACCGGTGGTTCGATGCTGATCGCTTCGTGGACGTTGCTTGGCGTGGCGTTTCTGCGTCATGACTGAATCGCTAATTCGCAGTGTCTACGTGGCTCCTTCCGGATTTGAGGAGGTGTTGGGCGCGGAACTGGAACGGCTGGGCACACCACCGGAAAGATGGTGGGGACGGCTGGCCTTGTGCGCGCTCCCTCCGGTGGCGAGCGTCTGGGCGCTGGATGTGTGGACGGCGCCGGAGGTTCAGGTCATTGCTTCCATCGGGGAGGCGGCGCGCCTGCTGAAAAGCCGGCAGCGGAACTGGTCGGATGTGCCGGTGGAGTTTTTCCGGCGGTCCTCGCTCATCAAGGACAAGCTGCCTCCCGTGAAGGCGGCTCCATTGGTCTTTCCACAGATGCCGCCCACCAGTCCTTTGGGTGGGTGGACATTGCTGGCTCCGGACCGTCTGCTGTTTTCCCAGACCAAAACCAGTCCTTTTCCGATGGGCGAACCACGTTTCGTGGAAGATCGGGAAGGCCCGCCGTCTCGGGCGTATCTCAAACTTTGGGAAGCCTGCACGCGCATCGGACGCTGGCCGGTTGCGGGAGAGCGTTGTCTGGACATGGGGGCGACGCCGGGTGGCTGGACGTGGGCGATTGCCCGACTGGGCGCGCAGGTGATGGCGGTGGACCGTGCGGTTCTTGCGCCGCAGGTGGCCATGATGCCGGGCGTTACGTTTCGACAGGAGAGCGCCTTTGGCCTTGATCCTGTGAAAGAAGACCGTGTGGACTGGCTGTTTTCAGATGTGATCGCTTATCCGGATCGGCTTCTCACTCTGGCGCGGCGCTGGATCGAAGCCGGAAAGACAGCGCGTATTGTCATGAGCGTGAAATTTCAGGGTGAGACGGATTTTGCGATCATGGATGCGTTCGCTGCGATACCGGGCGGACGGCTGGTTCATCTGTTTCACAACAAGCACGAAGTGACGTTCTTTTGGAGCGAAGACGGAACATTCTCCTGACCGCATCTGAGTGTTGCACTCGTGGGTTGTGACAGAAAGAAGACGACATCACCGGGTTTTTCCCGCTCCAAGGAGGAATCGTGATGCGTCTGAAGAATCTTTCCCTTGCCGTCCTATGTGCCATCTCCACGGCGCTGCCGTGTTCTCTCGGCCTTGCCCATACGGTGACGGCAACACCACAGGTCGGAGAGGCACCTGTGCGTCCTGTTGTGGTCCCCTATCCGGCAGCCGAACTGGCTCCCGCCGCCGTCGCTGCGGCGCTGACACGCGCAAAGACGAGCGGCAAGCCAGTGCTGCTGGATTTTGGCGGCAACTGGGCCCCCGATTGCTGGGCGCTCTCGGGCGTGTTGGCCACGCCGGCGGTGGCGGCGTGGGTGGCGCAGAATTATGAGGTGGCGGTTGTGAACGTGTCGCGGTTCATGACCAATATGAGCATCGCAAAAGGATATGGTGTGACGGTCTCGGTCGTTCCCACGGTTCTGATCATCTCACCTTCCGGCAAGCTGTTGAACGGGGACGGCGTGGTGGCTTTGGCGCATGCCCGGCAGATGACGCCGCAGGCCGTGGTCGATCAGCTGGCCGCATGGGCAAAACTGGACTGAGTTTTTCAAAGCAGAGTGTGGAATGAAAAACGGGCCGGGGAAATGCTCCCCGGCCCGTTGCCCGTGTGGCCTCAGGCGGCCTGAAGCTGAGCCTCGGCAAACTCGTAATTGGCGAGCTTGTCGAGGTAGTTGGTGATGTAGTCCGGGCGACGGTTGCGGAAGTCGAGATAGTAAGCGTGCTCCCACACATCGAGGCCCAGCAGCGCCTTGCCCTGACCTTCGGCCAGCGGGTTGGAGCCGTTGCCGGTCTTGGTCACAGCCAGCTTGCCATTCGGCGCCAGCACGAGCCACGCCCAGCCGGACCCGAACTGCGAAGCAGCCGCCTTCTTGAACTCTTCCTTGAACTTTTCGACGCTGCCCAGATCTTCCTTGATCTTGGCTTCCAGCGCCGGCGGGATCGCGCCGCCGTTGGGGGAGAGATTTTCCCAGAACAGGATGTGGTTCCAATGCTGGCCAGCGTTGTTGAACACCGGAGCCTGTGTCGCATCACCTTTTACGGCGAGAATGATTTCATCGAGCGACTTGCCCTGAAGTTCCGGCTTCGCCTCGACGAAGTTGTTCAGCGCCGTGACATAGGCCTGATGATGCTTGTCGTGATGGAGTTCCAGAGTCTCCTGGCACATGCCACGCGAAGCGAGGGCATTGTAGGAGAAGGGAAGGGCTGGCAATTCGAAAGCCATGATGCTGGTCTCCTTGGATTGCAATCACGAATAGGTGGCGTATGGACGCCGCTCCCAAGTGCTATGTGCCGTCCACCAGACCGTCAAGGGACGGTTGAGTGATCGGAGGCACAGGCACGACATGAAGGGTCCAACGCGATGAACGGACAAAAGGATGCCTCCGAGGGTGCGGAGCTGTCCTGTGCAGCGATTGCACGTCTGCGTGATCGGGATCGCTTTTTCTGCGCCATGTTTCTTCCACCCGAAATACGCGAGGCGGCTTTTGTGCTGATTGCGCTGAATGTGGAACTGTCGAAAGCGCTCGTGCTGCCGGTTTCGGGGTCCGTCACCGGCCCGATGGCCGGGCTGATCCGCCTGCAATGGTGGCGCGATGTAGTGCAGGAACCGGCTCAGGGGCGGGCATCCCGAATGCCTGTGGCTATGGAACTGGCCGAACTTCTGGAGGGAGGGCGGATCGCACCGGAGTCCGTGTTGCGGTTGATCGATGCGCGGGAAGCGGAACTGTGCGGTCTGCCTGACTGGGTAGCATGGCGTACGGCGATGCTCGACGGAGCCGGCATGATGCAACGCATGGTTGGGGAATTGCTTGGCGTGGTGGACGCCGCCCAGCTGGCCATGATTGTTCATGCGGGTGCCGCATTCGGAACGGGCACATTGCTGCGTCATCTGCTGGACGTACTGGCTGCGGGGCGCATGCCGCTTCCGCAAGAGGCGCTGGAACAGGCCGGCCTGCCACGGGACGCAGACGGTACGGCCTTTCTGGAGGGGGAGAGGCTCGCTCCCGTCGTGACGTGTCTGCGTCAGGAGGGGCGGGCGTTTCTGCCTTCGCGTGCGGAATGTCGCAAGGCGAGGCTGGCCACGCTCCCGGCGGTTCTGGCCGATCGCGATCTCAGACGCGGGCCGGTCCCGTCTGGTATGTCACGCGGGCTTGGGGACCGGCTGGCGGTGATGAGGCGCGCTTTTTTCAGATAAATCAGCCCCGGCTGCGGGCCTCATGATGCATGTCGAGCCATGGATGACGTGCCTTTATATAGGTCACGACGTTGGCTTTGTGTGTGTGTGTCTCCGTGACGCTGTTGGTCATGGACTCTCCATGTACGCGGTATTCCGCCACAGGCTCGGAGACATGCACGCCCTTGAGGCCCAGTTCCGCCAGCGTGCACCACAGATCGTAATCCTCCCATCCCATGGCGTCGCGCTTCACGTAATAACCACCGGCAGCGGACCACGCCCATTTTGCGACCAGCGCCATGGCGTCGATGTAGTTGCCGTTGCGAAGCTGGAGCGGACGGCTGGGGATATTGCCCATCAGATCGTGCGCTGCTCCGAACTGACGCAGAGTGGGATAGGCGTAAGCGGTCAAGGGATCGCAGGCGGCAAGAAGTTTCTCGCAGGCATCGGCGCGGAGGCGGTTATCGGCATCCAGCGAGAGGAAATACGGTGTCTCACTGGCGGAAACGCCGATGTTGCGCGCGCCCCCGAGACCCACATTGGCCAGAGGCGCGAGCACGAGAAGCCGGTTGAAGCGGGCAGCGTTTTGCTGGGCCCAGTGGGTGATGAGGGCTACGGAGTCGTCGGTCGAGGCGTCATCGACGATAATCAGGTCGAGTTTCTGCACGCTTTGGCTTCGGACCGATTCGAGCGCATCGAGAATGACATCGTGATAATTGTGAGACGTGATGATGACGCTTACATCCGCCGCTTCCAGGGCGTCATGTGCGAAGAGCGTCTCATACTCCGGAACTTCCGGCACGCCACGGCCCTGATAGCGACCGCGGGCAATGAGGGTCTCGCTCGCTCTGGCTGTCGCGGCGTCATTGCAGAATGACATGATGATGCTTTCGAACAGCAGGGCCTGCCGCTGAGGACCGAACGTCCACAGCACCTGATTGAGAGCGTTGCGGGCAAGGCTGCGACGCAAGGACGGATCGGTGACAAGACGGGTCAGGGCGTCTTCCCATTGTGTGGGAGTTTCGGCAAGGAAGCCGGTCACGCCATCGGTGACGCAGTCACGATAAGGCGCTGTCGGGGAAACCACGGACGGCACACCTGCGAGGGCGGCTTCGAGATATTTGATTTCGCTCTTGGCCTCACAGAACACGTTGTCGAGTTCCAAGGGAGCGATGGAAATATCGAAGCGTGCGAATTCTTCGGGCAGACGTTCGAGGGGCACCATATCGCGCCATTCGATCTGATCGGCCACGGGAAGGAGGGCTGGAAATTCGTCCATCAGCAGAACCGGCCGCTTGTTGCCGGTTTCGTGGAAAAGCACGAGACGCACCTCGGAGTGCTTTTGCATCAGGCGCGCCAGAACCTCGGCTACGAGCGCAAAGTCACGCTGATGGGTCCGGGTGCCGGATGCGTATCCGATGCGAATGAGGCCGTCGCCGGGAACGGAGGCGAGGATGCGCGCGGCCATGCGGCTGCGGCGTAGGCAGGCCGCGTCATAGATATTGGGTAATGTGAACGACTGCCGGGCGATGCGGCGCATTTCGGTCGCCATGAAATCGGTGGTGGCGAAACAGGCGTCGGCCCGCTCCATCGTTGCGCGCATGTTTTGGAAAGTGATGTGGACGATGGATTCGGTTGCGCAGTCCACTGTCCGGATGCCGTCGATGATTGCGATACTGGCGAGTGCCGGGATGAAAACCAGATCATCCGTATCGAAGATGACGGTTGTTCCCTTTTCCTTGCTCAGCCGGATGAGGATGGCCACATGCGGGCTGTATTCCACCCGCCACAGCACGATGACATCGGCCCATTCCACATCGGCCGGCCCGACATCGGCACAGGCCAGCACACGGGTAAAGTGTCCGACAAGCGCACAGGCGGCGGCATTGCGCGTGCAGCGGTACAGGGTGCCGGGAGTGGCGGGTTCGCCGCTGACAAAGAGAACATTACGCCTGAGAGCGGAAACCGGAAGCGGCGACGCGGGGTTGTGCGTGCCAGCGACGGCGCTTTCGATTTCCGGAAGGGCGGGAAGTTCCAATGGGGCGGGGACGGTGGGAATATGTGGCGAAAAATTCGGGTGGCGCAGCGTGCGTAAAAGGCCACGAAACAGGCCGGAGCGGGCCTGTATGGCGCTTTGCAGGGCCTGAATCTCCGTCTGCAATGTAGCAAGACGGCTGTTTTGTTCCTCGATGAGTGTGCGGGCCTGCTGCATCCATGTGGGATCGACCGTGGTGGGGGCGACCGCCTGGGATTCCTCAGGGGGTTCGCTGGGTTGCTGGTCGATTTCTGCTGCGGAGGCGGCGGCTTGGGACAGGCGTTCCCGTGTTTCCAGCAGCGCCAGCCGGGTCTGGAGGAGATCGTGGCGCGTTGCGTCCAGAGAATCTTTCTGATGCAGGCTTTCCGCATCAAACGTGCTCTGCCGGACGGCACCGGCCCATGCCGACCCGAGACGGCTGAGGCGTATCCGCAGGCGGGCAAGCTGCGTGGAGGAGGTGCGTGCCTCGAAAAGAGGGTTCAGGCCGCACGGGATAGCACCCAGCGCCACGATTCCAGCACCGCCGGTATCCGGGAAGAGGCAGTGGGGATGTGTCGCGGCAAGTGCGTTCCACACGGCGGCTCCGGTGTCCGTCTCCGTACCATTAAGGAAGAGGAGGGCGTCAGGAGCGAGAGAGGGACGAAGGGTGGTGAGCGTCTCTGCCGCGCGTTTCAGGCGTGTAAGATCGAGCACCGCAATATCGAGTGGGGAGCCGGTGCGTGCAGGCGCTTCGGAGGCGTTCAGGCTCTGCGTGCGGGTGTCGAAGGCCTGCAGGATCAGAAAGGACCGGACGTAATCGGCAATGGCCGGGGGTACTCCGACAAGGGCGAGAGAATGGGGCCGCGTACTTATAAGTATGCCGAGAAGAAGCGGCATGTGGGCCGCAGTATCGGGCGGCACATCTCTGAGAGCCGGGGGCGCGAAAAAAACGTCCAGTTCCGGGGATGAGAGCAGGCTGAAGATGGAAACGGGCAGGTCGGACATGTCGCTCATATAGCAGGGGACGATCTGCTGTGGTTTGTCTGCGCTCGTGACTTCGACGACAAGAGGGAATGGAAAGCTAAAGGTTAACCGAATGGGCGATAGACAAAGTATTTGTTAAAAAAACGCAGGAAACTGCGATTCGCAGTGTATTTTTTTCGAGCCGCTAGCCTTGTTTTCTGTTGCGTGTGTCGGAGGTTTCAACGTAGAAAGGCCATGGAAAAATGTCTGCCCGTGTGTGATGCTGCGACTGACCATGCTGGGTTACAAAGCAAGGGACTGAATAATGCCTATTATTACCGTTCAGGGCGCGTCCTCGGGTTCACATGTTGTCGTTACCGTTGATGGTGCCGGCAGCGGCACGCTCGCGGGTCTTGTCTCGTCGTTCAGCAATACGCTGGCCAGCGGCATTGCCGGTGGTTCGATCAGCGGCCAGAACCTGACGCCGGGTTCGACCGAGTTTGCGTCCAACGCTTCGGGTTATGGCGTCATCACGGCGGCAGGATCCTATCAGGTTTCCGGAGATGTCGGCGCGATCGTGTTCGGCGGTCTGCCGGGCACCAACCAGATTCCTAGCGCGCATGTTCAGATTGATGCCAGCAAGGGTACGGCCTCTTTCGTGAGCGTTGAGGGCGGCACCACGCAGGGCGTGCAGTTCCAGGCCGGTTCGTCCAACGGTGTCTTTGTGGCTGGCACGGGCAACAACAGCTTCCTTGGCGATCAGCTTGCGGGTGGCGGCAACTGGTCGATCTATGCTGGTTCCGGCAACGATACGGTTATTGCGGGCACGGGTAACAGCACGATCAACGCTGGTACGGGCAATAACTACATCAGCATCAGTCAGGGCACGAACGTCGTCGATTCGTACGGCCAGGACACCATCTTCGGTGGTGACTGCAACCCGGATCAGACTGTCAACCTGTACGGTGGCAGCTCTTTCGTTACGGTTGGCAAGGATTCTCAGGTCAGCGATCTGTCCGGTGGCAACAATGCCATCACTGTTGGCGGTGGCTCGACGGTTCGTGGTGGCGCAAACGACTCGATCAACCTGAATGGTGGCAGCTCCACGATCCTTGGTGGGTCTTCGGACACCATTTCGGCCAGTGGCGACGCGCTGATCGCAAACTCCGACATTGCCAATGTGAGCGTTTCCGGTTCCCTCACCTTTATCGGTGGCACGGGCCAGAGCACGATCACGGCGGCTTCCAGCACGATCTTCGGTGCGAGCGGTCTGGATGCGATCGTCAATGGCACCAGCAACAGCGCCGAAACACTGTTCGTGGCCAATGCAGGCAACGAGACGCTCGACGGTTCCAACTCCGTTTACGGCATTCACGCTTTCGGTAACGTTGTGGGCACGTCTGGCACGCAGACCTTCATCGGTGGCACAGGCTCCGATACGCTGGTTGCAGGTGTGGGTGACGCCACGATGACAGGTGGTTCCGGTGACAAGAACTACTTTGCATTCCGTGATGGAATTGCGGGTGGCGACTACACCATTACCGACTTTGGTTCCGCTGCTGGCAATGTTGTCGGCCTGCTCAACTATACGCAGTCCGATCTGACGAATGCGCTGAACAACGCGACGACGTCTGGCAACAACACCACCATCAAGCTGTCTGACAACACGACCATTACGTTCGACAATGTCACCAGCCTCAACTCGAACGACTTCCAGATCTGGTAAGATCGGCAGTACGTTTCGTAAGAAACCGGGCTTCGGCCCGGTTTTTTTTTGCCGTAAGATGATTGATGGCAAGCAAACAGGGGAATGGACACGTCTGTGACAGATCGTCAGCTCGAAGCATTGGAAAAGCGTCTGGAGAATGCCGAGTCGCTTCTGAAAACGTACAAGGCGACTTCCGCCTTGCATGGAATGAGAGCGGATGGACTGGAATGGGAGGCGGGTCGGCTTCGGCGTACTCTGTTTGGTTTGGATCGCGGGCCAGTAGTGAGGGGGCTGCGGACAGCATGGCTGTTGGCGCATGGGGAGCTGCCGTCCGGCGTTCCGTTACGGCTGATCGCTCGCAGAGCGCGGGAAATTGCTGAGCAGGACGGCATCCGGATTCTGTGGGGGAAAGTGAGGCAGCGTGTCGGCGGTCGTGTGGCGCGGGAATGGGAAAAGCGTCGGACGGCCCGCTCTTCCACACTCGTCTCACCTCCTGTCGAGGACGGAGAAGCGGTCTATCGTCGCTCTGTTTCCTCGGAACGGCTACGTGATTTCACGCCCCGGGTTCTGATCGTTGCGGAGCTCTCCATTCCGCAGTGCGCGAAATACCGTGTCTGGCAGCGCAAGGAAGAACTGGAACGCCTTGGTTGGCAGGTAGACGTCATGAATTGGCATGACGTCCAGAGTGTTCTTTCCGGCTTGCAGGTGTGTACGGACGTCATTTTCTACCGCACGCCGGCCGTGCCAGACGTCCGCAAGATGATCGACGAAGCAAGGCGACTTGGTCTTTCCCCTTGGTGGGAAGTGGATGATCTGATCTTCGATGTCGAACTTTACCGGCAGAACAGCAATCTTTTATCCCTGCCGCCCGTAGAACAGGCCGAATTATTGAAGGGGGCGGCTCTCTACAGAGAATGTCTGGAATTGTGTGGACGTGGGATCGCCTCAACCCGGGTTCTCGGTGAGGCCATGAGCCGGATCGGTATCGGCGAAGTGGGTGTTATCGAGAATGCACTCGATGATCAGACACTGGCCGCTGCCGAGACGGCGCTGACTGGGCTGACCCAAAAAAACCAGAAGACGACGGACGATATCGTCATTGTCTATGGGTCGGGTACGCGAACCCATGACGGAGATTTTCTTTGCTGCGCCGAAGGTCTGGCCGCCGCCATGGAGGCGGAGCCACGCCTGCGTTTGCGGATTGTGGGCGAACTGACGGTGCCGCCCGTGTTGCTACGCTTTGGCAGTCGCGTCGAAACCTTGGAAGGGCGGGATTATCCCACCTACATGGCCATGCTGGCGGCTGCCGATCTGACGGTCACACCGCTGGAACTCACGATTTTCAACGACGCAAAAAGCAACATCAAGTTTCTTGAAGCCTCCATCCTGCGCGTTCCGTCAGTCTGTTCACCCTGCGATGCGTTTCGGGGCGTGATTGTGGAAGGACAGAACGGTTTTCTCGCTGAAGGCACGGAGGCTTGGCGGGATGCTGTGCTGGCACTGGCGCGCGATCCGGTGTTGCGTCGGGATGTCGGCGAATCCGCACGTCGCGACGTCCTTGCGCATTATCGTCCGGACGTTATCGCCCGCGAACAGGTCGCTCGTTATTTCCCTTTGCCTGCTCCACAAGCGCGACAAGGTTTACGGGTTCTGTCGGTAAACGTGTTTTTCGAACCACGTTCTTTTGGCGGTGCGACGCTGGTGGCCGAAGAAATGGCGACCCGGCTTTCTGCCATGGGGTGTGATGTCGGCGTGTTCACCTCCGGTCCTTCTTTTCCAGAGCGCGCAGGCGCTCCCATACGGCATGAAATACGTGGCATGCCCGTTATGGCTTTCCCGCTGCCATTGGACGTGGATCCTGTTGGCGCACTGGATAATCCGCGCTGCAGCACCCAGTTCGCAGCATGGTTGGATGCCTTTCGGCCGGATGTCGTGCACTTCCATTCCGTGCAGGGGCTGGGTGTCGGGATCTTGCAGGTCTGTGCGGAGAGGGGAATTCCGCATGTGATAACACTGCATGATGCGTGGTGGCTGTGTGAGCGTCAGTTCATGGTGAAAGCCGATGGACGCTATTGTTTCCAGCGACATATCGATCTGACGGCGTGTCAGAGATGTGTGCCCGGAGCGCATCATCTTCAACTGCGTCAGGATATGATGCAGGGGGCGTTGTACAGGGCGCAGCTTCTTCTGTCTCCAAGTGCCTCCCATCGCGCGTTGTATCTGGAAAATGGTATAGAGCCAGAACGCATACAGGTGAATCGCAATGGCTTCTCATGGCCTGTGAAGGCACGGACCCCACGAAAGGCTGGGAAGCCTCTCCGTTTCGGTTTTGTCAGTGGAACGGCGGAGGTCAAGGGGTTCTCACTGATCCGCAAGGCGTTCGAGGCGCTTGAAAGAAACGACTGGGAACTGGTGCTTATCGACAACACGCTCAATCTCGGATTTTCCTCGGTCAACGTGTCGGGATGGAGAGTGAAGGGGGAGGTTGTGATCCGTCCGGCCTATACGGACGAAACACGGGATGATTTCTTTAATGCGATTGATGTCCTGCTGTTTCCGTCTCAATGGATGGAGAGTTATGGCCTGACCGTGCGTGAGGCTCTTTCGCGGAATGTATGGGTGATTGCCACGGCGCCGGGTGGACAGGCGGAGGATATCGAGGACGGCGTGAACGGGACGCTGATTCCGCTGGACGGTCGCTTTGAGAGTTTGCAGACAGCTATTGAAGGTGTTCTGACTAACAAGGAGCGGTTTTCCTCCTATGTGAACCCGCATAGGGAGGAATTGCCGACTTTTGAAAGTCAGGCTGCGGAACTCAAAGCCTATCTGGAATCGGTTATACGGAAGCAGGAGGCCTGACGGTCTTTACCTGACTTTAGAGAAGGGCGCGTTAGGCATGGCAACATGCTTGACCTCGCCGAATTCGCTAATGATCCCTCTGTCGCTCGTTCCGTTCTGACCGAACGTCTGGGCAGAGCCTCTGATCCCTCGGAGCGTGCCCAGATCCATTACCGGCTATGGGAGATGTGTCAGGTGTGCGGAGAGCCGGCTGCGGCCCTGCGTCATCTTGATGAGGCCATGCAACTCGACCCGATGCAGAGGCCGGATTCTGTCTCTTCCGATGCATGCCGCCGCATTGTGGTCATGAATGCTCCCGGCACATTTCAGGCGAATGCGCCACTTGCGTTTCTTCTTGATGATACCACCCAGATTTTCACGCTGTGGGTGTTGGGAGCCCCTGCTGCACGGGGAGTTCTCGTTGCAGCCGTCAGGGCAGTGCAGGCCGAATGCGCGTTTATTGCCATTGCGGAGGACGAACGGCAGGCACAGGCCCTCGCGGAAGCGGAGATCATCGCGCACGAGGCTGGATTACCTGTTCTCAATGGGAATGATCGTATTATGCAGGTGGGGCGTGCCCGCGTTCCGCAACTTCTGGCTGGTATTGCGGATGTTCTAGTGCCGCAATGTACGGTGATACGATCCTTTGGTGACAAGATACCGTCTTTTCCTGTTCTGATAAGACCGCTTGCCTCGCATGCTGGAGACGGACTGGCACGGATCGATACGAAGGCGGAACTGGAGACCTATATTCGTTCAGCGTCTCCGGGCACGTCTTTCTATGTTACGAAATTCATTGATTTTATCAGTTCCGATGGTTTGTACCGCAAATATCGAGTCGTGTTTGTTGAAGGGGAACCTTTTCCGGTTCATTTGGCCATCCATGATGGCTGGGCGATCTGGTATTACAACGCGAAGATGGAAAATTTTCCTCAGAGACGCGCCGAAGAAGCGCGTTTCATGACAGATATGGCGGGGTATTTTCCTTTTGGTGTTCTGGAAGGGCTAAAGGCGATCGCTCGTGCCGTACAGCTTGATTATTTCGGGCTGGACTTTGGTGTGTTGCCGGATGGAACATTGGTTGTGTTTGAAGTTGAGACCGGCATGATCGTACATGATCGGGATCCGGCGGATATCTATCCTTATAAAAATGCTGCCATTGCCCGTATTCGGCATGCTGTTGAAGCCATGATCGATCAGAAGTCCCATGCGCCCTCATGACAGGCGGTGGAAAATCAGTTCGTATGAATAATGATATCTGCGACTGAGCGATGATGGCACCGAGGTGCGCGTGGGAAAGAGGCTGATGCCATCAGGCACAACGGAGAGAGATGGCTCCATCCCTGTTTCGGAATGTTTCCATGTGTCCGACAGACGTGGTACTTCGGCTGCATTGAAGAGTTTTTCCCTCCTGTTTAAGCTGTTTCTCTCGCGGTATGGATTTTTTTTCTGGTTTCTTCAGGTGTGGCACGTTAGAAGCCGCGATATTGGCCGACCTATTGTCGACAGTCGCCGTCCATAGTAATCGGTCCAGCCCACATTTCAGGAGTTGAGAGATCCATGAGTAAGGCTTTCATTGCGGCGGTCATCCAGGATTCTATTGATTGCACCGGGGTGGCTGCTAACAAGGCCGCTGCGGATCTGATGGACGCGATCGTGAAGGAACTGAAGCGCGAAGGTGGTTTCACTCTGCCGTCGTTCGGTACGTTCACGGTTCGTAAGACCAAGGCACGCAAGGCCCTCAATCCTCGCACAGGCGAGCCCGTAAAGGTGAAGGCTGGCAAGACCGTCCGGTTCAAGGCCAGTCCCAATCTGAAGAAGGCTGTCTGAAGGTCATCTGCTGATGCGGCGGGCTTTGCCCGCTGCATCGAATGGCTGGGGTGGGAGGGATCGAACCTCCGCATGGCGGAATCAAAATCCGCTGCCTTACCGCTTGGCTACACCCCAATCGCGGCCAGTCGCCTGTCCCGCTTTCTACTGTGACACGACCGGCTCGTAAAGAGGGTCAGAGCCCTCTATCCGTTGTTCTCGGTGAAATCGGCATCCGGTTCTTCCTGCAAGGGAGGAAGCGTGTCGCCATCCTCTGATGGATAGGCGGACTGAAGCTCTTCGGTCGGCGCGTGATCCACGCCATTGAACAGGCCCATGCGCTCGGCCCGGTCCAGCCCCTGCTCCAACGCTGCCATGGTGGTGCCGAGATCTTCGCTCTCGTCTTTTTCCCAAGCGCGCAGCGTATGTGTCCAGAGCGCCACGACACCCTGCACGCGAAGCAGTCCACCAACGCCACCCGTGGAAATACCCGCCGCGCCCGCAATCCATTTCATGCTGTCCATGGTGGCGGCACCCAGAAGCAGCAGGAGAGGGGGATCGAACGGCAGCCCCCGGAGTACAGCCAGAAGGCCGGCACGATATTGCTGAAAAACGTCGATCCGTCGCATGAGCAGATCGAAAAGCGTTTCACGCGGTGTGCCGAGCGAGCCGTCATCGATGAGGGCCGACTGGTCCGCCATGCGGCCAAGCAACAGAAGAACGGACGCCTTGAAGGGATAACGGCGGCGAACCTCTCCCATCTCCAGTCCGGCATGCCGGGCGATCTCGGGCATGGTGAGGGAAGCCCATCCCTTGCTGGCGGCCAACGCCATGGCGGCGTCAAGCAGGGCTGAATCGAACTGGTCGTTGTCTTCCGAGGTCATGCAGGGGAGGCTCATGGTTTTTCGATGGATCAGGACGCGAGTTCATGTGACCGGAGGACGTTGGCCTCCAAGGCTTCGCGCAGGATGCGGGGGCAGTTGTCTGGTGCGTCAAGCACAGCGAGGGCAGCAGCCGTAGTGCCGCCGGGGCTCGTGACACGCCGACGCAGTTCAGTGGCGTCTTCGGAACTGCGTTCAAGCAGTTCGCCCGATCCCGAAACCGTCTTGCGGGCCAGCAGACGGGCCGTGTCTGGAGCGAGCCCCATGCTCACGGCTGTCTTTTCCAGAAGCTCCGCAAGAAGGAAGACGTAGGCCGGCCCACTGCCGGAGACGGCGGTCACGATATCGATCTGTTCTTCCGGATGAACCCATGCGGTCGCGCCGACAGCCGAGAGGAGGCGGTCACAGAGTGTTTTCTGCGCAGGTGTTACAGCATTTCCGGCGAACAGCCCTGTAGCACCGCGTCCGATGGCGGAGGGTGTATTGGGCATGGCGCGCACGACGGCAGGACGCGCCGTTGGAGCGTTCGTTTTCAGGAAGGCGGAGATTGTGCTGGTGGACAGGCCGGCCATGACTGAGACGATCACGGCATCTGTCACGATGTCTGGACGCAGGCGTGCCAGTTCTTCCAGAACGGGCCGTGCTTTTTGAGGTTTTACAGCGAGGATGACGGCCGCAGGATGAAAATCCGCAGGGATATCTGTCAGAGCGCGCACGACCTGATGGGGTGAGGACAGATCTTCCCGGTGCCGGTCGATGACAACGGAAGGTTCCAGCCCATGTGCGATCCAGGCGTTGAGGAGAGCCCCTCCCATCTGGCCGCAGCCGACAAGGAGTAGGGACGGAAGGGGCTCACTCATCAGGCTTCTCCGGCGCAGTCCAGCATGGCGGCTTCAAGTGCTTCTGCTGGAGGCTTGCCGCCCCAGAGAACGAACTGGAATGCCGGGTAGAAACGTTCGCACTCGGTCAGGGCGATATCGATCATGTCCTCAAGACTTTCCATCGACGCGCCGGGTGCGCCGCGCAGGAGGACGGCGTGACGGAACATCGGCGTCCCACTGTCCACGTCCAGTGCGAAGTGACCGATCCACAGCCGCTCATTGGCCAGAGCGAGCAGTTCGAACAGAGCCTTGCGTTGTGGCTCGGGCACCTTGAGGTCGAAGGTGCAGGTGAAATGCATGGCGCTGAGTTCCGCCGACCAAGCGAAATACAGCCCGTAGTCGCACCATTTCCCCGGAGCCTCTGCGGCCATTTCGGATGAATTGCGGCGATCGAACGCCCATTCATAGCTGCACACGATCTGTTCCATCAGATCGAGCGGGTTGGAGTTGGGAGTGGCGGTTGTCATCGTCAGAGCTGGCATGCTTGCCTCCCAAACCGGAAAACCATCGCAGATAGGGTCGATGGTTTTGTCCACGAATCAGTGGGAAAGCGGTTGCTGCTCCCCACTTCCGCAAACCTATGGACACCCGGCAAATACGGCAAGACAAGGGCGGCGTGTTTTTGTCTGTCCCGCGGTGTCAATTCAGTTGGGAAACGCGCTGCTGTCGCCGCTCCAGCCGGTAGCTTCCCCGGAGTCCGGCGTTGCTTTTCCTGTGGCATGTGCTGGCGCTGTCTGCGCTTCTTCCAGATCCGCCACCCGGCGTTCCAGCGCTCCGATGCGCTGTTCGGCATCTTCGCTGGCGGCGCGCGCATTGGCGGCCAGTTCGCGAATGACTTCGAATTCCTCGCGGCGGACGACCTGCAACTGACCGAGCACCTCGTCCACGCGGGAGCGCACGAGTGTGTTGATCTCTTCCTTCACGCCTGCGAGAGCGGAGAAAGCGCCGCCGGCAACGCCGGCGAGATCATCGAAGAAACGCGGGCGGTCGGACATTCCGGTGCTCCTGAGTGAGATAGGCGATCATGGGAAGGCAGGCTTTCCCGTGTTGGGAGCGGTTTATACCCTTGCCGTCGGGCATAAGCCAAGGGCGACGGGTTTGAGCGAGAGGAAAATGCGCGAGACATCAGGGGCCTGAGCGGCCTCCTGACGCTTTCTCCTCTGTCAGTTGTTGCTCTCGGTCGCCCGATCAACCGAACGACCGAATTTCTCGACGGGGCCTTTGGGCGGGTCGAGCGTGTCCTGCACCTTTTCACCGAAGGTCCGCTTGTGCGGCTTGCAGGCGGTCAGGCTGGTGCAGGCGATCGTTGCGACCAGTAGGGCCATAAGTGAGGAACGTAGGCGCATATGGGTTCTCCGTAATGAATGAGGCCAACAACGACCCATGACGGTGGGAGTTGCGGAGTTGTCATGGCGTTCCGTGCGGAAACTGGCGCCGTTTTGTACGGAGACGCTTATTTTCCTGTGTGATCATTTCTTCATCGCACCGGGATTGCGGTGCGTTTCAGCCTGTCCGTCACGTTGTGCGTGAGGGAAGGGCGGCGTGCGCGGTTGTGGCGGGGTGGAGAGCCATCGGGCGTGATCGTGGTTGCGTCCGGCAGGGCGGCGGGTTTCTCCGTAGCCCTGTTGAGGACGTTTTTCGAGATACCCTCATTTCAATATCGGAATTCGATGTCCAACCGCATTCTTTTTATTCTCAAGTCCCGCGAAGGCAACTGGGGGTACGGCTCGAAAGAGTCCGGCCTGTCCAACTCGGTCCGCTTTGTGGTGGATATGCTCACCGCGCGTGGCATTGTCGCGAAAGCTGTCGAGGTGAACGACAACAATGACATCGACCGCGAAGTTACGGCCTGGCGGCCATCGCATGTCGTGATCGAAGCATTCTGGGTCGTGCCCGAGAAGTTCGATGTGTTACGTCCACTGCATCCGGACGTGCAGTGGATCGTGCGCGATCATTCGGAAACACCTTTTCTGGCCAACGAAGGAATCGCATTCGGCTGGACAGTCGATTATCTGCGGCGTGACATCGAGGTGATGTGCAACTCTCCCCGCGCCGTGGCGGATATGGCTACTGTGGCCATGTCGTGCGGTCAGTCACCGATCAATGTGACCTATGGCCCGAATGTTTATCCTGTGCCGTCCATGGAGAATATGGTTCCGCATGTTCGTAAGACGGATGTCGTGGATATCGGCTGCTTCGGTGCGGTTCGGCCGCTCAAGAATCATATGACACAGGCCATAGCGGCCATGGCGTTTGCAGATTCCGTCGGTGTGACATTGAAATTTCATATCAATGCCACGCGTATGGAAGGCAAGGGCGAGCCGGTCCTGAAGAATCTGCGGGAGTTGTTCGCGCGCTCACGGCACACGCTGGTCGAACATGGCTGGATGCCTCATGCCGATTTCCTCGATGTGCTTCAGGACATCGACATCCTGATGCAGGTTTCGTTTACGGAGACGTTCAACATTGTGGCGGCGGACGCCATGGCGGCGAGTGTTCCGGTTCTGGTGTCGCGTGAGATTCCGTGGGTTGGCGCTTATGCGCATCGTGACCCCACGGATGCGGCGGACATGGCGCAGGGGCTGTTTGGCATCTGGATTGAGGATGAACGCGAGCGGGTTGCAAGATTGCTGGCCCAGCGCCGTGACATGGAGCGCTATGTCGCGTGTTCAGTCCACACATGGGTGCGTCGTTTTGGCGGCTCGTACATGGCTCGTTCCCTAAAGGTCGCTCATGCCTGAATGGGCGTTCTGTGTTGGAGCAGGAGCGCTTGGCGCCACGCTGATCAATGGGGCGTTAGTGGCATTTTTTGTCAGAATGCAGCGCAGGCGTGAGGAGAAAATCTGGGAGCAGGGGGAATGAGGAGATTACGTGCCTGCTTTCCGATGCTGTGCTGCCTGACGGCTTGCACCACGCTTCCCGAACGTGGACGGCAAGCTGTGCTGGGCCATTCCCGGGCGGAGCTTGTGGCTTGTGCGGGCGTGCCGGATCAGGAGGAGAGCCGTGACGGGCAGGAGGTGTTGGTCTGGAAAATCGAACGTGCCTCTTCGGGCGCCCTGACGCTGCCTGCACCGCTGGATATCTCTTTGAGCTTCAATAAAACGGCGGCCTGTCATGTGGTGGCTACTGTGCGGGATGGGGAGGTGAGACAGTTTGTCTACACGGGTCCGGCCCAGACATGGGAGGGCAAGGACGCAGCCTGCGCGCCTATTATTCGGGGTTGTATTCCGTAATCGAATATCGAGGTGAGAGAATTGGAGACAGCCCCGGCCCATGCTGCGACACGGGACGGGGCTGTGCCCGAACACGACCTGATCGGATCGATCCTATCGCTCAAGACAGTTCTAGAGCCGGAAGTTTGACGACAGATTGACAACATTCCGGCGGGGATGTGTCACGGGATCGTGAGTATGCGGTTGCGGCTCCCGTTTACCAGGCAGACCAGTCGAGAAGTTCCCAGTGCTTGTAGCCAAGTTCCCAAGCGGCCCGCTGATCTTTCTCTCTGAAAGGGCAGGACGTTTCTTCCTGCCCTACTTCCGCCGCTTCGCGTCCCTTCTGATAACAGCGTGCGAGCAGGGGATCGGTCGGTGCAGGTGTGTGAAGGGCATCTTCTTCTGTGGGAGTGTCGGGAAAACCCAGAGAAAACCAGCTTTTCCGTTTCATGCTGTCCTCAATTCTTCGGACGGAGGGATAGCATGGGCCAAAAAAGAAACAATGATTCAAAAAAGATCGCACCCACCTGCGGGGGCGGTTGAATCGGCGACACGGGAGGGGTGGTTATGCGATTCATAAACATGATGTATTTTTGTGCGTTTTCTAACTGTTTGATTTTAAATAAATAAATATATTTTTAAGTGGCACTAAGTGCCATCTCTCACGATTACGTGAACTCGGAATCAATTGAGATGGCGCGGACTCATCTATATCCACATGAATATAGATGGCGTGGAAACGGCGGACGGCATGGGCCGGTTTCTCCTTTTTCTCCACGTCCGGTAATGACGGAGTCAGCTCATGACCATCTCTCAGGAACCCCCGTTCAAGTCTCGCTACGAAAACTTCATCGGCGGCGAATGGAAGGCGCCGGTGAAGGGCGCCTATATGAAAGACATCTCGCCTGTGGACGGTCGCACGCTGTGTGAAGTGCCGCAGTCCACAGCCGAAGACGTGGAGCTTGCGCTCGATGCTGCCCACAAGGTGTTCAAGAGCTGGGCTCATACATCCATCGCCGAACGCTCGAACATCCTGCTCAAGATCGCTGATCGCATGGAGGCCAATCTCGACCTCCTCGCCCGGGCGGAAACATGGGACAACGGCAAGCCGATCCGTGAGACGCTGAACGCCGACATTCCTCTGGCCGTCGATCATTTCCGTTACTTCGCGGGCTGCATCCGTGCTCAGGAAGGTGGCATCACCGAGATTAACGGTGAGACCATGGCGTATCATTTCCATGAGCCGCTTGGTGTGGTCGGGCAGATCATCCCGTGGAATTTCCCGCTGCTGATGGCGTCATGGAAGCTGGCTCCGGCTCTGGCCGCAGGCAACTGCATCGTCATGAAGCCCGCCGAGACGACGCCCGCCAGCATTCTGGTGCTGATGGAACTGATCGGTGATCTGCTGCCACCCGGCACGCTCAACATCGTCAATGGTCTCGGCCGTGACGTGGGTGCGGCGCTTTCCACCAGCCCGCGCATCGCCAAGGTGGCCTTCACCGGTTCCACACCGACCGGCAAGATGATCTACCACGCCGCTGCCGAAAACCTGATCCCGGCTACGCTGGAACTGGGCGGCAAGTCCCCCAACATCTTCTTCGCTGACGTGATGGATCACGACGACGATTACCTCGACAAGGTGCTGGAAGGCTTCACGCTGTTCGCCCTCAATCAGGGTCAGATCTGTTCATGTCCGAGCCGCGCGCTGGTGCAGGAATCGATCTATGAGAAGTTCATGGAGCGTGTCCTTCCGCGCGTGAAAGCCATCAAGCAGGGCAACCCGCTCGATCCGCAGACGATGATGGGCGCGCAGAACTCGCTCATGCAGCAGAACAAGATTCTGGAATACATCGACATCGGCAAGAATCAGGATCACGCCCAGCTTCTGTCCGGTGGTGCGCGTCCCGATCTTGGGAATGCGTTCAAGGACGGTTTCTACGTGCAGCCGACCGTCTTCCGCGGCGACCGCAACATGCGTATCTTCCGGGAAGAGATTTTCGGTCCGGTTCTGACGGTCACCACCTTCAAGGACGAAGCGGAAGCGCTGGCTCTGGCCAACGATACCGAGTTCGGTCTGGGATCGGGCGTGTGGTCGCGTAACGGCAACACCTGCTTCCGCACGGCTCAGGGACTGGAAGCCGGTCGCGTATGGGTGAACTGCTACCATGTCTATCCGGCTGGCGCGGCCTTCGGCGGCTACAAGAAGTCGGGCATCGGCCGTGAAACTCACAAGATGGTGCTTGAGCATTATCAGCAGACCAAGAACATGCTGGTAAGCTACAGCGAAAAGAAGCTCGGATTCTTCTGAGCCACATCAGGGCGGGGTGCATGCACCCCGTCCGCTCTGACACGACGTTTCTTACGAAGGACTAAAGACATCGCCATGCCTGCAAGAACCGAAATCCTGATTGTTGGCGGCGGCGTCGCAGGCCTTGCTCTCGCCACCCGGCTTGGCAAGGCCTTCGGGCGGCAGGGTCAGGCGCGTATTACGCTGATCGACAAAAGTTTCTCGCATGTCTGGAAGCCGATGCTGCATTGCTTTGCGGCCGGCACCGCCCAGAATGAGAATGACCGCATCAGCTTCATGGCACAGGCAAGCCGTCATGGTTTCGAGTTCTGGCCGGGTGAAGTGGTGGGGCTTGATCGCGACAAGCGCGAGGTCATGCTCGGCCCTGTCCGGTCGTCGGAAGGCGAGGTCGTTCTGGAAGGCCGTACCGTAAATTACGATGCGCTGGTCCTGTCCATCGGCAGTTGCGCCAACGATTTCGGCACTCCCGGCGTGGCCGAGAACTGCCTCTTTATCGACAATCTGGTCGAGGCCAACGGATTCAACGAGAAGTTCCGCCTCGAACTGCTGCGCGCCTTCGCCGATGACAGCGAACTCGACATCGCCATTGTCGGCGGTGGGGCGACCGGCACGCAGTTGGCTGCCGAACTTCACAAGGCGCTTGAGCTTGTAGGGCTGCATTCCTTCAGCCAGAAGCCGCCCACCCTTAAGATCACCCTGCTGGAAGCGGGTCCGCGCATTCTGCCGGCCTTCCCCGAAGCTGTGTCGGCAGCGGCGCAGAAGGAACTGGAGCGGATCGGCGTGGAAGTGAAGACCTCCGCGATGGTCTCGGGGGCCGATGAACGCGGTTTCAGCTTGAAGGACGGCAGCCATATTCCCGCCAAACTGCGTGTATGGGCGGCAGGTGTGAAGGCACCGACCGTCACGCGCGGATTCGGCGGTCTGTCGCTCAGTCGGTCCGGTCAGATCATCGTCAAGCCGAATCTTCAGTCAGTGGACGATCCGCACATCTTCGCCATGGGAGATTGTTCGTTCATTCAGGATGGCCCACTGCCGCCGACAGCGCAGGTGGCGCGTCAGCAGGCGCATCATCTTGCCGCCCAGCTTCCGGCATGGGTGCGTGGCGGTGGAGAGATCCCGCCCTGTGTGTTCCGCAACAAGGGCGCGATCGTGGCGCTTGGCGATTACAACGGCTGGGGCACGTTGCCCGGCGGCACGGTCTTCGGCGGTGGTTTCCTGCGTGGACTATCGGCACGACTTGGGCATCTCATGCTTTATCGTCAGCATCAGGTGGAACTGTTCGGTGTCGTGCGCGGGCTCCTGTCCTGCCTGGCCGATGGCCTCGATACCATCGTGCGTCCATCTCCATCAGTGCGGCTGGACTGAACAAGCGTTGTCCCGCTTGCCTTATGTTCAGGTGAGCGGGACATGTCCTATTTTTAGGGGTTTATGCCCCCTTCTGCATCAGTCTGAGTGCTGAGGTTGAAAACACGCGGCCTGCAAACTCAGGACGCGCCGCAGCAGTGGAACAAGGCCAGCTCGTCCTTTTACCCGAATCCATTCGTCAACTGCCGTGCGAAAGGCCGCAATGGCGGAGCGTGCCGTTACGCGGGCAGCGAGCGTGCCGTCCGTGGTGGGTGGGAGGCGACGTTCCAATGCCTCTGCGAGACTGTCTTCCCACTTGGCGTATTTCTGAAGGCTGACGGAGAGCAACGCTGGCGTGCGTTCGATCAGGCAGACGAATGCGAAGGCTTCTTTCTTGGTGGGCGCCATGTGCGGCACCACGGCTTCTAACGCGACGGACACCATCTCCTGAAGCGAGAAATGGAGCGGACAGGAATTGACCGTTTCGGTCAGTACGTCGGTCATCTGCCACGTCCAGGCGGTGACGAGATCGGCTTTGGTGGGAAAGTGCCGGAACAGCGTGCGCCGTGAAATGCCAGCCGCCGCCGCGATCTCGTCTACCGTCGTCTCATCGAAGCCCTTTTCGGACAGCAGGCGCATGGCCGCCTCGATCAGGGCCTCACGGGTCTGTTCACGCTTCGCCTCACGCCGGGTGGGCGGGGCGGGTTCAGGCGCGGAGCGGGGGCGCTGGGAGAGAGCGGAAGCAGAAGAAATGGGCATCAGCCAGACAGGGCTCTTGTGACAGGGGAAGAGGAGGAACCAAGCTGCATGGCTTGTCGTCCTCATGCAAGCAAATGAAAGTCTTTTGTAGAAATGTGTGTGTGACCGCGCAATGCCACACCCTCTATGGTTTGCGATGACGGCGGGATCAGAAGGGCGGCATGGGTGCGCCTTACGGTTACGGAACGCATGTGCTAACCTGAGACCCCTTATGCGCTGACCGTGTCACGTGGCCCGATTGCGCGCCACCTGACCGTGAGATGACGGAAGAGCCTTGACCGAGAACCCTGACCTGACCGCGCCGCCCTCCGACCTTTCCGTTCCGGTCGCCATTGAGGAGGAAATGCGCTCCTCCTACCTCGCCTATGCGATGTCGGTGATCGTCAGCCGCGCCCTACCGGACGTGCGCGACGGTCTCAAGCCGGTGCATCGCCGTATTCTTTACGCCATGCGCGAGAGCGGGTTCACAGCGGACAAGCCTTATCGCAAATCGGCCCGCGCGGTCGGTGACGTGATGGGTAAATATCACCCGCACGGGGACTCTTCGATTTATGACGCCATGGTGCGCATGGCGCAGAGCTGGTCGATGCGCGTCAAGCTGATCGACGGGCAGGGTAATTTCGGCTCCGTGGACGGCGATAGTCCGGCGGCCATGCGTTACACCGAGGCGCGTCTGGCCAAGGCGGCGTCGTTCCTTCTGGACGACATCGACCGCGACACTGTGGACTTTCAGCCCAACTACGATGAGAGCGAGCAGGAACCGACGGTTCTTCCGGCTTCGTTCCCCAATCTTCTGGTCAATGGTGCCACCGGTATCGCGGTGGGTATGGCGACCAACATCCCCACGCATAATCCGGGGGAGGTCATCGACGCCACGCTGGCGATGATCGCCAATCCCGACATCACCCTTGAAGAGGTGATGGAGATCATGCCGGGGCCGGACTTCCCCACGGGCGGCACGATCCTTGGGCGTTCGGGCATCCGCAGCGCGTTTGCCACCGGGCGCGGCTCCGTGTTGGTGCGTGCGAAAGCCGAGATCGAGGAGGTCCGTAAGGACCGCCGCGCCATTATCATTACTGAGATTCCCTATCAGGTGAACAAGGCAACGCTTCAGGAGAAGATTGCCGAACTGGTGCGCGACAAGAACAGCGACCGGCATATCGAGGGGATCGCGGACATCCGTGACGAGTCCGATCGCTCGGGCATGCGTGTGGTGATCGAACTCAAGCGCGATGCGACGCCGGAAGTGGTGTTGAACCAGCTCTACCGCTTCACACAGCTTCAGACCTCGTTCGGCGTGAATATGCTGGCGCTCAATGGCGGTCAGCCCAAGCTGATGGGACTGATGGAGGTTCTCTCAGCCTTCATCGCGTTCCGTGAGGAAGTGATCCTGCGTCGCGCCCGTTTCGATCTGGGTAAGGCACGCGATCGTGGGCATATCCTCGTCGGTCTCGTCATCGCGGTGGCCAATATCGATGAGGTGATCCGCATCATCCGTGCGGCGCCCGACGCCGCGACGGCGCGTGAGGAACTGATGGCCGCGCAGTGGGACGCCGCCGAGGTCGCGCCGTTGCTGGCTCTGATCCATGACGAAGGCAATGTCGTCGTCGATGGCAAAGTGCGCCTCACGGAAGCGCAGGCGCGCGGTATTCTGGAACTGCGGCTCCAGCGCCTGACCGGTCTGGAACGCGAGAAGATCCAGAACGAGCTGAACGAGGTGGCGCAGAAGATCAACGAGCTTCTGGAGATCATCGGCAGCCGTCCCCGCCGTATGGAAGTGATGCGCGACGAATTGCTGGCGGCCCGCGCTGAGGTTGCCACGCCGCGCATGACGGACATCGCTGACTATGCTGGCGATCAGGACGACGAAAGCCTGATTGAGCCGGGGCTGATGGTCGTGACCATCACGCGTGACGGCTTTATCAAACGCACACCGCTGGAAGTGTTCCGCGCCCAGAACCGTGGTGGCCGTGGTCGCACGGCGGCGGGGCGTCGTGGTGACGACGTAGTGGTGCGCTCCTTCAATGCGCACACGCATCAATGGGTGCTGTTCTTCTCCTCGGGCGGCAAGGCTTACCGTGAAAAGGTGTGGCGTCTGCCGGAAGCCAGCCCGACCGCGAAGGGACGCGCGCTCGTCAATCTGCTGCCCGATCTGGGTTCGGACGAGATCACGGCGGTGCTGCCGCTGCCGCAGGATGAGGAATTGTGGGATTCCCTGCACCTTGTCTTCGCGACCGCCAGCGGCGGTGTGCGGCGTAACCGTCTGAGCGATTTCCAGAACATCCGGTCCTCCGGCCTTATTGCCATGAAACTGGACGAAGGTGATCGGTTGATCGGTGTCGCGACGTGCCGTGAAGGACAGGATGTGTTCCTTGCCACGCGAAAGGCGCGTTGTATCCGTTTCCAGATCACGGACGACACGTTGCGTGTGTTCGCGGGCCGTGGTTCGACCGGTGTGCGCGGCATCCGTCTGGCAGAGGGCGATCAGGTGGTGAGCCTGTGCGTACTCAATCATGTGGAGGCCACGGTGGAGGAACGTACGCTCTATCTGCGTGCGGCCAACGCCAAGCGCCGGGCTGAAAACGCAGCGGATGAGGCGGATGCCGAGGAAGTGGGCGTCGAGGCCGAAGAGGTCGTTCTCGAAGAGGGTTCCGCGCTTACGCCCGAGCGCTTTGCGGAGCTGGAAGCGGCCGAGGAAATCCTGCTCACCGTGAGCGATGGCGGCTTTGGTCGCCGGTCTTCCGCCTATGACTATCGCGTGAGCGGGCGCGGTGGTCAGGGTATCTCCAATATGACGCTCTCGGGCAGCAAGCGCGGGTCTGCCGTGGTGGCGACGCTTCCGGTGCTGGCGGGAACGGATGTGATGCTGGTGACCGATGCCGGACGTTTGATTCGCGTTCCGGTCGATCAGGTGCGCGTCATGTCGCGTCAGGCCAGCGGCGTTACGCTGTTGCGTCTGAACGAGACAGAGGCTGTGACCAGCGTGTTCCCTGTTCTGGAGGACGACTCGTCCGATGAGGAAGAGGCTGGTCCGGACGGGGAAAGCGGGGGCGATGAAAGCTGAGATCACCCGACGGATCGGGTTCTATCCGGGCACGTTCGATCCGGTGACGTTCGGTCACATGGACATCATTGAGCGTGCGGCCCGACTGGTGGATCGTCTGGTGATCGGGGTGGCGGTGAACGCAGGCAAAAGCCCGCTTCTCCCGGTTGAAGCGCGGGTGGATTCCCTGTGCGAGGAAGTGCCGGGACTGGAGACACGGACGGGGGCCGAGATCAAGGTGATCTCGTTCAACGAGCTTCTGGTGGATGCGGTGCGACGTACAGGAGCCACGATCATCGTGCGAGGTCTGCGTCTGTTGGTGGACTTCGACTATGAGGCGCAGATGCAAGGCGCCAATCGCAAGCTGGCCCCCGAGATCGAGACGATTTTCCTGATGGCGTCCGAGCGCACGCAGTTCGTCTCGTCGCGCATGGTGCGTGAGATTGCTTCCTATGGTGGCGATATTTCGGAGTTTACGCCGCCGGGTGCCGCGCGGCGTGTGGTGACGGCACTGGAGCGCGCCTAGAGGCGGGTCTTTGCGGTTTGTGGCGAGGTGGCCTAAGCCTTGCGTTCGGAACGGTGTCCGTGGACGGATGCCGGATTTTCAGAACGTGATTGGACAGGCAGATGGCCGATATCGACAAGAACGACCTCCTGAACATGGATCTGGCAAAAGGCCGCGTGGTGATCCAGCTTCGCCCGGACATCGCACCGCTGGCCTCCGAGCGCCTGCGCTCCCTGTCGGCTGAGGGCTTTTACGACAACACGCCGTTTCATCGCGTGATCGAGGGCTTCATGGCACAGGGCGGCGATCCGACCGGCACCGGCACGGGCGGCAGCAAGCTTCCCGATCTGAAGGCCGAGTTCACCAAGGCGGCGAAGTTCGAGCGTGGCACCGTGGGCATGGCGCGCACGATGAATCCCGACAGCGCGAACAGCCAGTTCTTCATCATGTTTGAGCCGGCTCCCCATCTGGACGGTCAGTACACCATTGTCGGTCAGGTGATCGAAGGCATGGAACTGATCGATGGCGTAAAGCGTGGCTCGGGCATGAGCGGCATGGTCACCGATCCGGACCGTATCGTAAAAATGCGTCCGGCTTCCGTCGAAGACTGACCATTTTTGCAAGGCGACTGTTGACAGAGTTGGCGGTCGCCTTTACCCGGTGGCGCGTGGCGAGCCGGTAGCTCAGTCGGTAGAGCATTCGACTTTTAATCGAATGGTCGTGGGTTCGAATCCCACCCGGCTCACCATCATTCCTGATGAAAATCTTTCCCCTCGGTGGGGTTCCCCTGCAAAATTAGATGATTCTTAAGCGTCCGGATTTACCTCTCGGAACTGCGAGCGGCTGTCTCTGATTCGTCCCTCACCAAAGGTGGGATGGGAGGTCGCCGCGATGCAACCAGTCACGCGGTTTCGGGGAACGGATGGCGGAAGAAGAGGAAACGGAAGGCGCTGTGGCGCCTCCGCCCAAAAAGAAAAAGAAGCTGGTGCTGATCGCAGGCGCTGCGGTGGCTGTGGCTCTTCTGGGTGGGGGTGGCTGGTTTTATCGCCAGCACTCGGCCGCCAAACCGGAAAAAACGCCGCCTCAGGCAGTGGTCCAGCAGGAGCCTTTTCTCGTCGATATTCCGACGGTCATCTCGAATCTGGACAGTTCCACGGGGCGGCCGGTTTTCGTGAAGATTTCCGCCAAGCTACAGGTGCGTGGCACGACCCGCGATGCGGTGGACGCGTTGATGCCCGAAATCCAGAATGTCTTTCAGACCTATCTGCACGAGAGCACCCAGAGCGATCTGGGTGGCAACGGCATCTATCGCCTTCGTGAAGCCCTTCTGGCGCGTCTTGTCGTGCAACTGGCCCCCATTGAAGTACGAGATCTTCTGTTCACGGAATTCCTGATCCAATGAGCGATAGGCAGGACGCAGTGAATTCATCCATCCCACGTCCCGCTCCCACGGCGTCCCTGAACGATCGGACGCCGTTTCCGGACGGTGCTGCGGGCGGCATGGACGGCGAAGATGATCGTCTTCTGGATCAGGCCGAAATCGACAGCCTGATGGGGCATGCCTATGTGCCCGATGAGGCCGAGGGCAAGGCCAGCGGGCTGGAGCGTATCATCGGCTCCGGTGTGGTGACGTATGAGCGGTTTCCCATGCTGGAAATCGTCTTCGACCGACTCATGCGCATTGTTTCCACGTCGTTGCGCAGCTTCACGAACGACAACGTGGATGTGACGCTCGATGGCATCAGTTCCATGCGGTTCGGAGACTATCTGAACTCGGTACCCCCTTCCTGCGTCTTCGCGGTTTTCAAGGCCGAAGAGTGGGAAAATTACGGCCTGATGGTGATCGATTCCGCACTGACCTATTCAATGGTCGATGTCCTTCTTGGCGGTGCCCGGAACCCTCGCACGCTCAACGTGGAAGGACGGGCGCACACGACCATCGAGCGCGCTTTGATCGAAAAGATGGTGCGGTTGGTCCTTGCGGATCTGACCACGGGCTTCGATCCGATCTGTGCAGTCAATTTCCATTTCGAGCGACTGGAAATCAGCTCCCGTTTCGCCACGATCTGTCGTTCCTCCAATGCGGTTTTTCTAGCGCGCATGAGGGTGGAGATGGATGATCGCGGCGGCCATATCGATGTGCTGCTGCCCTATGCCACGCTCGAACCCGTGCGGGATCTTCTGGTTCAGCAGTTCATGGGGGAGAAATTCGGACGCGATTCGATCTGGGAGACGAACCTGACCGAGCATCTTCAGGATACCGATGTGGTTGTCGAGGTCGTGCTTGCTGAACAGAAGATGTCGTTTCTGTCGGTGTCGGACCTCAAGCCGGGGATGGTTCTGCCGTTCGAACAGGAAGTCGGACAACCGGTAATGCTGCGATGTGGTTCCGTACCGCTTTTCAGCGGCAAGCTTGGGCGCAAGAAGGAACAGATGGCCGTACGTGTCGAGGAGGATTTCTTGACAGCGCGCGAGAGCCTCGATTCCCCTGATACATTGTATAACTGAGTATTGGAGATAAATTCATGACTACATTCCAGTATTCAATAGAAATACTCCTTTGTGCGCTTCTCCTGATGGGCATTGTGTATAGCATCCACTTGGGACGTGCCCTTGCCGTTCTGCGTCGTGATCGCCGTGAGTTGGCTGATCTGGTGGCGCGGCTGGATGAAAGCGGGCGGCGGGCGGAAGATGGTGTGGAGAAGCTCCAGGCGGCGGCGGATGTGAGCGGCCGGAGTCTCGGGCGCATGATCGATCAGTCGAAAATGTTGAAGCATGAGCTTGAGGCGCTTTCTGAGCGGGCGGATGCCATGGCTGAGCGTCTGGAAGGCTTGTTGCGGCAAGGTAATCGCGCAATGCCGGAGAAACAGACACCCTTCGCTGCCGTCGTTGGGGACAAGGCTGTGAATGACGAAATGCCTGTGGAGGTAGAGGACGTGCGCAATCCGCTTGCGTCTCTTCCCGCCAGTCCGCCGAACGGGGGAAGCCGCCCCTATGAAACGCGTGCGCGTCAGAAAACGGCAGCGGAACAGGATTTGATCCGCGCACTGCGTATGAGCTGAGGACCATGCCGAAACTGCCGTTTTCCCGTCTTTTCCAGCTTTCCTCCTGTCTCATGGGCGGTTTGCTGACACTCAAGATTTATCTTCTGAGCAGTTCATTGCTGTTCGCGAACACGCCGGAAATGACGGCAAAACAGGCGGCCAAGGTATCATCGACAGCGACGGGAGCCCCGCAGGAAGCAAATGTCCCGGTTCAGACAGCGGACGGTTCAACGCCTGTTGTCCAGTCCCCGGCAGGGGCCAAAGCCGGCGATGGGAAGGTTGCGGCTACTCCGTCTTCTCCTTGTGGGGATAAGCCTTGTATCGGACAGGAAAACCGGCCTGACCTCGATGTGGATCATCGTTCGGATTCCGCGCGCAATGAAATACTGACTGATCTTGCCGGACGCACGAAAGAACTCGATCAGGAATCCCAACGTCTGACCGATTTGAAAAAGGCAATCGATGCGTCACAGGCGATCCTTGATGCTCGAATGCAAAAATATACGCAGGAACAGACATCCCGGGCGGGGGAAACCAAGCGCCTCCAGCAACTTGGGGATGCGGATCTCGACAGGCTGGTGAAGATTTATGAGGCCATGGCGCCACGCGACGCAGCTTCCATTTTCAATGTGCTCGATCCGCGTGTGCTTGTTCCCGTCATGGGGCGCATGAATCCGCGCAAGGCTTCGGCAATTCTTGCCAGCATGTCTCCCGAGCGTGCGACCGTGACGACCCAGTTGCTCGCGGGACTTCCTCGCAAGCCGGTTGTAGCGCGTGTGGAAACAAATGGTTAAATCCAATAGGCCGCCCGACGGGCCGGGAAGTGCCCGGTAATGGGGCCGGTGTGAATACATGATGGCGCAGGGCCGGAATTGGGGTGTGTGGGTGCGAACAGGTTTTTCTCTGACGTTATGTCTTGCAACATGTCTGAGTGTTCCTGGCGTGGCCTTTGCCGAAGGCGTGGGGTCTCAGGCTAATCCCGTAAAAACGGGTGGCGACGTTCCGTCTTCGATCGTCGCGAAAAGCATGACTGCCCCTGCTGTAACGTCTCGCGCCCACAAGATAAGCTCGCGTAGTCATGTAACGGGTGAAAAGAAGACCTCCGTGGTCCCTGAGGCGACATCGAACGCACAGGTAAAAGGTGCCAGCGCGTTGCCGGCGGAATGGCAGGCCCAACGAATCGGTCAGCAGCCAGACAGCCAGGATGTCGTGACAACGCCAGTGCCGGCTGCACCGGACAAGACGAGTGCAGCCCCGACCGCAGGTGCGTCACCAGCAGGTTCTTCCGCTTCCGATCAAAGGAGCGATTCCACCGGGCAGGCTGCCGTGGAACGGATATTTCTCCCGTTCGGAGATAGCACCGCTGTGGCGGGATTTTGGAGTGGGAACGATTTTCTTCTTGTCGCGGATCGTGCGGTGCCCATGGATGCCAGTGCTCTGAAGGACACAGGCCCATTCTCGCATGCCAGCGTGCAGACGATGGGCAATACCACGGTGGTTTCGATTCATTTCGATCAGTCCCGTGAACTGAGTTTGCACAAACAGACGGGCGGATGGATTCTGTCGCTTGTGCATCCGCAGGATGAAGGGGCACATCGGTCGTCCATTTCCCCAGAACAGCGCGATGGTGGTCTGCTTTACCCTCTGCCGGGTGCGGGGCGGGTGATCGAGATTGCGGACCCCGCGTCGGGTGCGCGTCTGCTGGTGGCTCCTTCATCGGCGGAAGTGCCCGGTCCCGTGCTGACCCGGCATCATGTTGGCTATGAACTCCGCCCCTCTCTGCAGGGACTGGTTTTTGCCGTCGAATCCGATCAGGTCGAAGTGCGGAACGGTGATGGTGGCCCCTTTCTCGATATTCTTGGAAAAAACGGGATTCCCTTGGCCGGTGGGGCATCTGGCCGTGTGGCGGATGACCGGGTTGACTGGGCATGGCTTGGGTTGAGGGCGCTCCCTTCTCCCATGCTGCGGGAGGATTATCGTCGTCTGTGGACACGGGCGGCCATGTTGCCCCCGCCCCAACGTGACGAGGCGCGACTGGCGGCGGCGCGTGCAGCCTTTGCCATGGGAGATGCACCCGGAGCGCGGGCCATTCTGGCGACCGCCATTCAGGACCGTCCGGATCTGGCCTCGCTGCCCAATGTTGCCTTCCTTCAGGCAGCATCTGAATTGCTGGCGGGCAATACGGCGGGTGCGGGGGCGCTGGAGAGTCCTGAAGCGGGAGCGGATGGCGTGTTGTGGCGTGGCCTCTACATGGCGCGCAGTGGTGGCAATCCGAAACGCGCAGCGTCCCTGCTGGCTGAGGGATATCTGCAACTGCGGGATTACCCCGAGCCTTTGCGTCAGAAACTTGCGCCGGAGATCGCGCATTACATCGCGCAGTATGGGTCTGATGAGGACCGGACGGTTCTGACGCAACAGGACACCCCACCTCTGGACGACCTGACTCAGGCTCTTCTGACGTTGCGTAACGGTGATCAGGAGAAAGCCTTGGGCATGTTCAGCCATCTGGCTGCGTCCAAGGACCCCGTTGTGTCGGAACGGGGCAATGAAGAAGCCATTGCCCTGAAGCTGGCTATGAAACGGATTCGTCCGGCTGAGGCCGCCACGGCCTATGATCGGCTACTCTTTGCAGCACGTCAGGCCGGTCGCGAAAAAGACGTGCGACACGGCTTGATCGATGCGCTCATGCAGGCAGGGGAATGGCCTCGTGCGCTTGTGGCGCTCGACAAGTCTGTGGAACTTTTCCCCGAAGAACGGGTGAGCCTTACGCCGAAGGTGGAAGAGATTCTCATCCATCTGGCCGAGAGCAGTGCGGATGAACACAGCGGTGCGGATACGATCGACACTGTGGCGATGATCCAGAGCCACGTCGATCAGATTCCTGACGGTCCCGCCAAGGGTCGGATTCTTGCCGGTTTGGGGCAGAAACTGATGGCCATCGGTCTGCCGGGAAAAGCGGCTACGGCGTTTGAGCGGGCGCTGCCGCTGGCGCCAGATGAAACACGCCGGGCTGCATGGGGGGGGGAACTCGCGCAGGCCGATATAGCGGCTCAGCGTCTGGGGCAGGCGCGGCGTGCTCTGGATGAAACGGCCGATACGTCCGTGGATGGGGATGTCGCGTCAAAACGTCGGGTCATTGCCGCGGGCTTGCTCCTGCGGGAGGGAAACCGCGATCAGGCTTTGCTGATGCTGGCGCAGGATGAGAGTGATGCCTCGCTGGATTTGCGCGGGCGCATCCTTGAGGAACAGCGGAAATGGCCGGACGCTGTGCTTGTCGTCGGACGTCTGGCCACTCACGCCCTGCCTGAGACGGGTGTGCTGTCTCTCTCCCAGCAGGAACTGGCTTTGCGGCTGGCGACGGATGCGGCGCGGGCGAATGACTGGGGGACATTGGACCGGCTGCGTGAATGGGTGGGAAGTCGCAAGATGACACCGGAGCGCCAGCGGGTGTTCAATCTGCTTGTAACATCGCCGGAAGAGGATCTCCGCCGGCGGGCGGAGGCACCGTGAGATATGAAAGTAGTTTTCGTATCGAAATGGTGTCGCACAGAAAAGTGCAAGGCCAAGTCAAACGCGCTAACATAAAAATGTAACTGGCGTGTCGCACGAATTGTCTTGCAACACGTAAGAGGAAGCCCTATCAACCGCGCTTCTTGGCCCAAGGGGGCGATTTCGCCCAACAGGCTGTCTACTGGTTTGGGGGTACGTCATGAACGCACTTGCTCAACTGGGGATGGTCTCGGAACTCCCGAGCAATAACCAGATTTCTGCCATCGCTGAGTCCTGTGAGGACGAGCGGAAGGATTATTTCGTCGAACGGGACGGCGAAAAGTTTGCTGGCACTCATCTTCTGATTGATCTGTGGGAAGCGACCAATCTGGACGATCCCAAGCGGATTGACGAAACGCTGTGCGAGGCCGCTGTGGCTGCGGGCGCCACGATTCTGCACAGTCATTTTCACCACTTCTCCCCCAATGGTGGTGTGTCCGGTGTGGTGGTTCTGGCGGAGAGCCATATCTCCATCCACACATGGCCTGAGCGTAACTTCGCTGCCATCGACATTTTCATGTGTGGCGAGTGCGATCCGCATCTGTCCATCCCTGTGATGCAGCGCCTGTTTCAGGCAAAACGCGTGCTGGTGGACGAGCAGCGCCGTGGACGTGTGGCGGCCTGAGCGTCGTCACGTCCCAAGAGACCATCCGAAATCACGATATGTCTTCTTGCCTGATTGAAAGATCGGGAGAGGAGGCATGTCGTTTCTATGTGGAGAGACCGCCATGGCCGAGCAATGGCTGAACGAAGGACTGTACGACAGCTGGGGACAGCGTTTCCGGGTGCGTAAGGAACTCGCGCACGTCAAAAGTCCTTTTCAGGACATTGTGGTGTTCGAAAGCGACTCCCACGGACGGGTGCTCATGCTCGATGGCGTGGTGCAGATCACGGAAGCGGATGAGTTCGTTTATCAGGAAATGCTGACGCATGTTCCGCTGTTCACGCACCCTGATCCCAAGCGTGTGTTGATTATTGGCGCGGGCGATGGCGGCGTGCTGCGCCGGGTTCTGGAGCACAAGGCGGTCGAGAAGGCCGTCATGGTGGAAATCGATGGTGCTGTCATCGAACTTTCCAAGAAGCATTTGCCGATGATCGCGGGCGAGGCATGGAATGATGCGCGCGCGGATGTGATCGTGGGTGACGGCATTGCGTATGTGGCGGAAGCTCCGGATGCATCGTTCGATGTCATCATCGTGGACAGCACCGATCCGATCGGTGTGGGCGAGGTTCTGTTTACCGACAGTTTCTATGAGCACTGTGCACGTATTCTCGGACCTGAGGGCCTGATCGTTAACCAGTGTGGCGTGCCCTTCATGCAGGCGGATGAACTGCGTGAGACGAGCCTGCGCCGTGCGAAGTTCTTCCCTCATGTCTCCGCCTATGTCGCGGCTGTACCCACTTATGTCGGGGGTTTCATGACGCTGGGCATCGCAGCGAAAGGGAGCGATCCGACACAACAGGATACCGTTCATGTGCGTAATCGTGCGCAATCATCCGGCATTCTTGGAAAGACGCAGTACTGGACGCCGGAAATTCACACGGGATCGTTCAATCTTCCGCCCTATATTTCCAAGCATCTGCCTCAGAAAGACTGACTCGCTTTTGAAGAGAGGCGGTATCAGGTGATTTCATGCAGCGCTGCTTTGAACATGGGCGTTCAGGGCAGCGCTTTTTCGTGTCTGATCTTGACGGTTTTTCCATAGGGACCGCCGCAGCGCTTCATGCCGTCGTGCAGGGCGCGCAGCATGAAGCGAAGTCGGGTCAGACGTGCATCGCCCACAAGCACGAAGGCCAAGAGGGAGAAAGACGCCCGGCTCAGGAAATACCGTTTCCAGCACATGGGAATATAGGATCGTTGCGCAAGGAGCAGGCAGTTGCGCGTGAAGTAGTAATTTCGGATCGGCGCATGCATGGTGATGGAACGTCCGAAAAGCCGTGCGCGCCGGTCTCCGATCCTGTGGCTGATGGCGTGAGACAGCGAAAGAACGCAGCGGTAACCAGCATTTGTAGCGCGCAGGCACCATTCCAGATCGACCAGATCTATGAAGAGATCCTCTTCCATCATGCCGACATCTTTTAACGTGGCCATGGGAATGAACGAGCCTGAGGCGATGACGAAATCCGTTTCCGCGAAACGTCCCGTATCACCGGACAGATCGAGGCGACGGATCTGTCCGTCCATCGTGCGGAAAGCGGCAGCGGGTCGTCCGGTGTAATAGTCACGGTAGGGCAGGCCGATGGCCGCAAGATGGAGCCCTTCCATGTGCAGATGGTGGGCGTCGTTGAGAAGTGTGGCGATGATGCCGGGGGGGGTGACCGTGTCCTGATCGAGCAGGAACACGAAATCCGCATCGGCCTGCAGCCGGATGCCATGGTTCTGGGCGGAGGCAATGCCTTCATTGGAACCAAGAGCCACCAGTGTGACATCGTGACGGTCTATTTCATGGCGCAACTCCGCAATATTGGGGGAGCCATTATCCACAACTGTCACAGAACATGGCTCGTCTCTTAGGGCATCCAGAGACGCTCGTAGAAGGTCCATGTCGGGATTGTAGGTGATAACGATGCAGGCCACTCGCCCCGACGGAGTGGCCGCTTCACATGAATTGGGAAGATTCCCGTTCAGTATCATGGCCCCTTGGCGGCGGCCGGATGATCTTCGGACGCGGGTGGGCAGGGCGTCCCCTTGTCGGCTGCGATTTCGGATGTCTGGCAGTTTGTCTGGGACACATTGGCGACCTGCCGCAGACCGGACAGGAACGACGTTCCCATATAGACGACCAGCGCCAACGATATGAAGACGAGCATGCCGATGGTGAGTAGTTTGACGGCCGGATGCTGGTCGAGTTCCCGGTCAACGGGGGGCATGGCCACGGGGTCGGTTTTCGGCGCCCTGAAATTGGGTTTCTTCACAGGTCCAGCATCCCTTGAGTGGTGGTCGGGCGGCCCTCGATTCGGGCCTCGCGCGTGGCATCCGCGAACACCAGCGCCACATCCTGTCCGGGTTTCAGCCCGGCGGCGCGGGTGATCGGTTCACCGTTATGATCACGGACGAGAACATAACCACGTTCCAGAACGGCGCGTGGTGAGACGGATTCCAGCAGACTACTCAATCCCGAGAGGCGCGTCCGGCGTTCACGGCACAGAGCTTCGAGCGGTGCGGGGGAGAGGCGAACGCGTCCGAGCCGGGCCTCGGCTGCCTTGCCGGAAGCGAGGGCTGCTGCATCCAGCGCGGCTGTGCGAAGCGCAAGCCGGGCGCGGGCCGTGTCGATCAGCGATTTCGGCGGCGGCATGTGCCGCTCGGCCTGCATCAGGGCGGCACGGCGACGTTCCACCAGTGCGGGAAGGGCGAGTTCCAGCCGGTGCGCGCGGTCATCGAGCCGCATCCGCGCTGTTGCCAGCAGGGAAGGAAGATCGGGAAGCGCGGCGGCGGCTCGGTCGAGGCGCAGTCGGGCGTTCTGGGTAATGCGGGTCAGGGCACTGCCCATGCGGGCGACGCGGTGCGTAAGATCGGCCAGCAGTTCGTCGCGCACGGGCACGGCCAGTTCGGCGGCAGCGGTGGGCGTGGGCGCGCGGATGTCCGAGACGAAGTCGATCAGCGTCGTGTCCGTCTCATGGCCCACGGCGGAAATGACGGGGATGCGACAGGCGGCGACGGCGCGCAGCACGGCTTCGTCATTGAAGGCCATCAGGTCTTCCAAGGAGCCGCCGCCACGCGCAACGATCAATACGTCGGGACGTGGAAGCTTGGCCCCCAGCCCCGGATGACCGACTTCGGCAAAACCTTCGATGGCTCCGGCAATCTGGGCGGCAGCTCCTTCACCCTGCACGGCCACGGGCCAGATCAGAAGCGTACGGGGAAAGCGGCGCGCGATGGTGGTGCGGATGTCGTGCAGCACCGCGCCCTGAAGTGAGGTGACGACACCAATGACACGGGGCAGACGCGGAATGGGACGCTTGCGCTTGGCGTCGAACAGTCCTTCCTGCGCGAGTTTCTGGCGCAGACGTTCGATGCGGGCGAGCAGCGCGCCTTCACCGGCATATTCCATCTTCTCGACAATGAGCTGATAGCTTGATCTTTCGCCATAAGCCGAGACGCGGCCCGTTGCGATGATTTCCAGCCCGTTTTCCGGCACCAGCCCAAGCCGTGAGACGGAGCCGCGCCAGACCACGCCCGAGAGCTTGCCGCGCTCGTCCTTGAGCGAAAAGTAGAGATGCCCCGAACTGTAGCGTTTGAACTCGGTGATCTCGCCACGTACCCGCACGCGCCCGAAGGTGCTTTCCAGTGTCTGCCGGATGGCGCCCGAAATCTCGGAGACCGAGTATTCCGGCACGTTGCCGAAAGGGGATGTCGCGGGGTGATCGTCCATGGCGCGACCCTATGCTATAGGCGCGTCACCCTCAACCGGGATAAGGCCCGCATTGACCGTGCATGTGGGATGTCCGGCGTCGGAGAAGGAAGGCACGATGAAGGTTCTGTTGGTTGGATCAGGCGGTCGCGAGCATGCGCTGGCGACGGCGCTGGCGGCATCGCCAGCCCTGACGAAGCTGTTCATCGCGCCGGGCAATCCGGGCACGGCAGCGTGCGGCACGAATGTCGCGATTGCGGCAGGCGATGTGGCTGCGCTGGTGGCCTTTGCGCAGCGCGAGAGCATCGACCTTGTCGTCCCCGGTCCCGAAGCGCCGCTGGTGGCGGGGCTTGCCGATGCGTGCGCGAAAATTGGCATTGCCTGCGCTGGTCCGACGCAGGCGGCAGCCCAGCTTGAAGGCAGCAAGAGCTTTACCAAGGAAGTGTGCGATGCCGCTGGCATTCCTACGGCGAAGTGGGAACGCTTTACCGATGCCGCGCATGCCATCGCTTGCGTGCGGCGTCGTGGTGGGCCGATCGTGGTCAAGGCCGACGGGCTGGCGGCGGGCAAGGGCGTGGTCGTGGCTCAGACGGCAGAGGAAGCCGAAGGCGCCATCATTGACATGATGACGTCCGACAAGCTGGGCGACGCTGGTAAATCGGTGGTGATCGAAGAGTGTCTCGTGGGTGAGGAGGTCTCGCTCTTTGCGTTCTGTTCCGGTGAGACGGCGGTGCTGATCGGGGCTGCGCAGGACCACAAGCGCATTGGGGATGGGGACACGGGGCCGAACACCGGCGGTATGGGCGCGGTTTCGCCGCCTGCGGGATTTGATCGCGCGGCTCAGGAAAAGGCGTTGGATGTGCTCGTGCGCCCCATGCTGATGGAGATGACGCGGCGTGGCACGCCGTTTCGTGGCGTGATCTTCGCGGGGCTGATGCTCACGAATGAAGGGCCTAAGCTGATCGAATACAATGTGCGCTTCGGAGACCCGGAGGCGCAGGCGTTGTTGATCCGCCTGACCACCGATCTGCTTCCGGCGCTGGAGGCGCTGGCGAAGGATCGGCTCACGGATGTGCGGATCGGGTTCTCCGATGAGGCTTCGGCTGCCGTGGTGATGGCGGCCAAGGGTTATCCGGGGGATTACGCAAAGGGCGGTCACATCGAAGGACTTGATGCGGCCGAGGCCATTCCCGGCGTGCGCGTGTTTCAGGCGGGGACAGCTCTGAATCGCGAAGGACAGCTTGTGGCGTCGGGTGGTCGCGTTCTGACGGTCTGCGCCACGGCTCCTACGATGAAGGAAGCTGTTGAGACGGCCTATCGCGGTGTGGCCGTCATTCGCTGGGATGACGCGGTGTGGCGGCGCGATATCGGGGCGCGTGCTCTTTCCGTGTAACATTGAAATAAGGTGAACACTCCTGCTCACAAGAGCGTGATGCGGGAAACCATGGGGAAGGGCAGGGCTTGAATCCGGCAGTTTCCCCACTTCTTCGTGCGGATGAGGACACGCCTTGCCGGAGGCCGGACCGCGTGGGATGGTAACGCCCTGATTTTTGGGACGTCCGTCCGGTCGAACTTCATCCATCGCAGGTCTGACTGATACTTAGGGGATCGTTTGCAATGCGTTCTTTCCACGCCGCTCTCGCGGTTCGGGCGCCGGAAACTGGCGGGGCCGCCGGTCATGACATGGACCGGACCTGCATCGACACCATTCGTACGCTGTCCATGGACGCCGTGCAGAAGGCCAATTCCGGTCATCCGGGCACGGCCATGGCGCTCGCCCCCGTGGCCTATACGATCTGGCAGGATGTGCTGAACTACGATCCGGCCAATCCGCTGTGGCCCGCGCGTGACCGCTTCGTGCTGTCGGTGGGTCATGCGTCCATGCTGCTGTATTCGCTGATCTGTCTGAGCGGCATCCGCGACGTGAAAGACGGCAAGGTGATGAACGGGCCTTCGCTCACGGTGGAAGACCTTGAGCAGTTCCGTCAGTTCGGCTCCAAGACGCCCGGTCACCCGGAATACCATCACACGGTGGGCGTCGAGACCACGACCGGCCCGCTTGGGCAAGGCTGTGGCAATTCGGTCGGCATGGCGATTGCCGAGAAATGGCTGGCCGCGCGCTTCAACAAGCCCGGCTTCAAGCTGTTCGACCACCATGTGTACACGCTCTGCGGCGATGGCGACATGATGGAGGGCGTGTCCAGTGAGGCCGCGTCCACGGCAGGACACCTCAAGCTGGGCAACCTGATCTGGCTGTATGATGCGAATCAGATTTCCATCGAAGGCTCGACGGACATTGCCTTCACGGAAAACGTGGGCAAGCGGTTCGAAGCGTATGGCTGGCAGGTGCTCACGCTGAAGGACGCCAACGACACTGCCGCGCTGAAGAAGCTGCTGGCGGACGCGAAGGCCGAGACGCAGAAGCCGACGATGATCGTTGTGCACTCAGTCATTGCGTGGGGCGCACCGCACAAGGCGGGCACGGCGGCAGCCCATGGCGAACCGCTGGGTGTGGACGAGATTCGCGAGACCAAGCGCGCCTATGGCTGGCCGGAGGACAAGTCTTTCTATGTGCCCGAAGGCGTGATGGCGCATTTCCAGCAGGGTTTGGGCGCACGTGGTGCGGCGGCGAGCAAGGCATGGGATGATCTGTTCACGGCCTATCAGAAGGAACACCCCGATCTGGCGGCGGAACTGGACCTGATCCTGTCCGGCAGGCTGCCCGAGGGCTGGGACGCGGACATCCCGAGCTATCCGGCGGATGCAAAAGGCATCGCGACCCGCGCCAGTTCGGGTGAGGTGGAGAACGCGGTTGCGAAGAACCTGCCGTGGCTGATCGGTGGTTCAGCGGATCTTGCGCCCTCGACCAAGACGCTCATCAAGAACGGCGGGGCGTTTCAGCCGGAGGCGTGGGGCGGCACCTATGCCGGACGCAACTTCCATTTCGGCGTGCGCGAGCATGCGATGGGCGCCATCGTCAACGGCATGGCGCTTTCGGGTGTGCGGCCTTATGGCGCGGGCTTCCTGATCTTTTCGGATTACATGAAGGCGCCGATCCGCCTGTCGGCGCTGATGAAACTGCCTTCGATCTATATCTTCACGCACGATTCCATTGGGGTGGGTGAAGACGGTCCGACGCATCAGCCCATCGAGCAGCTTGTGCAGCTTCGCGCGACGCCGGGCGTGGTCACGATCCGTCCGGGCGACGCCAACGAAGTGGCGGAGGCGTGGCGCACGCTGATTCCGTTCCGTGATCGTCCGGTGGCGCTCGCGCTGAGCCGCCAGAATCTGCCGACGCTGGATCGCAGTAAATATGCCTCCGCCGCCGGTCTGGCGAAGGGCGCATATGTGCTGGCGGACAGCGGCAAGACGCCGGTCGTTATTCTGATTGCGACGGGCAGCGAGCTGTCGCTGGCGGTCGAAGCGTATGAGAAGCTGACCGCTGAGGGTGTGGCGGCGCGTGTCGTGTCCATGCCGTCATGGGAGCTGTTCGAAGAGCAGCCGCAATCCTACCGTGACGAGGTGTTGCCTCCCTCCGTCACCGCCCGCGTAGCGGTGGAGGCGGCTTCTCCCATCGGCTGGCATCGCTATGTCGGTCTGACGGGTGAGGTCGTGTGCATGCATGGCTTCGGGGCATCCGCACCGGCGTCGGCCCTGATGAAAGCGTTCGGCTTCACTGTGGAGAATGTGCTGTCCGCCGCTCGCAGGCAGGCGAGCATCTAGGAGGCTTCAAGCCCCGCATTCCGACCGGGGTGCGGGGCTTATGCTTTGTTGAGTAAAATTGTTCGGCCCGGACCATGCGCCGAACCCTGAGGAGAGTTGGTCATGAATGCCTCGTCCGTTGCCGGGAAAAGCCCGTTATGCGCATTGGAGAAGTCTGGACAGTCCCCTTGGCTGGACTTCGTGCGCCGGGGCTACACGCGCGACGGGTCGATGGCGGCCCTGATCGAACATGACGGTGTGACGGGTGTGACCTCCAATCCGGCCATCTTCCAGAAGGCCATGGGCGAGGGCACGGATTACGACGCGCAGTTCCGCGACATTCTCGCGCATGAGATTGTCTCGGCCGGTGCGTTGTATGAGCGTCTGGCCATCACCGATATCCGTGAAGTGGCCAAGCTGCTGCGTCCGGTATTCGATCGCACCAACATGACGGACGGCTATGTCAGCCTGGAGGTCTCGCCCTATCTGGCACGCGACACCGAAGGCACGATTGAGGAGGCCGGTCGCCTGTGGAGTGCCGTGGCCGAGCCGAATCTGATGATCAAGATTCCGGGCACGAAAGAGGGCCTGCCCGCGATTGAGCGCAAGATCGCGGATGGTGTGAACATCAACGTCACGCTGCTGTTCTCTCTGGAACGCTACAAGGCGGTGGTGGAAGCGTGGCTCTCCGGTCTTGAAAAGCGCCATGCCGAAGGCAAGCCGGTGACGGGTGTGGCCTCCGTGGCCTCGTTCTTTGTCAGCCGGGTGGACGGCAAGGTGGACGCGGAGATTGATCGCCGCGTGAAGGCGGGCGACGCGGAGGCTGAAGCGCTCAAGGCCCTGCGTGGCAAGGTGGCCATTGCCAACGCCAAGATGGCCTATCAGCACTGGCTGGACGTGATGAAAAGCCCGCGCTGGACGAAGCTGAAAGACGCTGGAGCCCAGCCGCAGCGCCTGCTCTGGGCCTCCACGGGCACCAAGGACAAGGCTTACAGCGATGTGCTCTATGTCGAGGAACTGATCGGTCCGGAGACGGTCAACACCATTCCACCCGCGACGCTCGATGCCTTCCGCGATCATGGCAAGGTGCGGGAATCTCTGCTGGAAAACGTGGACGCCGCCCGCAAGGTGATGGCGGAGGTGGTGCGCCTGAAGATCGACCTGCCCGCGATCACCGCACGTCTGGAAGATGAAGGCGTGGTGTCGTTTGAGGAAGCGTTCGACGGTCTTCTTGGCTCGGTGGCGAAGAAGCAGGCGGCGTTTCTAGGCAACAAGCTGGCCGAAACGAAGCTCTCGCTGCCAGCCGAATTCGACGCGGCCGTGAAGGACGGGCTTGAGACGTGGCGCAAGGACGGCACGATCCGCAAGCTGTGGGCGCGTGATGCCTCGGTGTGGACCGGCACGACGGAAGCGAACTGGCTCAAGTGGCTGGACATCGTGGACGATCGTCTGGAGCATCTGTCGGAACTGGAAGCGTTCCAGAACGAGGTGAAGGCGCGCGGCTTCAGTCAGGTTCTGCTGCTGGGCATGGGCGGTTCCAGCCTTGGGCCGGAAGTGCTGGCCATGACGTTCGGCAAGCATGAAGGCTTTGGGCATCTGTATGTGCTCGACAGCACAGACCCGCAGCAGGTCCGCACGTTTGAGGGCAAGATCGATCCGAAAGAGACGCTGTTCATCGTCTCGTCCAAATCCGGCAGCACGCTGGAGCCCAACATCATGCTGTCCTACTTCTTCGATGTGGCGAAGAAGGCGATTGGCGAGAACGCGGGCCATCATTTCGTCGCCGTGACCGATCCGGGATCGGCGCTGGAAGCGCGCGCGAAGAAGGACGGTTTCTGGAAAGTCTTCCACGGCGTCAAACAGATCGGTGGCCGGTATTCCGTGCTGTCGAATTTCGGCATGGTGCCGGCGGCAGCGTCCGGCGTGCCGCTTAGGCTGTTCCTTGAGGATGCGCTGCGGGGCGTGCGGGCGTGCGACGCGAGCGTGCCGCCCGCCGTCAATCCGGGTGTGTTGCTCGGCACCGTGTTCGGTGTGGGCGCGACGAAGTTCGGGCGTGACAAGATCACCATCATCGCGACCAAGCAGGTGATGGATTTTGGCGCGTGGGCCGAGCAGCTTGTCGCGGAATCTACCGGCAAGCAGGGCAAGGGGCTGATTCCCATTGATGACGAGACGCTGGCTGGGCCCGCGCATTACGGTACGGATCGCCTGTTCGTCTATTTCCGTCTGGCCACCGAACATTCGCATGAGCAGGACGAGGCCGTGCGCACCCTGATCGACGCCGGTCAGCCGGTGGTGACGATCAACCTGCATGAGCGCCGTCAGATCGCGCAGGAGTTCTTCCGCTGGGAGATCGCGACCGCTGTTTCGGGCGCGTTCCTGCACATCAATCCGTTCGATCAGCCGGATGTGGAAGCCAGCAAGATCGCCACCAAGAAGTTGACGGCGGCCTATAACGAGACCGACGCGTTGCCTGCGGAAACGCCGTTTGCGGTGGACGGGGATCTGGCCTTCTTTGCGGATGCGAAGAACGCGGGCGCTGTGAAGGGTGCGAATGCCGAAGCCATCCTGAAAGCGCATTTCGACCGTGTGAAGGCGGGAGATTACGTGGGGCTGCTTGCTTATATCGAGCGTGACCGGGCGAGCATCGAGTGGATTCAGCATCTGCGTCTGGCCATTCGTGACGCAAAGACCGTGGCCACAGCCGCCGAGTTCGGGCCGCGTTTCCTGCACTCCACCGGACAGGCTTACAAGGGTGGTCCTGACACGGGCGTATTCCTTCAGATCACGGCGGATGACGCCCATGATCTGCCGGTACCGGGTGAGCGTTACAGCTTTGGCGTGGTGAAAGCGGCGCAGGCACGTGGCGATTTCGACGTGCTGGCCGAACGCGGTCGTCGTGCGTTGCGGGTTCACATCAAGGGCGATCTGAAGGCGGGGCTTGCGCGTCTGTCCACGCTCATCCGCGCCGCACTCTGAGAGACAAGAGGGAAGAAAAGCACATGCAGATCGGAATCATCGGTCTTGGCCGCATGGGCGGCAACATCGCCGTCCGCCTGACCCGCCATGGGCATGACGTCGTGGTCTATGACCGTGATCCCGAGACCGTGCGCGCTGTCGTGGGGCGTGCGGAGAATGGGCGTGCTGTCGGGGCGTCCAGCGACGCCGATCTGGTGAGCAGGCTTACGGGTGAGCGCAAGATCGTGTGGCTGATGTTGCCTGCGGGCGAGATCACGGAAGCCGCTGTGCAAACAGTTGGCGCGTTGCTTGGGAAGGGTGACATCCTGATCGACGGCGGCAACACGTTTTACAAGGACGACATTCGCCGCGCGGCCGAGTTGCGGCAATGTGGTGTGGAATATGTCGATGTCGGCACGTCTGGCGGTGTGTGGGGGCTGGAGCGCGGCTACTGCATGATGTTCGGCGGTGAGAAGGACGTGGTCGAGCATATCGATCCGATCCTGCGTGCGCTGGCGCCGGGCATGGGTGATGTCGAGCGTACGCCGGGACGTGATCGCGAAGGTCTCGATCCGCACGCCGAGCAGGGCTACCTTCATTGTGGTCCCGCAGGGGCGGGTCATTTCGTGAAGATGGTCCATAACGGCATCGAATACGGAATGATGCAGGCCTTTGCAGAAGGTTTTGACGTCATGAAGTGCAAGGATTCCCCGCTTCTGGCGGAAGATCAGCGCTACAGTCTGAACATGGCCGATATCGCGGAGGTCTGGCGCCGCGGCAGCGTTGTGTCATCGTGGCTGCTGGATCTGACGGCGGAAGCCATGGCGAAAAATGGCGAGTTGTCGGAGTTCTCCGGTCAGGTGAAGGATTCGGGCGAGGGACGCTGGACGATCGAGGCGGCGATCGAGGAATCGGTGCCGGTGCCAGTGATGACGGCGGCGTTGTTCACGCGCTTTCGTTCGCGCTCGGGCAACACCTATGCCGAGAAAGTGCTGTCCGCCATGCGGTTCGGCTTCGGTGGCCATGTGGAAAAGGGAAACTGAGTGACGGCCTGAACAGGCCGCCTTCAGGGGAGAGTTGATGAGAACCGACGAAGAAGCCCGCCACGACGCCAAGGCCCCTCCGACGGACGTGGTCCGGCTGGTCGTCAGTGACATGGACGGCACGCTGCTGACGCCTCACAAGCAGGTCACGCAGGCGACGGTAAAAGCCATTGCCCGTTTGCGTGAAGCGGGTGTGGCGGTGTGTCTGGTCAGCAGTCGCGCCATGCCGGGTGTGACGCGCTATCTGGATGCGCTCAAGCTTGGCACGCCCTGCGCGGCGCTGAACGGCGCGTTGATCCATGATGCGCAGGGCCGCACGCTCTCCTCTCTGACGCTTCCCAAAGATGCTGTGCAGGAAACGCTGGATATGTTCAGCGTGCATGACGTCGAGCCGTGGCTGTTTGTCGGCACGGACTGGATCGTGCGGGATGCGACCACGGGGTATGCCCCGCAGGAAGCGAAAACGCTCGGCATTACGCCCAAAGTTGTGAGCGATTTCGGTCCGTTCGAGGATAAGGTGGGGAAACTCACTGGCTCCAGCGCGGATTATGATCTGCTGATCCGGCAGGAAGCCGAGATTGGAGAGTTGTTGGCGGGACGTGCGAGCGTGGCGCGGTCGGCGGATTATTACCTCGATATCACGCCGCTTGAGGCCAACAAGGGTCATGCCTTGCGTGAGTTGGGCAAGCTGATGGGCGTGCCGTTGCACGAGATCGCGTGTCTGGGCGACATGCCCAACGACATTCCGATGCTCGATATCGCAGGGCTGGCGATTGCCATGGGCAATGCGACGGACGAGGTGGCTTCGCACGCGCATGTCATCACCGACACGAATGAGAACGAAGGTTGGGCCAAAGCGGTCGAGACCTTCATTCTGCCGCGTGTTCCGGGAGCCACCACGACATGAGCGCCTCCCGTGTGCCCGCTGCTGATCCTGCCTCCGTCCGCCTCGTGCTGGCCGATGTGGACGGCACGCTGGTCACGCGGGAGAAAATCCTCACCCCGCGCGCCATTGCAGCCGTGAAAGCGCTGCGTCGTTTGGGCATTCTGTTCGCCATCACGTCGGGCCGTCCGCCCAAAGGCATGGAAATGCTGTTTGGGCCGCTTGAACTGGACACGCCGATTGCCGGGTTCAATGGCGGCCTGATGGTGAAGCCCGATTTCTCGGTCATTCAGTCACTCACCTTGCCGCCGGATGTGGTGAAGCAGACGGTTGGGCTGATGCGTAAGCGTGGCGTGGATGTCTGGCTCTATCGTGGCAATGAGTGGCTGGTGCCCGATCTGGATCATCCGCATGTGGCGCGGGAACAGTGGACCGTTAAGTTTCCGCCCATCGTGTGCTCCGATTTGGATGCGATCACGGACGGGATCGTGAAAATCACCGGTGTGAGCGATGATCTGTCCTTGATGAAAACGCTGGAAGGCGAAGTGCAGAAAGCGCTGGGCAAGCAGGCGTCTGCGGCGCTGTCGCAGCCCTATTACCTCGACGTGACGCATCCCGATGCCAATAAGGGCAGCGTGGTGCGCACACTTTCGCGCCTGCTCGATGTGCCGCCTGCGCAGATCATGACGCTGGGCGACCAGCCCAATGATGTGCCGATGTTCCATGCATCCGGTGTTTCCGTAGCCATGGGGCAGGCGGCGGACAGTGTGAAGGCAGAGGCCACCTTCGTGACCGCGTCCAGCGAGGACGAAGGTTTTGCCCGTGCGTTGGAAGGTCACATTGTGGGAGTAAGGTCATGAATGGGCATGACGTGATGTCGGCTCAGGAAGTCGTGTTGGAGAATGCGGATGCGGTGGCGCGGCACGTCGCCGCATTCCTGCTGGAAAAAGCCTGTGAAGCGCGTGGAATATTTCGCATTGCGCTATCGGGTGGTTCCACGCCGAAGAAGCTCTACACGCTTATGGCCGCTCCATCCTATGCCAGCCTGTTTCCGTGGAAGAAGGTGCAGTTCTTCTTTGGCGATGATCGTTTTGTGCCGGCGGATTCCCCTGACAGCAACCGGGGCATGGTGCAGGACATTTTGTTCTCGAAAGTGAAAGTGCCAACCGCCAATATTCACCCCATGCCCGATCGGGGCGATCCGGATGAAGCGGCGAGGGCCTATGAAGCCGAATTGAAGAAGGCGTATGGTGCGGATCGTCTCATTCCCAACAAACCGCTGTTTGACATGGTGCTGCTGGGACTGGGCGAGAATGGACATACGGCGTCCCTTTTTCCCCGCCAGCCGGCTCTGGAAGAGACGACGCGCTGGGTGGCGCCGTGTGTGCCCGATGACGCACCGCATACGCGCCTGACATTGACCTATCCAGCCATTGCGTCCAGCCGCTATGTGCTGTTTCTCGTCACCGGCACCTCCAAGGCGGAAGTGCTGGAGCGGGTGCGGGCAGGCGATCCGGCGGAACCGGCCAGCCACATTCGTTCGGACGGACAGATCGAGTGGATTGTGGACAGGCAGGCGGCGGGCCAGCCGCAAGAGTGAGCAAGGATACGAATAATGACAGCACTCACGCCGGAAATGGCAAAGGAACTGAAGCGGCAGGCCGCTGAACAGGCAGCAGCACTGGTCGAGGACGGCATGGTCGTGGGGCTGGGCACTGGCAGCACGGCGGCGTTCGTGGTGGCCGCACTGGGACGGCGTCACGCGGAGGGGCTGCGTTTCCTCGGTATCCCGACATCGGTCGCGACCGAAACGCAAGCGCGGAGCCTTGGGATTCCGCTGACAACGTTTTCCGAGCATGCCGTGGTGGATATGACCATCGACGGCGCAGACGAGATTGAGCGTGGCTCGCTGGATCTCATCAAGGGGCTCGGGGGTGCGCTGCTGCGTGAGAAGATCGTGGCCGCCGCGTCGAAGCGTCTGGTGATCGTGGCTGACGAGAGCAAGCTTGTGGATCATCTGGGCGCGCACACGCTTCTGCCGGTCGAGGTCACCCCTTTCGGATGGGAAAGCACGGCGCGTCATCTGGAGAAATTCGGCGCGCGAATCTCGCCACGTCGCAATCGTGAGGGAGCTTTCTTTGTCAGTGATGGTGGCAACCTGATTCTCGATTGCACCTTTCCCGTGATCGACGATCCGGGAAAGATGGAGCGCGATATCCGCTCGGTGATCGGTGTGGTGGAGTGTGGTCTGTTTGTCGGGCTTGCCACGGAGGCCATCGTGGCGGGTTCCGATGGTGTTATCCGACTGACGGCGGTCTGAGAACCGACCCACAAAGGAAGAGAGGCCATCATGGAGCAGCCGGTAGCCCAAGGAATTACGCCGCGTATCGTGGTGTTGATGGGTGTGACCGCCAGCGGCAAGACCATGGTGGCCGAAGGGCTGCACAATCTGCTCGGCTGGCCCTTTCAGGAAGGGGACGATCTGCATCCCAAAAGCAATATCGAGAAGATGGCGGCGGGTATTCCGCTCACGGATGAGGATCGTCTTCCGTGGCTTCAGGCCTGCCGTGCGTGGATCGACGCCCGTGCGCGGGAGGGCAGGGGCGGCATCATGTCCTGCTCGGCGCTCAAGCGGTCTTACCGGCAATTGCTGGCCGCAGACGGTGTGGATATTACGTTTCTGCTGCTGAACGTGCCGCGTGATGTGCTGGAACAGCGGCTGAAGGGGCGCAAAGGGCATTTCATGCCGGCAAGTCTTCTGGACAGCCAGCTTGCCACTCTGGAGCCGCCCGGTCCCGATGAGCACGTGTTGATCCTGAATGCGCTGTCCTCTCCGGCGAGGACGATTGCGCGTGCTTTGGAACTGCTCCGGGTGGATCAGGCTTAGGGCCTGTTAGATCTTGAATTTCTTCCCATATTGTAGGGATGGAAGAAGGAGACAGAACAGGCACCTTTACGGACGAGACATGGGCGATCTGGGAACCTCTGATTGAGG
>NZ_WOTH01000002.1 GCF_011516945.1 Acetobacter estunensis
TGACTTGAACTCTGCCGCATACCGTTTCCGCGTAACCTTGCCCATAAAACCCGTCCTCGTTCAGGCCAGATGATAGCTTATCGCCCTGTCCGAAAAATGGGGACCACCTCTGGTGAATATGGGCGTCATCGACGGTGCGCACGATCTGGAGCATCAACCAGCCGGTCATGACCCCCAGCACGATGCCGCCGCCCGCTTCGTGCAGAAACCCCATGAACACGTCACCGGGTGTGACCGTGGCCGTTTCGCCTGTCGCGACGCCGATCGCCAGCGTAAAGATGACGATCCCCACACCATCATTGAACAGACTTTCACCCGCGAAGATCGCCTGAAGATGCGGCGGTAGTCCCAGCCTGCGCAGCATGCCCACCACTGAGACGGGATCGGTGGGGGCCAGTATCGCGCCGAGAAGGATGCACCATGAAATCGGCACATGGACGCCCAGAACAGGAAAAATCAGCCATGCGGCGAGAGCGAGAAGGAGAACGGCCAGCACGGTGCCCAGGATAGCGAGGGCCACGATGGAAAACTTGCGCCGTATCAGATGATCCAGATCCACCTGCATCGCACCTGCAAACAGCAGGATCGCCAGAGCACCGTCGAGAAGCCACGACGGCAGGTTGATGGTGTCGAGAATCTCGCGTGGAATGCTCAGAAATGCCTGATGCGGAGTCAGTGCATTGAGTCCCATCACCAGTCCAGAGGTGACAAGGGTGAACAGCAGCACGCCAATGGTCAGCGGCAGTTTCAGCGTTTTCTGGTTGATGACGGCAAAAAGAGTGGCAAGGGTGAGAAGGACACCGACAAGCCCGAGCATGGTTGGCATGATTTACGCTCCAGAATCAGGCCGCTGTCTATCAGACAGCATGGGCCGATCGTCGCTGTTCGGGCATGACAAAAAATGTCCCCGTCAGGAAATAGCGTCTTGGAGAAGGGATCGTTCAGAGTGTTGCGAGATCACGGATAAAGAATGTCGTCGTCTCACGGCCCTGCCATGTGTCGGTGCGCAGCCAGCCTGCGATATGCAGCGTCGGGCGTGAGAGATCTTCCAGCACGTCAAGAATGGCATCGTCCTTGATGTTGAACATGATTGCGCCGATCTTGCGGTTGCCTTCACCCGAAAGCGTAAGTCGAATGGAGCGCTTGTTCGCGCCAATACGAAAAAACCGGTCCACTTTCACTCGCTCGATGGCGAGCAACGGCTCTTCGTTATGCTGACCGAACGGGGCGAGAATGGCCAGCGCAGTAGCCAGTTCGGGCGTGCAGGCGCTTGGTGGCAGCACGGCGTCAATGGGCAGTTCTGGCTTACGCGGACGCTCGGCCGCCAGCGCAAGCCTCTCATTGAGAAAGCTGTGAAACGCTGAAAGATTGTCTTTTGTCAGCGTGAACCCGCAGGCCGCCATATGACCGCCGGACGCTATGAGCAGACCGTGTTCCTTGGCGGCGATGACGGCAGATCCGACATCGAGACCGGGAACGGAGCGCCCCGACCCCTTGAGCGTGCCGTTTTCGTCCTCGCTCGCCACAAAAGCGGGGCGATTGAACTCTTCCTTGATACGGCTTGCGACAATGCCCACGACGCCCGGATGCCAGTCGCGGCTGGATACGAGCAGCGCCGGATTGCCGTCATCGAACTGCCTGCGGGCCTGTTCCATGGCGGCATCGAGAATATCGGCCTCCACGTCCTGCCGCTTGCGGTTGACGTCATTGAGGCGTTCGGCCATCTGCCGCGCCTCCAGATCTTCCTGTGCCGTAAGTAGACGCAGGCCCAGATGGGCCTCCGCGATGCGGCCACCGGCATTGATACGTGGACCGAGCGCGAAACCGCAGGTGAAGGCGTTGGGCGTCTCACCCACGCTGGCCACTTCCATTAGCGTGCGCAGCCCCAGTCGTGCGCGCTTGTTCATCACCCGCAATCCCTGATGCACGAAGGCACGGTTGAGGTCGCGCAGGGGCATGACGTCACAGATCGTGGCAAGAGCTACGAGGTCGAGGCAGGCCATCAGGTCTGGTTCGGGGCGCTCGTTGAACCATCCCTTCTGACGGAGGGCGCGGGTGGCGGCGACGAGCGTGAGGAAGGTGAGGGCGGCGGCGCAGAGATGCCCCATCCCGGACGCGCAATCTGGCTGGTTTGGATTGACCACGGCCAGCACGTCGGGAAGCATCAGTTCGGCCTTGTGGTGATCGATGACGATCACATCCGCGCGGTCCTTGAGGCAGGCGAGGATGGTGGCTGCCGCCGTGCCGCAATCAAGGCAGGTTACGAGGGAGGCTCCACGCTCTGCCAATCCGCACAGAGCGGTCTCGTTCGGGCCATAGCCTTCGCGGATGCGGTCGGGGATATGGGTGTGAACAGTGCAGCCGAGATCGCGCAGCCACGTGGTGAGAAGGGCTGACGAGCACGCGCCATCGACGTCGTAATCACCGAAGACGCCGACTGTCTCACCGTTTTCCACAGCCAGCGCCAGCCGGGCGGCGGCATTGTCCATACCATGCAGCGTGGAGGGATCGGGCAGGAAGTTACGCAGGCGTGGTTCAACGAAAGCCTGTGCCGTGTCGGGACGGAGACCCCGCATGGCCATGATACGGCCCACAATCTCGGGCACATCGCAGATCTGGGCGATAGCGCTTCCCAGACGCAGCGTGGCGGGGCTGTCCGCCCCGTCGCGCCAGACCCATCGATGCCCGAACAGGCTGCATTCCACGCCAAGAACGGCTTCATCTGACGTGGTGGCGTCATCCATCGGGAGTGTCTCGGACATCGATGCGGTCAACTGAGGCTCAGTTGGGGCTCCAGGTTTTGCGGTTGAAGTTGTGATACCCCTCAATGAAGCGGAGTGTTCCGGACTTGGAGCGCATGACCAGCGAGTGTGTCACGGCACGCTGGGGTGGCAGACGCTTGATGCCTTCGAGCAGGAAGCCCGAGGTCACACCGGTTGCGGAGAACAGCACATCACCAGCGGCCAGATCGGTCAGGCCGAGCTTGCGATCCGGCTTCTTGCCGGGGTTCATCTTCTGGGCGCGCTCGCGCTGGGCGTCGTCCTCAAACATCAGACGCGCCTGCATCTGACCGCCCATGCAGCGAATGGCAGCAGCGGCCAGAACGCCTTCCGGCGCACCGCCTGAACCGGCATAGATATCCACTGACGAGCTTTCCAGACAGGCGGCAATGCCTGCGGCCACATCGCCGTCCGAGATCAGGCGCACACGGGCACCGGCTTCGCGCGTCTTGGCGATGAGTTCCGCGTGACGCTCACGATCGAGCGCACACAGCGTGATGTCGCCAATGTCGCATTTGCGGGCTTTGGCGAGGTTGCGAATGTTGGCGTCAATGGCAGCGTCAATGTCCACCACGCCCTCGGGCAGACCCGAGCCGACAATGATCTTGTCCATGTACACGTCCGGTGCGTGCAGGAAATTGCCGCGCTCGGCCAGCGCCACGACGGTGATGGCGTTGGGCATGTCCTTGGCGCACAGATTGGTGCCTTCCAACGGATCGACGGCGATGTCCATGGCGGGGCCGCCTGCACCGACCTTCTCACCGATATAGAGCATCGGCGCTTCGTCCATCTCGCCTTCGCCGATGACGACCGTGCCGTCGATAGCCACCGTGTCGAACGCCTTGCGCATCGCTTCGACGGCGGCGCCGTCCGCATCGTTCTTCTTGCCGCGACCCGTCCAGTGAGCGGAAGCGAGAGCGGCTGCTTCCGTCACGCGCACCAGTTCAAGCGCCAGATTGCGATCGGAGTAGAACAGTTCTTCGTTGGAAGCGGTCGGCATGAGCAACGTCTCCGGCAGGGTGACGCGGCACGCTTCCTGCGGGCCGCGAAAAGTTAACGATGCACTGCCCTTTCGATCAGGTCGAGAGGGCGGGCACGCAGATCAGAACGTCTCGATACGGATCAGCACCGGTTCGGCCGAGACGACATCGAGTGCCGCAATGCGCTGACGGGCGGCCTGCATGGCCCGTTCTTCCGTCGGGTGCGTGACCAGCACGAGCGGCACGTCATCTCCGCTGCGGGCGGACGGATGCTGGATCATGCGGCTCAGCGACACGCCGCAATCGCGCAGGATGGCGGTGATGTCGGCAATCACGCCCGCGCGGTCTGTCACGCTCAGGCGCAGATAGAACGCACCGTGCCATTCATCGGCGGGACGGCTGCGAACAGCGGTCACGTCCGTCGCATAGGTGCCCCAGACCGGAATGGTCTTGCCGCGCGCGATGTCGATGATATCGGCGGCAACCGCCGTGGCGGTCGGCCCAGCACCTGCGCCACGTCCCTCGATCATCAGGCGTCCAACGAACGCGCCTTCCGCAATGACGGCATTGAACACACCATCCACCTGCGCGATCGGGGCCGTCTCCGGGACGAGGCAGGGGGCCACGCGGGCATCGATGCCACGCTCGGACTGACGGGCAAGGCCAAGCAGCTTGATCCGGTAGCCCAACGTGCGGGCAAAGCCGAGGTCGAGAGCGCCAATGCTACGGATGCCCTCGACATGCACGCTGTCGAATTCGACAGGTTTGCCGAACGCCAGCGCGGCGAGGATTGCCAGCTTATGGGCCGCGTCGAAGCCATCCACATCGGTGGTCGGGTCGGCTTCGGCATAGCCCAGATCCTGTGCTTCCTTGAGCACGTCCGCGAAATCGCGGCCCGTCTCGCGCATGGCGGTGAGGATGTAGTTGCAGGTTCCGTTGAGAATGCCGCCGATGGAGAGGATGCGGTCCGCCGCCAGCCCCTCACGCACGGTCTTAATGGCGGGAATCCCCCCGGCCACGGCGGCTTCGAAGAGCAGCGGCGCGTTATGGGCGGCGCTTAGGCGGCTGAGGCGTTCGCCATGCAGCGCGAGGAGCGCCTTGTTTGCCGTGACCACGGGCTTACCTGCGGTCAGCGCGGCTTCGACCAGTTCGCGAGCCTTGCCTTCCGCGCCGCCGATCAGTTCCACTACGACATCGACATTCGGATCACTGGCGAGGTCAATGGCGTCGGCGTGCCAGCGCAGGGCGCTCAGGTCGATGCCGCGATCGCGCGTGCGGTCACGCGCGGCAACGGCTGTAATCTGGATCGGGCGTCCGGCCCGTGCCGTAATCAGGTCCGCGTTGTCACGCAGAAGGATGGCAAGCCCGGCCCCAACGGTGCCGAGCCCCGCGACACCAAGGCGCAACGGATGTTTGGATGCGGCTTCTTCCTTGGACGAAGTCACGACGCGGTATCCTCCAGAACTGACGGTTTGCCTGCTGTTGCAGGGGTAGGCGCTGTGACGCCGTGAGCGGACAGGAAGCCTTTGATGGCGCGTGTCGCCTGACGCAGGCGCTGGGTGTTCTCAACCAGACCGATGCGCACAAAACCTTCACCATGTTCGCCGAACCCAAGACCCGGCGCTACGGCGACGCCTGCTTCCTGAAGCAGAAGCTTGGAAAAGGCGACGCTGCCCATGTCGCGGAACTTTTCCGGAATGGGCGCCCAGGCGAACATGGAGCCTTCGGGCGTGGGCACATCCCATCCTGCGGCGTGCAGACCACGCAGCAGCACGTCGCGGCGGTCCTTGTACATGGCGCGGATTTCAGCCACGCAATCCTGCGGTCCACTCAGCGCTGCGACGGCGGCAACCTGAATCGGCGTGAACGCGCCATAGTCCAGATAGGACTTGATGCGCGTAAGAGCGGAAATCAGGCGCGGATTGCCAGCAGCGAACCCCATGCGCCAGCCCGCCATGGAATAGGTCTTGGAGAGCGAGGTGAACTCAACGGCGATATCCTTCGCCCCCTCGACAGCGAGGATGGAGGGGGGCACCAGATCGCCAAAATAGATCTCGGCGTAGGCAAGATCGGAGAGAATGAAAATCTCTTCCCGACGGCAGAAGGCGACCAGTTCCTTGTAGAAATCGAGGTCCGCCAGATAGGCCGTGGGGTTGGAAGGGAAATTGACGATCAGCGCCGTGGGCTTGGGCACGGAATGGCGTACGGCGCGCTCCAGCGCGCGCAGCATCTCGTCATCCGGATAGGCCGGAATGGAGCGCACGGACGCACCCGCGATGATGAAGCCGAACTGATGAATGGGATAGGACGGGTTCGGGACAAGAATGGTGTCGCCGGGGCTGGTGATGGCGGAGGCCAGATTGGCGAGGCCTTCCTTGGAGCCAAGAGTGGCGATCACTTCCGTTTCGGGATCGAGCTTCACGTCGAAACGGCGCTCGTAATAGCCCGCCAGCGCGCGGCGCAGACCGGGAATACCACGGCTGACGGAATAGCGGTGGCTGCGTGGATCGGCCACGGTTTCCACCAGCTTTTTCACGATGTGCGGCGGCGTGGGCGTGTCCGGATTGCCCATGCCGAGATCGATGATGTCCTCACCCCGGGCTCGGGCCGCTGCCTTGGCCTTGTTGACCTCCGCGAAGACATAGGGCGGGAGGCGACGGATGCGATGGAACTCTTCGGTCATGGCCGGACTGTCCTGCTGGCTCTTGTGGAGCTTCTTGCCGGAATGGCGGGGTTCAAACGTATAGGAAGCGGGGGCAGGAGTGGCAAGGTCGTGCAAGCCGATGCTCAGGCCGGGATTGACCCTCTCCGACGCCTGCACAGGACGGCCGCGCGCCGCAGCGCAAACTGCGAGATGAGGGTGGCCGTCACCAGAACAATGGCTACGCCCAATGCTGTCGAGTGACCCGGCCCAGCGGCCAGTGTCGTGCACAGCGCGCCGATCCCCATCTGGGCACTGCCATACAATCCGGAAGCCGAACCCGCCACATGGGGATTGATGCTGATGGCTTCCGTCATGGCGGCAGGAGAGGTCAGGCCCGCGCCGATGGTGAAGATCATCATGCAGAACATAATAGGCAATGCGGAGAGATGGCCGCTCATCGCCAGTGCGAGGAATCCTGAGGCTCCAAGCAGGCTGAGGAGATTGGCGCGTACCATGATCGTGGTGCCCGCCACCCGCGCGGCAATGCGGCTGAGCAGCATGTTGCCCAGCCATATGCCGGCAAGAAGCGCCACCAGTGCCCAGCCTGTAGCGGAGGGCGGTTGATGCAGTTCATTGGCGAAGATGAACGGAGCGGCGGCCACGAACGCATACATGGATGTCGTGGCGCAGCCACCGCCCAACGCGCAGAGAAAAAACGTGGGCGAACGCAGCAGGGCGACGTAATCGTGCAGAACCGACGCGCCTGAGCCTCGGCGGCTCGGACCATCCGTTTCGGGCAGGTGCGTGCGGGTGAGAAAAAGATTGAACGCCCCCATCAGCGCCATGGCCAACAGAACGGAACGCCAGCCGAAGATATGGGTCATGAAGGTGCCCACGAGCGGGGCGAGGCCGGGGCCGATGACCACCATCAGGTTCATCAGGGCCAGCTTGCGCGCGACTTCATTGGTGGTGGACGTGTCGCGCACAATGGCGCGGGCCAGCACAAGCCCGGCACATCCCCCCAATGCCTGCAGCAGGCGGGCGGTCAGAAGAAGTGGCACCGTGGGCGCGAAGGCGGCCAGAAAGCCTGCCAGCGTGTAGAGGCTCAGGCCAACCGTCAGCACAGGCTTGCGCCCGAAGCGGTCGGAAAAGGGGCCGTAAATCAGTTGCCCGACGGCAAGACCCGTGATGTAGAGACTGATTGCGGCCTGCATTGTCGCGGGAGATGTGTCCATTTCCTGTGCTGCGGCGGGGAGTGCGGGCACAAAGATATGCATGGCCAGAGTGCCGCTCAGTGTGATGAGAGCGAGCAACCACAGAGGTGGCGTTTTCATGCGGCGCGAGCCCGACGCGCCGGTAGTGGAAAGAAAATCATGGGTTACAGGATCGGGCATTGTTCCGCGGTAGGCAACTTGCGGTGTCGCCCGACTGTTTCATGAGTGGTGCGCTGGAAAAGGAAAGAACAATGGAAAAAGAGACTCCCAGAATGGGAACGGCGGAAAAGCCGGCGCGCGTCGTGTCGGGTTTTGTCGGTATCCCGTTGGTGCTGTTCCTTGCCGTCCTGGCCGTTGGGTGCATTGGCGCTTCCAGTCGATTGGGTGATGTGCCGCAACAGAGTCTTTTTCTGGTGACAGGGGGCGTATGCGGTCTGGTTGCTTTTTTTCTGCTGCGCGGCTTTCTCACGCTCCAGCCCAATGAATCGGCGGTTCTTACGTTCTTTGGCCGTTATTCAGGCACGCTGACACGGGACGGTTTCTGGCTGGTCAATCCTTTTTCAGTGCGCAGGCGCGTCTCACGGCGTCTTGTGTCGCAGGAAATCGGGCCGCTGAAAGTCAACGATGCGGCGGGTAATCCGGTCGAGATCGGTATGGTGCTGACATGGCGTGTGGCGGAAGCCTCGCGCGCCGTGTTCGATGTGGAAAGTTATCCTGTTTATGTCTCGGCCCAGGGCGAGACGGCGCTGCGCGGTCTGGCCAACAGTCATCCTTACGATGAAGAGGAGTATCGTCAGGCTCTGGCCGTTAGGCAGGGCGGTGACACTCGGATTGCACAGGACATGCTTTCCTTGCGCGATGGTGGTGATCGTCTGACGGCGGCGCTGCTGGCGGATCTGCGGGATCGGATGGGACTGGCGGGGCTGATCGTGGCAGACGCCCGCCTGTCGCATCTGGCCTATTCCCCTGAAATCGCGGGAGCGATGCTGCGCAAGCAGGCGGCCAGTGCCGTGATCGCCGCGCGGCGGACCATTACATCGGGCGCGGTGGATATCGTGGAGCAGGCATTGACGGAGCTTGAAGGACGGCTGGGGAGTGTGCTGGACGCTGACCGCAAGGCAGCGATGGTGTCCAATCTTCTTGTTGTGCTTGTGGGAGACCGGGAGGTGACGCCGGTGATCAACACGGGGGTGCGACAGCCATGACCTACACCGGAGATTGAGAAAACATGACCGGAGAAAAAGAATAATTTCATAAAAAGGATGTCGTTCGCTTGACCGATATCATGGAAGCCTGTGTGGCGCGCGCGTTTGTTGCGCGGGTATCTGGATCAGGAGAACGACCATGGCACGAGTAGCAGGTAAGGTTGCGATCGTAAGCGGCTCGGCAGGAGGCATCGGCAAGGCAACGGCCGTGCTTCTGGCGAAGGAAGGCGCATCCGTCGTCATTGGGGACGTGAACGAGGAAGAGGGGCGCAAAACGGTTGCGGAAATCGAGGCAGCGGGCGGAAAAGCCCTGTTCGTGCCTCTGGATGTACGCAAGGAAGAGGCTTGGGTAGCGGCCATCGACGCGACACTCAAGGCGTTCGGCAAGCTCGATATTGCTGTGAACAATGCGGGCATCGCTCATCCGGGCACGGTGGAAAGTGCTACACTTGAGGATTGGCATCTCGTGCAATCCATCAATCTGGACGGCGTCTTTCTCGGCACGAAGCATGCTATTGAGGGCATGAAGAAAAACGGCACGAAAGGGTCGATCGTCAATCTTTCGTCCATTGAAGGTCTGATCGGTGATCCGACGCTTGCCGCGTATAACGCCAGCAAGGGCGGCGTGCGTATTTTCACGAAATCAGCGGCGCTGCATTGCGCAAAATCCGGCTACGGCATTCGCGTGAACTCGGTGCATCCGGGCTATATCTGGACACCGATGGTTCAGGGGCTGACGGCGGAAGATGTCGCCGCTCGTCAGAAGCTGGTGGATCTGCACCCGATCGGACATCTGGGCGAGCCAGACGACATTGCTTATGGCATTCTCTATCTGGCGTCCGATGAGTCGAAATTCATGACCGGCAGCGAACTGGTCATTGACGGTGGCTATACCGCGCAGTGAAAAATGGAGTGGGAAGCTGCCTCTTCCCGCTCCACCCTGTCTTTACGACTCAATGAACCCGGACAGCACGGCCTGAAACTGTGCCGGCTGCTCGGCGTGAACCCAGTGCCCTGCATTCTTGATGGTCGTCAGCCGGTAATGGGGGAAAAGCCGCTTCATCTCGGGATAGTTTTCAGGCTGGATATAGTGCGAGCGTTCCCCGGCTACGAACAGCGTGGGGCCGTCATAGGTCATGCCGGTGGGGATGGATGGCCAGCCCACGATGTCCGGCATGGCGGCGGCAATCTCGTGAATGCCGATGGTCCAGTGCGGGTGATCGCCGAGTTCGATGTTCTGCATCATCAGATTGCGCACTTCGGGCTCTGAAATCACTTCTGCCAGAAGGGCATCCGCGCTGGCGCGTGTCAGATGGTCGGGAAAGGGCAGGGCGGCCAGACGTGCGGCTAGATCGTGTCCTTGCGAAAAGCCGCCCTCGCCGGGTGCGATGTCGGCCACCAGAAGTTTCGCCACCCGGTCGGGATGATGCAGCGCCAGCATCATGGCGGTCTTGCCACCCATCGAGTGGCCGACAACGATGGCGTTTTCCACATTGAGATGGGTCAGCGTCTCAAAGACGTCCTCGGCCATTATGGGGTAGCTCATCGGCCCATGCGGACTGTCACCATGATTTCGCAGATCCATTGCCAGTGTGCGACGTGATTGCGCGAGCCGACGCTGGAAGAAGCCGAAATTACGTGCCCGTCCAAACAGACCGTGGAGGAACACGACGGGAGGAAGGGAGGACGCGTCCGTGTCCGGTGCATCCGGCCCACGGTCTATGACATTGAGAAGCATGGTCTGGAAGAGTTCCGTTCTGTTCGATCAGGAATGGACGAGAATGATTTTTCCGCTGTGTGTCCCGTCTTCCATCATCCTGTGAGCCTCCATTACCTCTTCCAGCGGGAAGGTGGCGTGAATGACCGGAGTAAGGCGGCCTTCATCGAGAAGCGGCCAGACATATTCGTGCAATTCCCGTGCGACGTCCGCTTTGTAGGCTGTGCTGCGCGGTCGCAACGTAGTGCCCGTGATGTGCAGACGGCGTGTCATGATGCGGGCCAGTCCGACTTCGGTGGCTTTCGCACCACCTTGCAGCGCAATGATGACGAGCCGTCCGTCCACGGCTAGCGTCTTGAGGTTTCGCTCGAAATAGGGGCCGCCCATGATGTCGAGAATGACATTCACGCCTTTACCATCCGTGTGCTCGCGCACTTTTTCCACGAAATCGTCCGTGCGGTAGTTGATGGCAACGGCCCCCAGCTTTTCGCACAGGGCGCATTTCTCGGCATCGCCCGCTGTCGCCAGCGGGACAGCGCCCATGGCACGGGCAATCTGGATGGCTGTCGTGCCGATGCCGCCCGCGCCACCGTGGATGAGGACGCTCTCGCCCTTTTTCAGATGCGCGGTCGTGAACAGGTTCGACCAGACGGTGAAGAAGGTTTCCGGCAGGGCGGCCGCCCGTATGGCGTCATAGCCTTTGGGCCACGGAAGGCATTGCACGGCTGGGGCCGCGCAGTAATCGGCATAACCGCCACCATTGGCCAGCGCGCAGACCTTGGTGCCGATGGGTGGCAGCGTCACGCCATCTAGAGCCGGACCGTGTGCGACGACTTCGCCCGCGATTTCAAGACCGAGCAACGGACTGGCATCCGGTGGAGGCGGATAAAGCCCCTTGCGTTGCATGATGTCGGGCCGGTTGACGCCGCTGGCCTGAACTCGGACCAGCACTTCTCCTGCGGTCGGGACTGGCAGAGAGACTTTGCCGAGTTTCATAACCTCGGGAGAACCGGGCTCGTCCACGAGGATGGCTGTCATTGTGTCTGGCAGGGTGATGCTCATGGGGTCGGACCTGTCCGGTTGCCTGCGATATCGTGTTCAACGCAGGCTAGGCCGGTCCGATCCCCAAGGCCAATAACAGCTCCTTTACGGGAGGATGATCTCAGACGACGCGATGTTCCCATCCGTGCGTGTCTTTCACGCGCCCGCGCTGCACACCGATCAACGTCTCGCGCAGGCTCATGGCCACCGGTCCCGGCGCTTGCGGGATTTTGACTTCACCGGCCTTGGTGCGGACCGCTCCGATGGGCGAGATGGCGGCTGCCGTGCCACAGGCAAAGGTTTCGGTCAGACGACCGGATTTTGCATCTGCTAGCCACTGATCAACGGTATAGGGCTCCTCACGCACCGTCATGCCCTTCTCGCGGGCGATGGTGAGAATGGAATCGCGCGTGATACCGGGCAGAATGGTGCCGGTCAGGGCGGGGGTGCTGATGGACCCGTCATCGAACACGAAGAAGATGTTCATGCCGCCCATTTCTTCGATGTAGCGGTGATTGACCGCATCGAGGAACACGACCTGATCGCAGCCATTTTCCTTGGCTTCGGCCTGCGCCAGCAGGGAGGCGGCGTAGTTGCCACCACATTTGGCAGCGCCCGTGCCGCCGGGGGCTGCGCGCGTATAGGTCTCCGAGACCCAGACCGTGACGGCGCCGGAACTGAAATAGGCGCCGACAGGTGCTGCGATCACAAGGAACAGGTATTCCGAGGCGGGCTTCACGCCGAGAAAGGCGTCATTGGCGAACATGAAGGGCCGGATGTAGAGGCTCGCGTTCTCGCCTTCGGGCACCCAGTCGCGGTCGGCTTTCACCAGTTCGTCCACGGCGCGGATGAACAGCTTTTCCGGCAGCGGCGGCATGGCCATGCGCTCTGCGGAGGAGCGGAAGCGCCGGGCGTTGGCGTCCGGGCGGAAGATGGCAATGCCACCGTCGGACGTGCGGAACGCCTTCATGCCCTCGAAGATTTCCTGCGCGTAGTGCAGGACGGCGGCCGAAGGATCGAGCGTGAGTGGGCCGCGCGGCATCACCTGCGCGTCGTGCCAGCCCAGACCTTCCTTGTAGCGGATCATGACCATGTGGTCTGTGGACACACGACCGAACGCCGGATTAGCGATGAGTTCCGCGCGTCGCTCGGGGGATGTCGGGTTGGGATGCGCAAGGATCTTGAATTCGAGGTCTTCGGCGCTGCTCACGGCCTGTGTCTCCTGCCTCTGTCCGGCTTTGATAGGGTGTGGGCCTTGCGGCCTTATGTTGCGCACTTGACCGGAAATCGCCCGCGTGGGCAATCCGGAAGCTGTGCAATCCTGCTCGTGGTCGTTCTTTTAGGCCTGCGTCGCGTGCACATGGCGCATCGCCGCATGGAACTGGGCTGTCACCAGCATGGGCAACTGGTCGGGTGTTGCGGCAATGGCTTCGGGAGCGGCCTCAAGCATTTCACCTGCGCCGCTGTAGCCCCATGCCACACCGATGGCGCGGATGTTGTTTGCGTGCGCACCGGAGATATCGAAGCGCCGGTCTCCGATCATCACGGCATGATGCGTCTCAATCTTATGATCGCGCAGGGCGGAGGCGATCAGTTCGGGCTTTTCCGCGCCGCTATCATCGGGCCGTGCGCCATAGATCTCGCGGAAACGCTCCACCAGTCCGTGGCGTTCCAAAATGCTACGGGCCAGCTCTTTCGGTTTGGATGTGGCGATATAGAGTGTGGCGCCGGCAGCGCGTAATGTGTCGAGCACATCGCGCATGCCTTCGAACACAGGCGTTTGCAGCTTGCCCGTCGTTTCATAGAGCCGACGATACCGCTCCATCGCCTCATCGCAGCGCGTGTCATCGTAATGACGGAGAATTTCCCCGATCAGGTCACGCAATGGCGGCCCAACCACCCAGTTGAGGTCATGCTCAGGGTCGGGGTCATGCCCCATATCGCGCAGAACCCGATGGATCGTGGCGATGATGCCGGTGCGGGAGTTGATGATCGTGCCATCGAGATCGAAAAGCACGGAAGCGCCGCCAAGCGGACTTGCGGGAAGTGTCATGGCGGCATGTTGCCCGGCTTTGCGAAAATCCGTCAATGTGAGGGACGACAGCGCAGTTTGCCGATGACGGGGTTTTTCATGGCTGAAGAGGAAAGCGCTTCACCCGAAAGCAAAATGTGCTGACAAGTAATAAAAATAATTTACGGTATTAATATTGATAATATGGGCTTTTTATAAACCATTTTGACGTTCATTGGACTATGTGAGCAAAGAAATGATGATATTGGGCAACGTAACGATCCCCATCATGTGACGTAGTACGTGACCCGTTCCGCATCCCAGACCACATCTGCAATCCAGATTCCCCGGCCCCAACCAACGCGGGCATTGAACGATCGCAGCGAGTCCCGGGAGGCGATGTCGCAGGATGACCGGGAGTCGTTGATCCGGTTGATCCGCCTTGCCATGCCGCGGAATGAACAACCGGCCATCCTTGCCGAAAACCTTCTGGAACGCTTTGGCTCGTTCCCATCCGTTCTGGCGGCTCCCACTCAGGCATTGCGGTCCGTCATGGGCGTGGGGCCGCATATGCTTTCAGCGCTGAAAGTGTTTCGGGAGGCGGCGGTGCGTTTGCAGCGGGCTTCTCTTGAGGATTGTGAGGTTCTTCTCCACCGCGACCAACTGCACATCTATCTCGCGGCTGTGCTGGCGCGGGAAGTGATCGAACAGTTCCACATTCTCTTTCTGGATGGTGAAGGGCGTCTGATTGCCGATGAATCGCAGGCGCGCGGAACGGTCAATCACACGCCGGTTTATCCGCGTGAAGTGGTGCGCAGGGCGCTGGAACTGGAGGCGGCAGCACTCATCCTCGTCCACAACCACCCAAGCGGCGATCCCACCCCGTCACGCGACGATGTGGAAATGACGAAGCAGGTGGCCGCCGCCGCAACTGTGTTCGGGATCGTGGTGCGCGATCATATCATTGTCGGTAACGGCAAGTGGCTGAGCTTTGCCGATACCAACCGGATGTGAAGACAGACCGTCAGCGACTCATCAGCACAGGCAGAGTGCTGTTCTCGAGAATATGGCGCGTGACACCGCCGAGAATGAGCTGCCGCAGACGGGAATGGGAGTAAGCGCCCATCGCGAGCATATCCGCGCCAAAATCCTGACAGGCGGCGAGCAACCCGCGTCCAATATCGCGATCGATTGCGGAAAACTCGACGCGATCCGCAGCGATGCCGTGCATCGAAAGATAGTCCACGACTTCGCGGGCATCGGGTCCACGCCGCTGATAGTCGTTGCAGTGCAGCACGCGCACCCGTTCCGCAGTGCTGGCCCATGCCAACACACCCCGCAAGGCGGACGCGGCTTCCGCCGTTCCATTCCAGCCGATGCACACGCGTTTGACCATATGCCGTAAGGGTTCTCGTGGCGCGATGACGGCCGGGCGTCCGCTGTCGAACAGAACGGCATGCAGGGCTTCCGACGAGGACACGTCATCGCCTGTGTCGGGGTGAGGGACGAGCGTGAAATCCGAAAGACGGGCGTGCCACGGGACGATCTCGTGCTCCGGTCCCTGAAACATGTTGAAGCTCATGCTCGGGCGACCCTGAGGGAATGGAATGCGTGGCGGAACCACTTCGATATCGGGTGTTCTGGCACCGAAAGATTCAAAAGCCTGCTGTATCTCACGAGACAGTCGATTGCCCTCGCGCTCGGCGGAAGCGATCAGCTCTTCCACCATGCCGCCGGTCAGGCCTTCTCCTGCAAGCGGGGCGATGTCGCGCCCGTCGGAGCGGACATGCAGAACCGCGAGATGAGCCTGAAAACGCCGTGCAAAGTTTGCCCCCAGCACAAAGGCAGCCTCAATATTGCGAAGGCCACTGATGGGGAGAAGAATTTTGCTCACCTGTTTCATTTTTTTATTCTCCTGAGCAGTCAGTGTGAGGGCAGGTGGGGGACGGACTTTTCCCCGATGGAACTTCAACGCCGGAAAGGGGCATTAGTTACATGCCCAGTCCGCATCTTGTGCGAAATCGTCGCATGATCGAAGTCATGCGTGATCGCTTGCTGCGAGCCGCATCGAGAGGGAGTGCATGACAGTGAGTGAAGCGCGGGTGGGATGTGGCGCTGCCATCATTGAGAGGGGCCGCGTTCTTTTGCTCAGACGCAAGCGGCCACCGGAAGAAGGATGCTGGGGGTTGCCGGGCGGCAAGGTCGATCCATTCGAGACATTGCCTGCCGCCGTGCGCCGTGAGGTTGCCGAGGAACTCGGCCTCGACATTTCACCCCGCGATCTGCTGTGCGTGGTGGACCAGATCGATCGTGAGCAGGGGACGCATTGGGTTGCGCCGGTCTATCTTGTCACGGCTTTTGAGGGAGAGCCGCGCCTGATGGAGCCTCACAAACATGCGGCGTTTGACTGGTTCCCGCTGGACGCACTGCCTCAGCCACTTACGGAGGCGACGCGCGTCGCCATCCGTGCGCTGGAAGCCCGGGGACATGCTCAGGGGTAAAGACGCGTGACCTCCCACGCGGCCTTGCCGTGGTTTACCCAGATGGCCCTGTCATGCAGGCGATAGGGGCGTTCCTGCCAGAACTCGAAGCGCTCGGGACGCAGACAGAAACCTGACCAGTCGGCCGGACGTGGCACGGGCTTGCCTTCGTAGCGCTCCTCCACCTCATGGATGCGGCGCTCGAACGTCTCACGGTCGGGCAGGGGGCGGGACTGATCGGAGGCGATGGCGCCGATCTGGGAGAGGCGGCGGCGTGTGGCGAAATAGGCATCCGCTTCGGCTGTCGTCACGGAAGTCACTGTTCCTTCGATGCGGATCTGCCGCCGCAGGCTTTTCCAGTGAAACAGTAGAGCCGCGACCGGTGTTGTTTCCAGTTCACGTCCCTTGCGACTTTCAAGGTTGGTGTAGAATCGGAAGCCTTCACGATCGAAACCCTTGAGCAGGATGATGCGTGCCGAAGGCCGTCCTTCCGGGGAGACGGTGGCGAGGGTCATGGCATTGGGATCGGACGGTTCCGAGGCTTCGGCGTCTTTCATCCATTTCGTGAAGAGATCGAACGGATCGGAAGAAAGGTCGATCAGGGGCAGGGTGTCCACATTCGGCTCAGTGGCGGCCATGGCGTGTCTCCGTTCGACATGATGCGTGAGGGGATTCTCGGTCACGCGGACTTGTTCCCGCGCGCTGGTTGTGCAACGACCCGTGCCATCTTGTCACCATTCCAGCCAGTCGAGGTTTTTCGATGACCGAGCATACCACCGCTCCCGCAACCGGTAACCTGATGCGCGGGAAAAGGGGGCTCGTGATGGGGGTCGCCAATGACCGCTCCATCGCATGGTCCATCGCGCAGGCGGTTGCGGCGCAGGGTGGTGAACTGGCTTTCACCTATCAGGGTGAGGCACTTGGCAAGCGGGTTCTGCCGCTGGCCGAGAGCATTGGCTCCAAACTGGTTCTGCCGTGCGATGTGGCGGATGATGCTGCCATCGATGAGACCTTTTCCGTGCTGGAAAAGGAATGGGGCACGCTCGATTTCGTGGTGCATGCCATTGGCTGGGCCGACAAGAAGTATCTACGCGGACGCTACGTGGATACGCCGCGCGAGGCGTTCCTCACTGCGATGGATATCTCCTGCTATTCCTTCACGGCCGTCGCCCGGCGCGCAGCCGCCATGATGAAAGATGACGGTTCGCTTCTGACCCTGTCTTATCTCGGGGCCGAGCGTGTCATGCCGCATTACAATGTCATGGGTGTGGCCAAGGCGGCCTTGGAGGCTTCTGTGCGGTACATGGCGGCCGATCTGGGCCGTGACGGCATCCGTGTGAACGCCATTTCGGCTGGCCCCATCAAGACGCTGGCGGCCAGCGGTATCGGTGACTTCCGCTATATCCTCAAGTGGAACCAGTACAATTCACCGCTGGAGCGCAATGTGGCGCTTGAAGAAGTCGGTGGCGCCGGGCTTTACATGGTGTCTGACCTGTCGCGTGGCGTGACGGGTGAGGTGCATCATGTGGACAGCGGTTATCACATCGTGGGCATGAAAAATCCGCTCGCCCCCGACATTTCGGTCGCGGGCGAGTAAGCAGCGGGGAGCGGTCGGGGATGTCCTACAACACCTTCGGGCACATGTTCCGCGTGACGACCTGGGGCGAGAGCCACGGTCCGGCCATCGGCTGCGTGGTGGATGGCTGCCCGCCACGGCTCGCATTGAGCGAACAGGACATTCAGCCGTTTCTCGACCGCCGTCGTCCCGGCCAGTCCTCTTTCACCACGCAGCGGCGCGAGCCGGACATGGTGCGCATCTGTTCGGGTGTGTTCGAGGGGATGACGACGGGCACGCCTATCTCGCTCATTATCGAGAACACCGACCAGCGTTCGCGTGATTACGGCGAGATCGCCCAGACGTTCCGTCCCGGTCACGCCGATCTGGCGTATCAGAGCAAATATGGCATTCGCGACTATCGTGGTGGGGGTCGTTCGTCCGCGCGTGAAACCGCCATGCGTGTGGCGGCGGGTGCTGTGGCCCGCCGGGTGCTGGGCGATGGCGTGCGCATCCGGGGCGCTCTTGTGCAGATCGGTCAGCATGAAATCGGCCGCAACCGCTGGAATTGGGACGAGGTGGGGCAGAACCCTTTTTTCGCCCCCGATCCGGAAATCGTTCCTGTGTGGGAAGAGTATCTCGGCGCCATTCGCAAGGCGGGTTCGTCCGTGGGCGCTGTGATCGAAGTGGTGGCCGAAGGCGTGCCCTCCGGATTGGGGGCGCCGATTTACGGTAAACTGGATGCTGACCTTGCTGGCGCGTTGATGAGCATCAATGCTGTCAAGGCCGTGGAGATTGGGGACGGCTTCGCGACGGCCGCCTATACCGGTCCGGAAAACGCAGACGCCATGCATATGCATGATGGACAGGTCATGTTCGAGAGTAATCACGCGGGCGGTATTCTTGGAGGCATATCCACCGGGCAGCCGATTGTGGCGCGATTTGCCGTTAAGCCGACCAGTTCCATGCTCATTCCCGTACCATCTGTCAGCCTTGCGGGTGAGGATGTACAGGTCGTCACCAAAGGTCGTCACGACCCCTGTGTGGGCATTCGTGCCGTACCGGTGGGAGAGGCGATGATGGCCTGTGTGCTGGCCGATCATCTGCTGCGGCACCGCGGACAGGTTGGAGACTTCTGAAAGCCGCCCCCTGCCGTTAAGCGCTCCACCCGCCTTGTGTCCTGCGGCGATGTGCCCCCATCATTGGCGCTCATTGTGGCGCGAGGGGAGCGAAAAGGATGAAACAGCACGACAATGACCTGCCGGATCGGTTGGGGTGTCTGCTTCCGTCTTTTCCTGTTCCTGAACAGCACAAATCCGTAATGGAGACATTCAGGCGCGTCATCCGTGAGGATATTGCGCCCATGGCCGCCGAGAACGATCGGCAGGGGCGTTATCCACGACAGTCCATTGCCGCTCTGAAAGCTGCGGGTTTTCTTCGGGTTCCTGTGCCTGTGGCGCGTGGTGGCCTGGGATTTTCACAGGCTCTTTCCCAACATCTGATGTTTGAACTGGGCAGGGCCGATCCCGCTGTCGCGCAGATATACAAAGTGCATGACGACCTGACACGCGAACTGCTCGATGTGGGGTCGGAGCGCTTTTGCGCCACATTGGTGAAGGCCATTTGTGAAGACCGGGCCATCATAGGGGCTGCTATTGCCGAGAATGGGCGCAGTGTCGATCAGTTCGGGCAGGTGACGGCCGCGCCGGATGGGAAGGGGGGGTATGTCCTCAACGGCCGCAAGATTTACGCAACTGGAGCCGCTGGGGCGGATCTGATTCTCGTGGCGTCTTTCGATCTTGGACAGCAGGCCATGCGGTTGGATCTGGTGCCGGCCGGAACGCCGGGTATGACGATTGGGCAGGACTGGGATCGCCTCGGGCAGCGCGCCACGGATTCCGGCAGCGTGACGTTTGAGAACCTGCGCACATGTGCGGACTGGAGCGCGCTGACGCCGGGGCGAATGCCGCCCGTTCATGGTTCTCTGCGCTACCAGAATGGGTTTTCCATGATCCTTCTGGGCATCGGCGCGGGTGCGCTGAATGCTGCGGCTGATTTTGTAGTGACTACAAGCCGGCCATGGCCCTCTGCCCAAGTAGAGCGGGCAGGTGACGATCTTCTGGTTCGGCGGCTGTTTGGAGAAATCGGTGCTGAGTTGGCGGCGGCCTGTGCTCTGGGGCGAAATGCGGCAGAGCTTCTGGACGCTTTCGAACGAGCGGAGGTGTCGCGCACCGATGTCGCAATGTCTGCCTATGCAGCACGGTCCAGTGCCACATGGTCTGCACTGCGTGCGACGTCCGACCTCATGTCCGTTCTGGGGGCGCGGGTGACGGATGCACGGGTGGGATTCGACCGGTATTGGCGCGATGCTCGCACGTTGTCTCTGCATGATCCGGTGGAATGGAAGCACGAGGAAATCGGCCGACATCTGCTCACGGGATGGGAGCCGCCACCGGGGCTGTATCAGTAATGTTGGAAAGAACCGGCGGATGGTAGCGGTGGACGGATTTGAACCGCCGACCAAGGGATTATGATTCCCCTGCTCTACCGCTGAGCTACACCGCCATCGCGCCGGTGAGCGGGGAAATAGCTTTCCGGCGCAGGCGCGTCAAGCGGGTGGGCGCATTTTGCCGTGGAAGACGTGAGAAAACAGCTCTCTAGGCATGGCGGCGTCCAAAAAACCGGAAGATTCCGGCCCCACAGCTCAAGTAAACGAGGAGCAGAATCGCAGAGGTCGGGTTTCCGGTGAACAGACCGAGGAGCATATCCGAGACGAGTGGAAAAACCATGACCATCGAGAAGAAGATGCCCAGCGTGGGTATGATGCCGATGGTCATGCCTTTGATCTGGACGCTGGCGGACGGCATGCGGAAAGGCCGGGGCGCGTCCGGACGACGGTTGCGATCTATGATGGCGGTCAGATTGACGGCAGCGAACGCTGTTGCCGTGCCGAGACTGACCAGATCGCTGATGATGTCGATGGGCAGAAGAGCTGTCGCGAGCGCCACGATCGTACCGAGAACGAGCGTACCGTGCGTGGGGGTGCGGTAGCGCGGATGGAGCGTGCAAAAGAAGGCCGGTAGGAGCCGGTCACGCGCCATGGTGAAGAAAATCCGGCTTTGCCCATAAAGCAGTCCGAACACCACGGAACACAGGCCGATCACGGCTCCAAGCTTGACCAGAAGCACCAGCGACGGCCAACCGATGGCATCGACCGCCAGCGCCAGAGGATCGGCCACGTCGAGCGTACGCCATGGCACGACGCCCATCAGCACCAGAGCCACACACAGATAGATCACGGTGGACAGGATGAGGGAGACGATGATGCCGATCGGTACGTCGCGCTTGGGATTACGGGCTTCGGGCGACGCGGTCGAGACGACCTCGAAACCGACATAAGCAAAGAAAATGACGGAAGCGGCCCGGAAGATTCCGGGCACGCCGTAACGGAATCCCCCTTCATAGGGTGGGATGAAGGGGTGCCAGAGGGCCGGATGGATGGCGGGAATACCCACTGCCACGAACACGAACAGGACGCCCACTTTGAGCAGGACGATGGCTGTGTTGATCCGCGCGGATTCCTGCACGCCCAGCATGAGAAGGAACGTCACGAGCAGCACACAGGCGGCACCGATCAGATCGAGACGCGGTGAGAACGTGACGTGCATCGTGCTGGCGGATGTCACTGTCTGGAGCATGGTGGTGTGCAGCCAGTCCGGCACCATCACGCCGAAGTCCGCCAGCAGGCTCGTGGCATAGCCGGAGAAACCCGCAGCGACGCCCGAGCATGAGATTCCGTATTCAAGGAGCAGGAGCCAGCCGACCCACCATGCGCCTGCCCGCCCGAAGGAGAGGCGCGCGTAACCATAGGCCGAGCCGGAAACGGGCATGGCGGCTGCCAGTTCGCCATAGGAAAAGGCTGTGAACAGACAGGCAAGCCCCGCGAGCATGAAGGACAGCACAATGGCCGGACCGGCGTAATTGGCCGCTGCCGTGCCGGTCATCACGTAGATACCTGCCCCAATCGTGGAGCCGACGCCCAGCATGGTCAGTTGCACCGGTCCAAGCGTGCGTCGCAGCGTCATGTCACCGGAGGCTTCCCCAATCTCGCTATTGGCGGGAGCGGCGGGTGGAATGTGGATAATTCTTACATCCTCCGGGCGACTGTCCGTGTCTGTTTCATTCGCAAAAGGCGCGATCGCGTCTTTTGTCCGACAGACAGGACGGATGACCGTTGCAGAGTCGGGCGTCAGTGAACGCCGTGCAGCACCGCGAACGAGCCAATACCCATCAGGATGCAGTAAACCGCGAAAGGCGCGAGCGCCCAATTATCGTGATTGCGGAAGTAACGCATCAGGACAGCCGTGCAGATCAGGGCCGTGATTCCGGAGACGACGGCTGCAATCAGTCCGATATGAATCTGTTCGGACGTGACGGTCATATGCCGCATTTTGAAAAGCTGGTGGGCGGTGGCCGCCAGAATGACCGGTTCGGCCATCAGGAACGAGAAGCGGGCCGCCACATCATGATGCAATCCACGCAGCAGGCCACCGGCGATGGTCGCACCCGAGCGCGAGATGCCCGGAAAGAGGGCCAGACACTGGAAAGAGCCGATTACCAAGGCGTCCTGTGCCGAGAGACTGGCAATGGGACGATCAGCCGCTTCGTTTATGGAGGCTGCTTTGGTCGGGAGGCGTGAGCGCAGGCGCTCCACCGTCAGCAGCATCAGACCGTTGACCACCAGCAGGCCGGCAACAGGCAGCGGAGAACCAAAGAGGTGACGCAGAAGATGCTCGAACAGTCCGCCCACGATAATGGCGGGAATGGTGGCGATGACGAGCAGGAACAGGATGCGCAGACTTTCCAGCCGGTAGCGACTGCCATGGCGTCCGAACAGTCCACTGAAAATGGCCGCCCAGTCACGCCAGAAGAACACGAAGAGGGCAACGGATGTGCCCAGATGCAGCATGACGAGAAACGGCAGAAACGTCTCGTCGCTTTCATTGAAAGGCCAGTGGAGCAGGGCCGGAAGAAGTACGGCATGGCCGAGACTGCTGACAGGAAAGAGTTCCGTCGCCCCCTGAAGGATGGCGATGACCAAAGCCTGCAACAGCGTCATGTGCAAAAACCTGTTTGTTGCGTGCATGCGTGACGATGATCGTTGCAGGCACGGTAATGACGAGAGGGAGTCGAACGACTTAAAGAGTGTATTAACGTGGGCTGCGAAAAAACGATACCAGCCCCCACGCATTTCCTCGGCTTGACGTTCTGTCGCCCTCCGCCATTAGTGCGTGGAGAAACGCGCTTCCTGGAGGGAGACATATCGCATGGGTCATAATCGTCAGACCGGTACCGCCGTGTTCAGCCTGCTTGTGCTGGGAATTGCCGCCGGTTTTGGGATCTATGCCCGCAGCATGCAGACGGGGCATGGCGTGCCGCGCTATCCGCTGTCGGCGCGATTTGTCTCCGCCAACGGGCTTGCGCGCGGCGCTGATGTCGCCCTGTCAGGGGTGACGGTCGGTCGCGTGTCCTCCATTCACCTCGATCCACAGACAGACATGGCTGTGGTGGCGTTCGAGGTGAACGATACGTTGCATTTCCCGGTGGACAGCGTGCTGACGGTCGGTGCGCCCACGCTGTCACGTGACAATGCGCTGATGATCGAGCCGGGAAAATCGACGCAGCTTGTCAAGGCGGGTGACGTGCTGACGCACACGCGCGAGCCGCTGAGTCTGGAGCAGCAGGTGAGCAACTACATATTTGGTAATGGTGGTCTGCCGACGGAGTGATGTTTCAGTCGTTCTGGGGGTAGGAACGCAGGAGCCGCTTCTGCTCGCGCCACTGCCGGATGCCTGCGGGCAGGGATGTCGATTTCCAGCCCCGCGCCCGGTTTTTCGCGCCGATCCGGAACGCCTCGCCATAATGATGAAACTGCGCCGCGTAGGCCTCGCGCAGCGTCGTATGAGCGTCCCAGATATGGGTGGCCTCCGACCCAACACCGTTGATCTCGATGATTTCGAAATCCTTGCCTTCGCGCAGGGCGCTTTCCGATCGGAATTTTACGTCGATGCGTCCGAAATGGAACTCGGGGATATCGCGCAGGATGCGGTTGAGCACATCTGTCAGGGCTGGTGTGATGTCCGCTGCTCCATTGCGGAAGATCGCGCCTTTGCAGTGATTGCCCGTGAATACGAGTGGCAGAGTCTGTCCTTTGGGCAGCACATCATTGAGCCGGTCCGCCAATCGGGGGCGATAAATGTGCGGCAGGAGGCGTGTGCGGGGATCGGCATCGAGCAGTTCCGCGACAGTCGAACGCCCATCGCCCGTTAACGCTGGCACATCCTTGTAAGTGAGGGATGTGATCTGACCGCAGTCTTCCTGAGGGTGGCGGATATAGAACAGTCCGGCCTCATGCTCCCATGGGATGAGACGCTGAAGCACAAGCCGCACGCCTCTGGGAAATTCCGCTAGTGTGAGCGCCAGCGCGTCTGTGGTCCGCGCCAGCTTCACACCCGTACCGTTGCACCCGATGTCGGGTTTCACCACCACGGGAAGGGAAATCCCAGCCGCAGCAAGAGCGGCTTGGGCCCGCGCCAGATCGTTGGTGTCGGTGTCCAGCACGACCCATGGAGCGATGAACTGCCGGGCGATGGGACCGGCCATATCGAGGATGGAACTCTTGCTTTCACCGCAGAGGCCGCCGGTGGAAATCAGCGGATTCGCGGCTGTGGGCATCCCGAAGTCGCGATACCGCACACCCATGGCAATCCAGTATGCGACAATGGGAGTGTAGAAGAGCCAACCGGGCCAGAACTCGAAGAAGCTGAGCGGTTCGTGTTCGTCTTTTCCGCGCCCCATGACAGAATCGAACAGCTTGCGGGCGCGCGACGTCCGGCGGCGTGGTGTTTCCATGGGCGGAGCGGGTGCCTTTGCGCTGGCGAGACTGGAAAGGGGAGAAGGAGCGTCCGAGGGCGTGATGTCCGGTATGGAGAGAGTGCTGTCGGGCGTAAGCTCGATTTCGTGTAACTGGTCCATCGTGGCTCAAACCCGTGACGTTGGAGACTGCATGCGGGCGATATGTCGCCCGACCAGAAAGATGGCGACCACAAACCCGGCCACCCCGACCCAGCGCCAAGCTCCCAGCGCATCCAGCAGCACCTGACCGATTTTCAGCGATAAGGCAAACAGCGTGCTGGTCCAGATGAAGGTCGCCGCGATTGTAGCGAGCAGAAACACACGGAAACCGGCCGCGAAAAATCCCGATGCGGTGTAGATCGGCAGGCGCGTACCGGGAATGAAGCGGCAGACAAAAATCACGCGGAACAGGGCGGCGCCCCGCCACCAGCCCGTCGCTGGTTTGTCGCCCATGCGTACGGTTTCCTGTCCGGATGGTGCCCATCTGCGGGCAGGCGGCCAGAAAGCGGCCAGTCGCCCCAGTCCGTACAGGCCCGCGTCTCCAGTGACGATGCCGACATACAGGGAAGCAAGCGCAAGCGGGAGCGCCACCACACCATCGCCCACGGCAATGGCGGTCAGGATGGTTGCGCCATCTTCGAGGATAAAGGTGCCAAGCAGGATCGCCAGCGCCTGAGCGAGCGGCTCGTGGGAGGCCGCTTCCAGCCATGCGCCCAGATTGCCGGAGGAAGCAAGGGACATGCCCTGCTCTTTGCATGTCCGGCGACAATCTCCAACTCGCATCGCATGATCGAGAGGGATCATGCCTGCCTGTGGCCGACTCTTTGTGTTAATGAATCATTATTCCTTTTCTCGGGTTGCGTTAGTCAGCCCCGGTTGTTCGTCATTGCCGCAGGACCAACGGTTTGCCCGATACTTTCTGTTCTATCAGCGCGATTGCCCGTGAAATTCCCGATCTGCCGCCGCAAGGGGCGAAGCGCCTCACCGCATTGCGGCGGGCCGTTACCGGGCGAAAGGCGCCCGCAGCGCTTGGTGTCCGGCGGCGACCTGTTCACGCAGCCGAGTCCGCAGTGGTGGCGAAAGCCCAGATTCGTCCGACAGTCACCATTGTCTGTCTGAGTGAGGAGGAGGCGCGGGCCATTCCGACCGAAGCACGCTATTTCGACCCACAGTGGTATCTGAAAACCAACCCCGATGTGCGGCGGGCCGGGATGAACCCGGTGCAGCATTACCGCCAAACAGGAGCGAAAGAGGGCCGCAATCCCAATCCTTATTTCGATTCGGCTGATTATCTGGCTGCAAATCCGGATGTCGTGGAAAAAGGTCTGGAGGCCTTCCGCCATTTCATCATGTACGGAATTGCCGAACGTCGTCGCCTGAAACCGTGATGGACGCGCCACACAAGACGCCACGTCATTTCACGACTATGGAGCCTGTGCTTCCAAGGTATTAAGGAAGACCGTCCCGCCGGTCGGGCACAAGCAGAATCTGAAACGGGAGAGCAGTGTGGTCGAGTTTGTCCGGGCAAGGCGCATGATCGGTCGGCGTGCCGCAGTTGGTGGTCTTATGGCCTCGGGCGTGGCGACGGCGCTCAAGGCACCTCCGGCTCTCGCTGCGGCTGCATCGGGCACTAAATCCCATGCCACGTCGTCCTACAGCGCCTTTCTGGCTGGCGTGCGGGAGCAGGCGGTGCAGCAGGGCGTGCCGGCCTCCATCGTGACCGAAGCTCTGGCCCTGACCCATGCGCCAAACGCCAAGGTGCTCAAGCTCGACCGTCATCAGCCCGAGTTCACACTGACCTGGGCGCAGTACCGCCAGCGCGTCATCACTCAGACCAAGATCGATGCGGGCCGCAAGGCGCTGGCGAATTACAATGGCACGCTTGAAGCCGTGGAAGCCCGCACGGGTGTGGATCGTCAGCCTGTCATGGGCATCTGGGGCATGGAGTCGTGGTACGGCAAGCTGACGGGCGGGTTCAACGTCATCGATGCGTTGGCGACGTTGGCGTATGATGGCCGTCGCTCCTCCTTCTTTCGCTCCGAACTTCTCAAGGCGCTCCAGATTCTGGGCGAAGGACGTATCGCGCCGTCTCACATGACGGGCAGTTACGCAGGGGCCATGGGGCAGCCGCAGTTCATGCCCAGCGCCTATCTGCGCTACGCCCGCAGCATGGATGGCTCGGGCCATGCCGATATCTGGACCAACGTGCCGGATGTAATGATGTCGATCGCCAATTATCTGGCGAAATGCGGCTGGCGCACCGGTGAGCCCTGGGGGCAGGAGGTTACTGTTCCCGAAACGCTTGCGCAGGCCGAAATCGGACGGGAGCATACGCGCACGCTTGAGGCGTGGACGCAGGCGGGCGTGCGCCGCAAGGACGGCTCGAAGTTCTCCCGTTCCGATGTGGAAGGCGCGATCGTGCGCCCCGATGGACCCGGCACGGAAGCGTTCATGGTCTATCACAATTTCAACGTCATCCGGCGCTATAACCCTTCCGATTATTACGCACTGGGCGTCGGCCTGATGGGTGCCGCCACCACATGATCTGCCGTGCCGTGAAGGCGGGTACGCGTGTCGCTGGCCACGGCTGGCCGTTGGTACTGGCTTTGGGCGTCAGCGGCTGCCAGCCACCGCGCCCGACACTGACACCGCATGTTCATTACGAAGTTGGAGCAGCCTATCAGGCCGATGGGGTGTGGCATTATCCCCAGCAGGATCTGTCCTATCGCGCGACGGGTCTGGCGGTCATCGACCCATCGACCGATGCTCCACGCCTGACAGCCGATGGTGAGGTCTACGATCCGCAGGCCATGGCGGGCGCCCACCCCACGCTCCAGCTTCCAGCGCAGGCCACTGTGCATAATCTCGATAATGGGCGTGAGATCACAATCCGCATCAATGATCGCGGTCCGGCGCAGCGTGGACGGCTGCTCTCACTTACGCCGCAGGTGGCACGTATGCTGGCCATGGGCACAGCGCCTGCGCGTGTTGAGATCATTGAGGATGAGCTGCCGAGCCGCATGTTCGCCGAAACGCTGCCCGGTGGTCCTTTGCTGAATATGCAGGCGGCTCCGGTGGAGCAGGTGACGGTCAACGCACTGGACGGGAAGAATGGTATTGCCCAGACTCCTGCCAGCCCCGCTGCGGTCGGAGCGAACCGTGTGCCTGTGACAGCACTTGCCGATCTTCCGGTGACGGCACGACAGGGATGGGCCGTGCCGACCAGCTTGTGGATTGAAATCGGGCGCTTTACCCAGCGCTCCTATGCAGCGCTCGCCGCCATGCGGGCCGGCGGCACCGTCAGCGCGTCTGACGATGACCGTGGGCCACTGTGGCGCGTGCGTGTGGGGCCGTTCACACGGGTGGATGAAGCCGATGCGGCTCTGGACCGGGCACTGGCTGCCGGGTTAACGGGTGCGCACATAGTCGTCGAATAGGATTGGATCGTGCAGACTCGACGGATTCTTCTTGCTGGCACTGCGGCTCTCGCCGGAAGCGCAAGCCTTCTCAGCCGCACCGCGTCGGCGCGCTCGCATCATGGCGGGGGTCACAAGGCGTCTGCCGCTGCGAGCGAAACGCCTGCCGTTCCTTCCACACCGGCGACGACGCCCATCGGACCGGTGGACACGATTGCGCGCTGGGCGTGCATCATTGATTTCGACAGCGGGCAGACCCTGCTGGAAAAAGCGGCGGACGAACATATGCCGCCATCATCCATGACGAAGATGATGACAGCGTATGTCGTCTTCACCATGCTTCAGTCCGGTCGTCTGCGGCTGGACCAGCAACTGCCGGTCAGCGAGAAGGCATGGCGGATGCAGGGGTCGAAGATGTTCGTGCCGCTGGGCGCGAGCATTGCCGTGCAGGAACTGATTCAGGGGATGCTGATCCAGTCCGGCAACGATGCGTGCATTGTGCTGGCGGAAGGCATTTCCGGCTCGGAAGAGCAGTTTGTCGCCGTGATGAACGAGACGGCCGCCAAGCTGGGCATGACCAACACGCACTACATGAACACGACCGGATGGCCCGCGGAAGGCCATTACATGTCGGCGCGTGACACCTGCACCATCGCCGCACATCTGATCCGCGATTTCCCGCAATATTATCATTTCTTCTCGGAAACCTCGTTCAGCTTCAACAAGATCAATCAGGGCAACCGCAATGTGCTGGTCGACAAGGGTTTGGCCGATGGGCTGAAGACCGGTCACACGGATGCGGGTGGGTTTGGCCTGTGCGCTTCTTCCAAGCGCGAAGGTCGCCGGGTCATCATGACCATCAACGGCACGCCCACCACCAACGCCCGCGCACATGAGGGCGAGCGGCTGATGGCGTGGGCGTTTGCCAATTTCGAACTGGTGACGGTCGTTCATCAGGGCCAGCCCATTGAACAGGCACCAGTCTGGCTGGGTGAAAGCGCGACCGTGCCGGTGGTGGCGCTGCGGGATGTATCGCTGGTGCTGCCGCATGGCTGGCAGAACCGCGTGCAGGCTTCTCTTGATTACTCGGGGCCGATTCCTGCTCCCGTTACGCAGGGGCAGCCTGTCGGGCAGATGACGCTCATCGTGCGTGCCAATGCCACACCGGCGCCGGTTCCTGCATCAGCGCCGTCCGTCTCGGGTGGAACGATGGCTCCGTCAGCGGCCCCTGCGCCTTCCGGCGATACGGTCATTACCGTGCCGGTCGTCGCCGGAGCGAGCGTCGCGAGGCTGGGCTTTGGCGGTCGGATCGCCGCGCGACTTGGCTTGAGACATCACTGATCCGATGAGCGGTACAGCGGCACGCGGCGCATTCATCACCTTCGAGGGCGGAGAAGGCGCGGGTAAATCCACGCAGCTCCGCCTCGTTGCTGCCCGTTTGAGGGAGATGGGGCATGCGGTCGTGGCCACCCGGGAACCCGGTGGTTCGCCGGGGGCCGAGGCGCTGCGTGAACTGCTGCTGTTCGGCAAGCACGATTTGTCGGCGCGGGCTGAAATCATGACGCATTTCGCGGCACGGTGCGACCATGTGGACCGTGTGATCCGTCCTGCCATCGCGGCGGGGCAGATCGTGCTGTGCGATCGGTTCTTCGATTCAACCATGGCTTATCAAGGATATGGGCGGGGGCAGGGCGATGCTGGCTTGATCGGCCTGATCGCCTCCCTGCGTGGCCTGATCGATCTCGATCCTGATCTGACTGTGCTGTTCGAAGTCGGTCTTGAGACAGGGCGCAGGCGCATTGCCGCGCGAGCTGCCGCAAATACACCTGCGGGGGCAGCGGCGACTCTGGATCGTTATGAGCGGGCCGATCAGGAGTTTCATGCGCGCGTGGCACAGGGCTTCCAGGCGATTGCCGCGCACGAACCCGTCCGTTTTGCGCGTGTGTCGTCTGAATCCGCGAGCGTGGAAAGCGTGACGGCACGTGTCGTGGAGATTATCGAGACCTTCCTGAAAGGGCGCTGACCATTGGCCGCGCGTCGTGCCACTTCGGCTGCCGAGGCCGATCCCAATGCGGTTGTCTCGCCTCTGGACGCGGCCCGGCAGGCATCGCTCGCGCTGGTCGGGCATGAGGCGGAGCTTGAGGTGTTTGCCAAAGCCTTCGCCTCGGGGCGCCTGCATCATGCATGGCTGCTGACGGGGCCGGAAGGTATCGGCAAGACGGCGCTTGCCTTTCGCATGGCGCGAATACTGCTCAACGCTCAGGACGGCGCCTCGCAGGCCGGGCATCTCGTAACGGCAGGTTCGCATCCTGACTTGCTGGCCGTGGGCCGCAGTTTCGATGAAAAGCGTCAACGGTTCCGTGGAGAAATCGTGGCGGATGAAATCCGGCCCATCAACGCTTTCATGCACCGCACGGCGGCGGAAGGTGGCTGGCGAGTGGTCATCATCGACACGGCCGAAGCCATGAACCGCAATGCCGCGAATGCGCTGCTCAAGATTCTTGAAGAGCCGCCCGCGCGGGCGATCCTGATCCTCACCAGCGCCACGCCCGGAGCCTTGCTGCCCACCATCCGCAGTCGTGTCCGCAAACTTTCGGTCCTGCCGTTGAGTGAAACCGAAATGCGTCGCGTGCTGGACCGTGTCGCGCCGGAGGCCGAGCCACAGGAAATCGAGCGGGTGTTGCCATTGGCGCAAGGCTCGCCGGGGCGGGCGTTGACTCTGCTGGCTGACAAGGGCGGCGCTCTTGAAAAGCTGGCGCACGAAGCCCTATCCGGAATGCCCGCTGGACGCACTCTGGATGTGGCCGAGACGCTGGGCCGGAGTGGCGATACGGCTTTTGCGTTATTCTTTGGTCTGCTGGGAAACGCTCTGGCCAATGCCGCGCGGAGTGCACCGCTTGCGCGCGGGGCGCATCTTGCCGATGTCTGGCGTCAGATTGCCAGCTTGCGGGAGCAGACCGAACGGTTCAACCTCGACAAACAGGAAGCGGTCATTGAGGCCTTGACGCTCGCGGCAACAGCGGGCCGAAGCTGAGGCGGCTACGTGTTTTTGTCCCGCAGGGGTCGCGAGAGCGGGCGTGTTCCGATATGTGTGGCGCAACATCTATGTGTGGCGCAACACCGCAGGCCGACATTGCGAAGCCTCTCGCCTTCGTCCTGTCGCGACCCATGCGGACAGCAGGATTGAGAAGAGCAGGACATGACCGGCCGTTTCTACGTCACGACACCGATCTATTATGTGAACGGCGCGCCTCATATCGGCCATGCCTACACCTCGATCGCTGCCGACATCGTTGCCCGTTTCCATCGTCTGTGTGGGGATGACGTGTTCTTTCTGACCGGCACGGATGAGCACGGGCAGAAAGTGGAACAGGCCGCGCAGGCCGCCGGTGAAGCTCCGCAGGCGTTCACGGATCGGATTTCCAACGATTTCCGTGCCGTAGCGGATGCAATGAACATTTCCTACGACGATTTCATCCGCACCACCGAACCGCGCCATATCAAGGGTGCTCAGGCCATCTGGGAAAAGGTCGCGGCCAACGGCGACATTTATCTCGGTGCGTATGAGGGCTGGTACGCTCTGCGTGACGAGGCGTTCTACAATGAGGACGAAATCACCACACGCCCGGACGGCACCAAAGTCGCGCCCACAGGTGCGCCGGTCGAGTGGATGCGCGAGCCGTCCTATTTCTTCAAGCTTTCGGCCTATCAGGACAAACTGCTCGAACTCTATGAGACGCATCCCGATTTCATCGGACCGGTAGGCCGTCGCAATGAGATTGTCAGCTTCGTCAAGCAGGGCCTACGCGATCTGTCCATCAGCCGCACGAGCTTCAAGTGGGGCGTGCCGGTACCGGGCGATGCGGATCACGTCATGTATGTGTGGTTCGATGCGCTGACCAACTATCTCACGGCACTTGGCTACCCAGACACCAACAGCCCGCGCATGGCGTTCTGGCCCGCCAACCTGCATCTTGTGGGCAAGGACATTGCCCGTTTCCACACGGTGTACTGGCCTGCCTTCCTGATGGCTGCGGGCATCGAATTGCCGAAGATGGTCTTCTCCAACGGCTGGTGGACGGTCGAAGGTGAGAAGATGAGCAAGTCGCTCGGCAATGTCATCGACCCGCGCGATCTGGTGGCCGAATTTGGACTGGACGCCGTGCGCTTTTTCCTGATGCGTGAAGTGCCGTTCGGTGGGGACAGCGATCTGTCGCGTCGCTCGCTCATCAACCGCATGAATGTCGAGCTGGCGAACGATCTGGGCAATCTGGCCCAGCGGACGCTCTCTCTGATCGCACGCAACTGTGGGGGGCTGCTACCCGCACAGGGCAAGCACACGGAAGAGGACGCGCATCTGCTTGGGCAGACCGCTGTGCTGCCGGATGTGATGAAAGCGCAGATCGCGCGTGTGGCACTGACAGACGCACTGGAAGAGGTGTGGAGGCTGATCCGCGCCTGCAATGCCTATATCGACCATCAGGCTCCGTGGGCGCTCAAGAAAACCGATCCCGAGCGCATGGCCGATGTCCTGCGTGTTCTGGCGGATGCCTTGCGCGCCATTGCCACGGTGCTTCAGCCTTACATGCCTGGCAGCATGGACCGGATGCTCACTCAGCTCGGAGTAGAGACGGACGAGCGTAATTTCGATGCGCTCGACGTGCCATTGCCTGCGGGTCGTCCGTTGCCGAAACCCGAAGGTATCTTCCCGCGCTATGTCGAACCGGAAGGTGAGGGTGCGAAATGACCGGTCTGATCGACAGTCACTGTCACCTCGATCATTTTTCGGATGAGGAAATGCCGGGCCTTCTTGACCGTGCGCGTGAAGCCGGTCTGGACGGTATGGTCACCATAGGCACGCGCCTCTCGCAGCAGCATGTGCAGAAAGCGCTGACCCGTCACGCGCGGCCGGATCTTTCCATCTGGTGTGCGATCGGCACGCACCCAGACCACATTATGGAAGAAGGTGTGCCGCAGGCGGAAGAGATCGTGGCGCTGGCAGATGCGCCAGAAGTCGTGGCGATCGGAGAGAGCGGGCTGGATTATTTTCACGGTGCGCCCGAGGTTCGTCCCACCCAGCACGCGAGCTTTCGCGCCCATATTCACGCTGCACGCCTGAGCGGCCTGCCTCTGGTCATTCACGCACGTCAGGCAGATGAGGATGTGGCCGCGATCCTGCGGGACGAGACCGAGACGCGAGGCGCATTTCCGTTTCTGCTGCATTGCTTTGCTTCAGGCCCGGAACTGGCGCGCACAACGCTCGATCTGGGCGGGTATGTCAGCTTTTCCGGTCTTGTGACCTTCCCTAAAACGCAGGATCTGCGTGACATCGCGGGGCAGGTGCCGCTGGATCGGATATTGGTGGAGACGGATTCACCCTTTCTTGCGCCCGTTCCCAAGCGCGGCAAACGGAACGAGCCGGGTTACACAGCGCTTACGGCCAATGTGGTGGCGCAGCTTCATGGTCTGGACGATGAAGCCTTTGCCGAGACGACGACGACCAATTTTCATCGCCTCTTCACCAAGGCGCACTGACGTTGTGTGTCGGGAGATACGTACGTGTCCGATAAGCTCCTGACCGTCACCGTTCTAGGTTGCGGCGGTTCTTCCGGTGTGCCGTTGATTGGCGGCGTGGACGGGAAGGGCGACTGGGGCGATTGCGACCCGACAGAGCCACGCAACCGTCGCACGCGCGCGTCCATCCTGCTCACGGCTCCCGATGGCCGTCGTCTGCTGGTGGACACGGGACCGGACATGCGCAACCAGCTTCTGGCCTGCGGCATCTCCCATGCCGATGCTATTTTTTACACCCACGCCCATGCTGATCATATCGCGGGGCTGGATGATGTGCGGCCATTCAACTGGAAGCTTGGGCGACCGATCGAGGCGTTCGGGACCGAGCCTACGCTCTCGGACATTCGAACACGGTTCGACTACGCTTTTCGCCCATGGACTCCGCAGGATGCCTTTCGTCCCGGAGTGGAGGCCCGTGTCATTCCTCCCCGTGGCAAGGTGGAAATTGTGGGGCTGGAACTCGATGTTTTCACGCAGCGACATGGACGGATCGAGTCACTCGGGTTCCGTTGCGGTGGTTTTGCTTACTGCACGGACGTGGTGGAACTCTCGGAAGACGTGCTGACCTGTCTCGAAGGCGTGGACACGTGGATGGTCGATTGCCTTCAGATGAAGCCTCATTCAGCGCATGCGTGGCTGGGGCAGGTGCTGGAATGGCGTGACCGTATCGCGCCACGTCGCACTATTCTCACGCATCTTGGCCCCTTCATGGACTGGGCCACGTTGGAGCGGACTTTGCCCGAAGGGATAGAAGCGGCGTTTGACGGAATGGTCTTCAACGCGCCGGTTTCCGCAGTGATCTGAGAGGATCACGGCATTTGCCGCACAGAGTTTGGGATTGTCCGCATGTCGGGCGCGACTCTGTGTGAGGCATGTTCATCACATCGCAGACGACAATTTAACACCGAGACCGGGTGACGTTTTGCACAACCCGTTCGGATCATTGGCATAAATCGTCAAAGACAAGAGTGGCGTTCTTCGCGATTCCGAAAGCTGCTCGCGATTTCTCTTGAAAATGTCGTGGTGTGTTCGATAGCGTGATCGTATGAGCACCACACGAACCGCGCCTTTTGCCCGCTTTCTGTCTGCAAGACAACCCCTGTTTTACGAGTCGCAGACGGGGACGAAGAGCATTCCGGCAAATATGTTCTGTCGGTTCGCGGTTGGAACGGTCAGACTGATGTCCGGGCGACAGTTCCGACCCTCCTCCCATCCCATCTGAAAGGGTTTTCCCGGCACCACAGCAGTATCGCTGACATCTCTCGGAGAGCGTGACATATGGCTTCTGTCTCTGACGTCTTTTCTCTCGCTACCGCGATGCGTGACCGGCATCGCGAGACCGAAATGAGCCTTGCCGACTATCTGGATTTGTGCCGAACAGACCCGTCCTGCTACGCCAGCGCCGCCGAGCGTATGCTCAAAGCGATCGGTGAGCCGGTGCTTGTGGACACCTCCCGCGATCCCCGCCTTTCGCGCATCTTCATGAACCGTACGGTGCGAACCTATCCTGCCTTCAAGGATTTCTACGGAATGGAGGAGACGATCGAACAGATCGTGGGCTTCTTCCGTCATGCCGCCCAAGGGTTGGAAGAACGCAAGCAGATCATCTACCTGCTGGGTCCGGTGGGCGGCGGCAAATCCTCTCTGGGTGAGCGGCTGAAGAGCCTGATGGAGCATGAACCGATCTATGTGCTCAAGGCCGGTCGTCATCTCAGTCCGATTTTCGAAAGTCCGCTCGGTCTGTTCGATCCTTTCACGATGGGAGATGCGCTGGAGCGTGATTACGCCATCCCTCGTCGCGTGCTGACCGGGATCGCAAGCCCGTGGGCGCTCAAACGGTTGGAAGAGTTCGACGGCGATATTTCGCGCTTTACGGTGGTGAAGCTGCATCCGTCACGCTTGCGCCAGATCGCCATCGCCAAGACCGAACCGGGAGATGATAACAATCAGGACGTCTCTGCGTTGGTGGGTAAGGTGGACATCCGCCAGCTTGAACATTTCAGCCAGAACGATCCGGATGCCTACAGCTTCTCGGGCGGTTTGAATCGCGCCAATCAGGGCATCCTTGAGTTCGTCGAGATGTTCAAGGCACCGATCAAAATGCTGCACCCGCTGCTGACGGCTACGCAGGAAGGCAATTATGTCGGTACGGAGAATATCGGCTCCATTCCCTTCACGGGTGTGATCCTCGCTCACTCGAACGAAGCTGAGTGGCAGAGCTTTCGCAACAACCGCACGAATGAGGCGTTTCTCGATCGTGTGTCCGTCATCAAGGTGCCTTACTGCCTACGAGTGACGGAGGAGGCGAAGATCTATGAAAAGCTGGTGGACAGTTCGGCTCTGAAAGACGCGCCTCTGGCACCGAACACGCTCGACATGCTGGCCCGTTTTGCCGTGCTTTCACGCCTCAAGCCGCATCCGAACTCCACGCAGTATGCGAAGCTGCGGGTTTATGACGGAGAAAATATCCGCGAGACGGATCCAAAGGCCCGCACCATGCAGGAATATCGCGATGCGGCGGGTGTGGATGAAGGTATGGACGGTGTCTCCACGCGCTTTGCCTACAAGGTGCTGTCGGCCACCTTCAACCATGACTCCACCGAGATTTCGGCCGATCCTGTGCATCTGATGTATGTGCTGGAGCAGACCGTGCGGCGTGAGCAGTTCCCCCCGGAAGTGGAGGCGAACTATCTTGCAGTTCTGAAATCCGAACTGGCGGGGCGTTATGCCGAATTCCTCGGCAATGAAATCCAGAAAGCTTATCTGGAGAGCTACAACGATTATGGACAGAACCTGTTCGACCGCTATCTGGATTATGCCGACGCTTGGATTGAGGATCAGGACTTCAAGGATCCCGACACCGGGCAGATGCTCAATCGTGACCTGCTCAATGCGGAACTGACCAAGATTGAGAAACCTGCGGGTATCGCCAATCCCAAGGACTTCCGCAACGAAGTGGTGAAATTCTCGCTGCGCGCGCGGGCCTCCAACGGCGGCCACAACCCTTCGTGGAACGCCTATGAGAAAATCCGCGATGTCATTGAGAAGCGGATGTTCAGCCAGGTGGAAGACCTGCTGCCGGTCATCAGTTTTGGGTCCAAAAAGGATGGAGATACGGAGCGCAAGCATGACGAGTTCGTGGAACGCATGATGGAGCGCGGATACACGGAACGGCAGGTGCGCCGGCTCGTTGAATGGTACATGCGCGTGAAGCAGTCCGCCTGACACAGCGAAAGCTCGGGAGTGGCGCTTTGGAAATTATCGACAGACGGTCTAATCCACACGGTAAAAATCTGGAAAACCGCCGACGTGCGCTGGAAAGGGCGCGTGGGGCGGTGCAGGAAGCGGTGCGTGAAGCCGTGGCCAATGGGCGCATTCGTGACACGGGGCAGGGCAATGCTGTCACCATCCCGGCGGATGCCCTGCATGAACCCGGTTTCCATCGGGTGTTTACGGAAGGACAGCGGCATATTGTCCTTTCTGGCAATCACGAGTTTTCGCGCGGCGATCGTCTGCGGCGTCCTCCTTCAGGCGGCGGTGCCGGTGGTGGTGGTGCGGGACAAGCTGGGACGGATGGTGGTGGGGAGGATTCCTATCGTTTCCTGCTGTCACGTGACGAATTCCTCGATCTCTTCTTCGGCGATCTGGAGTTGCCAGATCTTGTAAAACGCGAGTTGGCGGCGACGGAAACCACGACACCCAGCCGTGCAGGCCTAAGCAGCGAGGGATCTCCCTCCCAACTCGATCTTGGTCGCACCATGCGGCACTCCATGGCGCGCCGTATCGGTCTTGGGCGGCCCAAACCGGCGGAACTGAAAGAGGTGGAAGCGCGCATCGAGCAACTGGAAGAGGAACGTCCGCTTTCGGACACGGCTTTGCTCGAACTTGAAGAGCTGCGTGAACGACGCGGCGCCTTGCGGCAGCGGCTCAACCGCATTCCTTGGGTCGATCCAGTGGATCTGCGTTATCGACGGTTCGCACCCACACCCAAACCTTCCACGCGGGCTGTGATGTTCTGTCTGATGGATGTTTCCGGCTCCATGACGGAACGCATGAAAGAACTCGCCAAGCAGTTCTTCCTTCTCCTGCATGTCTTTTTGGAGAAGCGCTACAAGACGCTCGATATCGTCTTCATTCGACATGCGGAGACAGCCGAGGAGGTGGATGAGGAGACGTTCTTCCACGATCCGCGCACGGGTGGCACGGTAGTGTCCACTGCGCTGGAAGAAATGATCCATGTCCAGCGCGCACGTTATCCCGCGCAACAGTGGAACATCTACGTGGCGCAGGCCTCCGATGGCGACAACACGACGTCCGACACGCCTCATGCCGTCAAACTTCTGGAAGAGGATATCCTGCCCGTCGTTCAATACTATGCCTATATCGAAGTGGCGGGATCGGGTGCCGTTATCCGGGGTGAGACGGATCTGTGGCAGGCGTGGCGCACGGTGGCCGAACGCAACGCGCATCTGGCCATCCGGCAGGTGACGGATCGCAAGGACATCTTTCCGGTCTTTCGCGAACTGTTCTCGCGCAAGGCCGGCACGGAGGTTGCCCGCACATGACCACGACTGGAAAAGGACTGCTCTATCAGGGCGCGGACTGGAACTTCTCCATTATCCGCGATTGCTACGACGCGATCGAGCGTGTGGCGCATGACGAACTGGGCCTGGACACTTTTCCCAACCGCATCGAAGTCATCACGTCCGAACAGATGCTGGATGTCTACACCGCGAATGGCATGCCGATCAGTTATCACCACTGGTCTTATGGCAAGCGTTTTGCCAGCCATGAAAACGCTTATCGCCGTGGATTGATGGGGCTGGCGTATGAAGTTGTCATCAATTCCAATCCCTGCATCAGCTATCTGATGGAGGAAAACAGCGCCACGATGCAGGCGCTGGTCATCGCGCATGCGGCGTTCGGTCACAACCATTTCTTCAAGAATAACCGCCTGTTTCAGGAATGGACCGATCCGTCACAGATCCTGAATTATCTCGAATTCGCACGTGGTTACATCTCCCGGTGCGAGGAGCGGCACGGACAGCAGGCGGTGGAGCGCGTTCTTGACGCCGCGCATGCGTTGCAGGGGCAGGGGGTAAACCGACACAGTGGTTCGCGGCGGGTGGATCTGCGGGGCGAGCAGGAGCGCGCGCGGGCACGTCGGTTGCACGAGGATGAGTCTTATAACGATCTGTGGCGTACCCTGCCTCAAGGGGCGGCGGCGGCGGCACAGGGAGAAAGTGAGCGGGAAGCGCTGCGCCATCGCTTTGGGCTGCCCGAAGAGAACTTGCTTTATTTTCTGGAAAAAAATGCTCCGCGTCTGGCGCCATGGGAGCGCGAGATCATCCGCATCGTCCGGTTGATCGCGCAGTATTTCTACCCTCAACCACAGCTCAAACTGATGAACGAGGGATGCGCCACATGGGTGCATGACCGGATCATGACCAGCTTGCATGAGCAGGGGCGTATCGATGATGCGGCCTTCATGGAGGCCATTCATTCCACATCCAATGTCATCATGCAGTTCGGCTATGAGCAGGGAGCGACGAGTTTCAACCCGTATGCCCTCGGTTTCGCGATGATGAAGGACATTGAGCGTATCTGCACCGCGCCGCAGGCAGAGGATCGACACTGGTTCCCTGACATTGCGGGGAATGGAGACCCTTACGGCACTCTACGCCATGCTTGGGCTGAATATCGCGATGAGAGTTTCATTCTTCAGTTTCTCTCGCCGCGTGTCATGCGGGACTTCCGCATGTTCCGGCTGCTTGACGATACTCGCGATCCCTATCTTCTGGTGGACGCCATTCACGATGAGGCGGGATATCGCGATATCCGCCGTACGGTAGCCGCAACACACGATCCCTCCGCATGGTATGCGGAAATCGAAATCGTGGATGTGGATATGTTCGGAGACCGCACACTGAGATTGGAGCATCGAACACAGAACGGACAGATTCTCTCCGAAAATGACATGAAACTGACGCTGCGGGGATTGGCCGATCTGTGGGGATACCGCGTTGTGCTCGATGAGATCGATGTACCGAGCGGCTCCGTACTGGCGACCCATGAGTCGACACCGCCCCGGTAGGGTAGTCGGGTTATATGAATACACAAAGGGAGCGCGGCCAACTGACCGCGCTCCCTTTGAGAAGAAGCTTCTAAATCCTCAATATTCAGGAACGAAGCAACCGTTACGCGCTGAGACGTACTGAGGATTCGATCGGAGCCAGATAAGGGCCGCCAGCCAGCACCTGCACATCGAGAAAAGCAGCGTCGCCTTTCGTGGGGGCCTCGAGCACTAGCACGGCGTTGCCATTCGTCCAGCGACAGGCTCCGTTGCTTTCCACACCATGCCAGCCCGGAAGCGGCGTGCGGACCAGATGCCCCGACACTTCGCGGGTCGTACCGCCTTGGGTCACCACGACCTCACCAATGAGCACGCCAAGTTCGCGGCGATCATCGACAAACGGTCCAACGACATCGCTCGGACGGCTGGCGCGCGAGACAAGCCGGATGCGCTGTGTGCCACTTGGCAGGTTGAAGGAGACACGATCGGCCAACCGCCGCACAGGCTCCAGAATCTCGCCATCGTCCATGACAAGGTGAAGACCAGATTCTGCCACTGTTGCAACGGCCGACGAGGCTTCGCGATGACCTTCGACCCCGCTGGCACGCTCGGCAATGGCACGGAAAATGGGTTCTACAAAGGCCCGATCCGTGTCCAGAGGTGCGGCCAAGATGGACGCGGAAGAAGAGCCGCGCAGCCGAACAACTACACCCTGCTCACGGAAAGCTGCGCGATTGCCTGTATCCAGATAGCTTTCCGTGAACGCACCTTCCGCCACGAGAATGGCGTGTTCAGCCGTTTCGATGTGGAAGTAATCGTAGGAGGTGATCGTGCGGTCGTAAAAAATGGAGGAGCCGTTCACCAGCATCCGTACGGGGACGAGCTTGCCGTTCAGGAAAAGGGCGTGCTCTGGGGTCACGAGCAGATCGCGGGATGGCATACCGTCGGAAATCGCATTCTTGAGAACGCGCACGGGATACCCCGCTTCATCGTCGGGAAGACCTTCACGCACGACGGTGTGGGCATGACCGGCCCATACTACTTCGCGCGCCACCATCTCGTCCGCAACCAGCGTCATTACGCTGTCGCCACTACGGATGGTTTCCACAGCCTGCGGTCCGGTCGGTGTTTCGATCAGCGTCCCGGTCAGGAAGCACAGGGTGACGTTGAGATTCTGGCCGGTACCGGGTGCGCCGGAATGAAACCAGTCCCCCGGGCGGTGGACACCGTTCATCGTTGCGACAGTATCTGCGGAAGATGCTGGAACGCCATTGACGCTGAGTCCTCCCAATGTAGAAAGCGTGCCGCCGCCCTCACCCAGTGTAAAGGAGACCTCCGAAGAGCCTGTCGGATAGGCCGTGCCGAGCGAGGTCATTCCGTTCACGTTCACGTTGCCACTGGAAAGAGACAGGCTGTCGGCCACATTCAGCGAGCCGTTCACGGCGAGAGAGCCATTTCCCTGGATACTGGCGACACTAGCGGTGACGTCCTTGTCGCCAACGATCTTGCCACTGCCTGTTGCCGTAAGTGTCCCCAGTGACACGGAGGACGCAAAGGTCGTTGTGCCACCGCCTGTCACGGCACTAGGTGCCTTTGCCGGTCACGTCCTGACTGAACGTCACATGAGCCGTTCCTGCGGCAATCTGGCCGTTGTCGACGACAGGCGTATTGATGGTCACATTACCCCAATACGGAAGGTCGAGATTCGCTCCCGCCTGCACCGTGAGAGAGGCATAGTTCAGGGATGCCGTGCCCGATCCATCGGCATAGGCAAGAGCAACCGTGGCGCCCTTGGGAATGACAACGTCATCGGTCGATGTGGGCGCGGTGGAGGCTGCGGACCCGCCTACGCTCCAGTTTGCCGGATCATCGAAACGTCCGCTTTGTCCGTCGCCAGACCAGATGTAAGTGGCCATTTTGGTTGCCTGTCTCAATAAATTATTGACTTGGCCACCGCCACTTAGCGCTTTGCGAAACGCGTGCGGAGCCAATTTCGTAAACATAATCTTAACATAAATTTTTTAAGGCGTCATATCGATTGGTCGTTAATTAAATGTAAAATACAGATTTCTCACCGGTCATAATTCTGTCGAAAATATAAATATTGGACAGAATCCGAGATGAATGTGTCCGTCTCATTCACTGAACTGATTTCCAAACAAAAAGACTATTTTATACCGGATAACCGCCTTCTGTGACATGGCTCGAACGGACAGTTGCCCTTGCAGCCCGGCGTCGTCCATGAGACTTCGCAGGATAAGTTCAGGTTGCAGGAGAGGGAGCGCCCATGCCGTCTGTCGCATATTCAGAGATGCCACCGCTGCTTGCGGCAGGGGTTGACCCTGAAGCTGTAAACGTAGTGGGCGGCACGGACCCAACGTCTCCTTTTTTGCTGGTGAGCGATCATGCTGGGCGGACCATTCCACAGGCTTTGGGGGATCTTGGTGTGTCGGCCGAGGAGCGGGCTCGACATATCGGCTGGGATATCGGCATCGATGGCGTGGGGCGTCGGTTGGCGGAGAAAACCGGAGCTTTACTGATCGAGCAGGCGTATTCCCGCCTTGTCATCGACTGTAACCGCGCGCCCGGGCACCCGACGGCCATCGTCACCGCTAGCGATGGCACGCCCGTTCCTGCGAATGCGGATATTTCAGCGCAAGACGCGGCTGCCCGTACCTGCGCGATTTTCGAGCCGTATCATGTCCGGATCGGGCAGGAACTCGACCGTCGCGAAGCAGATGGGCGCGAGACGTTTCTGATAGCGCTGCACAGCTTCACGCCCATTATGCGTGGAATAAAGCGGCCATGGCATTGCGGTATTCTTCACAATCACGATCCGCAATTCGGTCATCTGCTAATGGAACTGCTGCGTGAGGAGGGCTTCACCGTTGGCGACAACGAGCCGTATGAGCTGACGGATACCAGCGACTACACCATTCCGGTTCATGGTGAGCGGCGAAAGATCCCCCATGTGGAGATTGAGATCCGTCAGGATCTGATCCCCGGTTGGGAAGGGCAGGAAGAATGGGGCGACCGGCTTGCCCGCCTGCTGCCTCAGGCTGTGGCGCATTATCATGCGCGTTATGGACGTCACCCCGATGAGGAAACCAGCCAATGAGCGGCCCGTGTATCACCGGAAAAGCACGATTGGCGGGTGTGATCGGTCAGCCGGTCAGCCACTCGCTTTCGCCCGTTCTGCACAATTATTGGCTGGCGCGGCACGGGATCGATGGTGCTTACGTGCCACTTTGTGTGGCTCCGGAAGCGTTCGAGACAGCCATTCGGGGCTTACAGGCAGCTGGGTTTCGTGGCGCGAATGTCACTATCCCTCACAAGGAAGCTGCTTTTGCCATTGCGGATGAGGTCGATCCCATGGCCCGCATCGCAGGTTCTGTGAACACGCTCGTGTTTCGTGAGGACGGAACGATCCATGGGGCGTCCACCGACGGGTTCGGTTATATCGCAAGCTTGCAAGTCGAAGGTGTTGCGCCTCCAGCTCTGGCAGCGCGGGGGCCCGCGCTCCTTCTCGGGGCGGGCGGGGCCGCGCGGTCCATCGCGGTCAGTCTTCTGGAGCAGGGGATTGCGGTTCGCCTTGCAAATCGAACAGCCGCGCGGGCAGCGGAGCTTGCCGCGAGCATCACCGCTGCGTGGACAAAACATGCCGGGCAGTCGGGCGCTGACGTGACCGTTTGCTCGTGGGACAGTTGGGAGGAAGAGCTTGGAGGCATCTCGCTCCTTGTAAACACGACCTCCCTCGGCATGGAGGGCGGCCCCAATCCTGCGTGGAAGCCAGATTTGTCACGCGCCGGTTCCGATCTTGTCGTGTCGGACATAGTCTATGTCCCACGTGAGACGCCGCTACTGCGAAGCGCTGCGGCGCATGGTCTCAGGACTGTGGGCGGCCTTGGCATGTTGCTGCATCAGGCGCGACCGGGCTTTCGTGCGTGGTTCGGGGCGGATGTCGAAGTGGATGAGGCGACAGTCAGGCACGTGCTGGCCGCTTTGCATCGCTGAGTCTTATGAAGATTCTGGGACTGACAGGTGGAATGGGCATGGGCAAAAGCACGGTCGCGCGGATGTTCCGTGAGGCCGGTTTGCCGGTGTTTGATTCCGACGCAACCGTGCATCGTCTTCAAGGTCCGGGCGGGGCTGCGGTTGAATCGATAGGAAAGCTGGTGCCCGATGCGCTGCATCTCTCTGGAGGGCAGAGCACGTTGGATCGTGGGGCATTGAGGAAGGCCGTTGTGGCGGACCCGGCTTTGATGCGGGAACTGGAAAAGATCGTTCATCCTCTCGTGTTTGCGGCACGCGACCGTTTCCTCAAGCGTTGCCGACGTCGTGGATGTGATTGGGTCGTGCTGGATGTGCCCCTTCTGTTCGAGACAGGAGGAGATAAACGCTGCGATAAGGTGGTCGTTGTGTCGGCGCCGCGTCGCACACAGATAAAACGGATAGCCCGTCGGCGTAGTCTGAACGCTGTGGAAACCCAGCGTCTGATTGCCCGGCAGATGTCCGATCGGGAGAAACGTCGGCGTGCGGATGTGGTCATCCGTACAGGGCTTTCGTTTGCCGACACGCGCAAACAAGTGAAAGCATTGATCCGGGAGTTGCGGTCATGAAACGTGCGGTGCTGTTCGATACCGAAACCACAGGACTGGAAGCTACGGGCGGCGACCGGATCATCGAGATTGCGGCTCTCGAAATGATGGGAGATCTTCCAACGGGAAAGACTTTTCATGTTCTGATCGACCCTGAACGTGACATTCCTGAGGAAGCCTCACGCGTTCATGGGTTCACACTTGCGGATCTCGAAGGAAAGCCGAAATTCGTCGAGGTGGCACAGGGGTTTCTCGATTTCATCGGTGAAGACGATCTGATTGCCCACAACGCGACCTTCGATTTCGGCTTCATCAACGCCGAACTGGCACGTGTTGGAAAAGCGCCTCTCGATCCGGCGCGGAAAGTGGACACGCTGGAACTTGCGCGGGAACGATTTCCGGGCATGCCCAACAGCCTCGACGCCTTGTGTCGCCGGTATGGGATCGATCTCTCCGAACGTACGACCCATAACGCGTTGCTCGACTGCAAGCTGCTGGCCGAGGTCTATCTCGAACTCATGGGCGGCCGTCAGCACGGTCTTGGACTGGGCGTGGAAGAGGGCGATTCTCCCGCCGTTCGCTATAGCGGCCCGATGGGGCGTACGCCCGTTTTGATCCGTCCCGATGAAAAAACTCTCGCGGCACATCGACTATTTGTGGAAGCCATGCCGGACCCGATGTGGCTCAGGGATGAGCCGACTGCCGCGGACTGATCCTCACGCCACAAGTGTGACAATAGCGGCCAGCCCCTGCGGAGAGCGGTTGCGGAGTACGACATTTCCCCCCAGACCACGGATGATGGTTCGGACGATGGCCAGTCCCAAACCTGTGCCTCCCGTTTCACGATTACGGCTTTCCTCACCCCGGACGAACGGCTCGAACATTCGTTCCAGATCGGCCTCATCCAGACCGGGACCATCATCTTCAATCGTCACAATGACGCGTCCGTCTTCAGGGGGGGCGACCGTTACCCGTGCTTCACCACCATAGAGAACCGCATTGTTGACCAGATTGGTGAAAGCGCGTTTCAGACTGAGGGGACGTCCGCGAATAACGATTTGCGGTGGATTTCCCACAAGTTCGATGTTGTCTGTGTGATCGGGATGACTTTCGGCCACATCGTCCACGACTGTCTGAAGGAGCGCTGTCAGATCGAGGGCAGAGATTGCCTCACGGGATGAACTGTCTCGTCCAAACGCCAGAGTGGACTCCACCATGGCCGAAAGTTCATTGAGATCGTTGAGGAATTTTCCGCGCATGACATCGTCGTCGATGAATTCCGTGCGCAGTTTCAGGCGCGTTATGGGCGTACGCAGATCGTGGCCGATGGCCGAGAGAATTTGTGTGCGTTCGGCAACAAAACGCCGAATGCGTCGCGCCATCGTATTGAAAGCCGCCGCAGCGCGGGCAACTTCCACGGGGCCGTCCTCAGAGAGCGGTGGCGCGGTATCATCGGGCACGAAGTTTTCGGCCGCTGCAGCCAGAGTACGCACGGGAACGAGCAGGCGTCTCACGCCCCATACGATCAGAAACCCGCCGCCGGCTGTCATGAGGCCAAGGGCTATGGGAAAAGTGGGCGAGTCAAAAGGATTGGGAACGGGCAGCCAGTACCGGATGACGAGCCAGCGATCTTCGTCTGGAAGTTGCAACGCAATGCCGCGTCCACGTCCTGAGCCTTCGGGCAGCATCATCACCTTCCGGGGGAACCATGGCGGCCCCATCCGCCGGAAACGGAACTGTGAGGGACCGGAAGGAAAGCCGAAAATATCCGGCGGAGGCATCGCGGAACAGGCTTCGGCGGATGGGTGCTGGTTCCGAAGAAAAGGGGGGATATCGGCGGGATCGTGACATTCGGGGGCTGAGAAAGGCGGGATGAGAGGCATACCGAGATGATCGTCTTCCGGTCGCGGCCCTCCATTGTCCCTTGGAGGGAATGGAAAATGTCCTTCTCTTTCAGCAAATGGTGGCATTCCATCGAAGCCACCCGGCCCACCACCTCCGCCGGGTCCACCCCCGCCCTCGGGGCCGCCACCTCCGCCCGGCCCGCCACCCGGTCCTGCGGGCGGCAGAAAGAGCATGGTTCTTACAAGGTGCCGAGGAACCTCAACTGTCAGGTCTTCATCGGGTTTCGATGCCAGATGAACCGTGAAATCATCGGGAAGCGAAAGATGTTCGACTTCATCGGTCCGTTCGGAGGGTGGGTTTTCCGCCACACTCCGATAGATCATCATGGCACGAACCGTCGCGCGATGCGCGGCAAGCCGTTCATCGAAGCTCATGCGGTCGAGAGTCTCGATGGTCAGTCCGAGCACTTCAAGAACGGCGAAGCCGACGATCAGAAGAAGGCTCATCCGTGCCGCCAGTGTGCGCGGCATGAAGCGTGCGAATCTGGTCGATGTGCTGCGAAGCATCCAGAGTCTCAGGAGTTTTCAGGAATGAAAATAGCTCCGAGAGAACCGCTTTCAGCGCCGCTCGACATCGGCAGCCAGCACGTATCCACCTCCGCGAACAGTCTTGATGAGCTGGGCGTTACGGCCATCATCCTCAAGCTTTCGCCGCAGGCGGCTGACAGCAACGTCAATGGCGCGGTCAAACGGCCCAGCCTGACGCCCCCGGAGGAGGTCAAGCAGCATGTCACGGGTCAACACACGGTTGGCACGCTCCAGGAGAGCCAGCAGCAGATCGTATTCACCACCTGTCAGCGCCACTTCTGTCCCTTGGGGATTAAGAAGCCGCCGACGGGCGAGTTCCAGCGTCCAGCCTGAAAATACGATTTCGCGCACATCACCCGATCCAGCGTCGGATGAACTGTCGGCGCGGCGCATGACGGCACGTATGCGGGCCAGAAGTTCGCGTGGATTGAAAGGCTTGGAGACGTAGTCATCCGCTCCGAGCTCCAGACCGATGATGCGGTCTGTCTCATCTCCCATAGCGGTGAGCATGATAATCGGGACATTGGCCTGCGAGCGCAGCCAGCGCGCGATGTCCAGCCCGGTTTCACCCGGCAGCATCAGATCCACCACGACCAGATGATAATGCCCCTGCGCCCACAGTTTGCGGGCTTCCCGCCCGTCGCGAGCACTGGTGACACGCATCTGGTTGCGCTCAAGAAAGCACGAAAGCAGATCGCGAATTTCCCGGTCGTCATCAATGACCAGAATATGCGGTATTGGGTCCATGTCAGACCTTATAGGACAGATGAAGGGGCCTGTGCAGGCCATGTTGCACTCCGTTGCACTTGAGCACGAAAATGCGACATAGCCCGATGAGCCTTTGAGGATGCGAAAAGCTGGATCATGATGATAGCCTGAATACCGAAGCGGGAAGTAAAAATGCGTTCAGCCAATGCGCGTTTTCATGGATGGTTCATCTCGTCTTTCCTGACGGGCTGGATCATCGCGTCATGCGGATGTGCATTTGCTCAGGACATTGCACCTTCTTCGCAGGGCACGGGCACATCTGCCGATCCGCCCGGCTTTCCCCTTTTCAATCCCGTTCCAACAGATACGTCCCGCGAAGCGGTGTCTCCATCTCCGACGCCAGACGGGACGAGCGGCGATAACCCCGACCTGCGTATCACGTTGCCTGTCGGACCCATCGCTCCCACACAGAAAGATGCGTCTTCCATTGAGGGAGAGATCGGTCACGAACGGCTTGACGGGTTGATTGACCGGGAGGTTCTGGGCGCAGACGGTCACGTCCTCGGTCATGTCGTGAATGTTCTGATCGGATCGGATGGGGAAATGCGGGCCGTAGTGCTCGATATCGGCGGGTTTCTTGGCGTTGGCAGCCGCCGTGTTGCCGTATCGAGCGTCCTTCTGACGATTAATCGCGATAGCGGCAAGAATCGCACAATCACTCTGTATGTTCCCGATCAGGCGATCCGTTCCGCTCCTCAATATGACCCGGATGCTCAGGATGTTTCTGTCCTGACAGGGCCACGGGTTGCGCCAGCGTCAGCATATCCCGCGAAGGAAATCACGCCTTCGGGCGCTTCTCAGCAAAGTGATCGGCCCTCTCCATGACTTCACAAAGCTTTTTCACGCGTTTGCAGGAGAGATAAGGCGGAGAATGACCGTGCTGAAAGGACTGCCACACAATAGCGGACTGGGGCTGGATGGTGTCAGTTTCTTTGTGGCCAATCTTCAGGCGGCTTTCGGACCTTTCATTTCCGTCTATCTGACCGAGGAGCATTGGACTCAGGGCGAGATCGGCATTGCGCTGAGTATCGGTTCGGTTACGGCCATGGTCAGTCAGGTGCCAGCGGGAGCGCTGGTGGACGCATTGGTCAACAAGCGGCGAGTGGCGGAAGTTTCGATCATCGCGATCATCCTATCCTGTCTTCTCATGGCCATCATGCCGCAGCGCCTGCCTGTTGCCTTGGCCGAAATCCTGCATGGTCTGGCAAGCTGCACCCTCAATCCCGCTATCAGCGCCCTGACGCTGGGTGTCGTGGCAGCACGTCTCGCGCGTGATCCTGTGGGGGCAGGAGGGGCGCTGGGAGTACGCTTCGGGCGCAACGCCAGTCTGGCCGCGATCGGCAACGCTCTGTCGGCCGGACTGATGGGAGCCGCAGGTTATCTGGTGTCCGCTCGGGCAACCTTTGTTCTGGGTGCGCTCATGGCTGTGCCGGGACTGCTTGCTCTGCGGATGATTGAGCCGGCGGGCACGCCATTAGACGAAAGTGCAGCAGGTCTTGCGGAGGGTGAGCGACCCGAGCGCGCACGGGTGCGTTCGGTTTTAGCGTTGCTACGGGAGCGGGGACTGTTTTCGTTTGCTCTATGTATCGTGTTCTTTCATCTCTCCAATGCCGCCATGCTGCCGCTTGCTGCCGGACAGATCACGAAAGAAGCCGGTCGGTCGGCGGAAATCGTTATTGCAGCCTGTATTTTAGGGCCGCAGCTTCTCGGTGCTTTGCTGTCTCCGTTTTTTGGCCGATGGGCCGAGAGAATCGGACGTCGTCCGGTGATGCTCGGCGCTTTTCTTACGCTTCCCTTGCGAGGCGCGCTTCTCGGTTACGTCTCCGATCCCATACCGATCGTGGCCGTACAGATGCTCGATGGCGTCAGTTCAGCGGCATTTGGGGTCATGCTGCCGCTGGTGACAGCGGATCTGACCCGCCAGACCGGGCACTTCAATCTCTGTATGGGGATGCTGGGACTGGCGATGGGGCTGGGGGCGAGTTTCAGCACTACGCTGGCGGGTTCCGTGGCCGATCATTCGCTGCCGGAAGCCTTCGGACTGCTGGCGGTTTGCGGTTTCGTATGTGTTCTGGTGGTCGCCTTCATGATGAAGGAGACGGGCCCTGATTCCAGCAAACGGCCCGATGTGAAAACATGAGACCGTCGTTCAGCCCGTAATGAGACGACACCATTCCTCACGCAGGATGGTGTCCAACTGCGCGATCGTTATATCCAGTCCCAGATTGCGTAGACTTGTCACGCCGTGTTCACGGATGCCGCAGGGAACGATGCCTTCGAACGCGGACAGGTCCGGGTCCACGTTGATGGAAATGCCGTGCCAGCTCACCCAGCGGGTCACGCGCACACCGAGGGCGGCAATCTTGGATTCCGCGCCGGTCGCCGCGTCTACCACCCACACGCCCACACGGCCTTCCCGGCGTTCCCCCGTCACACCGCACCGGGCAAGAGTGGCGATCACCCAACTTTCCAGAAACCCGACATAGGCCCGCAGATCGCGGGGCGGCAGAGGGCCATGCTGTCGGGTGAGATCGAGCATGGGATAGGCCACCCGCTGGCCGGGACCATGATAGGTCCATTGCCCTCCACGACCGGCAGGATAGGTAGGATACCCTCGCGGATTGAACAGGTCGGCTTCTTTTGCAGACGTGCCCGCCGTGAAGACCGAAGGGTGTTCGAGCAGCCAGATCCGTTCCTGTGCGCCGTCCGCACGAATGGCGCGTGCCGTCTCTTCCATACGCGCCAATGCCAGCGGGTAGGGGACAAGTTCATCCGAGCGCTCCCACAGGATATCATGCTCGCCGCCGGGAACGGTTCCACAGGAGTGCGGGGGAGATGAATCTTTCACCCGAATCGCAGATTCGGACATTGCGGCATCCTCAAGCATCGGTTATACGCCCTCCAACTTCAGCCGGTATCACTCAAACGATGCCGGTTGTCACGGGCGGCCGTGGCGGAATGGTAGACGCGCAAGCTTGAGGTGCTTGTGGGGGAAACCCTGTGGAAGTTCGAGTCTTCTCGGCCGCACCAAAGTTTCCGGACATCCGGATACCCATAATGTGAGTTGATTTGGATCAAAGAGTTCTGCCCTCCGGGCAGGGCTGGATCGCAGGAATTGCGATCTCCTCGCATTTGTCACGTTTTTAACAATCTTAACCACTAGAACGATGCGGCCTGTGCGATCTACAGTCGCGCTACAGCAGCATTACGCGCCGCGCATCCTTCGGAGTGTGCGGCGCGTAATGCTTGGTGTCTGCACATGAGCATAGAAGGTGCCGCTTCGTGACAAAACCTTTGCGTAAAGCCGTTCTCCCCGTTGCCGGACTTGGAACCCGCTTTCTTCCGGCCACCAAAGCCATGCCCAAGGAAATGCTGCCCGTCGTTGACCGGCCGCTGATCCAGTACGCGGTCGATGAAGCCCGCGCGGCCGGCATCAAGGAGATCTGCCTGATCACCGGTCGCGGCAAGGATTCCCTCATTGATTATTTCGATGTCGCGTTCGAGCTTGAGTACACCCTGCGCGAGCGCAACAAGGTCGAAGCTCTCAAGGCGCTGGAACCCAGCAGCATCGAAGCCGGTTCGCTTGTTGCCGTCCGTCAGCAGGAGCCGCTCGGGCTTGGTCACGCCATCTGGTGCGCCCGCAGCTTCATCGGTGACGATCCGTTCGCCATCCTGTTGCCTGACGACATCGTGCAGTCCGGTGTGCCGTGCCTCAAGCAGCTTGCCGATGCGTATTACGCGACCGGCGGCAGCGTTGTGGCCGTGGAAGAGGTTCCTCGTGAGCGCACCAATCAGTACGGCATTCTCAAGCCGGGCAAGGATGACGGCAAGCTGGTGGAGATCGAAGGGCTGGTCGAAAAGCCCAAGCCGGAAGATGCGCCGTCCAACCTGTCCATCATCGGCCGTTACATCCTGACGCCCGAAATCATGCCGTTCCTTGCTCTTCTTGAGAAAGGTGCGGGCGGTGAAGTGCAGCTTACCGACGCCATGGCCAAGACGATCGGCAAGACGCCGTTCCACGGCCTGCGTTATGAGGGCAAGCGCTTCGATTGCGGCAACAAGATCGGCTTCCTTGAGGCACAGATCGCGTTCGCGCTGGAGCGCCCCGATCTGGCAAACGACGTCAAAGGCTTCCTGAAAAACTATACGGCGTCACTCTGATGAGCTTTCGGCATACGTTCGAAGCCACGAGCCTCCGCGAGTATGATATTCGCGGAATCGTGGGTAAGACGCTGAGTGTTGAGGATGCGTTCGCGATCGGACGTACCTTCGCCAGCATGGTGATCCGCAACGGCGGCAAGACCGTGGTGATCGGCTATGATGGCCGCGTTTCCTCGCCGTCGCTGGAAGAAGCGCTGGTCAACGGCGCGGTGGCTTCTGGCGCGGATGTGACGCGCATCGGCCGCGGTCCCACGCCGATGCTCTATTTCGCTTCCGTCACGCTCAAGGCGGACGGCGCGATCATGGTCACCGGCAGTCACAATCCGGCCAATTACAACGGCTTCAAGATGATGATGGCCGGCAAGCCGTTTTTCGGCGAGCAGATCCGTCATCTCGGTCATCTGTCCCACAAGGGCGACGTCGTGCCCGAGACCAAGGGCACGGTGAAGACCATCGACATCAAGCCTGAGTATGTGGCGCGTCTGCTTCAGGATTATGATGGCGGTGATCGCAAACTGAAGGTTGTCTGGGACAGCGGCAACAGTGCTGCAGGCGATGTTCTGCCCGCGCTGCTTGCCAAACTGCCGGGCGAGCACACGCTCCTCAATGGTGAGGTGGATGGCACGTTCCCGGCCCATCATCCCGACCCGACCGTGGCCAAGAACCTTGAGCAGCTTATCGAGGCTGTGAAGGCGCAGAAGGCCGATCTTGGCATCGCCTTCGACGGTGACGCGGATCGCGTGGGCGTGGTGGACGACAAGGGGGGCATCCTTTGGGGTGACCAGATCCTTGTCCTGCTGGCGCGTGACGTGCTGAAGAACCATCCGGGCGGCACGATCATCGCGGATGTGAAGGCGTCTCAGGTTCTCTTCGACGAAGTGAAGAAAGCCGGTGGCGAGCCGCTGATGTGGCGCACGGGGCATTCGCTCATCAAGACGAAAATGGCTGAGACAAAGTCACCGCTGGCTGGCGAGATGTCGGGGCACATCTTCTTTGCCGACAAATGGTATGGTTTCGATGACGCGATCTACGCTGCCATCCGTGTGCTGGGCATCGTTGCCCGCATGAAGGAGCCGCTGTCGGCGTTCCGCGAGAGCCTGCCGCAGACCGTCACCACGCCAGAGATCCGCTTTGACTGCGACGACGTGCGCAAGTTCAAGGTGATCGAGGAAGTGGCGGAACGCCTGCGCAAGGATGGCGCGGATGTGTCCGAGATCGACGGTGTTCGTGTGAACACGCCGGATGGCTGGTGGCTGCTTCGTGCGTCCAACACGCAGGCCGTGCTCGTTGCACGCTGCGAGGGCAAGAGCGAGCAGGGGCTGGACAATCTCAAGGCAGCGCTTGCACGGCAGCTTGAACTGTCCGGTCTGGAAAAGCCCGACTTCTCAGGTGAGAACGCCGGCCATTGAGGTCTGCTTTCCCAGAAAAGGAGTGGCGTTTCATGAGTGATGATACGTTTCGCTCCTTTCTGGAGCCGGGCCAATGGGTCCGGCATCCCGATCACCCTCAATGGGGTGACGGGCAGGTTCAGTCCGCCATCGGATCCCGCGTGACCGTCAATTTCGAGCACATGGGCAAGGTGGTGCTCGATGCCCGTGTTGTGACGTTGCAGGTGATCTGACACTTCCGGCTTTGCCGTGGGTCGGTTGCGGGCATATATAGTACCAATGCAGTCCGGTCTGATCGACTCCCAGGGCAGACACGTGTCCTATCTCCGCGTCTCGGTTACGGACCGATGCGATATGCGCTGCCTTTATTGCATGGCGGAGGAGATGGAATTTCTTCCCCGCGACGATGTCCTTACATTCGCTGAGCTTGATCGCATCTGCACGGTGTTCATCCACCGGGGCGTGCGGCGTATCCGTCTGACGGGAGGTGAGCCTCTGGTCCGGCGGGGGATCGACGGGTTTGTGCGGGAACTTGGGCGCTGGACAACAGGCAGCGCTCCGGCAAAGCTGGATGAACTCACTCTCACTACCAATGGTACGCAGCTTCCGGTGCATGCCACCGCATTGAGAGCGGCGGGTGTGCGCCGCATCAATGTGAGCATGGATTCACTCGATCCGGCGCGCTTCGCCAGCATTACGCGAAGAGGCACGCTGGAAAGAACGATAGCGGGCATCCATGCTGCGCGTGAAGCGGGGCTGGAAGTGCGCGTGAACACGGTGGTCATGCGCGGTGTGAACGACGATGAACTGGACCGCCTCATCGCATGGTGTGGGGAAGTCGGTGCAGATCTGTGTCTCATCGAGACCATGCCCATGGGCGAGACGGGAGATGATCGCACCGAACATTATCTTCCGTTGGGAGAGGTTCGCCGCGATCTTGCCCAGAAGTGGCATCTTGTTCCGCTGACGGATCGGAGTGCGGGACCTGCGCGTTATATGCGGGTGGAAGAAACCGGTCGTCGTCTGGGGTTTATAACCCCGCTAAGTCACGACTTCTGTGCGACCTGCAATCGGGTAAGGGTGTCCTGCACCGGACAGCTTTACACATGCCTCGGGTCCGATGGCGCGGTCGATCTTCGTCGGATCCTGCGAGAAGGCGGGACGGACGACGATCTGCTGACGGCCATCAATCTTGCGCTTGCTTTCAAGCCGGCCCGTCATGATTTTTTCATTCCCCAAGAGGGGCAGGATGTGCGCGGGCCCACCCGTTTGATGAATGTGACGGGAGGCTGATCCGGCATGTGTCGGTCATGCGGTTGACGGTATCCATTCCGCCCCGGAAACTGGCGTGGAAGCACATTCGGCACTGAATGTTGGGTTTTTGGAAACGAGTCCCGTGTTGAATGATGGAGACTCGGGACAAGAGGCAGGAATGAACGGGAACACCAAAGTTACGCCAGTCATCCGCGATATCGTCGAGCGGTCGCTGGAGGAAATCGAAGACTCGCTTGAGGCACGGATCGTGTTGGCCTTTGAGTCAGGGGCGCGGGGCGCTGGCACGCCTTCACAGGACAGCCCGTGGCGCATTCATTTCGTGTTCGTTCATTCGCTCGACTGGTATCTGCGCCTCACTCCCGGCGCGGACAGCGTCGATCTGCCAGTATCGGATGATTTTACGCTCACGGGTTGGGATATCGGGCGTCTTGTTCGCGCCATGAAAAATGAAAATCCCGGTGCAACAGCGTGGTTGCGTAGCGCCATTGCGTGGCGCGCGGACGAGGATCTTCTTTCCCGTCTCGAAGCCTTGCAGCGTCGGAGCTGGCAGCCGGGGCAGGAGTTCCGACGCCAACTGGATGAAGGTGTGAGTACCGTCAAGGGATGGCCGTTTGGTCACACCATTCTTCTGGATCAGTATTTTACCGCCCTGCGCGCGACCCTGTCCGCCCGTTGGATTGCTGATGGACGTGGCCCACTGCCAGGGGATTTCCAGGAACTCTGTTACGATATGGATGCCGACTTACACGAAGAGATTATGAAGCTTGTGCAAAAGAAGGCTGAGAGTCCGTTGAGCATTCCATTGCCGCCTTCGCGTCATTCCGAGGTGTTCATGGAGGCCGAGCAGAAACGGTTGAAAGATCTGGTGTTGCCATCTGGTGTTGCAACATCCGCAAAACCATTCGACCGGCTGTTTGCCGATACGGTTCGTCGCTTCGGCTGATAGGATTGCGGATAGGAAGGACAATAAGATGAGCGAGACCGAACAGGACCAGATCACCGAAGTGCGGCTTCTCGCCCGTCAGGTCAATCTTCCGATTCCCGTGGCCTGTCTACCGGGTGTTCAGGCCAATCTGGCCTTTTTGAGAACGCATGTGGATCTGGTGGAGAGTGTATCTCTTCCCGATGATTGCACGCCCGCTTATGTGTTTACGCCATGATGGGCGGGGGGCTTACGGCGACAGCCAATCGTGTGCGGTTCGGCATCCAGTCAGCACATGAGATCGTTGAAACAGCGCTGCATGAACTGGAAACGCGCGATCATGCGTGGCATTGCACGACGCGGCTGTTATCCGAGCGTGCCCTTCGCATGGCGGACACGGTGGATGCCCGCATCAAGGATGGCGATCAGGTGGGACCGCTTGCGGGCGTGCCATTCGGGGTAAAGGCTCTCTTCGATCTGGAGGGGATTACGACCACGGCGGGTTCCGTTGTGCTGAAGGGAAATCCCCCGGCCCGTCGGGACGCCGCAGTTATCCAGCGTCTGATCGCGGCCGGGGCCATTCCCGTTGCCACACTCAACATGGATGAGTTCGCATACGGATTCGTGACGGAAAACGCGCATTACGGCACAACGCTCAATCCTCATGACCCAACCCGGCTTGCGGGTGGATCTTCCGGTGGTTCGGCGGCGGTCGTGGCAACCGGGATTCTGCCTTTTGCACTTGGTTCTGACACCAATGGCTCGATCCGTGTGCCAGCGGCTCTGTGCGGCGTGTGGGGTCTTCGCCCGACACAGGGCGTATTGCCGCTGGAAGGCGTGTATCCTTTTGCCTCTAGCCTTGACACCGTAGGGCCGCTGGCTGCGCGCGCGGAGGACCTCCGCTGTGTATTCGAGGCGATGAGTGGAACCCCCGTCGCCGATATCGACGATGTCATGTCCTTTCGCGTCGCGCGTCTGGGAGGATGGTTCGCCCATGATTTGCCGCCTGCGTTGCTGGAAGGGCTCGACAGGATCATGGCTTTTTTCGGCAGTTCCCACGAGATCGAGCTGTCCGGGGTGGAGCGGGCCCGTTCAGCGGCATTCGTCATTTCTGCATCCGAAGGCGGTAATCTTCATCTCCCGCGACTGCGTAAATGTCCGATGGATTATGATCCCGCGACCCGTGATCGCCTGATGGCGGGAGCGCTTCTACCCGCAGCAGCGTTCATTCAGGCCCAGCGATTACGCAATGCTTTTCGCAACTGTTTGCGTGAGCTTTTCAAAACAACGGATATTCTCATCGCTCCGACTGTTGCGGGTGTTGCTCCACGTATCAACGCCTCCACCATTCTTGTGGATGGCAAATCTGTTCCGGCTCGCGCCAATCTGGGCATTCTGACCCAGCCTCTCAGTCTTGGAGGGATGCCGGTTCTGGCGGCTCCGCTGGCGCCTCATCCCAATGACGCAGAACCCAGACTTCCGGTGGGCGTGCAGCTTATTGCCGCTCCCGGCCGGGAAGATGTGCTTTTCGCGGCAGCACGTGCACTCGAACAGGCTGGTATTTTGGGCTATCTCACGCTTGCGACAAGCTGATTTCGGATTTTTGTCGTTCTGTTTCTAAGCGCAGGAATTAGATGCTCGGCATGTCATGACGAATCAGTCAGCGTTGAGGTGGTCTCCTTGCCGCTTCTGATTGAGGAAAGAAGGGCGCCCAATGCTCTGGCATGAGGGAGACGAAAGAGATTCGACAGCCGATCTAAAGCTCGGTTGCTCTTTGTCGGCCGTTGCTGGCAGCATCAATGTCGCAGGTTTTCTGGCAGTAGGATTTTATTCTGCCAACATGACGGGGAATGTCTCGATCATTGCTTCTGCGCTTGAGCAGGGAAAGATAGAAGACGTTCTCTTGGTTGCGGCTCTCATTGGCACGTTTGTCTTAGGAGCTTTTCTGGCCACTGTACTGATGAATGCCGGTCGCCGCCGTGAGCTGCGTTCCATCCATGCGTGGAGCATCATGCTGGAAGCCGGCTTACTTGCGGCTTTGGGTGTTTTCGTCATCATCCATCCTCAAGAAAATACTCAACCGGTCATGGTTTATGGGTTCAGCTTTCTTATGGGGTTGCAGAATGCGACGGTCACCCGAATATCCAATGCACGTGTTCGGACCACCCATGTGACGGGTCTTCTGACGGATATCGGCACGGAACTGGCCGACTGGCTTGGCGGACGCTTTGTTCCTCTCGATTCCAAGGAGCGGCGAGACAGTCGGGAAAAGCTCAGACTTCACGCTGCCATCGTGTTGTCTTTCGTGATTGGCGGTACAATAGGCGCTGTTTTCTATACGCGCTGGCACGGCTATTTTCTGGTGTTCGTCGCGTTGTTTCTTGCTGCCTTGGTCATTGTTGGAGCGGATCGCCAAAACAGCTGAATTCCTTGCTCGGTTCGTTTAATTCGGACGTATGCCGAAGTAACATTCCAGAAGTTCCACGTTCCGAAGATTGGCCTTGAAAGCGACATCGACGACGTCTCCCACAACTGGCACAAAATCCAGTCCAGCTTCCACGATGATGTTGAGAAGCATTTTTCCAAGAACACGTGTCGGCACTTGCAGTTGCCGCGCCTCCCATACAAAGAAAAGGGAGATCGCTGTCATGACCAGTGTGCCGCCCACTGGCAGTAGCCCTATAATGGCGTCCGCCCCAAATCGCCACCGCGTGCCCGGGATTTTCAACGCCGCATCAAGCAGCCATGCCAGCTTCCGCAGACGTGCCACACGTTGCAGTGTGTCCGTTCCGAGAGGAGGAAGAATGTCGCCGTGAAAAGCGGTGCTCATGTTCATTCCTTAAACATGGGAGGCCTGTATTTTCTGCACAAGAAGCTTGATGCGGAATCGATTCAAGTCTGTTATGGGGACGCGGCTTAGGCCATTACGCCTACGTTCATCATTATTCCATAAGCTGGTCGAACCAGGATCGGGATCCCATCGGACAATGTATCTCCCTGCTTCGGTCACGGTCGCTCGCGACAGTTTCCTTCTGGCCTATCCGGCCTTTTTCTCCATCATCAATCCGCTGGGCGCTGCAATCATCTTTCTGCAGGCGGCGGGGGACCATACCGCAAAAGAACGCGCTGATCTGGCGCGTCTGGTGGGGATCTACACTTTCAGCATTCTGATGGTATCCATCTGGGCAGGTAGCCTGCTGCTTGGCTTTTTCGGTATTACCATCAATGCCCTTCGTCTGGCAGGCGGCCTGTTTGTGGCGCGTGGCGGCTGGGTGATGCTGCAAAGCCCCGAAGACACCGAGCACAAACGGCAAAGCCAGATCATGCAGGATGACGGCACGCCGGTCTCTTCACCCAACTGGCGCGATATTGCATTTTTCCCGCTCACCATGCCTTTTACGGTGGGGCCGGGCACCATGTCGGTTGCGATCGCTCTGAGTTCGGGGGATAATGGTCGAAATTCGCTCGCATATGGCGTGGGTATTTCGATTGCAGCAGCAGCTTCGGCCGTGACGGTCTGGGTGGCCTATGCTTATGCGGAGCGTCTCACATCCATGCTCGGTGTGACCGGCACACGTATTCTGAGCCGTCTGGCGGCCCTGATTCTGATGGCGATCGGGGTGCAGATCATGGCTGGTGGAGTGATCGGTTTCATGCAGGAGGCCATACGTTCGAGTGGCCTGGCTGCGCATTAGACCGGCGTGACTGGTTGCTCAAGGGCGAGCCGCACTTCTTTCCTCAGGGCGGGCAGAACTTCGTCTCCGAACCACGGGTTCTTCCGCTCCCATGCCCCAGTTCGCCACGATGGATGGGGAAGAGGGAAAAATTGAGGGAGATAGTCCCGGAAATGCGCCACCCGATCCGACACACGGCCTGCACCAAGCACATAGTCCTGCGCATAAGCTCCCACGAGCAGCGTAAGGCGAATATTGGGCAACTCAGCGAGCACCTCTTCGCGCCATAAAGGTGCGCATTCACGGCGGGGCGGCCTGTCTCCACCCTGTGGTAGGCGACCGGGGTAGCAGAAGCCCATTGGAACCAGCGCGACTTTCTCCGGATCGTAAAAAGTGGAACGATCCATGTTCAGCCAACTTCGCAAGCGGTCCCCAGAAGCGTCATTGAAGGAAATGCCGGTTTCATGGACCTTTGTGCCCGGTGCCTGACTGGCGATCAGCAGTCGTGCGCGCGGCGAGACATGGAGGACGGGACGTGGTCCCAGGGGAAGATGGGCGGCGCAGGCCGTGCAGGCTTTTATCCGCTTCAAAAGAGCTGCCAGTGTTTCATCACTCATGAACATGGCCCTCCTGTAGGAGGTTCTGGACAAAACGCGGCACGATCTGAGTGGCGGTGCCATAAGCCGCTTCATTGAAAAGCACGGCATTTCCAGAAGGAACCAGATTGAGTTCGACGGTATGAGCGTGTCCGGACGCCTGTTCCACAAAACCTGCTGCCGGATAAACGGTGGCGGAGGTGCCGATCGCTACAAAAAGATCGCAACGTGCAATGGCCGAAAGAATGCGCTCCATATGCAAGGGCATTTCGCCGAACCAGACGACATCTGGTCGCAGAGTGGGTTGGTCACATGCCGGACAACATGTTTCCGGATGACAGTCTTTTTCCCAATGGAACGTAATGCCGCAGGTGGAGCAACGTAGCCGCTTCAATTCGCCATGCATGTGCAGGACATTTCGGGAACCGGCACGTTCGTGTAGGTCGTCGATATTCTGCGTGACGAGCAGAAAAGCATCGTCTTCGCTGGGATGATAAGCATTTTCCAATGCAGCCAAGGCTTCATGTGCCGGGTTAGGATGGGCGGTTTGTAACTCGCGACGTCGTTGATTGTAGAAGTTATCCACCAAAGTAGGATCGCGGGCAAAGCCTTGTGGTGTACAGACATCCTCCAGCCTGACCCGGGACCAGATGCCGCCTTCATCGCGAAAGGTTTCAAGTCCGGATTCCCGACTGATGCCCGCGCCTGTAAGGATAACGATACGCGACATCAGGGGATCGACCGTGTCGAGAACTCTGTGTTGCGACTAAATATCTGCAGCGCATTTTCGGATTTTTTTGACATTTTTCGACTATAGACGATGTGATAATTCCGGTTGAGTTCTTCCATCAGAAGGGACCGTGTGCGTGTATTTTCGCCATCGGGTCCGATTTTTTCAATGAAGATATAGCGTGGCTTCTGCATCAGTACATGCTGAATTTCTGTAACAGGATTCATCCCGGTGGCCTGCGCTTCCATTGCCTGATGGAAATGGCCGGGGAAGGGGTGTGTTGTGAGATGACACCACGGCACCCTATCGTAGGGAGCCACAGGCCCTTCGTAGACGAATACGCAGCCGGAAGGCTTTGACAAAACCTGCATGAATTCTTCCATGGTGTGTCTGTCACCATGTCGTCTCGCATAATCACCCAGCCTTTTCTCCCCCCAGATCGTTCCCATTACGATGAGGCTGACAAGCCCGATACGCCCATTGGTCCGGTTCCATAGGGGAGCGTTGATCAGCGCCAGTGGAAGAAAGGTGGGGAGAGCATAGTGATTATACCACCCGCCAAAGACGACAAGACCGAGGCAGGAGGATGCCGCCCAAAGTTCGAAAAAGCACACTGGTACGGAATATCGTGAAACCCTTGGTATCGTGAAATACGTCAAGATCCCTCCCAATATTAGAGGAAGTTCAACGGCGACAATATGTTTTATATTATTGAGAACGAGTTCGGTCGGTCCTTCCGATCGAAGGAAAATGGAATTGATATTGGCGAATACCCACTCTTGGCCATGCCCCTCCAGATAATAAAAAGCGGCCACCAAACCGGTGGGCAGAATGGCAACTCCGATCCAGAGGCTGGCGTCCAGAAGAGTGGATATCCACGATCTAGCTATTCTGCGGTCATACCAAAGAAGAAAACAGCCGAGATAAATGCCTTCAAAAACAACAGTATATTTTATCTGCAACGCCAGTCCAAAGAGCGCCATGGCTTCAAGCCCGGTGCGACGGATATGTGCAGGACCGGCCGGTTGGAGAAGAACCTGAAACACGACCCGTGCCATGGCAGTGGCAACGAGCAGGTTATAAAAGACCGGGGATTGTCCGCCTTCTCCGCCAGAAAGTTCGAGCCAGCAGATATAAAGAAGCGCCGCAGCGATAGCTCCCCCAAGAGGGGCAATCGTTCGGGCCATTTTCATGATGAGAAAAGAAGTGCGCCAGACGCTCAACAGTGCCGCGATTTGATAAACCCAGATGCGGTAGGGGCCGAATAAATGGAAAAAAGCATAAAGAAGAAACAGGCCGACTGGTTTTCGATCCCAGATATCCACATAAGGGATATTGCCTTGCAAAATACGTCCGCCGACAAAGAGGTAAAATTCTTCATCGACATGGACGAGAGGGTTACCAAATGTCTGAAAGCGGCATAGAATGGCGAAGGCCAGCAGAAGAAAAGCGATTTTTACTCGTGTTGTCCGGCAATCAGGATGAGGCTGCATCACAATCGTCTCTTTATCCTGATAGCGGAAAAAGAACTTGCAAGCATGAGGCGCTCTTTCGGTCTATTGCAACGAATAGAGTGTATTATTGAGCAATGATGCTGTCAGATGATATTTATATGATGCCACTTTCGTGACGGAAGTCGTCTTTTTATCTCAATTTCCAACCCAACAGCGCAGATCGAAAATAGTTTCGGCGTTTCTGAATAAAAAACGTAATGTTGAGGACGAATGGACATTCCATCCATCCTCAACATCGGTGCTTTTTAGTGAATTGCGTTCAGCACATGATTCACAAGTGCATCGGCATTCTGTTCAGGCGTCGCCTTGTCTGCCTGAATATGCAGATCGGGCTTTGTCGGTGCTTCATAGGGCGCACTGATGCCCGTGAAGTTTTCGATCTTTCCAGCACGCGCCGCCTGATACAGTCCTTTGGCATCGCGCTGTTCACAGGTACCAAGACTGGTATCGACAAACACCTCGTCGAATTCGGCCCCAATGATCTTGCGCGCCAGCGCGCGATCCGCCGCAAGCGGCGAGATCAGCGCCACGATCACCACCTGCCCGGTGTGGGCAAGGATTTTCGCAACTTCAGCCGCGCGACGGACATTTTCATGACGGTCCGCCTCGGTGAAGCCCAGATCGCTGCACAGACCCATGCGCAGGGTGTCACCATCCAGCACACAGGCATTGATGCCGCGCGCGAACAGCTTTTTCTCCGCCAGACGTGCAATCGTGCTCTTGCCAGCGCCCGAAAGGCCGGTCAGCCAGACCACACGCGCGGCATGCCCTTTGCTACGTGCACGTTCCTGAGCGTCAAGCTCGCCACCTGATGGATGGATGGCATGTTTGCCGTCCAAGGTCGCAGGACCGAGCAGGGGCGCACCGCCAACGATGCGCTGGTTGCGGTCCACAAGCACACCACGGCCGTCAGACGTGCCGGGGGCGAACGGGTCGAACTGAATGGCTTCGCCCGCCACCAGAGTGACTTGCGCAAAGCCTTCCGGACCGACTTCCTCAGCCTTCTGTTCCGTTAGGTCATCCAGTCGCATGACGGAATCGATGGACGCCACAGTGACCTGATGCTCCGCCGTGGCCAGCCGCAGACGGAAGCTTTCGCCTGCCCGCAGAGGTTCCTGACGCAGCCAGAAGATATGCGCATGGATGCGGGCTGCTTTTTCAGGTGCTTCGTGCGGCAGGAAAAGCAGATCCCCACGAGCCGGAATGACGTCGGGCTCAAGCACGAGGGCGATGGATTCACCCGCTTCCGCTTCTGGCCGTTCGGCGGCATGCCAGCGGGCGATTTCCTTCACTCGGGCCGTGCTACCCTGTGTGCCGATCTGGAGCGTGTCGCCCACGCGCACAACGCCACGTTCGACACGCCCGGCGACATAGCGCACGTCTTCAAAGCGATAGACGTCCTGCACAGGCATACGGAAAGGAAGCGCTGCGCGCGTATTGCCGCTGGGAACCGCAGCGAGCGCTTCGGTCAGGATCGGCCCCGTATACCACGGAGAACGCTCCGAACGGCTGGCGATGTTGTCGCCATCACGGGCCGAAGCCGGGACGAATAGGGAAGGCGTCAGGCCGAGTTGCGCCAGCAGGTCCGTCACAGACGCTTCCACAGTCTTGATCTTCTGTTCATCGAAGTTCAGCAGATCGGCCTTGTTGAGCAGCACGATGATGTGACGGATGCCAATCAGACGCAGCAGCATGGCGTGACGGCGCGTCTGTTCCTGCGCGCCTTCATTGGCGTCCACAACCAGAACGGCGGCTTCAGCGTCCGCGGCACCTGTGATCATGTTGCGCAGGAACTGGCGGTGTCCCGGGGCATCCACGATGACGAACTGGCGGTTGCCCATGCGGAAGGGAATGCGCGTGGAATCGACCGTCACGCCCTGATCACGCTCGATCTGAAGGCTGTCGAGGAGGAAGCTCCACTCGACGGCTAGGCCGCGCTTTTTCGAAGACTCAACGATCTGCGCGACTTTGCCGTCCTGCAGATTGTCGGTGTCATAGAGCAGGCGGCCGATCAGCGTGGATTTGCCATGGTCAACATGGCCCACGATCACGATCGGGGTTGCGGAATCCAGCAGGGCTTCGCGATCTGCGGCGTCGAGGCGGGTGGCGGTAAGAGTATCGCTCATGATGTCAGTTCCAGCCTCTCTCAGAGATAACCTGCGACGCGTAGCCGCTCGAATGCGTCTTCCGACTCATGATCCATGGCGCGACCGGCGCGCTCGGACGTCTTGGTCGTCTCCAACTCGGTGATGACGTCCGCCAGCGTGGCAGCGTTGCTCTCGATAGGAGAAGTAATGTCGGCATCACCGAGCGAACGATAGCGTTCGCCGTTTTTGGCGAAATAGAGATCGACCAGCGGGATGCCTTCGCGCTCGACATAACGCCAGATGTCGATCTCGCGCCACGAAAGCAGCGGATGCACGCGGATATGCATTCCGTCTTCATGCGGGGTGGCGTACTGGTCCCAGAACTCGGGCGGCTGGTTGCGGATATCCCACTTATGGGACGCGCCGCGCGGGCTGAACACACGCTCCTTGGCGCGCGTGCCCTGTTCATCGCGACGGATGCCGGCGATCACGCCCTGAAGCTTGTGCTTCTCGATCATGGTGGCGAGACCGGCGGTCTTGCGGGCGGCAGAGCGGGCGGCCGGCGGCAACGTGGGGTCCATCTCTTCGACAGGAGGACAGTCGCCCAAGAGCAGATCGAGATTCCACTTTTTGGTGTATTCGTCTCGGAATGCGTACATTTCCGGGAATTTTTTGCCCGTGTCCACATGCATGACCGGGAACGGCACACGCCCCATGAAGGCCTTTTTGGCCAGCCAGATCATGACGTTGGAATCTTTGCCAAGCGACCACAGCATGGCCAGCGGCTTGAGCTTGCGATACGCCTCGCGAAGGATGAAGACGCTCTGCGCCTCCAGTTGATCGAGATGGTCCATGGTGCGGAACCTTTCTTCTCTTCTGTCAGGTCGGCTTGTGGATGCCGCATTCAACCTTGGCAAGCCCGGCCCAGCGACCAGCTCGCGGATCTTCGTTTTCACCCACGGGGCGTGTGCAGGGAGCGCAGCCGATGGAAGGATAGCCTTTCGCCGCCAATGGATGCGGAGGCAGACTGCGGCGCGTCATCTCTGCTTTGATCTCGTCGGCTGTCCATTCGGCGAGGGGGTTGATCTTTATCCGGCCACCATCATCGGGTTCGATGATTTCCATACGTTTGCGTGTCGCGGACTGGGAGCGCTTGCGGCCCGTCACAAGAGCGGGATAGGGCAGGGTGGCCGTATCAAGAGGTTCGACCTTGCGCAGGCGGCAGCAGGCGTCCGGATCGAAAGCCCAGAGCTGGCCTTCCGGATCCCGGTCTTCGATCACACGCGGAGCAGGACGCACATCGATCACATTCGTAAGACCCAATGTCTTCGCCAGTTCATGACGGTATGCGATGGTCTCGGGAAAATGCATCCCGGTTTCCAGAAAAAGCACGGGGAGATCGGGGTCGGTTTCCGCCACGAGCGCCAGCAGCAGGGCAGATTCCGCTCCGAAAGAGGACAGAATGGCAAGCTGCCCGGGCAGAACCCGACGCGCGGCGGCGAGAACGGCGTGGGCATCGGTCCCGACGTCGCGAAGCGCTTCGATCTGCTGCTGGGTAACGGTCATGGGACGCCCCTGCTGTTATACAACCAAAATCCGTGATTTCCCGGTCATGTAGGGGAGGAAAACCCCACTGGCAAGAGGCTATTCACGGATTTCCTAGGTGTTTTTTCAAAAAATCCACTATTTCAAATCGTTTTATCGAAGGCGTGCCTTGTCCCCCCGTTCATGCCAAGGTCCATACAGGTGGCTGTCATCATGGACGGTCCAGCCTTCAATGACGGAGGATAGCATGAAACTTTACTACACTCCCGGAGCCTGTTCGCTGGCCTCCCACATCATTCTACGCGAAGCAGGTTTGCCCTACACGCTGGAGCGGGTCGATCTGGCGACGAAGAAGACGGAAACTGGGCAGGATTATCTGAAAATCAACGGACGCGGCGCTGTTCCGGCCATTGAAATCGAACCCGGTGTCGTGATCACCCAAAACCCCGCCATCTTGCAATATATCGGTGACCATTCGGCCGTTGAGGCTTTTCATCCGCCTTACGGCTCGCTGGAGCGTGCCCGTCTGCAGGAAGCCCTTGGCTTTTGTGGCGACCTGCATTCGGCCATCGGCGGGCTCTTTGATTCCACGCTTGAAGGCGCGGCCCGGGAAAAAGTTCTGGCTGCCGTGAAGCGGCGGCTGGGACAGTTCGAAGCCATGCTTCCAGACACGGGTGACTACTGGCTCGCCGCCGGTTTTACACAGGCCGATGCGTATGCCGGTGTGATTCTTTCATGGACAGGACCTCTGAAGATCGATCTCGGTCCTTACAGGAAAGCAAGTACGCTGCTGGCCCGTGTGATGGCGCGACCGGCCGCTGTTGCGGCCCGAAAGGAAGAGGGGCTTTCCTGACGGGATCGAAACGCGACGGGACGATTACTCGTTTTCCAGAACGTCGCGCAGAGACGTCGTGAATGCGCCGGGTGCCAGCGGTTGGGGCTGAGTGGGAGCTGGCGCCCACGCGCTGATGATGGCCAGATGCAGCGGCATGGCAAGGGTGCCATCCGTATCCTGATGTTCGCTGGAGAGCATGTCCAGCGCAGCGGGAAAAAGCAGTCGGGAGGGTGTGCGTCGGTCACGCAGGCTGACGGCATTGCTCTCGCCTGTTGCTTTCAGATCGCGCAGAAGAGCCAGACCGGAACGGTAGCGAATGTCGATGGTCTCCGCATCCACGACTGGAAGGGCAAATCCCGTTCGCTGGAGCAGTGCCGCGCAGTCCCGCAGCGTCGGGAGTGGGGAGACGCGGGGCGAAACCCCTCCGCTGACAGCAAGCTCGGCTTCGCCCAGACTTTCTCGAAGGGCGGATAAAGTCGGCAGAACCGGAACGCTGGCGAGCAGCAAGCCATCGGGGCGAAGCACCTGACGGATCTGCAGCAGGGTGCCGGGAAGGTCGTTCACCCAATGCAGCGACAGATTGGCCACCACCAGATCGAAGCTGTTGGAAGCAAAAGGAAGAAACTCTTCATCGGCGCATACGGACAACACATCCGGGATGCGGTTACGCCGGGCCAGAGCCAATGAGAGATCGCTACAGACCACCTCAATCCCGCGCGCCTGAAGGCCGGAAATCGTGCTGCGGCGTCCACCCAGATCGAGCGCCAGCGGGAAACGGCGGGTCAGATCATCCAGGCGGTCGAGCAGGCGAGCGGCAACATCGTCGAGAACATCCTGCACGCCATCAAGCGTGTGGGCTGCGCGGTCACGGTGCAGGCGCACGGCGTGACGGTCAAAGGTGAGGTGTGGCTCGGACATGTCTTTCAGGATGTGCGCCCGCTCAAACATTCTGCCAAGAGGTGGAGCGTCAGTTGGCGGAATTGTGCATGGTCGAGGAGTGAAAATGGAGCAGAGCCGGCTATGGAAAGCGGCCCGTAAGGTGGGGCGGTTCGCGCTCGATCTGGTGTTGCCTCCCACCTGCGCCATCTGCGGCACCGAGATCGACCAGCCCCGCGCCTTGTGCGCGACCTGTTTCGGGCGACTTCATCCGATCGGACAGCCTCGCTGCGATCAATGCGGCGTTCCGCTGCCTTCCGCCGCACATCTTGGGGCCGATGCGCGTTGTGTCTCGTGCGAACTGCATCCACCGCCATGGTCCCATGGGCGCGCGGCTTATGTGTATGACGAAGGATCGCGCGATCTGATCCTTGCCCTGAAATATGCGGACCGGACGGAAAACGCTGCCTTTCTGGCGCGGCAGATGGCCCGGGCGGCAGATGACATTCTGGCCAAAGCGGATTGGCTTGTGCCGGTGCCGGTTCACTGGCGGCGGCTTCTTGAGCGCAAATACAATCAGGCCGCGCTGCTCGCCCGAGCCGTGGAACGGCTGACGCATGTGCCCGTGCTGGTGGATGCCCTGCAACGTCCACGCGCTACCGGACGGCTGGCACAGTTTTCCGCAACGGCAAGAGCGCAGGAGATGAAAGACGCCATCACCGTACGGGCGTCGCGGGTGGCGGTGCTCAAAGATCAGCATGTCGTGTTGGTGGACGACATTCTCACGACCGGGGCGACGGCCACCGCCTGCACGCAGGTTCTGCTGGCGCATGGCGTTGCATCGGTCTCGCTTCTGGCGGCCGCACGCACACAGCCGGACCCGCAGGAAGACGTCTCGCGTCCGGAATCAATGCGGCAATAAAGCAAAGGCTCTGTCTGGGGCGTATGACAGACAGGCAGAAATGAGTATGATCTTCCTTCAACCAATCGACGCTTTTGAGGAATGAAACCGGCACAATGAGCGAACGGATCGAGATCTACACCCAGCCGGGCTGCCCCTTCTGCATCCGGGCCGTGAACCTTCTGAAACAGAAGGGAGCGTCTTTTCACGAGATCAATGCGCCGCATGGCACGCCCGAACGTGAGGAATCCCGTAGCCGTTCGGGGGGGCGGACGACGGTTCCGCAGATTTTCATCGATGGCAAACCCATCGGGGGCTGCGATGATCTGTTTGCATTGGAGCGCAGCGGTAAACTCGACGCCCTGTTGAAGGCTGGCTGAGAGCGGAGCTTTCATGATTCACTATCAGCTCCGTTGCGAAGGAGGGCACGAGTTCGAGGGATGGTTCCGCAACTCTGACGCCTTCGAGGAGCAGGCTCAGCGCGGACTGCTATCCTGTCCTCTGTGCGGTACGACGCGGGTGGATCGTGCGCTCATGGCGCCCGGCATTAGAACGGCCCGCAGTTCAGCACCGCCGAAGGAGGAAAAAACAGCTCCATCCGCAACGCAACCTGTCGAAACGGATGGCAAAATTCCCGATGTGGCTCTGGCTCTCCTGCAGCGTTTACGGCATGAGGTGGAAACGACATGCGAAAACGTGGGCAATGGGTTCGCCGATGAGGCGCTGCGCATCCACCGGGGGGAGGCAGAGGAGCGCGGGATTTACGGCGACATATCGGAAGACCAGCGTGAGATGCTTGAAGAAGAAGGCGTAGCCGTGCAGCGTCTTCCTTGGGTGCCTCGCGCAGACGGATAGTCTGATAAACAGACATGAGAGTCGGCACGATGGCCGGACAAACTGGAAAGGCAGAGACGTGACCACTTCTGTTCTCGTAAAAGACAGACAACGGACGGGAATGATTCCAGCCGCTGCAATGTGGCGCTCTCTCGTGGCGGTCACTCTGCTGGCGGCTTGCGCCTTGACGCCTCCCGCGCATGCTCAGGACGTTGCGGCAAACAGCAATCCCACCAAGGATGTGCAGGGTGTGTGGATCACGGAGAAGCACGATGGCGCTTTTCGTATCGCGCCGTGCGGGGATGCCATCTGCGGCACGCTTGTCGGACTGGATTACAAGGATAACGAGCCGGTTCCGACCGGCAAGGACGGAAAGTCCGAGTGTAACCTTGTCATGCTGACCGGCTTCCGTCCGCAGGAAGAAAAATCCGAGCGGTTGGGCGGCAAGATTCTCGATCCGGATACGGGAAATGTCTATCAGGCGCAGATATGGTCGCCGGAGCCGGGTGTGTTGAAGCTGCGTGGCTACGTCATGATCCCGCTTCTGGGGGAAACCCGGACGTGGACCCGCTATACGGGCAAGATCGGTCCAGGCTGTCGTCTGCCGCAGAACTGAAATCGTTGTTTCTGTCGCCACTCATGGGCAACGGCTGAAACCGACGGCTCGGCGTCGCCCTGAGTGAAGGAAAACAGAGGAGTTACGAGGGCAACAGCCCTATTGTGCATCATGGCCGTTTCGTTTCATGCAGCACGCTCGAAAAGTCTGAAATGGCTGATCGTGGCGCTCACTCTCATCGGCTTCTGGGGGCAGATCGCCCTTCAGGGAGTGATGCTGCCCGGAGATACGCCGCGTGGAGCGATCCTGCGGCTGACGGGAATCGATATCGGCTCTGTTGCGGGTGTTTCCACGTCGCCCGCTCTTAATCACTCTCTCGCGTCCCACGCCCATTCTCATCATGACATGAGCATGGAGCCGTCATCTCACGATGCGATGATGGCAGCCGATCATGCCGAGCATGATCACGGTAGCGGGCACGATGCGGATTGCCCTCTGTGCCCGCTGCTTCTTCTGTTTGGCGTTCTGGTGGGAAGTTTCGTCTTCCTTCCCAGTATTTCCTCGGCGTGGCTTGCCATGCGGCGTCGGCATCGTCAGCCACGCGCGCCGCCCGCCTTCACGCTGGCCGTTCCGCCAGCGACCGGACCTCCCATCCTGATCTGACGTGCTTTTCCTCGTCACGGCCATGCTGCCGGGCGGGCGTTTGCGCGCCTGTCCGGAAGTGGGACGTGACCAGTTTTCACGCCCGCATCAGGACAGACCTTCATGTCTGCTTTCATCTCTTCCCGCGGCGGCCATGCGCTGTCGATCGGGTCGCTTGGCGTCGTAAGCGCTTGCGTACCGCTGTTCGTGTTTCTGATTATCCCGGCTCATGCTGAGACGACGCATCGCGTTCAGCTTCTGTCCAATACGGCCTCCACACCTAATTCTTCCGCAAAAGAGGTGGTGTCGGCCCGAAAGGACAGCGCTCCGAAGGCGGCGGAGTCCGGTAAGGTCGAACACATCATCGTCACGGCCATTCGCAAGTCGTCCGAGCACAGTCCGGACACCACCAATCTCTTTCGTCACAGTTTGGGGTTCAGCAGTTATTCGGCAGGCGGCGTTTCGGCGCTCCCGGTTCTCAACGGCATGGCCGACGACCGGGTGGCGACCATCGTGGACGGCATGCGTATTGATGCGGCCTGTCCCAATCACATGAATCCGGCTCTGTCGTATGTGGACCCTGATTCTGTGTCCACGGCCGTCGCCATCGCGGGAATCACGCCCGTCAGCATCGGTGGCGACAGTATTGGCGGCACCATTCAGGTCGAGCGGCGGGATCCGATCTTCTCGTCCGATGGCAAGCTGCTTGTGACCGGTCATGTGCGGGGCGATTATCGCAGCAATGGGGGCGGCTCGGGCGCATCCGGCTCTCTCACGGTTGCCAACGACATGTTCAGCCTGCGCTACACTGGCTCCTATGCCCATGCGAGCAACTATCGTGCGGGCGGCAGCGGGCGGCAGGTCCGCTCCACCAGCTACCTCACCTTCAACCACGCGGTGACGGCCGGTTTTCGCAAGGATAACCATCTGGCGTCCATCACCTTCGGTCAGCAGGATATTCCCTACGAAGGCTTTCCCAATCAGTGGATGGATATGACCAACAACCGTTCGACCTACGTGAACGGCAAATACAAGGGGGAGTTCGACTGGGGCACGCTGGATGCCCGCGCATGGTGGCAGCGCGTCGATCATGTGATGAACATGATGAACGACAAGGGCGGCCATACCGCCACCACCGGTATGCCCATGAACACGGACGCCCGTTCCGTGGGCTATTCGCTGAAAGCCACCATTCCGCTAGGTCCGTCACACACGCTCAAGCTCGGCAGCGAATTCGACCACAACGGCCTCAATGACTGGTGGCCGGCTCTACCCGGCAGCATGATGATGGGGCCGAACACGTTGCACAACATCAACAATGGGCACCGTGATCGTCTCGGTCATTTCGTGGAATGGGACGCGCGCTGGCTGCCGCGTCTTTCCACTCAACTTGGTTTTCGCAACGATCTGGTGATGATGAATACGGGCGATGTCTCTCCCTATTCCTGGACCGGCATGATGTCGATGGCGGATGCCGCGGCTGCGCGCGCGTTCAATGCCGAGAAACATGGCCGCACGGACACCAATTTCGATGTGACGGCGCTTGTGCGCTGGAAGCCGCTCGACAGCCTGTCGATCGAGGGAGGCTATGCCCGCAAGACGCGCTCTCCCAACATGTACGAACGATACGCTTGGGGGCGCGGCGGCATGACAAGCAGCATGATCGGCTGGTTCGGGGATGGGAACGGTTACGTTGGCAACCTCCACCTCTCTCCTGAGGTGGCAAATACGGCAAGCGTCACCGTGACCTGGCATGATCCGACCGACAATGCGTGGGAGGTGAAGGTGCAGCCGTACTACACCTACACGCACAACTACATCAACGTGATGCGGATCGGTTCGTTCTCGGACGGACGACAGAAGCTCCAGTTCGTCAATCACAATGCCCAGAGCTACGGAATCAATGCTTCGGGTCGTCGTCGTCTGTGGAAAAGCGAAGCTTACGGCACAGGTGAATTGCGGGCGAACGTCAACTGGGTACGTGGGCAGGATCTGGTCAATCACTCCGGTCTTTATCAGCAGATGCCCACCAACGGTTCGATCAGCCTGCACGAGACATGGCACAACTGGTCCGGTCGTGTGGAAGTCACGCTTGTGAAGCGCAAAAGCACGGTGGACTGGGTGCGCGCCGAACCTCACACGCCGGGATATGCACTTTTGGGGCTTGGTGGCAGCTATCGGTGGCGTAATTTCCTGCTGGATGCCAGCATCGAGAACATTTTCAACCAGAAATACTATCTACCGCTGGGTGGGCTCGGGATCGGAGATTACAAGGCCACCGGCCTGCCACTGGGGCCGGTAGCCGGAATGGGCCGGTCCTTCAACGTCAGCCTGACGGCCTCGTTCTGACGCTTGGTGTTGCGGTGTTCGTGAGGGAGACGGCGTTCGTTGCCTCCCTCACAACGGCATGCCCATTCGGCGCACGAGGTGCATGGTCAGCAGGTAGAGCACAAATGTCAGAACACAGCCCAGAAGAAGAGCGACGTAGAATCCTGTTCCGTGTTTCATCAGCCAGGGAATGAGCAGAAACATCGGAAGAGAGGGAATGACGTACCAGAACGTCGCGAAGACATGGGTTTCCATGCGTTGCGCGTCGTGCGTCTCCAGCCATAGCCAGAGCATTCCGAAAACGGACACAAGGGGAAGGGACGCGACAAGAGCGCCCGCTGCCGGGAACCGTCGCGCAATGCTGGAAGCCAGCGCGATCATCAGGCCGGACAGGACGACCTTGAAAAGAAAGAACATGTGGCCCTGACAGATAACTGAAAAAGATAAGCCTACACTGTCTTCCCTTGAGAACGGAATGCGGTGCTGGCCTGTCGGTGCATTCCTGTCACGACACGACAAACGCACGGAACGATTAGACGCAGTGTCGGATCGGCGTATGCTGTTCTTCATTGTCCGAACCGATTGCCGAGGTCGTTATGTTCGCAATGCAGCTCTCAAAGCCCCGCACGCCGCTCGAATGGGTCGAAGTACCCGATCCGCAGCCCGGTCCGGGGCAGATCCGTGTGAAGGTGGGGGCGTGCGGTGTCTGTCGTACAGACCTGCATGTGGTGGATGGCGATCTGACGCATCCGAAACTGCCGATCATCCCGGGACATGAAATTGTTGGACGGATTGATGCGCTTGGCTCCGGTGTGACCGATCTCAAGATTGGGGAGCGGGTGGGTATCCCATGGCTGGGGCACACCTGCGGCCATTGCTATTACTGCGATGAAGGCAAAGAGAATCTCTGCGATCATCCTCTCTTCACCGGCTACACCCGCAATGGCGGCTATGCCACGATGACGGTTGCGGATGCGCGTTACGCCTTTCCTTTGGGGGAGGAGGGAGACGATGTCTCGCTGGCGCCTCTTCTCTGCGCCGGGTTGATTGGCTGGCGTTCTTTGTCGCACACGGGAAATGGCAAGAAAATCGGTCTATATGGTTTCGGTGCCGCCGCGCACATCATTGCGCAGGTTCTGAAATGGCAGGGGCGCGAAGTTTACGGCTTTACGCGCCCGGGTGATACGAAAACGCAGGATTTCGCCCGTTCGCTTGGAGCGGTCTGGGCGGGTGGCTCCGATGAGCTTCCACCGGAGCCGTTGGACGCCGCCATCATTTTTGCGCCTGTTGGGGCTTTGGTGCCTGCGGCCCTCAAAGCCATCCGCAAAGGAGGCCGCGTGGTCTGCGCCGGCATCCATATGAGCGAGATTCCGGCCTTTTCCTATGACATTCTGTGGGAAGAGCGGGAGATCGTCTCGATTGCCAATCTTACACGTCAGGACGGCATCGATTTTCTCTCACTTGCACCGAAGATCGGCATCAAGGTGAGCACGACGACCTATCCTCTGCGTAAGGCAAATGAGGCGCTGGACGATCTCCGACATGGTCGGTTCGAGGGAGCTGCCGTTCTGGTTCCATGATGATGAATAGGCGCTCCGCTCCTGCGTTTAACAGCAGGCCGTCTGGAGCGCCTTGATCAATCCGCTGCCCGTGTAGGGTTTGTGGACAAGAGGGACATCGGCAAAGGCGTCCGGTATGCCACCGCGGTTGCCATAACCGGTCGCAAAAATGAACGGTATGCCGCGCGCGCGCAAAAGAACGGCCAGATCGAGCGAAGTGCCTTCACCCAGATTGAGATCCAGCACGGCAATATCGGGGTGCATGTCGGTCAGAAACGCCCGTGCTTCACTGACAGACGCTGCGGTGCAGACGTCGTTTACGCCATGATCGCGGAGGATGTCCTCGGTTTCCATGGCAATCAGTATCTGATCTTCCACAACCAGTACCCTGCGTCCCTTCAGATCGCCCGTAATCTTTTTTGCGGACGAGGCCGGGGAAGGGGCAGGTAAAGGCTTGTTTTTCTGTGTGTTTTCAATGGGTCTTTGCAAAAGAAAGCGTGCCGGCACGGCAAGGTGGATAACCACACCTTCAGCCAGAAAGTCTCGGGTGGCCGTCCCCCCGAGTTCATGCCGTATCGCACGTTCGAGCAATACGGATCCGAACCCTTGCCGGATGGGGGTGCGGATCGGCCGTCCGCCGGTTTCTCTCCAGCAGAAATGCCACATATCGCTGGCCAGATCATGGTACCACTCGACCACCAGTTGGCCCGCATTGGTGGCAAGCGCGCCATATTTGGCGGCGTTTGTGAGCAGTTCGTGGATCAGCAGCGTCATGATGGAGAGTACTGTACCCTCCATCCACAGATCCGGTCCGTTGAGTGTGACCGCCTCAGGTGAGAGCTGGTAGGGCGCCAGTTCCACGTCGAAAAGAGTGCGCAGGGAACTGCCGCCCTGTTCACCCATGATCTGGTCATGGGCGAAGGCCAAGGCGTTTATCCGTTCCCGTAATGTCGTGAAATGTTCACGGAAAGGCCGGTTTTCCGGAGCGGGGCGGCTGACCAGCGACTGGACCACGGCCAGAATGTTCTTGACCCTGTGTGTGAGTTCCTCGTTGACGAGTTTCTGGCGTCGTTCGGCTTCAGCCTGCTCACGCAGCAGAAACTGATGATAGGCGCCTGTGATTTCCATCATGGCGGCGCGCAACTGGGTGGCGGCTTCCTGATCTTCTGTGGTCCAAGGATGCGCGTAACCAAATACGTGCTCCTGAAGGAAACCGCTTACTTTCTGCGGATCCCGTCCAAGGGGCGCCAGATTGACGATACGCTCCCGTTCCCGACGGAAGAAAAACAGGCAATCTTTCGTGCCTGTTGCAATGGGAATGGCCATAACGCCTGCGAAATCTGGAAGGGCCGGGAGGAGTTCGGTCGCATCATCGTGCAGAGAATCCGTAGAGCACGTTCCCACTGAATCGGATTCACGCATCCATTCAAGGAGTCGAGGGACGGCTTCCACGGACGGAGCGTGCCCATGAGTGGCCCACGTGCCATCCATCCACACGCCAACGCCATCGCATTCCACGAAGTGAGCGAACCGCTCGACTTCCGAGCGGATTCGACGCGGCACGCTTGCGATGTCGGTTTGGCTATGGAGAAAATGATGAAGGAAATCGTGCGCCTGTTCCGCAATCCGCAGGCGATTGGTGCGTGTGACGGCCGCAATCTGGAGCGCGACATACTCTCCGAACATACGCACGATAGCGCGTTCGTCCATGCTGACGGGGCGAGGTTCATAGTGACGGAAGGTCAGCATGCCCCATAGTCGTCCATCCACGACCAGAGCAAGAAGCATCGTCGCCTTGATGCCGCAGGCTTCGAGATAGACCCGTCCGGCAGGCAAAACGGAGCGAAGCATGAGAGAAGACGTATCGAACTCGGGCAGGCCGGAGCTTTCCTGCACCGGAATCTCGGGCGCTTCGGTATCCTCGATCACGCGGATGAGTGTCTGGCGATAGAGTGTCTGGATAGATGGCGGAAGATCGTCTTCCGTCATGTACTGACCGCGCAGGCTTGCGAGACCGCTCCTGAAGGCATCGGCCACCACCACGGGCCGCTCCTTCCGGTCGAAGCGGTAGAGCAGGATGTGGTCGTATTCGCTTATGAGGCGCGCCTGCTTTACGGCGACATCCAGAAGTCCCTGTAGATTCTCAGGTTCCCGCAGACGTTCAAGCGCATTGCGCAGTGCGCCGATCAAACGGCCGTTAAGCTCCGGCGCGCCAGCACGAAAGCATTCCAGAACAAACTCGCACCCTACGATATGCAGAGCCACATCGCAGGGGATATGCCGCGGTCCCATCGCCAAACCCAGCAGAAGAACCGGTCGGTGGCTCGACGGCTGTTCCTTGATCGTCGCGCATATTCGTTGTGCAGCAGAAGAGCCGATGCACGTGGAAATATCCGCGTCGAGAGACAGAGAGGGGTTGGCGAGAAAGAGAACGGAATTGGCCGAACTCCGTTGGAGGCGAAGCGTTGAGGCATTGAATGCCAACAGGCAGCCGCCCGATTGCACCAGCATACGTACAGACGCAGGCCGGATCGTGGCCGCAGGCATGTGAAAAGGTGCTCGCGTGGGTTCAGGAGCCGCCATTATCTTCACAAAGCCCTCCAGCCGTTCATGCAATGCTCTTCCGATTTCGCTGGCTCACAATTTTCCGTGCAAATGGTGAGGGCGGTTAAAAATTTAAAGTATGCTGCCAAGAGAACCGGCTCATGAAGTCGAAGATTACGGTGATTATTTCCTTGTCATAGCAGCCATGAGAAATTGGAAAAGTGATATCACGTTCCACCGCGTGTCCGACACATGCAATATCTGAGCATTGGGCAGTTTTACGTCACAGATGCGCCATCACCACTATTCCACCCACCAGAAGCACGGCAAAGACGCCGCAAACCAACGGCAGACGTCGCTCAATGAAGCTTTCGATAGGGGCGCCATAGCGCTTCAGAAGACCGGCTATCAGGAAGAAGCGGATGCCGCGTGTGACAAGACTGGCTACCATAAAGGGCAGGAGAGGGAAGTGGGCCGCTCCACTGGCGATGGTGACGAACTTATAGGGGATGGGCGTCAGGCCTTTGATCATGATGATCCACACGCCCCATTTACGAAACATTTCCTGCAGCGCCACCAATCGGCCTTCAGCGTGATAGAAATGCACGATCGGTTTCGCGACTGTCGCAAGGAGAACAGCGCCAATATACCAGCCCAACAGACCGCCAGCCACACTCGCCACGGTGGCGATCGCCGCATTGACCCAGGCACGCTGGCGATTGGCGAGAGTCATGGGAATCAGCAGGACATCGGGCGGAATGGGAAAGAAACTGGCTTCGGAGAAGGCAAGGAGCGCCAGCCAGAAGGGAGCCTGCGGTCCGGCGGCGTGCGCTCGCACGCGCGCATAAAGACGATCCAGCATGACAGGCAGGCATCCTTTTTGACATGAAGACGAACTGAATGACCCGGGAGCAATGCCATTCGGTCCGCCACGCGGCAAGGGTTCCAGATTGTCGGTCTGCTGAACTGTTCGTAGAGGGCGAGACTATCAGGCTCTTGAGGTAAACGGCGCTGACACCTGAAAGTCGCATAAGATATATTATGCCAACTCGAAGACGTGACTATACAGCGCGACACCGAGATATCGTCTCATTTCAATCCACACTATCCGTCTTCACGCGAAACATCATGGTCCTCTGATGAGGCTGATTTTCATCATGAGAGATGATGACAAAATATGTGTTGCCTGCGACGTGATCGACCCGCTCCGTTGTCGCGCTTTCAACCCTGTGCAAACACTTCTGGGCACGCACTATCCGCTTGGGAGTAACCGGACAGGATGATCGTCAACAAACGGATCGGCCTTCTCGTGCTCATGCGCGAAAGCATGGGAGCGCTTGTGCTTCTGGCCGCATGGGACTTCGCTGTCGTGGTTCTCTACCAGCTCTTTCATCAGGAATGGATGGAAATCCCGGGCCTGCCCCTGTCCCTGATCGGTTCGGCCATCGCGCTGTTCATGAACGTGCGCAACAACTCCGCCTATGCCCGCTGGTGGGAAGGCCGGACGCTCTGGGGTGCCGTTACCAACAATTCCCGTTCCTTTGGCCGGCAGGTTGTCACCATTCTTGGTGGGCGCAAGGATCTTGTGCGGGCCATGGCCGCCTACCCCCACGCCCTGCGACAGGCATTGGGAGAAATTGATGCGTCGGAGGATATCGCGCGACTGTTGCCGTCCGAAATGGCGCAGCGCATCCATGGATGGGTCAATCAGCCCAATGGAATCCTGCTCGAACTGGGACGTGGTGTGACGGAAGAATCGACTAGGCTTGGAATCGATGGCGCTCTCCATGGCCAGATCGACCGTATCCTCTCCGATCTGGCCAATGCCCAAGGCGGACTTGAACGTATCCGAAAGACCCCGCTTCCCATTCAATATTCGGCGGTTCCCCGCGTGTTGGCCAATGTGTTCTGCATTGTCCTGCCAATCTCGGCCGTGCAGACTCTCGGCTGGCTCACGCCTTTGGGTTCTTCACTCGTGGGGGTGCTCTTTGTGGTGCTCGATAAGATGGGCGGTGATCTTCAGGAGCCGTTCAGGGCGTCTCCTCATGCACTTCCAATGGCCACCATGGCCCGTGGCATCGAGACCGACCTCCTTCAATCCATCGGAGACGCACCGTTGCCTCCCATCCCGGTGAAAAACGGCATTCAGCTCTGATTTTTGGTCCTGTTCCCCTATGCGATCACGATCAGATGATCGCACATTTTGTCATCTGCCGATTGACCCTCATTACCATTCTGTCACACTCGTCTGATATCGGAGGTGTGGTTGAACGCAGACACAGGTGGTCTGTCACGACTGATGGAAAGTAGCGGGCGCAGCGGAAATGAGGACCAAATTGATCGACATTTCGATGGCGTCACGTTTCCGTATAGCTGAAACGGAGAATAGCCTCTCCGCCCGCCTCGGTCGTCCGCTTGGGCTTGGTCTTCTGGTCGGTTCTCTCGCTCTTGGCGCGCCCGTTGCAGCGCGGGCTGATGAGTACACGGACCTGCTTGATATCCTGCGCGTCAAAGGCAGCCTGACTCAAGGTGAATATGGGGCGCTCAAACTCAAGCATCAGCGGCATATTGCCGAGGATGCGGCGCAGACGCGGCGTGTTGTCCAGAGCACACGTGACACCGGCTCCCCTGCCCGCCTGCGTGCTGCACGTAATGGGGGAACACGTCTTGCAAGCGCCGGGCATGTGACGGGCCAGTATGCCACCTCCCCGGATGGAGACGTCACACCTGTTTTCGTCGATGCCAACGATGCCGCCATCAGTGCTGCGGCGAGCGCGCGTGACGCCCGACAATCCATGCTCGCGGCCCGCGCGGCCATGCATGACACAAGCATTATCCGAATGGACAATTATGTTCCCGGCAAGGGGCTGACGTTCCATGCAGGTCCGGTGGACATCAATTTCTCCGGCTTCGTCAATGGGTTCTACACTTACGACAATGCTTACGGAAAAATGGTGGCCGGTGGCACATCGGCCGGTGCTGGTGGCAGCAAGTTCGATGCGTCCGCCATCCGCAATGGCTATCTCCCGGCAGGTCTGATCACCAAGATCAGCACGCGACAGGAAGGTTATGACATTCAGGCTGTGTTCGGCATGTATCCGGGCATGGACAACAATAAACCCGGCGCCATGAACGCCAATTCGGGCGGTAGCGCGGTGGCGCTTGGAACGCCGGGTATCGATTTTCGTCAGGTTTACATGACGTTCGGCAACAAGAAGATGGGCACCATCAAGATCGGACGCGATCTGGGCATCTTCGGCTCCGACGCCATCCTGTCTGACGCCACGCTCATCACTCTTGGCTCAATCGGCGGCAACTCCGCGCCGGGCAATACATCGCTCGGTCGCATCGGCGTGGGCTATCTCTATGCCGACTGGATTCCGCAGATTTCCTATCAGACGCCGACCATCAGCGGCTTTCAGGGAACAATCGGCATTCTTCAACCGCTGGATGAATACAATTTCGCAGGCGGGGTGACCAATAGCGCCGGCGGCACCGATGCCCTGTCCGCGCAGTCCACACATCACGGCGCGCCTATGGTCCAAGGCAAAGTCACCTATGATTTCACGGTTGGCGAGATCAAGACGCATCTCTGGGCCGGCTTCCTGATCCAGCATCAGCAGCGGCTCTATTCCTCCTTTATTCCGGAAAGCGCCAAGCGCAGCGCGACCGTGGAAGCCGGGGAAGTCGGCGCCAAAGTGGACTACAAAGGCTTCGAAGGCCTCGCTTATTACTATCGGGGTAGTGGTCTTGGCACGACGGGCCTGTTCTTTGACGGTATCGATCCGGGCGGTCACAAGCGCGATTCCGAAGGTTACTATGTGCAGGCCACCTACTCGTTCAATAAACGCTTCCGCATTGCGGGAAGCTATGGCGTCAGCAACCTCTATTCCGGGCCGCAGGAAATCAATCCGATCCTTGTGCGCCGCAATGAATCGGAGGTTGGAGCCGTATTTTACAAGCTGACGGACTGGCTCCAGCTTGTGGGAGAATACAGCCATACCGAATCCATTGCCCATAATGGCAACCGGGGCAAAGACAACTCCATGTCGGCTGGTGCGGTTCTGTTCTTCTGATTATTTGACCTCATCCACACGATGCATGTGATGGCCTAAGCAATCGGGCTAAAAGGCACCAAGCCTGTCTCTATCGTTTGTCAATAACTCTCATCGCAAGTCTGATTTTCACCAATCGGCGCGCAACCTTTTCTCTACCGTGAACTTATTCGTTGCGTGGCAGCCTGTCCGAGGGGAGCGGCGCCCCCGAGACAGGAGCGCGTTTTTGTGATAAAGACAGGCAACATGAGCACATTCAGATCCCCACCGAAAGGCGGCGTCACCGACGCCATGGCACGAACAGCAGCCGCGACGACGGCTGCTCAGGCAAAGACCAAGGTAAAAGACGAAGATCCCTTTCAGGAAGGTGACTCCATCGTTTACGCCGCACACGGCGTGGGCCGCGTCGATCGTATCGGAGTGGATGAGATCGCCGGGACCAAGCTGGAAGTGATCCAGATTTCCTTCCCCGGTAATCAGATGACCCTGCGCATCCCGCTGACAAAGGCGCGCAAGGCCGGTCTGCGCAAGATCGTCTCCCGCGAGATCGTGGACAAGGCCATGGCGATCATCAAGGGCAAACCGCATGTGAGCAAGGGCATGTGGGCCCGCCGCGCGGTTGCCTATCAGGAAAAGATCAATTCCGGTGACCTTGTGCAGATTGCCGAAGTGCTGCGCGACCTGCGCCGGAACGTTGACAGTCTGGATGGCAGCTTCAGCGAGCGCAAGCTTTTCGAGGCCGCCCAGGAACGGTTTGTGGCTGAGGTTGCCGTTCTGGAAAAGAAAGAGCCCGCTGATGTTCTGGAATCGCTCACAGCGATCATGAAAGCGGCCTGAGCGGAACAGGTTCGACGTGGTGGCATTTCCTGAGCAGCCTGTCGGGCCTGCGTTCCCGCAAGCCGCAGACATGGATGTGCTTCTGCGTCGAACTGAAGTCGAACTTAAAGCCGGACATTTTCAGGCGACCCGGGATGTGCTTCTGCCTCTCGGTGGCATGGGCAATGCCCGGGCGGATTTTTTGCTGGCCTGCGCCCACGCTGGATGCGGCGAGTATGAGCATGCGGCGACGTCCCTCATGGCGGTTGGCCTGTCCAACGACAGCGGACGTCATGCGGCCAGCGATCTCGTAACGCTTTTCGGTCAACTGGATCGGCGCGCGGACAGCCTGAATGTGCTGCGGGCGCTGGTCCGCAGAGTGCCGGACGATCCACGTATCCTTGACGCGCTGGGCGATCTTCTGAGCCATCTTGGCGAGTATGACGAAGCGCTGGACATACTTGATCGTAGCCTCGCCATCCGGCCGCATGCCCAGTATACCCGGAACCTCAAGGCCATTGCCCTTCTTGAGCGCGGAGACATTGAGGAAGCCAGCCGCATTTTCCGCTCCGTGCTGGACATGACACCAGACAATGCGGTGGCTCTCTCCAACCTTGCCTGTATTCACTCTGCGCTCAACGAACCCGATGCATCCCTCGCCCTCTATCGCACTGCCCTTCAGCGGCAACCCGGTAACGCCGTCATTCGACTGAATCACTCGGTTGCCCTGCTCAAGGCCGGACGTTTCGCGCAGGGGTGGACCGAGCATGAATGGCGGCTCAGACTGCCGGGGCACACCAATCTTCCTCCCGAGAGAATGCTTCCGGCCCTGACGGACGATGTGGATCTGCGCGGTCGCCGCGTCCTCATCACTCAGGAAGAAGGTTTGGGCGATACATTGATGTATCTCCGCTATATCGCGCCTCTTGCGCGACGTGGCGCGATCGTCTCTCTCTGGGTGCCCAACTCTCTGGCCTCCCTGTGTCGCAGGGTCGAGGGAGTGGCAAAAGTGTACATGGGGAGCACATGCCCTGATTACGATTGGCATTGTCCTTTCATAAGCCTTCCGCGCGTCTTCATGGCGACGCCGGACGCGATGGGAGCGCCTGTTCCCTATCTGAAAGCGGACGAAGAACTGGTGGAGCGTTTCGCCCCGCTGCTTCCCCAGAATGGGCGACTGAATGTCGGTCTTGTCTGGGGAGGTGCGCCACGCCGCCATATGACAACGGCCATGATGCTCGATCGCAAGCGCTCCATGCCGCTTGCCACACTGGCACCCCTGGCCAAGCTTCGCGGCATCAATCTCATCAGTTTCCAGAAAGGCCCTTACGCCACACAGGGAACGATGCTTCCAGCCGGCATGACGCTTTATAATCCCATGCCCCATGTCCACTCGATGGACGACACAGCAGCCCTTCTCATGGGCATCGATGTACTCGTGTCCGTGGACACTTCGGTGGTGCATCTCGCGGGAGGACTGGGGAAACCGGTTCTACTGATGGACCGTTTCGACAATTGCTGGCGCTGGTTGTCTGGACGCACGGATTCCATCTGGTATCCCGATCTCACGATCTTTCGTCAGCCCCGTCCAAGGGACTGGGAAAGCGTGGTGAAGAACGTCACCCGGCGTGTGAGAGAAATGGCAGCCATCCGCAAAGCTGCCTGATTTTCTTCGCTTCGGAAAACCAGAAACTGGCGGCCTCTGTCGCCCCACATACAGGAACAGACAATGACCCACGACGCGACTGGCTGGAAAGCCAATCCGCTTCGCGAAAGCCTTGCAGGCATGGTGGCCACTTTCGCACTCATTCCGGAAGTGATCGCCTTTGCCTTCGCGGCTGGCGTCGATCCTTCCGTCGGCCTCTATGCCTCCTTCGTCATCAGTATCGTCATCGCGTTTACAGGCGGGCGTCCGGCCATGATTTCGGCGGCTGCGGGATCGGTGGCGCTCGTCGCGGCCGGTCTGGTGCATGCCCATGGTGTGGCCTATTTGCTGGCGGCCACGCTGCTTTGCGGTGCTATTCAGGTTGTTTTCGGTCTGCTGAAACTGCATGTGCTGATGCGATTTGTCTCACGGCCGGTACGGACCGGATTCGTGAACGCCCTCGCTATTCTGATCTTCTCGGCCCAGTTGCCACATATGCAGCATGTGACATGGCACACATGGGCGCTGATCGCGCTCGGTCTTGCCATCATCTATCTCGTGCCGCGTGTCTTTACGGCAATCCCCTCGCCTCTCATCTGCATCGTCGTGCTCACAGGCATCCTCGTCCTCCATCCCATGCCGGTGGCCACCGTTGCCGATCTGGGGCATCTGCCCGACGGGCTGCCGACGTTTACCGTCCCTCACCTGCCATTCACGAGCGAGACGCTGGAAATCATCTTTCCCTACGCGCTGGCCATGGCCATGGTCGGTCTTTTGGAAAGCCTTATGACAGCGCGTGTGGTGGATGATCTGACGGGAACATCTTCCAACAAGCGCCGTGAATCCATCGGTCTCGGACTGGCCAATCTTGCCGCAGGACTGTTCGGTGGCATTGCGGGATGCGGCATGATCGGTCAGACGGTTGGCAATGTGCGTTACGGCGGCCGAGGGCGTCTCTCCACGCTGATGGCCGGCGTCTTTCTATTGGTACTGATGGTGGCGCTTCGTCCGCTGGTCGCACGGGTGCCGGTGGCGGCCCTTGTGGCGATCATGATCATGGTCTCTGTCAGCACGTTCTCGTGGTCATCGCTGAAAGATCTGGTGGTCCATCCGCGTCTGGCCAGCACCGTGATGGTCATCACCGTCATTGTCGTGGTGCTGACACACGATCTGGCGGCCGGTGTGGCTGTGGGTGTGCTGCTGAGCGGTGTGTTCTTCGCTTCGAATGTCTCCGCCATGGTGCGGGTGACATCGCGGACCGACCCTAGCGATGGCACCATCCGCCATGTGGTGCATGGCGATATTTTCTTTGCATCGGCGGAACTGCTTGAAGACGCCATCCTTCGTGCAGACATGAAAAGCGCTCCGGGACACAGGCCGGTCGTGATCGACCTGCATGACGCTCATCTATGGGATATCACCGGAACAAGCGCCGTGGAGAACATCGTCACGACACTGCGCGGACGTGGCTATGATGTTCGTCTCGAAGGTCTCGATGAAAAAGACGCCCGGTTCCTTGAACGCCACACGTCTTTGACACTCACCTGAGATCTGCGCTCAGGGCGTCTTTGGGGGCTTGTACCACGACGGTATTTTCGGCCCCTTGTAGTGCTTGGCGTGATAATGGGTGTCGCTGTCCAGATTGGGATCGTCGCTCGAACAGGCTCCCAGCGCCACAAGTGGCAGAGCGAGAAAAAGTCCCCACACGACCTGTTTTATCCGCCGCGTACGCTGTTTGCGGTTCCTATTCATTTTTCTGTTTCCTTGACCGCAAAGGGCTGGAGCGGCAGCGAAAGTCCCGCTTCGCTCATATACTGAATGGCCAGAGGATCATTCTGTCCGGTCGTGGCGCTGCGGGCCGCTTGCCCCTGCGCCGCGCGTGCGAGCAATGCTGACGCCACTTCGGGGTGTCCGGCCGCCTTCGCCGCCTGCGCTTCGAGTGCCATCGCGTGAATCATGGCTCGGTCATCACCATTCTTGCGGCGAAGTTCCACGGCCTGCGCCGCCAGTTCCTGCGCGCGGGCCGGGTCCGTGTGCAAGAGTGTCAGCGCCTGCAGGGCCACCACATCCCCCTGCACATCGAGCGAATGAGGCTGAGGCAATGACGACAGACTCTGGAGGCTGGCCGCAAGTGTTGCGGAATCCGAGCGTCGAGCCGCCACGATTCCGGCAATGAACATCGCGCGCTGACGGATATCGGTTTCCGAGGATTGTTCGGCCCGTCGCGCCATATCGGCGGCTTCGGCCAGCCGACCCAGCCGCGAATAGGCCCCAGCCGCCACAAGATCGAGCGCGCTGGTGCCCATTGCCGCTGTTTTCTGTTCCGTTCCAGCCGTTTGCGCCTGAATCCCGACGGAACGTATCTCAAGTGCGGCGCGCGCATTCTGCACCGTTTCCAGAGCATCGGTCGGCTTGTCGGCGGAAAGCTGGGTCACGGCGAGGTTGTAGGAGGAATCAGCAATACCCTGCGGGTCATCGTCACGTAGCGCAAGGCGGGACGCCTCGCGGTATTCCCGCTCCGCCACGGAATAACGCCCGATGGCGAGCGCCTGCTGACCCGCATCCATGGCCTGCTGCCATGCGGCATTGCGCACCTGCACGCCCTGATCCTGATTGCCGCCACCGCTGCATCCTGCCAGTGCGGCGCAAAGCGGTAGCGCAAACAGCAGCCGGTATTTCATCGGACTCATGGCGAGACTCTCCGCGCAGGAAGCCTCTTGGCCGACTGGCTGGTGCTATGACCACCCAGCAGCCAGAGACTGCGCAACTGGTCCGTCAGCTTCTGGAGCGAGTAGAGCGTGGTCTGCGCCTGCGTCAGAAGCGCCGGTGCATCGGCCAGCGTATCATCCACATTGCGCGTGATCGACGGCAGACGTGGCGTGGCCGTCTTGAGATCGTGCGTCGCGGACTTCACGTTTGCCATGGTGGTGTCCGTCTTTTTCAGGATGGCCTGAAGCTGCGCCTCCTGCGGTTTGAGACGGTTGATGACGTCGTTGAGAGAGACGATGGTGCCCTCTGCCTTGCGGATCAGATCATCGTTGGTCATCAACTGACCGATGCTGCCTTTACCCGCGTGCATGTCGGAAATCGTGTCATCGAGCTGCGCCATCATATGACGGGCGCTGGCAATGGCCGGCATGACCTCGGCCTGAATGTTCTTGAGCGTCTGCGTGATCATGTCGGTGGGGCTGGGTTCCGTCACGGCGTTAATGACGGCGTATTTCCAGTCCATCGCCTCACCACTGCCGCGTGTCAGATCAAGGTAACTCGCGCCCGCCACTACGAACTGCTTGCGGATGACAGCAGTGCTGTCGCGCTTGATGAAAGGCTCCACCTGTGGGTCAAGGTCAACGAGCGCATACATCCGCCCCGTAGGATTGAGTTTGATGCCGCGAATGGTGCCGGCATGCGCGCCAAGGATCTGCACATCCCCACCAACGGCAAGGCCGCCCACACCGGTTTCGGGCAGCACCACTCGCAGCCGTGCCGGCGGACTCAGCCAGTCGCTCAGCACGCCGGCCTCAATCACCGCCGCCGCAAAAACGACGATGCTGATCAGGACGAGCAGGCCTACCCACTCATCGGCATAGCGGAGATGAATAAGGGGGCGGCCCTTCTGGCGTAACCTGATCTGAAACATCAGCGCATCCGTATCGTCATGAGTCCGTCATCCGCAAGGCGCCACTGGCCATTGATCGCCTGTCGGTAGCGCTGCCACACAGTCGGGTCACGTACGAACCAGATGGCGGAAGCCCCCCGGTCTCGGGCCTCGGTGAGGGATTCCAGAAAGGGTTGCGAAAGATCCACGGGGCTTGTCTCCAGAGGGTCTTCCAGAAGAAGGAGCTGCGGCTTGCCGAGAAAGGCACGCACACAGGCCGCACGCACGATGTCCGCTTCCGAAAGGCGGCCGGGCACATCGGTGGGAATGCCGGGCAAACCGAAACGCTCGCACAAATGCTCGGTGTCCGTCGTGACGGTCTCCAACGGTATCGTCGTGTGATGCAACTGCTTGAGCATCATCGCGACATGGGTGCCGAACAGGTTGCTCCAGATCGCGCGGCGGGTGATGCGGCCGATCCGCCCCCGCAACGCGTTGCGACGCCGGTCATTCAACTCCGTCCAGTCCAGTCCCATGAACCGGACGTTGCCCTTGAGCAGATGAATCATACCCGAGCACAAATCCGCAAAGACAGTGGCCCGCGTCATGTCGCGCGTCTCCACGATCACGCATTCGCCCGGCATCAGTCGCAGCGTCAGTGGCGTCGGCGGCATGCCGCTTTCATCGAAAACGGGCGTCGCATCCGCCAGTTCCAGCATCGGCCCCGCCAGACGATTCACGGATGTTGTTCCTGTGTCACTCATCAGTCCCGCCCCTCACAGCTTGAGACTGAACAAAACGCTGACTGTCATGACGATCAGCATGCCACGGGAAAAACCACGCGGAAGCATGGTACGCATGGAGTCCTCTTTGGAGGCCGTCAGCCCGCTCACACAGCAGCCCAGTCCCACGAGAAAGCCCACGACCACGAATTTCAGCGGAATGAGCAGATAGTCCAGCGGCGTCATGGCAATCACCACGTCGTAATAGAACGACAGCAGTGAGTTCGAGAGAGCACCTGAAGCCCGACTGATGATGTAGCCGGTGGTCAGTGACGCAAGCGAGAAAATGATGCCAAGCGTAAAGCCCGAGACCATGAAGGCCAGTGTGCGCGGCAAAACCAGCAGAAGGAACGGATCGAGACCTTCCGCCTGCATGGACCGCACCTGACCGCCCGTTGTCAGCATGCCGATCTCGGCCAGCGACAGCATCCCGCTGCGACCGAGCATCAGCACACCGACCAAGATCGGCGCCAGTTCACGCACGATCACGGTAACCAGAACCGACCCGGTCATTTTCGCCATACCGGCGAAGCCCAGCCAGTAAATCGCCTGTGACACCACGCCGACACCTGTCAGCGCACCCGTCACGGCGGTACTCAGCAGGCCCCCACCCGCCACATCGCCCAGCGTCATCTGGAATTCATAACGCACCGTGCGACGCCAACTGTTGGGACGACAGCTTTCGCGGATCACACCCCACAGCGTGCCCAGCATGATAAGCAGGAACCACACCTGCCGACGTACCAGAGCGCCAAGCCAGCCAAGAAAATGGACGAATCTCTCACTAAGCGTCGCTTTGCGGGAATGATCGTCGTCATCCTGATGGAACGTCGCAGGCGGTGCCCCCAAACCGAAGGAGATGTCCTCCTGATTATCGGGCAACACTGCCCCCGCAGGCGGCGGGTTGTCCTGTTGCGACGATGCGCCTTCCGGCCCTTTCGGGTTTTCAGGATCCTGTGTCACCGGCGTGTCGCGAGTACGTAGACCCGCCCTATGCCTGAGCGTGGCGCATAGAAAGAGCCACGACTGCGGAACAGATAGTGGTCACGAAGCGCCTGATACACCCGTTCCGTGACTTCGATCGTGCCCACATCCGGCGCACCCTGCGCCATGAGTTCGGCCAGAGTCACAGTCTCGCCCCACAAGTTGAACGATTTGGGATCGTTACCGAGTTCTCCGCCCATCGCGGGACCAAAATCCATGCCGATGCTGAAGATCGGTTCGATATTGGCCTGCGAGAGAAGCATCATGCACGTCTCGCGCAACACCAGTGCGGCTTCGGCAAGACGCCAGATCGCGGTCGGATCCGCGTCTTTCGTGCAGCCCGCAACACAGATCAGTCGATGCCCCGCAACCTTGACCGAAAACAGCTCATAGCGGCGCGCGATGGCTTGCACTTCGCCCGCGATACGATCGATCAGCGGCAGTACGGCAGACCCCTCGTCTTCCGCTTCCATCACCGGATCGGTGAAGGTGATGACCATGACGGCGACACTGGGGAATAGCCCTTTTCCGATTTCACCAGCGGCAACAGGCGGCTGCATCAGCGATTCGTCGAAACGGGGCTCGGGCAGCGCGGTGGGAGACGCAGGCAGGGTATCGCTGCCGCTCGCCTCGTTGCCAGTTGTGCCGGTGGTGCCCATGGCGCCAAACCGGATGGCGGCAATGCCCGCAATGATGTCGAGGAAATAGACCAGATGAGGCGCGAAGTTCGCGTTCTCAAGCGTGATCATGCCCAGAATTTCCGACCGACCGCCTACCGTGCCACGGATGGGGTGAACGATCAGAGATTGCGTGACCGCATCCCGCATGACCAGCCGTTCAAACGGGGCTGTGCGTTCATCGGACCCGGCGTGAGTCACGGTTACCGGCACACCGGCGTCCACGATCTTGAAGAAATCCTCCATTTCATGACGGGATATCTCAAAACCGCCCGCATGAGCCGTCTGACGGGTATCGAAACTGTCCTCGCAGATGAGTGCCGTCCCATCATGCACCAGACGCCAGAGCGCGGCACGCTGAACGCCGCCCACGCGCGCCATCGCCTCGGTCAGCACGAGCGCTTCGTCTTTCGGATCGAGGATGCCCGGTGTCTCCGCGATCTGCCGCAAGGCCGCCGATTCCGAGTTGGTCTGGTCACGTTCATGACGCAGTTCGCGCGTGACACGTTCGGTGCGGCGGCTCTGTCGGGCCAGCAATCCCGCCAGCAGGGAAGCCAGCACGATAATGACGACCGAGAATTGCAGTCCTTCCCGGCCGCTCTGTCGGGCAAAACTGGCAAAATCGTTCTCCGGTGCCACGATCAGCAGAACCCAACTGTCCGATCCCGGCAGATCCTGCGCCATTCCGATATAATTGCGTCCATCATATTGGAAAGGATGTGAGCCGGCCCCGCGCACCCGATACTGGTCATAGACCCGTCGAAATGTGCCTTCGGTCGCCGGATCGAGTGTCATACGTGACGGATCGCCACCAGCTCGCGCGACAATCTGTTCGAAGCCGTGCCCAGCAATGATCCGACCATGACTGTCGAGGATCATTGCATTGCCGTTTTCGCTGATTTTCAGGCTGTCCAGAAACTGGCTGAGCTGATTGAGCGAGATATTGATGGCAAAAACGCGCTGGATTCCATCCGTGCCAACCAATGGTACGGAACCTGTCACGATGAGCTGCTTCGTGGTGGCGTAGATGGTGGGTGACGTCCAAGCGAAGCTCTTCTTCTCTATTGTATTCGCATACCAAGGGCGAGTGCGGGGATCGTAGTTCTCAGCGTCGTTTTCTTCGCTGCGTATGATTTTGCCATCAGTGCCACGAAAGTCATGATGGAAGATCTTGTGACCGCCAACGGTTTTGAGCTGGGTGTATTCCAGCCCCTTTCCGGCAGGATCGCGTTCCACAAGCAGGAAATTGCCATTGGCATCGCCGAGGTAATAGGACTGTATTTGCGGCACCAGCCGCAGCATGGTGGCCCCATAGGAATAGAAGGCGCCCTGCGTAAAGGCCGCTGGCGCATGGCTGATGAAATCCTGAGCGAAACTTCCGCCCAGTGTCGCAGCGCCCATATATGCCGTGACATCCTGTACGACATAACGCTGTACTGATTGCAGGAGACGGTGTGTCAGTTGCAGCACGCCGGTGCGCGTAGTGCGGTAGGTGTGCAGACCAATTCCGCCAATCGCCACAAGGATCAGCAGCACCCCAAGAACCGGAACAACGACCTGGAGCAGCTTCTGCCGCAGAGAGGCGTCATTTTGTTCCGTGGGGTCGACTATCTCGTTGGCCGCCAAAAGTCCTGCATCCCCATGCCATGCGCGCGAGGACAATCCTCGCCACGATCATTCGATCATGAACACATTATTACCAAACCTTCGAAAGGTCATCCACCATCAGGGGGACCCGCTCCTGCGTGAGCGACAACGGCAGGATCAGTTCAGGGGAAGCAGTGGACGATGTCGCCATACGACCGCCCAATAGAGCGCAATGCACAGGAACAGCGTGGAAAAACTGGCCGGATAGCCCAGCCAGACGCCCCATGCGCCATAATGATGGGCGCACCAATAACCAACCGGCAGTTCGACCAGCACCACACATCCCAGCATGATCGACATCGGTGCCATCACGTCTCCGCTAGCACGCATGGCGGCACCGAGAATCCCCCCAAGAGCAAGAGGAACGGCGCTCCACATGACCACCTGAAAAGCGTGAGTGGCCAGAGCGATAACCGCAGGATCGGATGTAAAAAGCAGTGAAACGGTAGTGGGAGCGAAGGAAACAGCTAACGCCAAAACGCCCGTCAGCACCAAACCGATCATAAAACCCGTTCGGAGCACTGCACGCGCCCTTTTCTCATTTCGTGCGCCGATGGCGTGCGCCGTCAACACCGAGACCGTGATGCCCACCGCCATACCCGGATACTCAATATAGGTAAGGGTCTGCGTAAAAAGCCCATAGGCAGCCGTCATGTCTGAGCCAAAACCGTTGATGCGCCCCACCAGCGCAATTTCGGCCAGTCCCATAGTCATGACTTCCACCATGGCCGGCAGCCCCAGTCGCAGAACGGACAGGAAAATCTTTTTTTCAGGCAGCATTTCACGAAGCATCTGCCTTGTGGGCGCCAAAGGATGATCGACGTGCCGGAGTGAGATGCCGACAAAAACAAGCGCCAATATCCACCCCGCAATGGTGGCGGCTGCGGCTCCTCCCAATCCGAAGCCCATTACAAGAAACAGTGGCGTCCCCACGAGAGCAACAGCAATCTGGATGCCCATCATCATAAGTGGGCGCATATTGTCCCCCGCTCCACGCAGGGTGATGGCTGTCGTCACCAGAATGATAAGCGCCGGACTTCCTGCCAGAAGAAAGGCGCAATAGCTGGCCGCATCTGACAGCACGTCATTTGGCACATGCAGCAACAGGAGAATCCTGTGCACCAGAAACTGACCGCCAAGTCCAATCCCCAGTCCCCCGCCCAGTGCAATCCCAAGGGCGGCAGCCGCAGCGGGTCGGGCATGTTCAGGACGGCCTGCTCCCCATAATTGTCCCACCAAAACGCTTGCCCCGGTCCCTAGCCCGACGCCGCAGGACACGAGCAGCAACAGAAGCGGATAAAATGTACTGGCCGCCGCGAGGTCGCGCGTTCCCAGCATATGCCCGACATAGGCGTTTCCGATGGTCCCGGCGAGTGACTGAAGGACGCAATCCAGCATGACCGGCAGCATGAAGACGAGGAACGGACGCAGAACGGTTTCGTTGGTCCCTTTAGCGGCAAGGCCGATTTCATCGCCCGCACTATCAGATGAAATGCCCGTTTTTCCGCTCACGGCTTCCCCGTTTCTCCGCACCCACACAATCGTTCACACTGTGAAGGCGAACGCTTTCCGCTTTCTGGGAACGAAACGGCTGCGACATTTATTTTATTTTCGGGAATCTTGTAAAAACCTGGTGCTGCTGGCGAGGATTGAACTCGCGACCTCTCCCTTACCAAGGGAGTGCTCTACCACTGAGCTACAGCAGCGTTCGGCGGAGGGCTACCTACAGTTTCATACCGTACTCGGCAACCCCCGAATCTCTCGCAACGGAAGTTTTTCTTCCAGTGTGAGAAAATCAATCGTCGCGGTGAACTTTCTCCATCCGCTCGTGGCGTTCCTGCGCCTCGATTGAGAGCGTCGCAATGGGGCGGGCTTCCAGTCGTTTCAGTCCGATCGGATCGCCCGTTTCCTCACAGTATCCGTACGTGCCGTTTTCAATCCGCTGAAGTGCCTGATTGATCTTGCCCACCAGCTTGCGCGCACGGTCGCGTGTCCGCAACTCAAGCGCACGATCCGTTTCCACGCTCGCGCGATCCGTCACGTCGGCTTCATGAATGCCGCCCTCTGACAGGCTGGCGAGAGTTCCTCCCGCCTCCTTGAGGAGTTCCGTGCGCCACCTGACAAGCTTTTGACGGAAATATTCCACCTGCAAGGGGTTCATGAACTCTTCATCATCGGACGGTCTGTAGTCCGGAGGAAGTGTGATCATTAGATTGCGTCTCCGTTCCCCGAGGCAAGCGGCCTCCAACGAATGCGCGGCTTATAGCCGTGCAGAAATGGTGCGCCAAGTTTAAATCGTCTCACGTCCACAGGAGCCTGTTTCTCCGCCACCCGGCATTTCCTCTTCCTGCTGAAGGATGGAAAAATTTTGTTCGGCAATGCGTCGTCGTGATTTTGCTGCCTCAATGACCGCCCGGACACGAATTGATCGCACAACATTTGAGAGCCCAGAGCCCACCATCTCGAACTCTTGGGCGCAGAGCGTTTCGATTTGAGTGAGAATATCGGCCGGGATTCGTCCCTCCAGCAGAGAAACCTGCAATTCGCGCAGCGCCGAGAGCACATCGCCTCCCCACACTACGGCCTCCCTCTCTTGTTCCTCCTGACTCACCGCTCCTGTCTCTTCCTGAAGAGACAGCAAAGCGATGGGCGTCAGACCGGACACTTCGGGAATAGGGGCTTCGGTGTTTTCGGCTGGTAGCGTGAATGGCGAAGGCGCTGTCTGCCGCCGGACACGACGGGATGTCGTAATGCGGGGAGAATAACCAACCGTGCCGATGGGGCTCATTGTCTCTTCATCCTGTCAGCGTGTGTCACTTCACGCAGAAGGAAGTTTCACGCCGAACGTTGAGGAATTGTTTGCTCTTGCCGTGGATAACAATGACGCGAAAACATTGACGAGCGGCAAAGATCGGCATGACATCATTCCATCGCAAGGTATGGGGCACGGGATTGAAAAGGGTTTTCCCTTCATCAATTGCGTGCGGAGCATGCCTGCTTGTCTGTGCATTCCTGCTCGGAATGTCCTCTGCGAATGCCGCACGTGTGCGCGTAAAGGATATCGCCGATTTCGAGGGCGTGCGCACCAATCAGCTCATCGGATACGGGCTTGTGGTCGGCCTGCACGGGACGGGCGACAAGCTGACGAACGTCCTGTTCACCCGTGAGACTCTCATCAGCATGCTTAACCGTCTGGGGGTGAACATCCGCGACCGGGAGATTCAGCTCCAGACGCACGATGTGGCCGCCGTGATGGTAACAGCCGATCTTCCCCCCTTTGCTCATGGTGGTGGACGCATTGACGTTACGGTTTCAGCTACCGGCGACGCCACGGATCTGACAGGCGGTACGCTTCTGGTTACACCGTTGATGGCCGCCGATGGAGAGGTCTATGCGGTAGCGCAGGGCTCTCTCGCGACCAATGCTTTTGCGGCACGCGGCGCTGCGGCTTCCATCGTGCATAATATTCCCACCAATGGGCACATTGCCAACGGCGCCGTCGTGGAACGCGAAGTACCTGTGGATCTCAGCAACAAGAAATTGCTGCATCTCTCCCTTCGCAACCCCGATTTCACGACAGCAAGCCGCATTGCACGGGCTATCAATTCTGCACTGGGTGGCACCATGGCGCGTGTTACCGACCCACGGACCGTGGCATTGGATCTGACAGGACGTGACAGCGTTCCGGCCCTTTCCCTGATCGGGGACCTTATGGTTGAACCCGATACGCTGGCGAAAGTCGTGGTCGATGATGCCAGCGGCACGATTGTCATTGGAAATGATGTCCGGATCAGTACTGTCGCTATCGCACAGGGCAACCTCACCATCCAGGTCACGGAAACTCCCATGGTTTCGCAGCCCGGCCCCATGTCGAACGGCACCACCACTGTTGCCCCCCGTACAACCATCAATGTGAATAACGGGAACAATGCCAAGCTCGGCATTCTTCCAAACGGTCCGACATTGAGCAATCTCGTTTCGGGACTCAATGCCTTGGGAGTGGGGCCACGCGACATGATTTCCATTCTGCAGGCCATCAAAGCCGATGGTGCGTTGCAGGCAGATCTGGAAGTACGATGACAGATTCAACCCGCATCACAAGCGCATTTCCTTCGTCAGGCCTCCCGCTGTCGAATGATGCCGCCCCATCCAAACCTGTGGACGCGAAAATCTGGAAGACCGCCACCGACTTTGAGTCCATGACCATCGGTCAGATGCTCCAGCCTATGTTTGACACCATCGATACCTCAAAAGGATCTTTTGGAGGTGGGGTAGGAGAATCCTCGTTCCGTCCCATGCTCACAACCGAAATGGCCAAGCAGATCGAAAAGAAGGGCGGCCTCGGTCTTGCCCCTTCGATCTATCGTCAGATGCTTGAAATTCAGGAGAAAAAACGTGACAGATGAAGCGCTGGCGGTCATTCGCGACGTCACGGCACTTCTGGAAGAAGAAAACGTCCATCTTCGAAAAGGGGATGTTCCTGCGGCAGTTGGACTGCTGCGCCAGAAAGAAGCCGTACTGATGCAGCTTGACGCATTGGATATCGATTGCAAACGCGACCCGAACGATAAGGACGCCAACTGCTGCTCGGAGGAACTGCCGGCAGCGTTGGAAAATCTTGAGAACGTTCTTGCTGATAACAGGGTTCTTCTCAAACGCGCTCTGACTGCGCAACGCCACATTGTTGAAATACTGGCACGTGCCCTTCCCTCCCCCGAGAACCGGACACATTACGGGAAAACAGGAGGATATGTTCCTTCCCGCGGCATTCCAGGCCGTGCTTATCGCAATAATGCCTGAACGCAAGAAACCCCGCCGTAGCGGGGCTTCTCTACACTACCGATTTTCGCAGAAGTTTGTCGTCTTCACTTACGACGGCTTGTGCGCGTAGCCGTTGTTTTACGAGGAGCCGCTTTTTTCGGTTTTTCGACAACAGCCGCCTCTTCTGCCGCTTCTTTTTCCGCAGCCAGACGTGCAATCCGCTTCTGACGACGTGCTTCCTGCGTCTGACGAAGCTTTTCCACGGCCGTCAATTTGACGGGCGCCACCGGCTCCTTCTGCCGTGTGGCGCGCGGGGTGGCTGCAGCACTTCTGGCCTTGCGGGGAGCACGCACAGTCTCTGTAACTTTGGGAGCCGCAGGACGGGCCGCAGTAGCCCGACGAGGAGCGGCTGCTTTTTTGGCTGTTGCGACATTTGCTTTGGCAGCGGCAGCCGGTTTGCCCCGTGACGGCGCCTTGCTTACCGGAACAGATGCTTTTACGCGAGCCGTCGCTTTAGGAGCCGTAGCAGCTCTTTTGCGCGTCTTTTCCGGTTCGGCAGCCGCTTTGGTCGTCTTGGCGCGGCGGGTCGAAGCAACGGCTACCTTGCCCCTGACGGAACTCTTGGCAGCCGGTGTGGGCTTGCTGTCTGCTTTTCTTGCCATGTCTTCCGCTTTCGTGGTTCCAGCATCAGAGGTAAAATCAAAACCTTGACGCTATATTTTGGTGTTTTCCAGAATCAGCTTTCGCAGAGGCTGTTCTTGAAGGTGAGTTCCCGGACATCTTCAGAACGTTCTCGAACAAAGCGCCTATCCGCATATTGTTTTCCAATATAGAGCCGCATCGGGTTTTGCAATATCATGATATCTCATCGGAAATACAGAAAACGCATGCACATACCCCCGACCGAGCACCAAAAAATCTTATGAAAAATAGGAGAATATATTTCATTTTATGCCGATAATAACAGCAACCTTTGAAAGTCGGCACATCCCGTTTTGCAAGGAATTGAAACATTTTCCTTTGCTCTTGCCCCGCACGCTTTTCATGTCCATTTTCCACACTGCGAAATCGTCAGGGAATATGTCCGCTTTTCGCCCTTTCCTTATTTTCAGCAGGATGCTCGCTTCATGAAGATCAACGGTGTGTCCTATCGTAGTGTCTGGGTCGATCCGAACGATCACCGCACAGTCTGCATCTTTGATCAGACTCGCCTGCCCTTTTCTCTCGATATCCTGCATCTGACCGAATGTGCTCAGGTGGCCCATGCCATCACAAGCATGCAGGTCAGAGGCGCCCCCCTTATCGGTGCCGTTGCCGCCTATGGTCTGGCGCTTGCGCTGATGAAGGACGCCAGTGATGAGGCCATGGAGCGGGATGCTGCGATGCTGGCTTCAACGCGCCCCACAGCGATAAATTTGCGCTGGGCTATTGAGCGTATGTTGAAATATTTGCGACCTGTCTCACCACAGAAACGGGTCGAGGCTGCTTATAAGGAGGCGGCCCGCATCTGTGATGAGGATGTCGCCTGCAACGAGGCTATCGGTCGTCATGGCCTCGAACTGATCCGCAAGCTCGCGGCGGAGCGCACATCGGATCGACCGATCAATATCCTGACCCACTGCAATGCGGGCTGGATTGCGACCGTGGACTGGGGCACAGCGCTTGCCCCGATCTACATGGCGCATGATGAAGGACTGCCGGTGCATGTGTGGGTCGATGAAACGCGCCCCCGCAATCAGGGGGCGGGTCTCACGGCATGGGAACTGGGCAGCCACGGCGTTCCACACACCGTCATTGTGGACAATGCCGGTGGACATCTGATGCAGCATGGCAAGGTCGATATCGTGATCGTAGGCACGGACCGCGTGACCACACGCGGCGATGTTGCCAACAAGATCGGCACCTATCTCAAGGCGCTTGCCGCACATGACAACGAGGTGCCCTTCTGGGTGGCGCTTCCATCCACCACCATCGACTGGCAGGTCGAGGATGGGCTGCACGACATTCCCATTGAGGAGCGTTCCGCTACCGAGGTCACGATGCTGACTGGACAAACCGCATCGGGTGCCATGGAGACCATTCGCATCACACCGCCCGCCAGTCCTGCCGCCAATCCGGCTTTCGACGTAACGCCCGCGCGCCTTGTAACCGGTCTGATCACCGAGCGTGGACGGTGTAAGGCAACTGCTGAGGGTCTTCTCTCTCTGTTTCCCGAACGACAGGCATGACCACGAGATGCCTTTTCATTGCCTGAAAAGGTTGACAGAAAAGGCAATTCTGACGGCATGATCCGTTCGTTTACCAAAACGGCACCACGTGCCTGAGAATTCGGGGACCGGGCAAAAATCCGGCATTGAGATGAGCAAGATCGTGTCCTGCCGCGCCACAGCCCTTCTTCTGGCGCTTGGGGTGGCTGCCTGTGCCCCGCAGTCTGGCGTGAGTCCGACACCGGCGAGCACTCCCGTCGCCCAGTATCGTACTGGCGAGGGGATCGCGGGATACGATCCGCATGTGCCGGATTTTGCCACGCGCAACTTCACGCCCTTCAATCGACAGGATGTTGCCGCCATCGCCATGCGCGAGTGGCGCCTCTTCGGCATGCCGGTCGATGACGACGATCCGGAACTGCGCCCCGAACCCACAGTCGCCAGCGTCAAGCCGGAACGCGCGCCGGGATTGTGGCAGCGTGTGGGAGAATACTGGTGGATCGGCCAGGATCCGCAGGAGACGGAATCCTCATGGAGCGGCAAATATGATGCCGATGGCCGCCTTTTCAATTTCGTGCATGACGGACGTTACGCTTGGTCTGCCGCATTTATTTCCTATGTGATGCGGGTGGCGGGCGCGAATGGACGTTTCCCCTATTCTCCCAATCACTCCACCTACATCAACGCCGCAGCCTCCGGGCAGTCGAGCGGCCTTCGGGCGCATGACCCGGGGCAATACATTCCGAAACTGGGCGACCTCATCTGCACCGGTCGTGGCGGGAGTAAATCGGTACGCTTTTCTAACCTGCCCACGACCTACGGCTTTCCGGCACACTGCGGAATTGTCGTGGCCACAGGCCAGAATGGACAGCCATTTGGCCATCAGTTGAGCATCATTGGTGGCAACATCGACGATGCCGTTACGCTCACGCATGTGCCCACGGACACCAATGGCGCCATCGCCTCGGCTGACGGTCACAGTTACGACTCACGTTATCCGTGGTGCGCCATTCTTGAAGTGCTCTACGATGCCGACGCCGAACCGGACGCCGGCCTGTAAAAAAGCAGTCGGGCGGCAGATGTCAGCTCTGCCGCCATGGAAGATTGTCTTTTTTCCATCCAGCGACGCTGCCACGATGCCCCTCTCCATTGAGCGGGCCTTCGAAGCCGTCCGCGACATTGAAAACCGTTTCAAAGCCACTCTGTAGCGCCATCATCGCAGCGGAACGGCTCCGGGCGCCGGAACGGCAGATGAAATGAAGCGGCTGAGACCCATCGAGACCGACGAGCCGTAGTTCTTCAATGAAGCGCTCGTTAATCAGACCGCCGGGCAGTTGCCAACTGATGGTATGAATATTGCGCCCCAGCACCGAGAGATCGGGGAGCCCGACGAAATGCCATTCGGCTGGCGTGCGGACGTCAATAAGCTGGGCTGTCGGGTCGGCTTCCATCATTTCCCAGACCGCGCGCGGCTGTATATCTCTGATCATTTTCCGCCAACTCCTTTTTTATCCGGACAGTACGGCTACATCTTCGAGGTTTGGATTTCGTGAAGTATGAAAGCCGATTGCACGCATGAGCAACACGCGCTAGCCCAAATCACATCAGGATGAAAGGCAGGACACAATGACTTCCACTCCGAGTTCCCGCACCCTTTACGGCTGGACGACCTGCTCGGCCGATATGGCGGGCGCGATTGGCGGCACGCCTCTGATCCGCCTTGCCCGCGCCTCGGACGCGACCGGGTGTGAGATATTCGGGAAGGCGGAATTCATGAACCCCGGCGGTTCCGTCAAGGATCGCGCTGCACTCGCCATTATTCTGGATGCTGAAAAACGCGGCCTTCTCAAGCCCGGCGGCACGCTTGTGGAAGGCACGGCAGGCAATACGGGTATCGGCCTGACCCTTGTCGCCAACGCGCGGGGCTACAAAAGCGTCATCGTCATGCCGGAGACGCAAAGTCAGGAGAAGATCGATTTCCTGCGTATGATCGGCGCCGATCTGCGTCTGGTTCCCGCCAAGCCGTATCGTGATCCCGGCAACTACGTGCACGTTTCACGTCGTCTGGCGGAAGAGAATGGCTATGTCTGGGCCAACCAGTTCGACAATCTCGCCAATCGTGAGGGCCATCGCCACAGCACCGCTCCTGAAATCTGGGAGCAGATGGAGGGACGGCTGGATGCTTTTACCTGCGCCTGCGGAACAGGAGGCACGCTTGCGGGCGTTGCGTTCGGTCTTGAGGACAGCGCTCGCGCCGCCGGAACGGAACGTCCCAAAATCGTGCTGGCCGATCCTGAAGGCTCGGGTCTGTATGGATGGGTGAAGTCCAACGACCTGTCGATCAGCGGATCCTCCATCACGGAAGGCATCGGCCAATCCCGGATCACGGCCAATCTGGAAGGTGCGCCGATCGATGATGCAGAGCGTATTCCCGATCCCGAAGCGCTGGAACAGATCTACAGCCTGTTGATCCATGAAGGCCTGTCTGTGGGTGGCTCCTCGGGAATCAATGTGGCATCGGCTATCCGTGTGGCGCGCAATCTGGGGCCGGGCCATCGGGTCGTGACCATTCTGTGCGATGGTGGAGCACGCTATCAATCCAAGCTGTTCAATCCGGATTTCCTGCGCTCGAAAGATCTTCCCGTCCCGTTCTGGCTTGATAAGAAATCTTAAATAAACCTCATAACTCGCTGTTTCTAAAATTCTTTTTTAGAAAATAAATTGTGAGGTTAATAGAAGAAAGGCCTAGCGCACTCCACAGCGCGCCGGGCCTTTCTTCTGCGTTACCGCTCTGATGTCAGGCGCCGTATTCGCTTCTGACCTGCGCCTCAGCCCAGTCCAACCACGGCAGAAGCGCTTCAACATCAGCCGTCTCGACAGTAGCGCCTCCCCAGATACGAAGTCCGGCTGGCGCATCCCGATAGCTGGCGATGTCGTATGCCACGGCTTCATCGTGAAGCAGTGAGGCCATTTTCTTCGCGGCCTTTGTCTGGCTCTCAGCGTCGAGCGCCTTGAACCAAGGCGCTACGATCCGCAGACAGATCGCTGTATTCGAGCGAAGTGCGGGATCACGGGCAAGAAACTCTGCCCACTCGGACTTCGCTTCCCATGCCTCGACAACCGCCAGATTGGCACGACTACGGGCAATCAGCCCCTTCAATCCGCCAACACTTTCGGCCCAGCGCAGACCATCCAGAGCGTCCTCGACGCACAGCATCGAGGGGGTATTGATCGTATCACCGCGGAAAATGCTTTCATTCAGCTTTCCCTTGGAGGTCAGGCGAAAGACTTTTGGCAGCGGACGCGGCGCTGGCCCGGCTTCCAGTCGCGCAACAGCACGTGGCGACAGCGCCAGCATACCGTGCGCCGCCTCTCCGCCGAGCACCTTCTGCCATGACCACGTCACGACATCGAGCTTCTCCCAAGGGAGTTCCATCGCAAACGCGGCGGACGTCGCATCGCAGATGATCAACCCATCATGCTCAGAGGGAATAGCCGCCGTATCGGGCAGTTTCACGCCTGATGTCGTGCCGTTCCATGCCAGAACCACATCGCGGGACCAATCCACGACCTGAAGGTCGGGCAGTTCGCCATAATCGGCCTTGAGAACACGCGCATCCAGACCAAGTTGGGCGGTGATATCGTTGGCCCATGTCGCGGAAAAACTCTCGAACGCCAACACATCCACGGGACGCGTGCCAAGCAGTGACCACAATACCATCTCGACTGCGCCGGTGTCGGAGCCTGGCACGATCCCGAGCCGCCAGCCTTCGGGCAGACCGAGGATGGCAGCGGAACGCTCAATCACTTCGCCGAGTTTGGCGCGTCCCTCGGATGACCGGTGAGAACGTCCCAACAGCGCTCCGGACAGCGCTTCGAGTGACCAACCTGGCCGCTTCGCGCATGGGCCAGACGAAAAATCGGGATTGGCGGGACGTGTCTGCGGCTTGCTCACGCGCGAAGGCGCGACGTCTGCATTGAGGGTCATCTGTCTTCCGGAATACTGGTGCGAGAGGGGGGATTCGAACCCCCATGCCTTGCGGCGGTCGATTTTGAGTCGACTACGTCTACCGTTCCGTCACTCTCGCGACTGTCGCTCTCCTACCAGCATCTGCGGCCTTGGGAAAGATGCGAAGATACGCTCATGCAGCCTGTGCATCCATCAAAGGAACATTGGACAGACCTGACATCGTCTGGCGATAGGTTTCCACCTCTGGGGGATATACCACACCCGCAATGATCGAGAGACTGTGTAGGGCGGCGAATAGATGGATGTCGTCCGTGGACAAGATGCCGTTCACGGCACTCGGTGAACGAATGAGCGACACCAATGAAGGCAGCCGGTTGTTCAGTTCCGCCAGTTGTTCGGTGCCGGATTCGAGATAAGGCGCGAACATGCCGGTCGAAGCTTCCTTCTTGCGCACGAAATACGCTCGCGCACCGGTCGTCTCAAACTCCGGAAACGGTGCACAGGCCACGCGCGGCAACATCAGCCGATAAAGCGGGCCGCTGACGGAGGAGATCCATGCCGCGATTGCCGGATTGGTTTCACCCGTTAGTACGGGCTCTCCCATCGCGTCGACATGCGCCACGATGTCCATGCTTTCGCCCATGAACCGCCCATCTTCCTCAAGGATCGGCAGCAATTTCCGGCCGATCATTCGGATCGGGTCCGCTTCATTGTCATTGAGCAGCCAGACAAGCTCCACGGGCACACCCTTGAGCCCAAAGATCATCCGCGCTTTCACGCAGAAAGGGCAGTGTTCATAAATGTAGAGTCTGCGTGTCATCGTTGGCTTTCCTCAGGCAGGCGAAACACCGAGCATCAGGGCAATATTCTGGATGGCTGCCCCCGATGCGCCTTTGCCCAGATTATCCAGCCGCGCCGTGAGCACGACATGCGTGTTCGCTTCGTCCGCATGCACGCGCAGTTCCATATCATCCGAACCCACCAGAGCATCCGCCACCAATGTGTTCTCCGCTTTACAGACACGCACGAAGGAAGACGTGACGTAACGCTCTTCCAGAGCGCGGCGCAGATCGGCGGCCGTAGTGCCTTTGACGAGCAGATCCATGTGAACGGGAATCGATACGATCATGCCGCGCGGGAAATGCCCCACCGATGGCACGAAGATTGGCCGTTTCTCCAGAAGGGCGTGCTGCCGGATCTCGGGAAGATGCTTATGCGCCAGTCCCAGGCCATAGAGCATGAACGCCGGACCGCCTTCTTTCTCCTGTGTCTCGATCATGGTCCGGCCCCCGCCCGTGTAGCCACTGACTGCGTTGATCGTGACCGGGAAGTCCGGCTTCATCAGGCCCGCGTCGATGAGCGGCCGCAGGAGCGCTATGGCCCCCGTGGGGTAGCAGCCCGGATTCGCCACACGGCTGGCCTGACGGATGGCCTCGGGCTGATCCTCGGACAGTTCGGGAAAGCCATAAACCCAGCCCGGCGCCGTGCGGAAGGCCGTGCTGGCATCGAGGATTTTCGGCGTGCGCTGCCCCGAGGCCGCCAACCCCTCCACCATTTCCACGGCTTCTTTCGATGCGGCATCGGGCAGACACAGGACCACCAGATCGGCTGCCGCCATCGCCTCGGCGCGCGCTTGTGTCTCCTTACGACGGGCGGGATCGATCGAATGGATGCGCACCGGCAAAGCCCGCAGACGTTCCCGAATGCCCAACCCCGTAGTGCCTGCCTCTCCATCGATGAAAACGACCGGTTCCGCACTCATTATTCGCTCTCCCGCTGCGAGCTCTGTCCTATAGCCTTCGTATCGTTTTGCGACGAGTCCGTGTTTTTCATCCAGAAAAAGATGTAAAAATCACAATAAGACCTGTTCCGAGCACACAGAATCGTGTTCATCTGCAAAGATTCGGCGCATCTCTGCTCTGTCTGGTCAAGTGCTCACGTTTGACCTAGGCTCTGTGCTGCCTATGACGGATCAACGCCCCTCCCAGCCCGCCACACAGACTGGCCAGCCGCACGACCGCCCTCAATGGAACATCGCGTCCTCGGGAGAGACGGCGACCCTTCGCCTTTCCGGTCAATGGACAGTCGATGACGGCGTGCCGCTCGAACTGCCTGCCGATGCTCTGACAAAAGCCGCTCATGGCGCCTCTCATCTCAGCATCGACACGTCGGGGCTGGGACAATGGGATTCCTCACTGGTTTCGTTTCTATGGAATGCCCGGCAGAGCACTGAAAAAGCAGGACTGACCTTCGACACCGCACAACTGCCCGACGGTGTCCAGCGACTGATCGCCCTTCTCCCGCCCGCTCCTCAGCCGCCCGCCACTCCCCACGCGCATGTTCCCAATCCGTTTCAGGACGCGGGCGCCTTCACCATCGCCTCCCTTGAGGAAGTCGGAGCCGTCACTCTGCTGGGTGTCGACACGGCGAAAGGGTCGGCCAAGGCCCTGAGTGGCCATGGCGGCATGCGCTTGCGTGACCTGCTGACCAATATCTCGGACGCGGGCCCTTCGGCCCTGCTGATTGTCCTTGTGGTCAATTTCCTCGTGGGGGCAATTCTGGCCTTCGTAGGTGCCGTCCAGCTCCAGAAATTTTCGGCCGATATTTATGTCGCCAATCTTGTAGGCATTGCCTGCGTGCGAGAACTGGCCGCCGTCATGACCGCCATCATCATGGCGGGTCGTACAGGTGGAGCTTATGCCGCTCGTATCGCGACCATGCTGGGCAATGAGGAAATCGATGCCCTTCAGGTCTTTGGCATCCCCATCTCGAGCTACATCCTGCTGCCGTCCGTGTTGGCACTGATGCTGATGATGCCGCTTCTCTATCTGTATGGTTGTCTGGCCAGCATTCTCGGTGGCTATACCGTCGCGGTGGTCATGCTCCCCGACATTACCGGCACGGGCTACCTGCACCAGACTTGGGATGCGGTCGATCTCCACCAGTTTGAGTTCGGTTTCATCAAGTCCATCGTGTTTGCGACCATGATCGGTCTCACGTCATGTCGCATCGGTCTGAAGGCCGGACGCAGTGCCGCAGATGTTGGAACAGCGGCGACAAGCGCCGTCGTGGTGGGCATCGTGGGTGTGATCGCGCTTGATGCTGTATTCGCGGTGATCGCCGACGTGATTGGCATATGATGAACCCGTCAGCCTCCTCCCTTCCCGCTCCTTCGGATCGTACCCGTGGAGATGTCCTGCTTTCTCTGCGGGATGTGACCATCGGCTATGGAAAGAAGGTCATCCAGAAAAACATTTCCATGGATGTGAAGCGCGGCTCGATCTTCGCCATCATGGGTGGCTCGGGATGTGGCAAAAGCACGCTTCTTCGGGCCATGATCGGACTTCTGCGCCCCCAAAGCGGAACCTATACCGTCGATGGCGATGAATACTGGACAGGTCCGGATAGCCACCGCACAGCGCTGAATCGCCGGTTCGGCGTGTTGTTCCAGAGCGGCGCGTTATGGAGTTCCATGACGGTGGGCGACAATGTGGCGCTCCCGCTGGAAATGTTCACGCGGCTTGATGATGAGATGATCCGCCGACTGGTGGAGTTGAAGCTGGGTCTCGTCGGCATGTCCCATGCCATTGACCTCATGCCGTCCGAAATTTCCGGCGGCATGAAAAAGCGCGCGGGCCTCGCACGCGCCATGGCTCTCGATCCGGACGTGCTGTTCTTCGATGAGCCGTCCGCCGGCCTTGACCCCATCACTTCGGCACGACTGGACGATCTGATCCTGACTCTGCGCGATGGACTGGGCGCTACGATCGTCATCGTAAGTCATGAACTGCCCAGTCTCTTCACCATTGCCGATGACGGCATCTTCCTCGATGCCGAGACGCACACCCCTATTGCTCACGGCTCTCCTCGCGATCTGCGCGATCACAGTACCAACCCCATGGTCCATGCCTTCATGCACCGTGAGGCCAGTACGGACGCGCCCCCCGCCGAGCCAGCCACGAAAGGCACGAATTCCAATGGCCACTGATTCAGGAGCAACCCGACAGACGCTCGTCGGAATCTTTGTCACGGGTGGAATTCTTCTTGGCGTGCTGGCTCTGATCTTTTTCGGGAACATCAACTTTTTCTCGAAAAACCATCGTGCGGTGATCGTGTTTCAGGATTCCGTGGCGGGGCTGAGCATCGGGGCGCCCGTGACCTTTCGTGGGGTGCGCGTGGGCTCCGTGGAGAGCATCAAGCTGCGCTACGATCCGGTGGCCCGTGTTCCCTACATTCCCGTCGTCATCAGTCTGGATGCAGCGCAGGTCCATGTCATGCACGATCCGGGGCATCCATCACGCCCGCTCGATCTGCGTGAGGTGGTGGCGCACGGGCTACGCGCTGAGCAGAATCTTCAGAGCTTCGTGACCGGCACTCTCAACATCAATCTGGATTTCTTTCCCGGAGCGCCAGCGACCTTTCATCCACGCGTTGCCGATGAACTGCCCGAGATTCCGACACATGAGTCGGCCATGCAGAAGATCAAGCAGACAATCAGCGATCTTCCTCTCAAGCAGCTTGCGACACACGCGGATGAGGCCGTTCTTTCCATTCGTGATGTCGCTCAGAAGCTGAATGTCGAGTTGCCTCCCCTTGCCGCCAGCCTCCAGCAAAGCTCGGCCGACGCACAGGAAACGCTCAAGACCGCCACGCAGGCCGTGCGCGATCTCGAAGGGCGGCTGGATACAACCCTTGTCGACATCGATAAGCTGATGCGTACGGGGAATACACAGATCGAAGCCCGTGGCGCGGATCTGCATGCGACGCTGACCAGTGCGACAAAAGCGACCGATGAAGCGCGACGGACACTCCAGAATGTCGAAGGCATTCTGTCCCCCCGCTCGGCGGATCGGGACAACCTCGATTCCTCGCTGCGCGATATCGCTGCCGCTGCCGCATCCCTGCGTGGATTTGCCAGCGACGTGGAGCGCAACCCACAACTTCTGCTCATGGGACGCCGCCCGTAGGCCCCGCGTCATGATCCATCAACCCGTTCAGGAGAGCGACGCATGATCGCGGTCCGCAAATGCTTGTCCCTCATGGCCGCACTGGTTCTGGCGACAAGCGTGGCTGGTTGCTCCAGCCCGCCCCTGCAACTGTACACACTTGCCGGAGCCGGCACGGGCCAGAATGGTGCTGTGACACCGGGCACGCCCATTCTGGAAGTCCGGCGCGTGCAGATGCCGGACTATCTGGACACGCAAGATATTCTGACCCGCAATGGCACGGCGCTGGCCCGTAGCCCCAATGGACGGTGGGCGGAGCGTCTGTCCGATGGCGTGACCGATGTGTTGGCGGCGCGAATTGGTGTCAGTCGCCCCGATCTGTTCGTGACGGAACAGGCGCCACTGGGCACTACAGCCAACCGTCTGCTGGTCACGATCACGCGCCTCGATATTTCCTCATCGGGCACGGCCACTCTTGAAGCTCATTGGACCGTTATTCCCGCCGATGAGAAACAGCCCGAGCAGACCTATCGTGTGAGCTTCAGTTCAACCGGGAATGCGTCCTCGGATGCCGGAACGGTGGCACTTGTAAACGCCATGAGCCAGCAACTCGCCACCCGAATCACGAATTCGCTGCCAGCAACTCTACTTGCCGGGACAAGTCCGTCCTGATTGCATGACGATCAGGCAGCGAAACGGTTAATGTTCATGGCGCATCGCTAAAATTAACCGGATAAAAAGCAATTCTCGGCAATTTCGTCTGGACCGATGCAAAGCGTGTCGGCCGAAACCGATTTTGCGAAAGGGATTATCCGATGCGCATTGTGGAAGCTGCCCGTCTCATTACAACAGGACGTATGGACCCGGACGTGCTGTGGGAGGTCACAACGGTGGCCGAGCGTGTCACCATTGCTCTGCTTGTAGGGCGACCGGACTATCTTCCACAGGCCGCCAGCACTCCCACAAGCGCTTGGGATGTCATGGACGCCCGATGCCGCAACCTTGTTCTACGACGTGCGCCTTCGCGTATTCGTCGCCGGCTCCCGGGTTATATCTCCACTCCGACCCCACTTCATGCGCCGGTAGTGGAAACGAAGAAGAGCGTCACGGCTGGCGCGCACCATACACACCAATATCAAGCCACTTCCCCGTCGAGTAATTGAAGCCTTTTACTCGATCGCGTTCTATGGCCTGTACGCCTAGCGAAGCCAGTGTCGTGTCAAAAATCGGCTGGTGCTGACGTCCCATCAGTACCAGCGTGCAAGTTTTGTCCTGTGCCAAAGCCTGCGCTGCCTCATGCGCATCCGCGAGACGGACATGCCCTTGCATGAGAAACACAAGACTGGGTTCCGAAAAAGAACTCGAGATGACATGCATGTTCGGACAGGTACGCTGGCGCTCCACGGCTGCAACCAGACGTGGGGCCAACCAGATCGTATTCAGGCGTGGGATCACTCCTGAGAACAGACCGGTATAGACAATGACAGCCGTGCCTACCGCACACATGGCTCCTCGTTGCAGACGTCCCGCCACAATATTACGCAAAGCAAGAGCCCATAGCGGCAGAGCCCCCCCTGCCACGATCCACGCCGTCACCGGCACATGATTCTCAAAGACCAGTGAGACAGCAATTCCAGCGACGGATAACGCTATGCCCAGCAATGCCCAGAGGAAACCGTAAGCGCCCAATGCGATTCGTGCCCACCTGTGCAAGGGCCACGACGCCCATTGCGATCCACCTGCGCAGAGCGCTCCAGCGGTCAGGATCGCAATCGGAGGATAGACTGGCAGAACATAATGCGGAAGCTTGGTCGCGATCAGTTCAAAGACCAGCCAGTGAGGAACGATCCAACACACCAGAAACCGTACATCCCAGCGGGACCACCATGTTCTAATTACCGGAAGAACTGCCGCGGCAAAGAAAGACCCCGGCCAGAAGGCAAGCAGGAAAACGGCAAGATGGAACCCCGGGAATGCACCGTGCGCTTCCTGTCCATGTCCGATTTTGCCAAGAAAATTCCGACCAACCGCCCGTTCGAAGAACTCGCCATGGCTGATAATTTCGATGGCCGCGCACCAAGGCAGAACTACCGCCACCGTTGCCAGCCATCCCCATGAGGGACGCAATCTGCGCAGCCAACGGCCGTCCCGTTCGACCAATGAAAAAGCCAATAATGTACCCAGTGTAGGGACTAGAATGACCGGCCCTTTGAGCATCAGGCCGATGCCTAGTATTCCCCAGAACCCAAGGGCAACCATGGCAGAGGTTGGTTTTTGCTCTCTATACTCGCGGATCACCCGGAAAATCAGGCATTCCGCTCCAACGACAGTCAACAGAAGAGTGCTGTCGATTGTGGCCATACGGCCTTCTGCCTGCACCAGAACGGAAACAGCGAGAAGAACACCAGCAGATAGGCCCGCCGTCGCGCCAAACAGGAGACTTCCCATCCATCCTGTCAACATGATCGCCAGAGTCATGGAGACAAGAGAAGGCAGCCGATAGGCCCATACGGCCCGTTTATGCAAAGTGCCTGAAGCGGAAACGGCAAGCGCTTCCAGCCAATATATTCCTGCAGGCTGAAGGTAGCGGGGCTGGTCCTGGAAGCGGACATCCACGAAATTTCCGCTTTCCAGCATTTGCGCCGTCGCCTGCATATAGCGTGGCTCGTCCCGGTCAAAGGGAGGAATGCTTGCCCGGCCGGGAAGCAGAAGCAGGAACGCACAGAACCCAAGTGCGAAAAGCTTCCGAAGAAAGGGAGACCGAAAGACGCTTCCGATGAGCGACTTCACCATTCCCGAACGGAACCGGGCAAACGCGTGCGATTTCGCAGCCAGATTACTCCCAGCATGTCTCTGATTCCCACGATAGCCCGACCGAAATTCGTATATTTCGAATGGCCGTGGAGCCTTACACGGTGCCTTACCGGCTTACAGAGTAATGGGACGCCATACGTGCGCATTAGTGCCGGGAGAAAACGGTGCAATCCCTCAAACTGGGGAAGATCCAAAAAATCCTGCCTCAGAAACACCTTCATTGGAGCACCCGTGTCCGGGCATCCATCATCCAGAAGACGTTGGCGTAACCCGTTGGCGAAACGCGTGGCCAATCGGCGAGACAGCGTGTCCCTGCGCTTCATGCGAGTGCCGACGACCAGAGGAGCTCGTCCGGTTTTCTCTCCTGACAAGGCCAGTTCCAACAGTTGGGCAATCTCAGTTGGATCATCCTGGCCGTCTCCGTCCAACGTGGCGACCCATCGTCCACGCGCCGCACGTATCGCTGTTCGCAAAGCACCGGATTTGCCGCAGCGATGATCGTGAATGAGAATTCGCAACGATTTGAGGCCCAGAAATTGACGGACCCGCTGCAATTCCTCCGCCGACCCGTCCGTACTACCGTCATCCACAAAGATGATTTCACAGGCGGGAAGACCAGGAAGCACACTGGCGAGTTCCCGACAGACCGGAAGAATATTCTCCCGTTCATTGAGAACAGTAATCACAATACTCAAAACAGGAGCACCCGCAGGGGCAGACTCTGTCCCTGCGGGTGTCATATCAACAGACAAGATGGACTCTGTGCTCAGGCTGCGCGCGCCGAAAGAGCCGTGGGCAGATCAGCAATAGCCTTATCGACCATTGAGGCTGCCGTTCCGGCATCCACACCCTCGCCCATGACGAGACGTGCGCTTTCGAATGCCACATCGACTGCCGCTGCACGGACTTCATCGATGGCAGCACGTTCAGCCGCAGAGATGCGATCCCGTGCCATCTGCTCGCGCCGCTGAAGCATATCTTCCGCTTCTGTGCGGGCTCTGACAGCAAGTTCTTCAGCCTGCTTGCGCGTCTGCTCCATAAGAGCATTCGCTTCCGCATGAGCCTGCTCACGTTCACGCGTGGCATCTTCAAGCATCTGCTCAGCTTCCCGACGAAGGCGGGCGGCTTCATCAAGTTCGACGCGAATGCGATTAGCGCGCGCGTCAAGCACCTGAACAACCGGCTTCCAGATCTTTGGGCCGAAGATAACAAAGAAGAGAACAAATGATACGGTGTACCAAAAGCCTGCTTCATGAAAGACATTTGACATCGGCGTCATTCCCTCGTCACGCCACGATCAGAATGATCCGTGTTCAGCCCTGTACCCGGGCCGCTACAGTCGCGACGGCCTGTTCAATTCGTGAGCGATCCGGTGCAACGCCGGTCAACCGACGGACCAGCGCTTCAGCTACATCACCTGCAATCGGTCGAAGCGATTGCAACGCTTGAGCGCGCTCCTTCGCAACACCGGCCTCAGCTGCCGCAATCTCTGTTTCCAGCTTGGCTCCCAGTTGAGCGAGCCGATCAGCTGCAGCTTTCTTTTCCGCAGCCAGCACGGAATCCAGATGCGCCTGCGCTTCCGCAGCCGCAGCCTTCTTCGTCTGGTTCAGATCACGAACAGCGGCATCAGCATCGGCTTTTGCCTGATGAGCCTGATCCAGATCTCCATTGATCCTCTGGCTACGATTCTCAAGAACCGTACCAACCCGAGGCAATGCCCATCCGCGCAAGGCGAGATAGAAAAAGAGGAATATCCCAGCTCCCCAGACGACCTGCCCCGTAAGGAGCGGGTTTCTGAAGTCGAGCTGGGGCATGCCCGCCGCGTGCGCGCCGGGCGCCGCCGCCACGAGAAGCGGCAGACTCGCGACACCCATCATAAGGGAGTGACGAATCAGTGAAACCGGAAGACGCACGGGGCTTACTCCGTTCTCAGACGAACAGGATAAGGAAGGCGATCAGCAGGGCAAAAAGAGCAACCGCTTCCGTCAGCGCGAAGCCAAGCATGCCAAGGCCGAACACGTGCGGACGAGCCGCCGGGTTACGAGCGATGCTGCTGACCAGCGTCGAGAAGATGTTGCCAAGCCCGATGCCGACACCGGCAAGGGCAATCACGGCGATACCGGCACCGATTTCACGGGCTGCAGCGATGTCCATTTTGATTTTTCCTTGTTGACGAAGACGTAGACTGACGGGGGCACCCAAACTCAGTGGGATACGGCCTCCCGCAGATAGATGCAGGTCAGAATGGCAAACACATAGGCCTGCAGAACTCCGACAAGCAGTTCCAGCCCCATCAGCGCGATATTGATCACGAGCGGGCCCACCGCCAGCACATCACCAAAGAAGCCGAGACCGGCCAGCATGATGACGAAGCTTGCGAAGATATCGAACATCACGTGACCAGCCACCATGTTGGCAAACAGTCGAATAGACAGACTGACCGGACGCGACAGAAAGGAAAGGATCTCGATCGGCACCAGCAGCGGCGCAAGCGCAACAGGCGCTCCCGGCGGCATGAAGTGCGCGAAGAACTTGAAGCCCTGCACCTTGAGGGACACAATGACCGAGAGAATGAACACCATCATGGCCATCGCGAAAGTCACGGCGATATGGCTGGTGAAGGTGTAGGAATATGGCAGGAGGCCGAGATAATTGCCCGCCAGAATAAAAAAGAACAGCGCGAAGATGAAGGGGAAGAACGCCACGCCCTCCGGTCCGATCGTATCGACCGCCAGATTACGCACAAATTCGTAGCACACTTCCGCCGCCGCCTGCAGCCGTCCGGGAACGACCGCTGCGGGCTTCATGCCATAATGAAGGAAAGCAAGAACGATAACGCAGGCCACGATCATGAAGACGGGAGCCTGACTGAAGCGCAATGCTTCACCAAACCCGCCGAGCACCGGGTGTAATTCGAACTGCTCGAGCACGTTGATACTTGATCCGCCAGCCAACGCCTTACTCCCCGACCCTCTGTGGCCGCTCAGGACTCTTGTTTTTCTTCTTCCAGCGACTTCATCAGCCGCCAGACGTTCAGGATACCGGCACAACCACCCAGAAGAGCGAAAATGACCATGAAAAGAGCCCGGAAATGGAACACATGGTCCACTCCCCACCCAATCAGGACACCAGCCACCAGACCACCGAGCATTTCGCTTCCCGCTCTTGCCGCAAGAGACAACAGGTTTTTATCCTGCCTGTCCGGCTGAGCTTCCTGCTCTACACTTTTCCCCGCACTGCGCTCGCGCGCTGCACGGAGACGTTGGTCGAAAGAGGCTTTGTCCTCAGTCATTCGCACCTCCAGATAGGGTGCATCGGTTTGCTAACGATCCGGCTTTTGCATGTCAAGCAAGCGTGACGGCTCTGCAATCAAAAGGAAAGACTTCCCCACCGGCGAGGCTGTGCTGAGGGCTGGTTTGGTGGGTCAAGCGTTCCATTTCACGCCGGAAATTTGTCTCAATAATTATTATCAATCTTTTAACGACAGTCACCAAATGGTTAATGCGACAGTATTCACGTAACGTATCGACACGTCTGGAAACGAATCTTCTGAAAGAAACGTTTTCCCGACCTGCGCTTCATCCTCGCTTACGGGAAGTTTCTGTCATGGTCATGTCTTCTACCGTCACTTCGAACAACGCGATCATTGTCAGCGGCCAGACGGCAACGATTCCGAATGGCGACGTCGTGTCAGGAACACTTGTGGTGGGCGGCGGCACGCTGGTGACGAGTGGAGACGCGGTGGACACTCAATTGCAAGGAACCGCTGCCGGATCGGCAAAAGAGATCGTCGTCAGCGGCGGAACAGAAAGAAAGGTTGTCGTCGCTTCGGGTTCTCTCGATGTCCAGTCTGGTGGCGAACTCGGCTCGGCCAGCGCGGCTCAGGGAGGCGATATAGCGCTTGATCCGGGTGCACACGCCAGCGCGATCACCGTGGGAACCGGCAGTTATCTGACGATTTCAGCTGCAGATGTGCGCAACGTTATGCTTGAGGGTGGCTCTGTGGACATCACGTCGGCAGCAGTTCCTCTCTCCACTGTCAGCGATGGAACTGTGACACTACGGGCAGATGTGAATGCGAACGGACTTACCGTAGGCAGCGGCGGCACTCTCTACCTCGCAGGCGGAACCGCTTCCGGCACAGTGATCAGTGGTTCCGGGGCTCAAGAGGAAATTCTGGAAGCGCCCCGAACAGGCGGAGCGACTGAGACACAATTTGTCATCATTTCTGGCGGCCAGCAGATTCTTTCTGATGGTGCAAATGCCATGGAGGGCACGATCAGCGCGGGCGGCCAGCAGCGTCTCTCCAGTAACGCCTCTGTTTCTCACATGACGATTGCATCAGGCGGTATTCAGTCACTGGAGTCTGGGGCAGTTGGAGGCGATGAGACGATCGAGAGTGGCGGCAGCGTCTTCCTCAATGGAGGCACTCTGGCCTTCAGCAGTCAGACCACGGTGGAAGGGCATCTTTCCGGATCGGGCACGATCTCTGAAACGGCAAGTGCGTCCACTGTCACCTTTGAAGCCGGTGCTTTGGCGAATTTTTCAGGTGCGGTTGTGCTCTCCAATGGTTCCGTGGAAATCGCCAACGGAACGGAGACAAATGGAATTCAGTTCGACTTTTCCGGATCGGGAAACGAAAGCCTTATCCTGGGGTCTCTCCCCACTTCTCCCCTGCAGGTTTCCGGATTCGGAACAACGGACCGTATCGTGCTCTCCGGCATAACATCGGGCGCGACCCTCTCCATTCAGGACGGTTCGCATGTAGAGATCGAATCGGGTGGTTCCACGATCGAGACGCTGATCCTCGACAGCGGAGTGGATTATACCGGAGCCCAACTCGTCCTGACGGAAACAGCCGGTGGACAGGCGGCTGTCCTGACAATGGGCGGCCAGACCTCAGGCTATGCCGGAAACGTCATCACAGCCGGTAGTGTCAGCGCGCATGTCTCATCCGGTATGGGCGATCTCGTTCCGGATGGCGCGCGGACGATTGGCACATCCGTCGACAATGGCGGCCGCCTCTACATCAATGGCACAGCGATTCAGGATGAAATCCGGGGGCTGGAAGTTCTCAGTTCTGGCGGCCAGACTCTTCAGACGGTGGTGCATGCCAGCGGTAGCGAGACGGTTCTTGCTGGAGGACAGGCAACCAGTACCACTGTGGATGGCGGCACACAGACCATTCTTGGCGGCTCAGCCACAGACACTTTCGTCACCGGTGAAGTGGATTTCCTTGGCGAAAATATGATCGCGGGAACGCAGATCATCCGTGATGGAGGCGTGGCCACTCACACCACCCTGACGGCAGCTTCCGCCGAAGCCATGTTTCCCGGCGAGCCCATGTATTCGGATGCCTATCAGTACGTGCAGGATGGCGGCACTGCTGTCGACACCACCATGACTGGGATTCATGGTGTCTGGTACATGCACATGACTCTGCAATGGGCCAACGGCACCATGCATCAGGTCGTGTCATCGGGCGGAACTGCAATACGCACGACTGCCAAGATGAACGCTGTTGTCGATGTCCTGTCCGGCGGGACAGCCACCGACACGATGCTCGATGGAGGGACACTCATTCTTGAGGTCGGCGCCAAATATACCGGCACGCTGACCTTCCTGCCGAATACACAAGCTTCGTTCAATTACGACCAGTATGCGACAGCTTCGACGGTCAGGGCGAGCATGGCGCAGCTACAGGGAATAACCATTGAGGGATTCGATGCCATCGGCTCCATCTCTCAGGCTGGCGCTTATTTCACATATAACCCGCCCTACACCTCCATCAGCACCATCAACCAGATCGACATCTCCGACCTCACCTTCGCCGGTAGCGCCAACGAAATCGACACAGGCCATATCGGCGCGGATGGCTCGCTGACAGTCACGGAAGGTGGCCAGAGCACAACCCTGCATCTCGACGGCACGTTCGGCTCCGATTTCTATTTCCAGAAGGCGGCGGACGGCGGCACTCTCATCACTTATGGCGTGCCCTGCTACTGCCCCGGCACCCAGATCGCCACCCCGGAGGGCGAGCGTGCGATAGAGAGCCTTGCTATCGGTGACATGGTTCTGACCGCGTCGGGTCAGGTGCGCCCCATTCGCTGGATTGGACGCCGCAGTTATGACGGGCGCTTTGCCGCTGGCAATCCCGACATCATGCCGGTTCTCATCATGGCCGGAGCGCTCGGTGCCGGTCTGCCACGTCGCAATCTGCGGGTGTCTCCGCTTCATGCCATGGCGCTGGAAGGGCACCTTATCCCGGCCAGCCTGCTGGTGAATGGTGTGACCATCACACAGCCGACCCGGGCGCGACAGGTGGATTACATTCATATCGAACTCGACACTCATGACCTGCTTCTCGCTGAAGGCGCCGCTTCCGAGACGTTTGTCGATGATGGCAGCCGCAACATGTTCCACAATGCCGATGAGTTCGCGACCCTCTATCCGGATGCCCAGATGGCACACTCGGATGCTGCGCTTTTCTGTCTGCCCCGTCTGGAAGACGGCCCTCTCCTTGAAGCCATATCTGCGCGCCTGAGCACCTACGCACCGACCGTTCTGGCTCACACGCATGTCGCTGGTTTTGTCGATGTCATCACGGAAAACCGTGTGGAGGGCTGGGCACGCTGTGATATGGACCCGAATCAGGCACGCGAACTCGTCATTTTTGCCGATGATGTCGAAATCGCTCGTGTCACAGCCGACCGCTTCCGTGCCGATCTGACAGAAAACGGTCAGTTCTCTGGCCAGCACAGCTTCGCGATCATCACGGACTCTCGCGTTTCACCCGCATCCGTTCGGGTCGTGGACGCCGAAACCGGGCAGCCTCTTCCGCTCGCGGGCACACCTGTCGCCCACCGCATGGCAGCCTGACACGAACCGTTGGCGAATTTTTCAGGCTTTCATGTAACAGCCATTGCATGAACGCCAGCCAACCTTCACCCAGTCCGACTTTTTCTCCGGACAGTCACGTTGAAGGATTCCTCGATCTCATTGCTCGTCTTCCGGATGGAGTGTGGCAGATTGCTGGCTGGGTCCGACGGACTGCGCAGACCGACAGCGCGCCGGTGGAAGTGGTCGTGCTCTGCCACGGACAGGAACTCGCACGTGCCAAAGCCGACCTTTTCCGGGAGGATCTAGTCGTTCCCGGCCGTGCGGATGGACATCACGGCTTCGATATACTCATCCCGGATGGAACGACCTCGGCAGCAGAGACTTCCGCATTCGATGTGCTGATTCTTCCAGAGCGCGCGCCGCTTCCACGCGCCGCTCATCTCCTGTTACCAACGTCAATCGCAATCCGGGGGACCGTGGATATCGTGGGGCGAGACCGGCTGGCTGGCTGGCTCGTCAATGAAACCGATCTGACACGGCGGTTAGGGATCTCCGTCATGGTGGACGGTTCTCTCCAGCACCGTGTCATGGCCAACCAGTCCCGTCCCGATCTCCGCAATATCGGACTGGGAGACGGACGCTACGGATTCGACGTTCTGCTCAATCCGCCCTTATCCGCCGACAGCGATCATGTCGTGTCGCTCATCTGCGCTGAAAATGGAGAAAACCTTCCCGGTTCGCCTTTTCGTGTTCCAGCGACGCGGCGCTTCAACGAAAGCTTCCGCAGTCATGTCCGGCAGACGCTTGGCAGTATCGCATCGGGCCAGCAACGCGAGCAGGCCATCGATTTTCTGATGGGGCTGGCCGATTCCCTGCGTCAGCAGCAAGGACGTGACGACGCCCGCGAAACCGCGACACGCCAGCATCAGTTTGCCCGTCGGAAAGGCACGGCCAGCACGACGCCTTCCCCTTTTCGCGTTCTGTTCATTGATGACCGCGCGCCCGACCCCACCCGGGACGCCGGATCGTCCGCACTGCTTTCACATATGCAGGCCGCGCGCGCTCTGGGTTATGAGCCGAGCTTCATCGCCTCCGTCACCATGCCTACGGGAAGTATAGTGCGGGAGTTGGAAAAGCTCGGTATCACATGCTGGTGCGCCCCCACCTACCCCACGGTCGAATCGCTTCTGCGCACCCAGTCGAACGCCTTCGATGCGATCGTCTTCCATTGTCTTTCCAACGCATCGCGCTACCTCGCCCTCGCCAGTCTTTACATGCCCGGCGCACGGCTGGTTTCCAGCGTGGCGGATCTGGCCTCTCTTCGGCTTGAGCGTCAGTCTGTCGTTGAAAACCGTCCCGAACTCCGGACAGCGGCCGCACAGGAAAAGGTGCGCGAACATATGGCGGCATGGGCCTCGCACGCGACCATTACTCATTCACCTGTGGAAGCCGATCTGCTGGGCACCGCCGTGCCGACCGCCAGCATCCATGTCGTTCCCTGGCATATTCCTCTTGCCCCTGCTCCGCGCCCTTTCGCGGAACGCAGTGGTATCGCCTTCGTGGCACATTACGGACACGCTCCCAATCTCGACGCGGCAAAGTGGCTGGTGGAGGACATCCTGCCGCATTTGCGAAATCATGCGCCTGAGGCGGAAATTCTGCTGGTGGGAAGCGCCATGCCGGATTCCGTCGTGCGCATGAACGAGATTCCGGGCGTGCGGGTGCTGGGACACGTTGCCGATCTTGCCGAACTGCTGCGTTCGGTGCAGCTGACCATCGCACCGCTGCGATTTGGCGCCGGAATCAAGGGAAAAGTGCTTGAAAGCTGGGCGGCGGGTCTTCCTTGTGTGGCCACTCCCGTCGCAGTCGAAGGCCTTCACCTTTCTGACGAACTGAAAACCGCTGTCGTGGCGGGAGCCGCTGGTCTCGCGCGCGTCGCCGCAGATTTTTATCGCGATCAGGACAAGGCTGACGCCATTGGTGAGGCAGGGCGTGAATACATTCGTATTCACCAGTCCGAAGCCACCGTGTCCGCCGCCCTTGGCCGCGCATTGGGTCTTGGGCCCCGTGCCTTGCTGGGACATCCGCACCGGCAAATGACGGAATAACTCCCTAAAGCGTTTTCACCTCGCGCGGATGTCATCCCTACGGTTGCAATCACGTCCGATGCCCTGCATCTTCCCGCCGCAATACGACGCACCGGACAGGCGGGGGCGTTCGGCTTTTCCGAACGCATGAAACAGCCACACCCGACCTTGCCGGCCCGACGGAGAACGGTCGCCCACACGATGATGTATTACAGCCGGATCAAACTGCTCTCCGTGGCGGCGGTGTGCCTTCTCGGCGCCCTCCTCTGCGTGCCCAATTTCGTGCGCAAGCCCGCCCTTAATATCCCATGGCCCCAGATTCACCTTGGTCTCGATCTGCGAGGCGGCTCCTATCTGCTGCTTCAGGTGGATCTCGATTCCCTGACTCATGACCGGCTTCAGAGCCTGTCGGAAAACATGCGTCAGGCGCTGATTTCCGCCAATCTTGGCTACCGCAACATCAGCATCGACCAGAAGGCGGCCTCCCTCAGCTTCCAGCCGCGCGATCCGTCCGAAAAAGATCGGGACGTGAAGGTGGTTGAAGACCTTCCCCGTCTCGTTCCCAACGAATTCGCCGTCACTTCACGCGACGATGGAACGATTGTTCTCGCACTTTCCCCGGACGCGACCCGCGCCCGCGCGCACGACGCCGTTTCGCAGGCAATCGAGATCGTTCGCCGTCGTATCGACGCGACCGGAGCGGTCGATCCCCAGATCACCCGCCAAGGTGAGGATCGGATCGTTGTCGAACTCCCCGGTATCAGCGATCCGGAACGCATCAAGGCGCTTCTCGGCACAACGGCGCGTATGACGTTCCGGCTCGTGGACGAGGTGCCTCCGGGCACAGCCGTCGCTCCGCCGGGTGACACCATACTGCCGCTGGCGGATCATCCAGACCAGACACTGGCCGTGCGTGACCATATCGACGTGGACGGTGCGGACCTGACGAATGCCGGGGCCACCACTGACGAGCAGACTGGCGGCTGGGCCGTGAGTTTCTCCCTCAACTCGATTGGTACACGTGCTTTCGGTGATGTGACGCAGGCCAATGTCGGGCGCCGCTTCGCCATTGTGCTCGATAACAAGGTGATCGAAGCGCCCGTCATTCGCTCTGCCATCACAGGTGGCAATGGCATCATCACCGGCAATTTCGATGCCCATCAGGCGACGGATCTCGGTCTGCTGCTGCGTGCGGGTGCCCTGCCCGTGCCGCTGTCGGTGGTGGAGGAACGCTCCATCGGGCCGTCTCTGGGGGCTGACTCCATCCGCGCAGGCGCCATGAGCCTTGCCGTCGGCTTTGGGCTCGTCATTGTCTTCATGGCGCTGTTTTACGGTCTGTTCGGCTGGTATGCGAACGTGGCGCTCTTTGCCAATCTCGTGCTGATGCTGGCCATTCTCTCCCTGTTCGGCGCGACACTGACGCTGCCCGGCATGGCCGGCATGTTGCTCACCCTCGGTATGGCGGTGGACGCCAACATCCTCATCATCGAGCGCATCCGTGAAGAACTGAAACGCGGCCGCACGCCTCTGGCGGCCATGCAGGCCGGTTTCGAGCGCGCCACCTCCACGGTGCTGGACAGCAACGCCACGGCCTTCCTTGCTCACGTCATGCTGTTCGTGTTCGGGACGGGACCGGTGCGCGGCTTTGCCCTGACCATCACCATCGGCATTGCGACCACGCTGTTCTCCACGCTTTTTCTCTCTCGGATGCTGATGGTGCGCTGGTACGCCCTCACCCGTCCTTCCACCCTTCCCGTCTGAGAGGCACGCGACATGTTTGGACGTCCCCTGCTGCGCTTTGTCCGCAATGACACGCATATCAACTTCATGCGCGGGCGCTTTGTCGGGCTGGCCACATCGGCCGTGCTCTCGCTCGCCTCGCTCATCCTGTTCTTCCACCCCGGCCTGACGCTCGGTCTCGATTTTCGCGGCGGTATCGTGGTGGAGGCGAAAACCAGCGGTCCGGCGGATTTCGGAAAAATCCGTTCCGCGCTGGCCACGCACAATCTCAAGGCCGAAGGAGTGCAGGCCTTCGGCGGTCCGGATGACGTGTTGATCCGTCTGGATGCAGACGAGACAACCAACACCAACGCTGTCGTGGATGAAGTGCGCCACGCTGTAGCGGAGGCTCAGCCGGGCGCGACCATCGTTCGGGCGGATGCCGTGGGAGCCTCGGTCTCCGCCGAACTTCTGCGCAACGGCTTACTGGCTCTGGGCATCAGTCTGCTGATGATCCTCGCCTATATCTGGTTCCGCTTCGAATGGGAGTTCGCGCTCTCGGCTGTCATCACACTGGTATTGGACCTGACCAAGACGGTCGGGTTCCTCGTGCTCACGCATATCGAGTTCGATCTCGTCATGGTGGCCGCCATCCTGACCATTCTGGGCTACTCCACCAATGACAAGGTGGTGGTTTATGACCGCGTGCGCGAAAATCTGCGGCGCTATCGCACGATGCCGCTGCGCGAGTTGCTGGACCTGTCCATCAACGAAACGCTGAATCGCACGCTCGGCACCTCCTGCACGGTCTTTCTGGCGGCCCTCCCCTTGGCCATCTTCGGAGGCGCGAGCCTGTCCGGATTTGCCTGGGTGATGCTCTTCGGAATCGTGGTGGGCACCTCCTCCTCCATCTTCATCGCCGCCCCGCTGTTACTGCTCATGGGCGAAAAGAGACTGCGCAAGGACACACGTCCGGCTGTCCAGCAGGAGGTCTGAGCTTCCTCTTGTCAGGGAGTGAGAGGCATCCGGGGCTGTGCGGGCGCCTGCGGCTTTCCATCGACAGGCTGCGTGAGCGCCACAAGCCGTATGATGGCGTCATTGGCGGCGTGCATGTTGCCGCCGCTCGGCTCGGCCATTTCACGGGCCACGGCCAGCAGGGCGGCATGATCCACAACGATCAGTTCCATGATCTGGCGTGGCGTCATACCGCCTGACATCACAGCGCCTCGCGCCATGCCATGCGCCATCATGTAACTGTAAATGAGACTGTGCGGCGTCGGCCTGAGGCTGACGGCCGGCGAAGCCTGACAGGCTGCCAGAGCAAGACATAGCGCAACCGCGCGGAGGCGGTTTTTCCATTGTCTGCGTGGCGTTTGGGTCGCTGTTTCGATGCCGTCTCTCGCGACCGCCATGCCTGCTCCTGCCTCTGTCTTATGCGTTTTGCCTTCTCCCTATCAGCCCCGGCATGTCTTGACCAAATGGCCTTACCGCCGAACAGCCCAGAGAATCACTGAAAGCAGCACACTTGCGATCAGGCCGGTCATGAGAGGCGCATAAAAGGTCACGTCACCACGCCGGATCAGGATATCACCCGGAAGACGACCGATTGGCAGGCGTGAGAGCCACGGCCACAACAGCCCAACGATCACCAGCGCCAGACCGATCGTCACCAGTGTTCGTGTCATCCTATTCGCCTACAGCCTTGCGCACGGAAAGCCCGATCCGCGCATCCACCATCAGTAGCAGGAATAGCGTCAGAGACGCACCGCCCACGACCAGCATCAGGGCCGGCGGCAGTCCCTTTCCAAATACACCCGCCAGATGATGCTGGATCAGCGCATTGCTGGCCGCGATCAGATTGCCGAGCTGATAGGCCACTCCGGGGAAAGTGGCTCTTACCGACGCGGGTGAAAGCTCGCTTAGATAGGCTGGCACCACCCCCCATGCTCCCTGAATACAGAACTGGATGCATACGGCGCCAACCGTCAGCCATAAGAGAGAATGTGGGAGTGTCCACAACGGCAGGATCGGCAGCACGAGAAGGGCCGCCAGCATGATGGTGCGACTGCGCCCGAGACGCTGCGAGAGCCAGCCGAAGAAGAGACCACCACTGATGGCCGCAATGTTGTAGCACACCACGATCATGGTCACGTGATCATGCGGAATATGCCGCTCAATGGCGAGAAACAGCTTCGGATACAGATCCTGAGAGCCATGGCTCATGAAGTTGAACATCGTCATGACCGCCACCGCGAAGGCGGATAACGCCATATGGCCCCGCACCACTGTCCACAGCCCCACCGGCTTTTCCGTACGACTGCGGGCAAGCCATTCGGGGCTTTCAGGGACACGTAGCCCCACATAGACGGCCGAGACGATGGCGACACCACCCAGTATGAACAGCCCCCGCCAGCCCAGAACGGGCAGCAGCAGGAACATCAGGGAGGCGAGCAGATAGCCCGCCGGATAGCCCGCCTGAAGAAGCCCCGACGCCGTGCCGCGCCATGATTTCGGCACGCTCTCCATGACAAGCGACGTGCCCACGCCCCACACACCGCCCAGCGCCACGCCGAACAGGGCACGACAGGCGAGAAAGACGCCGATCGAAGGCGAGAACGCCGACATCACCTCGATCAGGGAATAGACCACGATTGTACAGATGAGCGTGGGCTTGCGTCCGAATCGATCCGCGCTGCGTCCGCACAGAAACGCACCGATGGGACGTGTCATCAGCGTGAGCGTGGGCGCCCAAAGCACATCTTCCAGCGGCACGCCGAATCCGTCCGCGACATTGTCGAGGGTGAAAAGGACGATGAAGAAATCGCAGGCATCGAGCATCCATGCGAGAAAGGAGGCCGCCAGTACATGCCGCGCCGTGCGGACATCCACTTCTCTCGTGGCTGAGACGCCAGCCACGCTTGTTCCATCACTCATGCACAACTCCAGATCCCCTCAGGTCTTGCAGCATCAACAACCGCTCTGGAGAAAGGTCGCCAATCACGATCACGCCATGCCACTGTTTCCTATGCGGAACAATATGTAAGCTCGCCTGTTGACGGTCGTTTTCCCGGCAGGGTATCGCCGTGCCATCTCCAATCGGCGGACAGGAAAACCCGGAAACATGACACGCTCGGCACCCGTCATCGCCGTGGACGGCCCGGCCGCTGCCGGCAAAGGCACTCTCTCGAAACGACTGGCCGAGGTTCTGGGGCTTCCGCATCTCGACACCGGCCTGCTCTACCGCGCGGTTGCGCGCCGCATGTTGGATGAGGCTGTGGACCCTGCTTGCACATCAGGCGAAGCCGTCGCCCGCGCGCTCGTTCCTGAAGACCTCAAGCGCACCGATCTGCGCACGCCCGATGTCGATGCCGCCGCCAGTCTTGTCGCGCGCGATCAGGGCGTGCGGCAGGCTCTCGTGGACATGCAGCGCCTTTTTGCACGCGCGCAGGGCGCCGTGCTCGATGGCCGCGACATCGGCACCGTCATATTCCCCGATGCGGATGTGAAGCTCTACATCACGGCGTCCGCCCGCACGCGCGCGGTGCGCCGCTATATGCAGAATGGCGGCTCGGAAACGGCCCCTGACCGGGAAGCGCATATCAGTGAGATCGAGCAGGCGCTGATCGCCCGCGATCATGCCGACAGCACCCGCGCTTCCGCGCCTCTGCGCATGGCGGACGATGCCGTGAAAATCGAAACCGATGCGCTGGATGCGGCAGAGGTTCTAGCGGAAGCCCTGCGCATTACGAAAGCTGCATTGGAAAGGCAGAAAGCGTAGGATACGTGACTCCGGTCACTGCCCAGCGCGAAAGCTTTTCATGACTTCCTCTTCCCACGATCATGATCACGACCATTCTGCTCACGCGGCTCACGGTCATGGCTGTGCGCATGATCATGGACATGATGAACATGGTCACGGAGAACAGGGATGCGATCACGGTCATGGCCTCTTTGGCCATCATCATCACGCCCCTGCCTCTTTTGGAACGATCTTCGCCGTCGGGATGGCCATTAACACGCTGTATCTGGTGATCGAGGCGGTCTGGGGCGTGCTGGCTCACTCGCTGGCACTGCTGGCCGACGCCGGACACAATCTGTCCGATGTGCTGGCGCTGGGTGCTGCGTGGCTCGCGCATAATCTGAGCCAGCGCGCGCCGTCGCAGCGTTTCACTTATGGCCTTCGCCGCTCCTCGATCCTTGCCGCCCTCACCAACGCCGTGATCCTTCTGCTCGTCACGGGCGGCATCGCGTGGGAAGCGATTCTGCGTCTGTTCCATCCCGAACCCGTTGCGGGGCGAACTGTCATGATCGTCGCTGCCATCGGTATTCTGGTGAACGGTGCGACGGCGCTCATGCTGATGAAGGGCCAGAAAGAGGACCTGAACATTCGGGGAGCCTTTCTTCACATGGCGACAGACGCCCTCGCGTCGTTCGCCGTTGTGGTGACGGGTGCCATGGTACTGCTGACAAATCTCACATGGCTCGATCCGGCCATCAGTCTCGCCATTTCCGTTCTTATCGTGGGGGCAACCTGGGCACTTTTGCGGGATTCGCTGGACATGGCGCTCGATGCCGTCCCACGCGATGTAAATCCCGGAGAGGTCGAGCAGTATCTGCGGACATTGCCGGGTGTGACGGAGTTGCATGACCTGCACATCTGGGCCATGAGCACCACCGAAAACGCGCTGACCGCGCATCTCGTCCGGGCCTCCAGCACTGACAACGACCGTCTGCTTGAGACGGTCGGAGAGACGCTCCGCTCCCGATTCGGAATCGTGCACCCCACGATCCAGATTGAAACCGCCCGCTGCGATGCGGGCTGCACCCTGCAAGGAAGTGGTGTTGTCTGAGACCCTTACCTCCTCTGCCACGACCACCACAGAAAACGCCCATCAGAAGCATCTCGTTGCCTGGGTCAGCCTCGGGGTCAGCATCCTCGCACTCGGCTTGAAATATGCGGCCTGGCATGTCTCAGGTAGCGTGGCCCTGAAGTCCGATGCGTTAGAGACGATCATCAATGTGGTGGCCGCCGCTGGCGGGTTGTGGGCCATTCGGCTGGCCGAACGTCCGGCAGACCACAACCATAATTACGGTCACTACAAAGCCGAATATCTGTCCGCGATCATCGAAAGTGCGATGGTTTTCGTCACGGCGCTGTTGATCGGCAAGGCGGCATGGGACGGCTTTCAGCACCCGCAGAGCGAGATGAACTCGCCATGGCTGGGCATCGCGCTTAATGCAGCGGCCACCGTGGTGAATCTTGCGTGGGGGGTAACATTACTCCGCATAGGACAGCGCATGCGCTCCCCGGCCCTGGTCGCTGGCGGCCAGCATGTCCTCTCGGATGTCTGGACCGGCATCGGGCTGGTCGCAGGACTGTCGCTCATTCCATTGACAGGTTGGCACTGGCTCGATCCGGCTATTGCGGCGCTGATTGCCGTGAACGTGCTGCGCGTGGGTTGGGAAATGCTGCGTCAGTCCGTTGCCGGTTTGATGGACGAGGCACCGGATTCCGCAACACTCGAAAAACTGCATGACGTGATTGCAAGCCACGCCACGGGTGCGATCGAAGCGCATGACATCCGCATCCGTGAGGTGGGAGCCATCACATTCATTGAGTTTCACCTCGTAGTGCCCGGCACCATGACGGTCTCCGTAGTGCATGACATCTGTGACCGGATCGAAGCGGGACTGCGTGAAAATCTTGGCCGTTGCGTCATCCACATCCATGTGGAGCCGGAGAATAAGGCCAAGAACGAGGGAATCGTGCTGGCGCACCCCGCGCAAATCCATTGATGGAACCGAACAATTTCACAAAACATTCCATTTTGTATTGGAATCACGGTGTTGCGGGCGTAGCGTAAGCTGGGTCATGCGCATTTCGCATGAACTGCAAGACGTTCAGGTTGCAGATCATTCCAACCCGCCAAGGCATCATGTCCTCCACAACGACCGGCCGTATCCGTCATTTTCGTGAAACCGCCCGCATGACGACGGTCGAATGGCGACGAAAGCTCATCGTGTGGACCGGCTCCATCATGGTTGGGCTTGTGGCGGTGGCTTTTGCCGAACTGGCTGATGACGCCGCGCATCTGCGTTCGCATATTCTCAAAATCAGTCCTTGGTTGATGCTGTTCATCACGCCGGCTGGCCTTGCCCTGTCCATCTGGCTGACACGCACCTTTTTCCGGGGCGCGCAGGGTTCGGGTATCCCACAGGCCATCGCCTGCATGCATCTGTCCAATCAGGTTGTCGTGGACCGCATCCTCTCCCTCCGGATTGCCGCAGCCAAGATCGCCCTCACCTGTCTGGGCCTTCTCGCTGGCGCGTCCATCGGACGTGAAGGGCCAAGCGTACAGATCGGCGCCGCCATCATGAACGCGGCGGGACGTTTCCTGAATCTGAGCGAGACGATTTCGCGGCGGGCGCTCGTGCTGGCAGGTGGGTCCGCTGGCGTAGCGGCGGCTTTCAACACACCGCTGGCCGGCATTGTATTCGGCATCGAGGAGTTAGCCCATTCGTTCGAGCAACGCACAAGTGGCGTGATGCTGACAGGCGTTGTGCTCGCCGGTGTGACCGCCATCGCCCTGACGGGAAACTACACTTATTTCGGCCATACCGATTCCGTGGTGCCTCTGGGCGTCAGTTGGCTGGCGGTGATTGCCTGCGGTCTTCTCGGAGGTGTTGCCGGTGGTTCCTTTTCCGCAATCCTCATTCGTGCGTCGAAGGGACTGCCCGGGAACGCCGGTCAGTTTGTCGCGCGGCGCCCCGTCGCTTTCGCTGCGCTGTGTGGGTTGGCTCTGGCCATTATCGGCCTTGCTTCAGGTGGGATGACGTATGGCACCGGCTATGCTCAGGCCCGGTCCATCATTCAGGGTGAAGAACACTATCCCGCCTCCTATTTCGTGCTGAAATTCCTCGCCACCATCATTTCCTACTGTTCCGGCATTCCGGGAGGGCTGTTTGCGCCTTCGCTATCGGTCGGCGCGGGTATGGGAGGCTGGATCGCGCAGTTCCTTCCTCACACCACACCCGGAGCTGTGGTGCTTCTTGGCACCGTGGCCTATTTCGCGGCGGTCGTGCAGGCGCCTCTTACAGCCACCGTCATTGTTATGGAAATGTGCGATAACCAGCAGGTGACGCTCGCCCTTCTGGCCAGCGCATTCCTTGCCTTCGGTGTCTCACGCACCATCTGCAAACAGCCGCTTTACGGTGCGTTAGCCGAGCGTTTCCTGCGAACGGTGTCATCGTCCAACCCACCGCCAGAACAGCCCACTGAGATTTCGCCGAACCCGAAAGCCTGACAACGTAGGAGCATCTTTCTATGCGACAGGAAACCCACAGGCTGAGCTTCCGCTCGCATGGGAAAGGATTGCTGCCCGTAACCCGCCCTGTGCTTGAGTGGGTGCGTCAGACTGGCATTTCCACGGGCCTTCTGACGCTCTGGTGCCCTCACACGTCCTGTTCCCTCACCGTGCAGGAAAATGCCGATCCCAGCGTGCGCGAAGACATCGCCCATTATTTCGAGCGTCTAGTTCCGGAGGGGAAAGACCTCTACCGTCACATGGACGAAGGGCCGGACGACATGCCGGCCCATCTGCGCACGATGCTCACTCAATCGGGTCTTAGCATTCCGGTTGTGGAAGGAGCGCCTTCACTGGGTGTCTGGCAGGGTATTTACCTGTTCGAACATCGGCGCGTGCCTCATCACCGCGAGATTGTCCTTCATCTTCTAGGAGAATGAAGAGGACTGTATCCTACGATGTTTTGGAAGCCTGCTGTGCGCTTGCGGGATCGTTGACGGAAATGACAGCCTCATCGGAAATCGACACCACATCCGTCGGCCGCTCGCTGTTGGCGCGTTCCTGTTGGGCAATGCCTGCCGTCGTGTTGCGCAGACGCGCCATTTCTTCACGGACATCGTTGAGGATTTCTAGCAGGGCCGCATGGTCTTCCGTCGCCCTCTGATCGCTGCCCCGCGCAAGAATGGCGCTGCCCACCATCAGTGCCGGTAGTGCGACAAGCTGGATACAGTTGCTGATATAGAGCAGCGGCCCCTGCCAATCCGGCTTCAGAATGGGAATGAGCGAAAACAGAAAGAAGGCGTAAACACACCAGATGCTGCCAAAGATGATCGTCATGCGTACGGCAAGACGATCATTGAACCGGTCCACCAATCCCGGCGTGGACGGAGTGTCGTCATTTCGATGGCGATCGCGGTAAAACCAGCTAAGCGGATGCCAGATATTATGATGGTTTTTCACGAAACAAGAACCTGACTGTCAAAATTGCAATTCTGTTGTGAGAGTGAGCACAGCAGAAGGCAGGGTCAACCATCCCTGCCCTCATGTCAGGTCATCGTCTCGGCCTGTCAGGCATCGGCCTTGCCGGTCAGACGGCGATACACCGCCAGATAATCCTCCGCCATGCGCCGGGCGGTGAAGCGCCGCTCGAACTCGCGCCGGATCAGCCCCCGATCCAGCGCCTCCACTGCCGGATACGCTGCGATCGCTTCCGCTTCGCTCGTGACAATCGCGCCCGTCAGACCGTCTTCCAAAACCTCTGGCACCGAGCCATGCCGAAAGGCTATGACCGGCGTTCCGCATGCCATGGCCTCGATCATCACAAGCCCAAAAGGCTCCGGCCAGTCGATGGGCATCAGAAGCGCTCGCGCTCCCGAGAGAAAGGCCGGTTTTTCCGCATCCCCGATCTCTCCGATCATTTCCACGCCTTCTCCCAGCATGGGAACGATGTCACGTTCGAAATACTCCGCGTCAGCCTTGTCCACCTTGGCAGCGATTTTCAGCGGCAGCCCCACGGCCCGGGCAATGCGGATCGCCTTATCGATGCCCTTTTCCGCGCAGATACGCCCAAGAAAGGCCAGATAATGACCGGGCCCCGGTTGAGGTGTCAGCAGGTTCTCAGGGAGGCCATGCAGGACGGTCGCCGCGTAGTTGGCCTGAGGCAACGGGCGACGCTGGCTGTCCGAAATAGAGACGATGGGCACTTGTGGAAAAGCATTGAAAACGGGCTGAAGCTCCGGCAGATCAAGCCGCCCGTGCATGGTGGTGACAAAAGGTACGGGCTGGCGGCTGAAATAGGTGAACGGCCAGTAATCCATATGAAAATGCAGAACATCGAACTCATGCGCGCGGCGCGCCACATGCTCCATGAGCAGCATATGTGGGGCGATCGGGTCGCGAATTGTCGGGTCGAGCCGCAGGGCACGCGGCCAGACCGCATCCAGTTCCGCCGAGGTCACACTGTCGCCACTTGCGAACAGTGTCACGTCGTGGCCCATTGCCGTGAGTTCGTCCGTGAGGAAGGCCACCACCCGTTCCGTTCCACCATAAAGTTGCGGTGGAACCGCCTCGTGAAGAGGTGCAATCTGGGCAATACGCATGGACCGGTTTCTCCGCGTTCTTTTTTGTATTTTCAATGCACGACAGAACGGGTGCCATCCCCCGAAAGCTGGAGAAAGTCCATCGCCGTCCCGACACTTCGGATTACGTGACGAGCACAGGCTGTGCGAATTTCTTCCCACTTCACCAAACGCCTATACTCCCTGAAAAGTTGACAGGCTCATGACGCATGGACAGTCCCGCTTGAAACGTGACGAGGATATGACCATTCCCGACAGCGAACTCCCGCGCTATGCGGGCCATCCTGTCCGTTTCCTCTTTCGCTATATCCGCCATCGCCTTGCCCCACACGTCGTGGTGTTTGGATTCGTAGCGCTGGCCGTCGGGTGCGCGGTGTTCGCCTCCTCCGCCATCCGGCATCTGGTGGACATCATGAACAGCCATCCGCACGGCCCTTTTCGCCCGGTCTGGATGGCCGTTGCGTGGCTTGCCGGGGTGATCACACTCGACAATCTCTCATGGCGCGTCGCGGGGTGGTACGCCGCCAGAACCTTCGTGGCCGTAACGGGTGACGTGCGGCGCGATCTGTTCCGGTTTCTGACCGGTCATTCCGCCGGCTATTTCTCAGACCGGATGCCTGCCGCCCTTGCGTCGCGCATTTCCACCGCAGGTACCGCCACATTCACCCTTGAGAGCCTGCTGGCGTGGAATATTCTGCCGCCATGCCTGAATGTGCTGCTTTCCATCGGGCTGATGGTGAGCGTCAGCCCTCTTATGGGCAGCGTCATCAGTTGTCTGGCGTTCGCTCTTGCCGCCGTAATGTTTCGCATGGCGCGCGCGGGACGAAATCTTCATGCGGCCTATGCTTCTTCCGCGGCCGGTGTGGATGGAGAGATTCAGGACGTCATCGGTAATCTGCCGCTGGTCCGTACTTTCGGGATGCTGGGTTATGAACGCAGCCGTCTGGGACGTATTCTGGACAGCGAAATGGGTGTGCGAGGCGTCTCCTTGCGCAACATGGAAAAGCTACGCCTCGTTCATGCCTTTCTCACTGCCGTCCTGACGGCGGGCCTGCTCGTATGGGTGGTGACACTCTGGCAGCACGGCAGCGCCACCGTGGGTGACGTGGTGATGGTCGTAACGCTCGGCTTCCTGATCCTGCACGGCACGAGAGATCTCGCAGTGGCACTCGTGGAGACGGTGCAGCACACCGCTCGTCTGGGTGAAACGCTTTCCACCATCCTGCTGCCCCACGAAATGGATGACCGCGCCAACGCCCACGGTTTTCCGCAAGCGCCGCAGGGTGAAATATGCTTTCGCGACGTGACGTTTCACTATCCGACAGGCCCGAACGTGCTGGAGCATTTCAATCTGCACGTCACACCCGGTACGCGCGTGGGGCTTGTCGGGCGCTCCGGCTCGGGCAAGAGTACGGTTCTCGCCCTGCTCCAGCGTCAGCGTTATGTGCAGGGTGGCGCGGTGCTCATTGATGGACAGAACATCAATGACCTGTCCGAAGAATCCCTGCGCGGCTGCATGTCCGTAGTGCCTCAGGATGTCTCGCTGCTGCATCGCTCAGTGGCCGACAACATCCGCTACGGCAAACCGCAGGCCACCGAGGAGGACGTACGCGCCGCTGCCGATGCAGCGGGCTGCACGGACTTCATTCTTGCCCTGCCTGAAGGCTTTGCGACACAGGTGGGCGATCGTGGCGTGAAGCTCTCGGGTGGCCAGAGACAGCGTCTGGCCATTGCCCGTGCCTTTCTGCGCAATGCGCCGATCCTGATCCTCGATGAGGCCACCAGCGCACTGGACAGCGAGAGCGAGCATCATATCCAGCTTGCGCTGCATCGACTGATGAAAGGACGCACCGTGATCGCGGTGGCGCATCGTCTCTCGACGCTCAAGGATTTCGACCGGATTGTCGTGATGCAGCAGGGTCGTATCGTGGAGGACGGCTCCCCTTTCGCGCTGGAGCGGCGTGAAGGCCCCTACCGGGAGTTCCTCTCACTTCAGGCGTTTGACATTCCGCCGCTGTGATCTCCGGTCATGGAAAACCCGCCCATCTTGCAACGGGCGGGTTCCAGACTGGATGCACAGAAAGAAACGATGTTTCAGAAAGCGATATGAGCACGATTGCCCGAAATGGTCGGGCGAGGTGTACCGATCGGCAGGATCGGATGACCGAGTTGGGCTTCCAGCACTTCCGCCATCGCGAGGTAGAGCGCTGAGGCTCCGCACAGGAGTCCTTCAAAGCCGGCAAAGCGGGTGATCGCGATGTTGCCCGTGAACTCCCCAGCCGCAAGAAGCCCGAACAGCACCACCAGTGAGGCGAATACGAATTGCAGCACACGGTTGGAGCGAAGGGTTCCGATGAACATGAACGCCGTGAAGATGCCCCACAGCGAAAGCCATACGCCCATTCCCATGGGATCGGCAGCAGCGATCAGCCCCAGTTTCGGCAGGAAAATGAGCAGCACCAGCGAAATCCAGAAGGCGCCATAGGATGTAAAGGCCGTCATCCCGAAGGTGTTGCCCTTAGGATATTCCAAAAGGCCCGCGCACATCTGCGCCAAGCCACCGAACATAATCCCGGTGGCCAGCACTGAAGAATTCAGCGGCAGAAAACCCGCGTTACAGACATTGAGCAGGATGGTGGTCATTCCGAAACCGGCAAGTCCAACCGGTCCGGGATTGGCGAACTGACCCATGATGGATTCTCCCCTTCAGATGGGGTTGAAACAGCGGGGAAAGCCAGTCGAGCCAGCACCCCTTGCTGCAATCCTTCCGCTTTGATCGCCTATTAATCAACAATAATGATAACTGAGATACGATATTAGAATATCACGTTTCCGTGTCGGTTCAGGGCGGAATGGGGCCGGTATCGATCAGCGGCACGGCGGCCCCTCCTCGTCCATAATTTGCCAGTGCCTGCACACCGAAAACCGTCCACGCGCCGTTCTGTTGCCCCAGAAGAGGTGCGCCGCTGCTGCCACGTGTCGCATCACAATCATGATCGATCAGGACATGACCGCTGGTCGTTCGATTTATCCCGAGAATCTGACAGTTCAGGTCAGAGCGCACGACCTCGCTGAAGTCCTGTTCATAACCACCAAGAACCACGGCTGAACCCGGCGTCGGCAGGTTTTGGGCAACGGGCAGAGTCTCCGCGCGGGTGCCTACAGGCGCTTCAAGAAACAGCGTGGCCCGATCGAATGCGGCGGTCGCTGCTTCACGGCGGGGATCGTATTCCGGTGGAACGAGAAATCGGACAGTCCGGGCGTGAGCGGCGTAGTGTCCCCGATCATAGGCACGAAGGAAGTGGACATCATGTGGCTGGATGAAGTAACCGGTCCGGGCGATGAACAGACAATGCGCGGCCGTTTCCACGACATTCGGGGCAATCAGGAAGCCGGTGCAACGTCCGCCAAGTTCTGTCTGCACCCGCCCGATCGCACTCCACGGCAATTGGAACATGTCCACGGATTGACGCGCATCGTTCTGCCCAATCCCCGGTCGAAGCGGTACGACCTGAGCGGTGGCGGATGTCTCTGTCACCAACATGACGGTGAGAGCCAGCCCAATAAAAGAAAGTCTTTTTGCCCACTGCGTCATTATTTCACGACAGGATCAGTCTGTAACAACGTCGTCGGGCCGAAGCTGTCTGGCAGCAGTTCCGCCAATGTGCGTACCAGCAAAACCCGACCTGCTGGATCGACCATACGCACACTCAGATCCGGCTCTCCAAATTCACGCAATTTCTGACGGCAACCGCCACAAGGCGTGCAGGGAGCGGCCTCATTTCCCCCACACACCACGATCTCGTGAATCCGTCGGCCACCAGCCGCCACCATCGCCGCGATGGCGCCACCCTCGGCGCAGATGCCTTCCGGATACGCGGCATTCTCAACATTGCAGCCTGAAAACACGCGCCCGTCGTCACAGCGCAAAGCCGCCCCCACAGCAAAGCGCGAATACGGCGCGTAGGCCCGTTCCCGCACGGCCACCGCCGCAGCTATGAGTGGATCGGCGGACTCTGCCGTCATGGCTCAGGCGCCGTAACCCTTGGGATGCACCTTGCGCCAAGCAAGAGCCGTCTCCACCGTCCGATCCAGATCGGTGAACTCGGGCTTCCAACCGGTCGCCGCCATCAGGCGTGCGGGGCTTGCAACCAGACTGGCGGGATCACCCGCACGGCGTGGGCCTGCCTTCCACGGCACCGGAAGACCACTCACACGCTCGACGGCACGGATGACTTCCAGATTGGAATTGCCACGTCCAGTGCCCACGTTGAAGGTCACGCTACGATCAGTCAGCAGTGGCAGAACCGCAAGATGCGCCTGCGCCAGATCGGTGACATGAATGTAGTCGCGCACGCAGCTTCCATCCGGGGTGGGATAATCGTCCCCAAACAGGGTCAGAGCCGGGCGACGGCCTAGCGCTGCGTCGATCACAAGCGGGATGAGGTGAGTCTCGGGGCGATGATCCTCACCCGCACGGCCTTGCGGGTCCGCGCCGGCGGCATTGAAATAACGCAGGCATGCACTGCGCAGACCGTGAATTCGATCCGCCCAGTACAGCGCACGCTCCACAACGCGTTTGCTCTCTCCATAAGCCGAGCCGGGATCGACGGGCGTGTCCTCGTCAATCGGTCCGTCTCCTGCCGTCCCGAACAACGCAGCGGTGGAAGAGAAGACGAAGCGCTTCACGCCGTTACGCACGCAGGCGTCGATCAGTCCGAAACCCAGCCCACCGTTGGCGGACATGTACATCATCGGATGTTCCATGCTTTCGCCTACCAGTGAGAGTGCCGCAAAATGGAATACGCAGTCCCATGGACCATCGCCCAGCACACGATCCAGAAGCGGCAGATCCGCCAGATCGCCTTCAATGAAACGCGCGCCAGCCGGCACAGCCGCGCGATGGCCTGTGCGCAGGCTGTCGAACACCGTCACTTCATGTCCAGCGTCCAGAAGCGCCAGTACCATGTGGCTGCCGACATAACCGGCGCCGCCGGTCACAAGAAAACGACTTGTCATGATCTCACCTTAATCCTTGATCTCTGACCGGCGCTCGGCGGGCCTTCTATCGCGCTTTAATGACGTTTTACGTATCACATTGTTTCGTCGTCATTAACCTTCAAATGCCTGCAAGACCCAACCGTTTCCCTTTCGGATCGATCTGCTCTAACCACCGATAGCTTCTGCTCCTTCCGGAATGTCCCCTCGTGTCGTCTTCGTCAGTCCCATCACGCCATGATCGCTGCCCGGCCGGGTCCTATGGCTGGCCTCCGTTGATCGCAACAGCCGCGCTCTTTTTCCTCATCGGCTTCGTGACATGGCTGAACGGTCCGCTCATCGCTTTCGTGAGAGTGGCTTTTTCCCTCTCCGACACGGGCGCCTTTCTGGTTCCGTTCGTCTTCTATCTTTCCTATCTGTTTTTTGCCCTACCCGCCGCGTGGATCACCGACAGGATGGGACTCAGGCGTGGACTGGCACTCGCCCTTGCCATCATGAGCATTGGCACCGCTCTGTTTGGACAGTTCGTGGCAGCACGCTCCTATAGCGGGGCGCTTGCCGGACTGCTGGTGCTTGGTTGCGGCCTTACCCAGCTTCAGGTCACGGTCAATCCGTATGTGAGCCTTCTCGGCCCGCACGATCGGGCTGCACAGCGCATCGCCATCATGGGGCTGTGCAACAAATGCGCCGGTATTCTTGCCCCCATCGTGCTGGCGGTCCTCGTCATGCACAACATCGGCGGCGTGGTGGAGGCTGCGCAAAACGCTCCCTCCTCAGCCGCGCGGGAAATCATTCTTTCCGGGTTCGCGCAGGCCATCTACCATCCCTACCTCATCATGGCGGGTGTGCTTTTTCTCGCATCTCTGGCCGTCGCCTTTTCGCGGTTACCGGATCCGGTGCGTCCTGTCGGAACCGCTCTTCCGTCCGGTCGCCTTTCCATGTCTCCGCGCCTGACATTCGGCATACTCACAACTTTTCTTTATGTCGGCGTGGAGGTGCTGGCTGGCGACGCCATCGGCACATATGGACAGGGTTTCGGGCTGCCACTCGAACAAACACGGTTTTTCACCGCCTTCACGTTGACCGGGATGATGGTGGGTTACGTGCTCGGCCTTGTCTGCGTGCCCCGGTTCCTCTCCCAGCAACACGCGATGATGCTCTCCTCTCTGGCTGGCGTATTTTTTGCCCTGACAGCCCTCTTCACTCATGGATATCTTTCCGTGCTGTGCGTGGCCTTTCTCGGTCTTGCGAACGCCATGATCATGCCAGCGCTTTTCCCTATGGCCATTCGGGATAGTGGTTCGCATGTGGCGCGGGCTTCTGCGCTTCTGGTAATGGCTTTCTCAGGCGGTGCTTTTGTTCCGCAAATATTCGCGTTGCTGAAGCCCTTGATCGGTTTCCAGGATGCGTTCACGGCGCTCGCTCTAACTGCTTATGTTGTTATATTGTTTTATAATCTGCGATTTGGAGGCGAAAAATATGATAACACATGATGTAATTTATAAAATACGTTGTTTTTAAATCATATTTTTATCACATCACTGGCTGCGAGTTTTTCACGGTCGATTTTTATCTCAGATATGATTTTGCGTTTATTATTTAACATATTGATATTAAAACATTCTCAAAGAAAGAGACGATGTTCCTTCGGCAACTGACCTACCTCGTGGCGCTGGATCAATACCGGCATTTCTCCCGGGCCGCCGAGCATTGTGGCGTGTCTCAGCCCGCTCTTTCCGCAGCCATACGCCAGCTGGAAAACGAGCTCGGACTCACTATCATCCAGCGTAACCGACGCTTTCAGGGATTCACGCCCGCAGGGGAACGTGTGCTGGCCTGGGCACATGAGACCTTGGCCGATCTTGGACATCTCAGACAGGAAGCCTCCTTCGCCCAAGATATCGCGGGAGGCTCCATCAGCCTGTGCGCCATACCGCCCACCGTGCTCGTCCTGCCTCTGTTGCTGGAAAGTTTTCGGGCGGTGCTGCCCGCCTTGCATGTGAACGCAACTATCTGTCCCAATGCGGACGCCCTGCATCATCTTCAGGAACACCGCAGCCAACTGGCCCTGATGTATCTCGATCAGGTGCCAGCCGGTGGTCTTTTCGACACTCATCCTCTCTACGATGAACAGCAGGTTCTCGCTGCGGCTCCGGGCGTTGCCCTCCCCGGCGCACGGCATATTGGCTGGGAGGAGTTGAGCGATCTGCCGCTGGGTCTGTTGAACAACGACATGCGCTGCCGCCAGTTCGTAAATGCAGCCTTTCAGTCTGCTGGCGTCACACCTACCATCACTCTTGAAACCAATTCCGTGACACTTCTGCATGCGGAACTGCTCAACGGACGGATTGCCACGATACTGCCAGTTGCCGCCCTTCCACTTCAGGCGACACCCGATGGTCCTCTTCAGATAAGAAAACTTGCACCAACCAACGGAAGTACGATCGGCCTCGTCAGACTGGCCCGCCCGATGCAGACCGCACTGACAACCCGCATGTGGGAAATTGGCTGCCGGCTTTCACTGGATGATGTTTTCACCCTCTGACGCCCTTCATAAACAGTGCTTATGAAGACATCACGACAAACGCTTGGACCCGGACGGTCTGCCTGAGGCACCGGGGCCATTGTCATGTCCGCTCTCTCCAGCCGCACCTTTTTTCATTTCAACACATGGGAGTGGCTGCTCGCCCCGACCTTCCCCTCCTTCGTGTTTGCGGTACGGACGTCTTTCGCCGCCGCCATCTCGCTTCTCATCGCCATGTGGATGGAACTGGACAGTCCGGCGTGGGCGCCACTCACCGTATGGGTTGTCGCTCTTACGTCCCGGGGAGAAAGTCTTGCCAAGGCCCGGTGGCGCGTTGTGGGAACTGTCATCGGCTGTATGGCCGCCATGGCGCTGATTGCCGCTTTTCCCCAACAGTCCGGCCTTTTCTTTCCTGTCCTCGCACTCTGGGTGGGCATATGCTGCGCTACCGCCACCCTGCTGGACGGATATCCAACCTACGGTCTTCTGGTGGCAAGTTTCACCTCCACCATTGTGGCCACAGGTGCTGCCAGCAACCCCGACACAGTGTTCGATGTGGCGGTATCTCGCGGCACCTACATCATCCTCGGCGTGCTTTGCGAAACGCTTCTGGCCATCCTCTCCATGCCCAATTTGCAGGCAAAAGCGCACCTCCGCCTGCTCAACCGGCTTTACGCTCTTCGTTCCTCCGTAAGCGAGATCATTCTCCATGCCCATGAACGGAAGGATGACCCGACCGTCCGCTTCCAGCTTCTGGGGGAACTTGCGCAAGCCAACAACCGCTTGACCTATGACGCCATGGAAATGGGGCCACATCTTCGCGTGGCGGATCATGCGCGGGCCGCCCTCGCCTGTCTCGTGGCGCTGCTTGCCCGAAGCCGGGTGGAGGTTCTGGCCGGAGAGCCCGCCGAAAACCACTGGCTTGCCCATGATTGGAATAGGTTGGAAGGACATATTCATGCCTGCGAAGTGCCGCGCCACGGTGATCGCTTCCGCTTCCGTGTGTTCTCCCGGCGTAGCTTCAGCGACGCACGCGACAACGGATTGCGCGCCTGTGGCGGTATTCTCGGAGCATGGCTCATCTGGGAAACCACAGCGTGGCCAGCAGGACTAAGTTTTGTTTCGTTCGTCTCGCTGGTCTATGGCCTTCTCGCTACCCGGGAAAATCCTCTGCTGGCATCATCCAGTTTTCTTGCAGGAGGCATCTTCAGCGTGGCGGCGGCCACTCTGTGCGCCTTTCTTCTTGTTCCCGCTGTCACATCCCCGGAACTGCTTGTCGTTGTGCTGATGCCCTTCATGGTCGTCGGCGGTCTCGCGGCCACACGTGCGGAAACGTCCGGCTACGCCTTTTCCTTCAACATGTTTCTGCCTGTGCTGATCGGCCCCTCCAATCAGGGACGTTACGACGAAATCGGTTTTCTCAATGGTGCAATGGCTTTTCTGTGCGCCATCCTGTTTGCTCGCTGGACCTACCGCAGCATCATGCCGTTCCGGCTCGACCGCCATATGCGCAGCACGGAGCGCTGGATCGGAAGCCAGTTGCGCGCCCTTGCACGTGACAGCAATCGGCTCGACCCACATGAATGGCTGGTACAGAACGCCAACAGTCTGGTGCGTCTGACACGCGTGGTCTCGCGCATCCCCGCTCCAGCACTCCTGCCCTACATGGAGCGCTCTCTGACCATTTTAGAGCGTGGGTTGATCCTTATCACTCTGCGTGACGTCCAGCGTGCACAAGAGACATCTCCCGCCCTCAAAAATGCGCTTACTCTCTTTCTGCGTCACTGGCAGAAGCATGGGTTTCGTGAAGCCGATGTTCGCGCGCTTCTGAACGCCTCTTCTCCAGCGAGCCACGCGAGAGATATCGTCACCTCACACTGTAACGCCCTGCTGGCCAGCGGCCATGCATCTCAGAACGACTTGAGCAGTCGGTCCAGATAATCGAGTTCTTCCTTTGGGCGTGTGCGGTCGGAGTCACGACGGCGCAGTTCTTCCTCGATTTCATGCGCCCGTTCACGCGACAGCGTATCGGGCAGCTTTCCTCCCTGATCGACGGCTGAGTCCTTGCCCTCACCTGTTGCCCGTCCCAGTGGATCACGATCGGTCTCCCGATCGCGGTCCGAACCTCCATCATGTCCAGAGGCGTTGTCCTCGTCTCCGCCGCCCTGTTGTCCCTCGCCTTCCTGACCCTGCCCTCCGAAAGAAGGTAGAAACGTCGTAGAGCCGGATCCGCCTCCACCATTGCTCTGCAACGCCTGCTTCATCTGCCCACGTCCCTGCTGAAGAGCCTTGAGAGCCGCAGATTGTGCTTGAGACGCTGCCTGATCGTCTCCTTGCGCCAGAGCATGCCGTGCATCCTTCATGGCTTTCTCAGCCGTGGAAAAGGCCGGGACATCCTTGCCGGAAAGCTGTTTGAACTCGCTGCCAAGTTCCTGCGTCGCACGTGTCAGAGCATGTTGCGCCGCTGCGTCATTATGCGTCTGTTCCGCAGACGCCGCTTTTTCCTGCTCCGATGATGGGCTGGTCGGAGGGGTCGGCGCCTGTTGTGCGGGCGCAGGCGAACTCCCGGAATCGGGAGGTACGAGCCCCAGTTTCTGCAAAAGTTCGGTCGTGGACATGCTTCCCATGTCCTCTTCACCACCACCCTGTGGAGGCTGCCCCTCTCCTGCCTGACGTCGGGCCTTGTCCAGACGCGACTGAGCATGATCGAGCAAGCCGGACTGCTGGCGCACCAGATCGTCCAGTCCGGCCGCCTGCTCCCGAAGTTTCTGTTGCGCCACCATCTGCTGGGCGAGCTTGGCCATGTCCTGCGGCGTAGCGTTACGCATCTTCTCGACGGAATCCTCCAATTGCTGGAGTTTCTCCATCGCATCGCCCCCATGCCCCTCAGCGGCGTCGTTCTGCAAACGCTCCATCAACTTGCGGAAAGCCTGATCCCCCGATTTCGTGAGACCCGGCAGATCGGGAATTGCTGTGCCATTGCGAATGGCCTGTTCGGCCAATGTCTGCATTTTGCGCGAAATAGCACTCCGCAGATCATCCATCCGCTTCTTCAGTTCCGCCTGATCCTGCTGTCCATGCGCATTATCCTGACGCATATGCTGCAACTGCTGCGATACGGCTTCTTGGGCCGCCCGGACATCAATCGACGCGAGCGCGGCTTCACGCCCCCCGTGCAACTGATCCTCAATGTCGAGCGCCAGATCCCACAGGCGACCGACCGCTTCATCACGGGCCGCTGGGTCGTCCACATCCGCGTTATTCAGCAGAGCTACGATGGCCGCCAGATTGAGAAAGGTTCCGGTGTTCTCGGCAATGGGACCGGGAGTGTCACCCAGTGCGGCCAGATCCTGCGCTGCTTCGGATCGGCCTTCTCCACCCAGCGCGAGACGTCGCCGTAGATCCAGCACAGCCCGTGCGACGGGAGAGCGAAATTTTCGTGACCCCAACCGGAATGTCGCAGCGTTACTGCGCGCCTCCTTGCCGCTGACGCTCTTTGCCACCAGCACGCCGACCACCTCTTCCCCGGCCCATGGATCGTCCGAGAGATCGGGCGTGATTGCGCCCTTCGCTTCCAGAGGATGACCGGACAGAGGCACGGGAACCTTGAAAACACGCGAGCTACCCAGCAATCCGGGATGGGCGAGCCGCATTTCGACCGTCAGCGTGTCGAGACCGTAGGCATGGGCCGCCCGATAGGGCAGCCGCGTCCGACGTCCTCCTTTTTCACCACCCGGATGCTCGCCCCATGCGACCTGCGGCATCCGGTCAGGCGCTACATTCAGTTGCCATGACGCGATGGTCCGTCCCCGGCTGGTAAGCGCCAACGAACCGGATCCACTTAGCACGGCCTGCACACGCCACGACTGGTCTCCCAGTGGTTGCGTAACCAGATTACGAAAATCGCCGCGCACCCGCGGCGCTGCCGGCAGTCCGCTGATCGTTGCCACAAGCACGGAACCTTCCGGCACGACACCAGACGACGCCCCATCTTTTCCAAGAAACACGGGAGCCGAGGACGCGTAGGAAGGCGGCGTGATCCACGCTTCAACACGTGGCAAAGGCACATCCGGGTCGTCGATACCCGGAACAAGAGCCGCCACCAGCCGTCCCGGAGCATGAGAACCCGCGATTACACCGGCACCCGCACAGGCAAGCAGCACGATCGCGGCACAGCTTGCTCCTTTGAGGGATGCGAGCCGCACCCCGCCCGTTCGCAACGGCCCCAGAGCGGCCAATATTCTTTGCTGATGAACGCCCCACAGACCTTCCGCACCGATATGGGCTGGAAGATCGGCCAGTGCTTCGAGAGGGCGATTTTTCAGGCCGGAGGCCATCTCGATACGCCGATCGGTAACAGCACGCGATGGTGGCACAAAGCCACGCAACCCCCGCCGCACTAGCCACACGACCACTCCGGCGGTTCCGATTTCTACACACGCATGCAACCAGTCCGGCAAGGACTGAGGAACACGCAGAAGACCCGAAAGACCATAAAGACCGACAACGGACACAGCAGGGGACAGCCTGACAATCAGACGCTCGCCTGCCACCAGACGCCGAGCACGCTGCCGCACGGCTGCCAGCCCTGCCTCCCGTGGAAGCGCGAGTGTTGTCGCGTTTGTCAGATGCTGCGGTCCGGCTTCACTCATGCCGCCTCTTCAGAACCATCTGGAAAGCGTTCGTTCCCCCACAGTTCCTCAACCGTCTGCCTCGGGCGGATCACGCTCCATGTGTGACCGTCCACCAGAACCTCTGCTGCCAGAGGACGGGCGTTATACGTGGAACTCATCACTGCGCCATAAGCTCCCGTATCGAGAATGGCCACATGCGCGCCCCGCTGAAGATGAGGCAGCAACCGTGCCTGCGCAAAGGTATCCCCGCTCTCGCACACCGGCCCGACAACGGAAACTACTTCCGGTTTTCCCATGGCGTCACGGGCTGAGAGAGGCACAATTCCATGCCATGCGTCGTACAGCGAAGGTCTCAACAGATCGTTCATTGCGGCATTGAGCACGAGGAAAGACGCCCCTCCTGTAACGGCCTTGCGCAGCACGACACTCGCCAACAGCACGCCTGCAGGAGCGGCTATCCAGCGTCCCGGCTCAATGGCCAGTCGCACGTCCAGATCACCCAATTCCGCACGGATCGCTCCCGCCCACGCATCTGGCGATCCCTCGCCCTCGTCACGGTAACAAATGCCCAGTCCGCCGCCACAATCCACGACCGAAACAGCCAGCCCTTCCGCACGTGTGGCGCGCACCAGTTCGGCGATCCGGGCGTAGGCGGCCCGATATGGCGCAACCGTGAGGATCTGGCTCCCGATATGAACGGCATAGCCAACAGCCTTCACTCCCGGCAATTCCCGCGCACGGCGATAGAGCGGCAGCGCCTCGTCATAAGGGATGCCGAACTTGTTGCCCGCAACGCCCGTGGTGATCTTGGCGTGTGTCTTGGCGTCCACATCCGGGTTCACGCGTAAGACGATATTGATCTCGCGGTCCATGCCACTGGCCAGCGCAGAAATGATTTCCAGTTCCTCAACGCTTTCGACATTGATCTGGGCGATACGCTCTTCCAGCGCCAGTCGCAGTTCCACGTCTGTCTTGCCCACACCGGAAAAGACGATTTTCGACGCCGGAATCCCTACCTTGCGCGCGCGCAGAAGTTCACCGCCACTGACCACGTCCGCACCAAGCTCACATTCCGAAAGAATGCGAAGCACGGCAAGGTGATCGTTCGCTTTGACGGCGAAATGCGCTGAAACGGAAAGACCTGCGGCCTCCATCGCGCCAAGAAGCCGTGCGGCACGTTTACGCAATGTGCCAGAGCTCATTACCCAGCACGGCGTGCCGACATGGTGGGCAATCGTCTCCAGCGGGACCTGTTCAAACAGAAGTCCATCATGCGCATCCAATGAGAGATCTGGATGCGTTGCCAGCAATTCCCGAACACTCGGGTCGGGTGTGGAAAAATCAATCGGGTCGGCCATTGGAGTAGGTTACCGCCTTGCCTCTTCCTTGCCAATCAGGAGCAAGAGAAAGCTCATCATCAAAAATCTTAAATTTGAAGCAAGGACGAGATTCTTAAAAATTCGTTGATATTCAGCCAAAAACAGCCGACATCTTTCACAGATATCGAGACAAAAACGGACTTTGCATCAAGATGGCTTCACTCAAGATATTTACTCTCCTGCATCAACCTCCTCGTATAAAGCGATCATCTTTCCTCTTCTCAGATCTCGTAACGGGAAGCTACAGTTGTTCCGGTGGCTCATGGCAGGGCGATCTGGACGGAATTAATATCAGTCGAAAGAACACGCATTCTGAAATGCGAGGACAATACTTTGTCTGGAAAAATCTCTGTGACCGTTATGAATATATCGGTTTCGAACACCAGCGAAGAAAGTTCTTCCTCGATTTCATGGGGCGCAATCTAACGCCGGACATAAATAGCGAGTTGTTTAATGTTCGTCGGCGGGAGGCCGTCCAAAAGTCAGAGCAAACTTATCCAGTTTCTTCGGAAACATTCTCTTTCTATGTCGCTCAACGTAGCACGATGGCTTCCGAAGAAACGGACCACATCCTCGACTTTGTCGGCTCACATGACATTATCTGCCAACGCCCCCATCGAGGGGTGCTTGTACGGGATCTTTTCGCCGGTTTTTTGGGGCAGGAAGGCTGGGATGACCTGATCGCAGCTATTCGTCATGTTGATATAAACAACCGCTTTGATCTTGACGCCATTTCAGACACGGAAATGGGTTGTTATTGCAATATGTATATTATGAAAACATCCATTTTTCACGAATACATGACATTGTGGTGGGACGTGATGAACCATCTCATCGAGAAACGTGGCGAACCGGATCGTCAAATGGGGCATTTTGCCGAAAGATTGCTCACACTCTTTCTAACGCAAAAAATGCTGTCCAATCCAATGCTGAAAGTCGGGTTCCTACCCCTTCTCTTCTGTTCCAATCCAGAGGGATATTAAACCCTCCCTTCCTTCCATCTAGACGTGCAGAGATGGAAGGAAGAGGAATCCTTTCAGCTCTGGAGGATTCCATTTTCCTTCAGGATTCCCAGTGCCTGCCGAATACGATGACCATATGTGTGATCCGCCATAGTGCGTGCCTGCGCCTTTTTGGCGGTTTCCAGCCGGAGGGCATCGTTGTCGAGATAAGTTGCAATCAGCTTGTCGAACTCGCGACGGTTCGAGAAGGAAGGAATCTCGTCCTTCGTGTAGTAACGACGGATCTCGTAGGTATCCTCGTGAAATACCTGAAGAGCCCCCGCAGCGGCAGCCTCGAAGGTACGCGGTCCGGGTGTGGACGGCGCGATCATAAAGCGCTTGTTCTCGAAGTTCAGGCTACGTCCCAGGTTGAGAACCAGTTTGGAGCGCTGATAAAATTGGACAAGCTGTTCTTTTTCAAGACGCGCATCCGAGAAGCCGATACCAAGCTCACCCCAACCCGGTCCGATGATCTTGATATTCAGATTGCGCAGGCTTGGGAGAAGGCCACGCACGATGTCCTTACGATTGGTAAAGGCCACGCCGCAGAACAGCACGTCGATGGTGCGCTCCACGGCCTCATTGATGGGACGGTAATGCAGCTTGGGGCAGGCAGCTAGCGGAAGATGCCAGACATCCTTGCGGGTGTAGAAATTCGATCCCCACCGTTCGCATGAAAAGATCGCGTCGAAATCATTGGCAATGCGATAATTCGCATCCTGCTCATAGGGATCTTCCGTCGCCCAGAAGACGGTAGCCGCGCCAATTTTCTTGGCTTCGCGGTTGACCTCACCAAAATAGGTGCTCTCGGGAAGATAGGAGCCTATACCGAACACAATGGTGGGTTTGAGATAACGGATGGCCGCAGCCGCGCCGCTGATATTGGCGGCCACCACATTTTCTTCGCCAAAGCACTCTGCCCAACCCGCCATGATGGATTCACGGATCTGCGCATTGGCCTGGGATTCGAACCGGCCACCACTGCAGATCAGAACCCTTCCGGAATACTCACCCGTCTTTGTCATCTCTTCTCTCCAGCCCGAAGCTTCTCGGTTCATCCAACTCGCAACAGGGCGTCAGCCCGGCGCACATTTTTCAGAATTCCGGCAACAGCAGCATCGAACCGCGCCGGATCGCATTCCTGTTCCACCCGTCCGATCGCAGCGTCCCGCACGTTCCCCCACAAAGCCTGATTGCGGTACAATTCCACGATTGATGCTGCAAAACGCTGCGGATCGGGCTTGCCGCCGGAGAGAATATCCCTCTCCGCTGTCCAGCCCAGTTGCTCGATCAACAGATCACTCGCCACAACCGGCAGCCCCAGAGCGGCACTTTCGTGGATCTTGTAGGGGATACCTCCAGCGAAGCGGGTCGGTGCGACAAAAACTCGGTGGCTGTCATGGAAACCACGCAGATCCTCCGCTTCTCCAACGATTTCCAGTCCTTCGCATGCGTGTAACGGACGCAGATCCACACCGCGAGAGCATGACCCCACAACCGTCAGGCGCGTATCCGGACCAAGTTCCGCACGCACAAGGGGCATCACTTCACGCGCGAACCACAGCAACCCATCCAGATTGGGTGATTCCTCGTCAACAATCGCACCCACGAAGAGCAGGCCATGCCGCTCACCGAAAGAGCGCGGTGTGGGAGAAGGACGCAGCGAATGTCCCAGAACGGTGACATTTCCATGTCCCGCCTGACGGATCATCTCGGCTTCGTGCTCATTTACGGCCACAACCTGCTGGCAGAAATACGCGCACTCGAACTCGCTCCGAAGTTCGTCCTCCAGCGCCGGACGCGTGGCATCAGCCCCCTTCTCCAACACCTCATCACGCAGACGCAGACGCGGGCTGACAACCGCTTCCGTGTCGAGCACGAAGCGCGTTCCGGGAAGATAGCGGTGGTTCTTGTGCAGAACAGGCAGCAACCGCGCCAAATTATGCGTGCGCCCGATCCAGACCAGATCGAAAGCCCCTGCACGCTCTTCCAGAAAACCGTCGAGATCCCGTGCGGAACGGTCGAACAGAACTTCTACCGTATCGGGAAAATCGCCATAGATGCTGCCCAGTGAGTGGTAATACGCATCCACAGGAAAGATCGTTACAGTGCATCCTTGGCGCGCCATGCTGCGCACGATGTCGTTTGACCGCACATATCCCGATCCAAGGCGCCGCAACGGCACGCGATCCTCGATGAATAGAACCCGCGGCTGCGTGGGTGGACGCGAACGCGCCATCACAACGTTACTCAGATGCGCCGGATACTGGTTGCGCAGGAAGTCCGCCTGTTTCGAGAGAAAGATGCGTCGGTTGCGTTGCATCAGCGCGTGAGAGGCCGATGAACTGGACGATCCGAATTCCAGATGTTCGATCACGACAGACGGATCGTAAACCACGCGGTATCCGCTGCGGATCAGCCGTACGCAGAAATCGGACTCCTCGAAATACGCGGGCGCATAAGCCGTGTCGAAACCGCCCATGTTGCGGGCAAGCTTCGTCGGCACGAGCAGGAATGGCCCCGAACAATAGTCCACGTCCCGCACGAAGTTCGCTTCGGGACAATTGGGATCGGCATCGCGCAGATACCCGTAAGCCCCACCGTCACGCCAGATGATCGATCCAGCTTCCTGAAGTTTTCCATTCGTACGGATGATCTTGCCGCCGACCGCGCCAATACGTCCATCGGAGCCAAGACGGCGCAGGCCGTTTTCAATCGCACCGGGCGCAAGCCTGACGTCATTGTTCAGATACAGGACCGCCTCGGCCTTCGCCATCTCCAGCGCCATGTTGCACGAGAGGAGGAAACTCGCATTATGCTCCAGATGGCGGATGGTCGCGCCCTGCACGTAATGTTCCAGATCGCGCGTCTCATCGCGCGAACCCGAATCAATAATGATGAGATCGATCGCTCCACGGAAGCATCCGCGCAGGGCCGATAGCGCCATCATGGTCAAGGGAAATTGGTTGTGCAGCACCATGAGAATGCTGACTGCCGGACGCCCTTCATACGAGAAGTCGAGAGGCTTCCGCCCCGCATCCACCAGCAGTCCAGCCGCTTCCCGACAGAACATCATCTTGGTGTGAATCTCATCGGGAACAATGTTCTTTCGATGTTCCTCATGCGCCACCCAATGCGCAAAAGGATCACGGAAGATGCCACTGTCCACGTCTTCCCGCACAAACGCCTGTGAAGCATAGGTCGCAAGAGGCACATCCTGTGCAGGCTGACGGCCTTCCATCGCACCGGCAGCCAGAAAATGGTCGTAGCCGGAGCGGAAGTGGCCTGCGACGATACACTCCTCCACATCGGGATACGTCGCCCGATAGAAATCTTCCGAAAAACCTGCCTGCGGCGAGAGTCCGTCCCGCTCTCCGGTCGTCAGATAATGGTGGAGGGCATTACGGTATTTCCCGGCTTCCACCTCTGCTCGCGCCTGAGGGTAGTGTTCGAGATACCAGTGGGGATCGAAATACCAAGAACACCGCTTCTGGTCGGCAGCTTCTTTCGGACTTCTCAGGAACGCACCGAATGGTCCGGCATTGTCATTTTCCGATGTGGGATGATTGGCCCTGGTTCTGACTTCAGGCCGTCGCACCGATGGATCGAAAAAAAGAGAACCCGTGCGAAAATCCGCTTCACTACCGGACAGGTAATGCGCATAGCCGTTCGCATGGCCGGTGGCTTTGAGCGCCTGCTCCGTCAGTTCGGGATTAGCCGCACGATAAAATGCTTCGGAGAATAACCAGTGAGGAGACCGGTCCGGATGACCGTAGTGCAAATAATGCTGAAAACCTGAAAGCAGATCACCAGCTTTGATCGCAGCTACGACATCGGGATTGGTTGCCCGATACCAAGCCTCATCGAACCATATATTGGGAGAGAATCCTTTGGTCTGTCCCAGTCTGCGGTAGTGATCGAGAGCGTCTTCGCACGCACCGCTTGCAATGGCGTCTTTCGCCTCTGGGTACGATGCTACGTACCATGCCGCCTCGAAACGTGCCCATTGCGGCACACTGGAGGTGGTGGCGTCCCATTCCAGAGCACAGGGCAGCACGTCCTCATCCAACATCACGCGCAGCCTTGCTCAGACGGGAAAACGCTCATGTCCTTAGATTTCGACAAGAGCCCGGCCAACATTATCGCAGAACCCCACGACGACCTCTTCCAGCCCGACCTGCTCAACAGATCGCACCTCATTGTCCTCGCAGAGCACCCGGATATTGGTTGGACGCATGCCGCCATCTTCTCCCACTACGTTCAGCAGGCACACGCGATACCAGCCGTTGAGCTTCTCGTTATAGCCCCGCTTCAGCGAGAGGTTACCCACGAAGCCAACGCAGAGAGGCGCATCCGGGAAGATCGTCTGCACGTCCTGACGGATCAGGCGGGAAGTGGCAAAGAACAGAACGTCTCCATTCTCTTCATTCACGAAGGCGACATAGACCTGACCAGCCCGTGAAAGACCGCGCAGGAACGCCCAGCCACGAATGATAATGTCACTGGCCTCGTCATCACGCTCATGACGGCCGCCATCCTCGATCAGACCGCTGAAGTGATCGATGTAGAACTCCAGATCGCCCTTGAAAGCCTGAGTGATGGGCTGTGCAAGCGCGCTGAGCTTTACGCCGCGCAGCAGACCGTCGCTTTCCGATATCCGCTCGAAGTCGCGCAGAATCTGGCCATTGGAAGGAGGAATCCGTGCGATTCCAATGATCTGACCGCCCTCAACCTCGATCTGGATCGAAGTGAGCTGGAAAGACCCCTTGCCGTGCACGACATTGACGAGTCCGATCCTGAACACGCCCTCACACCATTTCCCGCGCAGCGCGACCTGCGCGAAGAAACCGGAACGACGCGGGGCACCGGGGAACAACCCTCCCACATCGGAACGCACTTCCCGATGCGTCGGGATGAAGATGGGCGCACTCTCTTCATCACCGATCAGTGCGGCATAGAGATGGCCGGAACCGGAAACGCCGGGCACCACATACCAGCCACGGATGTGGAAGTCGGAAGCCGTGACGAAATCTTCGTCATCCACTTCCGCGAACACATGGCGGCAGACATCATCGATGTAGTACTCGGCGCCCTGAATGGACGACCAGTCAGATACGACTTCCGGCAGTTCGATCGAAAGATCGCGGGTCGTTGGCGGATCGAAGATATGACGCGGTGGCGCTTGGTGCTTCCATGATGGATGCGGCAGGAGATGCACCTGCCCCACGTCGAACTGGACGTTGCTGCTTCCCATATCCCGTCGCGGTGCGACGTCACGGTAAACATTCAACAATGCTTCCCCATAATCGCGTGCGTTCGTCCACAATTGCGGGCCGATATTCTCCATCAGGCTCTTGCGCGTGGTCTCGCTGCACCGGATCAACTCCAGTCGCTGGAGCACGTCGGCCGGTGCGCCGATGGGCACCTTGAAGCCGTTCACGCCGTCAATCACACGATCTCCCAATGCGCCGACATCGGTCACGATGGGGATCAGGCCGTTCTGCCATGCTTCGGACAGCGAGATGCAATAGGTCTCGGGCCAGATGGACAGGTTGAGCGCGACATCCGCCACCTTCAGCGCGTCGATGTCACCGGCGGAATAGCGGCCATAGACATGCACGTTGGAACGATGGAGGTTGTTGAGAATGCCTTCATATTCAGGATGGACATATCCAAAGATATGGAACTCGAAGAGATCCGGGTTCGCCATCTCGATCACGCCCAGCACGGCATCCGCGCCCTTGGTGCGCAGGAAATTGCCGATGATCGCGACAGAAAGCCTGCGCCCCTCAAGCGGTTCATAAGGCTTGGGCAGAACGGGAGCCGTCGTCTCGGGCGAAGGAATGCCGAGGGTCAGACTCTCCTTGTGATCGAGATGCGGATAGACCTCGTGCATGAGATCGTGGGAGTGCTTCGTGCCAAAAAGGATCGTGTCGATCGAGTTGAGCATGGTCGCCACGAACGCGCGACGGGTCTGCTCGCCACCGAACTCGACATTATCGGAACGCTTGAGTGAGTTGTCTGCCGCCAGCACCCATTTCACGTCTTCCTCGCAATAGCGAAGCTCGTGATTGAGCAGATTGTAGCGCGACGAGATCAGGAAGAAATCATGCGCCGAGAACACCACGCCCACGCCATTGGCCTTGGCGATGATGGGCAGTGACAGGCAGTGATGCCCAAGATGCTGGAAGTGCACGATATCGAAATTGTACTGACTGAGAGCAGCGGAGAACGCCATTTCCTCAGCACCGTCACACAACGTGTCGAGCCATCCCGTATCCGGCACATCGAAGCTCTCGATCTCCCGGCCGCTCGCATCCGTCAGACGGCACATGCCGTCACGGTGGAGCCAGTAGAAGAACTCCACATCACGCAGAAGCATGGAGGCGATGGTCTGCTGATAGACCTCCACGCCACCCCATGTCTGCTCATGAATGGTGGAATGCGTGCACATCAGCACACGAAGACGACCGCGACGCGCGGGAACGGAAGCAGCAGTTTTCGGATGACGAAGGAAATCGGCCCCCGTCACTTCCATCATGCGACGCAGACGGTGATCGTAGAGATGGTTTTCCAGAACAGCCTTCTGGGCAGCAACCGCCTGCTTGCGACGCAGGCTCTTGTTGGACAGCAGGGCGTCAATATGCGCCACAACGCCTTCCACCGAGCGTGAGAGCGCCACGCCTCCGACTTCGTTGATGTAGCGTTCGTCCAACTGCTCACCCGCTTCGACAACCTGTGCGGTACCAGCAAGGCCAAGCTCATAAAAACGTGGACCCGGCGCTGTTGCCTGCCCCACGTCGCCATGACTGGCATAATCGCGGAACATGGTCAGCGTCACGGCGCTGGCATTGGCAAAGTCGATGAACGCTTCATGACTAATGGGGCGCTGGATGGCCAGATCGGCCAGATCGGCCGGCAGCGGGGGCAGGTATTCGTTGCCCGGGCAGACCAGCTTGATCCGCGCCTCGGGAAACGCCGTAATGACGCGCCGCAATGTTTCCACGCGGTTGGGCCACATCGTGCCAGCAAAGAAGATGTCATAATCGAGATCTGCGGCAGATTTAACCTTGCGCTCATGCAGCGAGAGACTCGCGGCCAGCGGCAAATAGTGTCCTTTGCTGCCGTAGAATTCGGTACAGGACGGATCGTTGGTGAAGACGTAATCGAACACGCCCATGTTATCGACGTTGAACGGCACCATGAACGGATCTTCGAACGCCCAGAAGATCATTGTCTTGAAGGCCGGACGCACCCGGCGCATCAACTCCATGTTGATCCGCTGTCCGTCGATGCAGATCAGCACGTCATGCTCACCCGCTGCGGCCAGCCCGGCCAGTGTCATGTTGTCCGCAACAACGACGTTTTCGTCGCCAAGAACGGTTCTGGCGGCCCGCTCAAACGCCAGCGTCAGGTAGTAGTTCGGGTTGTGCGTGTAGTTCGTGTTGTAGATGACTGCCATTGATCTACGCGGACGTTGCCGCCCCGCCTTCCCTATTACTGCCCAACCGCACATCACGTCTATGTGCGCGGACCCTACCGCAAAGTAAGGTCTGACAAAAGACCTTCATTCCAGTCGTTTGAGACGGATATCACAAAAAAAATGGCATCTCCTAAGAGATGCCATTCCTTGGTCACAACGTCTGGAACGCTCCGATCAGCTGTCGGTGTTCCGACGACGGATCGCAGCACCCAGAATATCGCCCAGCGACGCGCCGCTGTCGGACGAGCCATACTCGTTGATCGCCTGCTTGTCCTCGTCCTGCTCGCGGCCCCGGATCGTGAGCGCCAGCTTGCGGGAAGCACGGTCAACCGAGACAACCTTCGCATCGACCTTCTCGCCGACAGCGAAACGCTCCGGACGCTGGTCGGCCTTGTCGCGAGCAAGCTCGGCACGACGGATAAAGCCGGACAGAACGTCGTCAACCTTGACTTCGATGCCATTGGCCTGAACCGCCGTCACCACGCAGGTCACGATCGCGCCCTTCTGGACATGCGACAGAACGCCCGCAGCCGGATCTTCATGCAGCTGCTTGATACCCAGAGAGATGCGCTCCTTCTCGACGTCCACATCGAGAACCTTGGCCTTCACGACCTGGCCCTTCTCGTAGTTCTTCATGGCCTCTTCGCCCGCATCGTCCCACGACAGGTCGGACATGTGGACCATGCCGTCGATGTCTGCGGACAGGCCGATGAACAGACCGAACTCCGTGATGTTGCGTATCTCGCCCTCGACCTCGGAGCCAACCTTGTGCTCTTCGGCGAACTGCTCCCACGGGTTGCGCTGAACCTGCTTGAGACCAAGCGAGATGCGGCGCTTCGCGCTGTCCACATCCAGAACCATGACGTCCACTTCCTGCGAAGTCGCCACGATCTTGCCCGGATGGACGTTCTTCTTCGTCCAGGACATCTCGGAAACGTGCACCAGACCCTCGACGCCCGGCTCCAGCTCCACGAACGCGCCGTAATCGGTGATGTTCGTGACGCGACCGGTGAAGCGTGCGCCCGGCGGATACTTGAGCGCCACGTTCTCCCAAGGATCGGCCTCAAGCTGCTTCATGCCCAGCGAAATGCGCTGCGTCTCGGGGTTGAAGCGGATGACCTGCACGCGAACCGGCTGGCCGATTTGCAGAGCCTCGGACGGGTGATTGATGCGCTTCCAGGCGATGTCGGTGACATGCAGCAGGCCATCGACGCCACCCAGATCCACGAACGCGCCGTAGTCGGTGATGTTCTTGACCACGCCGTCGAGGATCATGCCTTCCTTGAGGCCCTGAATCAGCTCGCTGCGCTGCTCGGCGCGCGTCTCTTCAAGAACCGCACGGCGGGAAACAACGATGTTGCCGCGTGAACGGTCCATCTTCAGGATCTGGAACGGCTGGGGGATACCCATCAGCGGCGTCACGTCACGCACGGGACGGATGTCCACCTGACTGCCCGGAAGGAACGCCATGGCGCCACCCAGATCAACCGTGAATCCACCCTTCACGCGGCCATAAATCGTGCCGTTGACGCGCTGGTTGGCTTCGAAAGCCTTCTCCAGATTCGTCCACGCCTCTTCACGACGGGCCTTCTCGCGCGACAGCACGATGGAGCCATCACGATCTTCGTAACGCTCAATGTAGAGTTCGACGAGATCGCCCGGCTTGACCTCGGAGGCCGCACCGGCCGGTCCGAATTCGCGCAGGGCGACACGCCCTTCGCTCTTGAGGCCAACATCAACAATGGCGAAATCATCGGTCAGACGGACAACGCGTCCCGTGACCACCGAACCTTCAAAACCGCTATCCTGACCGAGGGTCTCGTCCAGCAGGGCGGCGAAATCCTCGCCATTGAAATGGTCGGCTGTCTGTGTGGCTGAAGCCATGTGGAAACTTTTTCCCAGCCGGAGCCAAAAGCCCCGACATGCCTGCGCTCCGCCAATATGCGAAACGACTTGCCCGCGATCGCATCCCTCAAGGACAGCGGCGGGCCGGGTTCACAAATCAGGCGTCCGCGATCACCGCGAACGATGGCGCCCATGAAAGACACTCACCCCCTGCACTTGTCAAGCGTCATGATCCGGTTCAGACGGCAGGAAACCGGGAAAAACATGAACACGTTTTCCTTATCGTCGCCAATATGTCACCCGAGGATCGACTTTCATGCCGCGTTGGCGCTGGCTGCTGCTCCACATGACCCGCCGCCTGTGGTTCCGCGCCTCTCTCATTGCTTTGGCCGGCGTCATCACAGCCATCGTGGCAATTTTCGCGCAATATCATTTGCCATGGGACATCCCAGGCTCCATCGGCGCAGACGCTGTCGGCGACATCCTCAATATCATCGCCACGAGCATGCTGTCCGTCGCCACCTTCTCGCTGAGCGTGATGATCACGGCCTATGACTCGGCCACCAGCGACGTCACACCCCGCGCCACGCGATTGCTGATGGAAGACAGCACCACGCAGAACGTCCTTTCCACCTTTGTGGGTGCGTTCCTGTTCAGCATCGTTGGCATCGTGGCGCTCAAAACCGGGCTTTATGGCGATCGAGGACGGGTCATCCTTTTTGTCGTCACGATTGCCGTCATCATTCTGATTGTCGTGAGTCTCCTGCGATGGATCGATCATCTCACGCGTTTTGGTCGTGTCGGAGCCACGACAGCACGCGTTGAAGAGAAAGCGCGACATGCCCTCGAAGAGCGTCTCGCCAATCCATGGCTCGGCGGCGTGCCATTGCTGAATCCAGACGATGACGTTCCGTTCGGATTTGTTTCGGTGCCCGCCAATGTGGTGGGGCATGTTCAGCATGTCGATATGGATGTCCTCAGCCTCACCACGGCAAATGGCGCGCATCCTGTCCATGTCGTGGCACCACCCGGCACGATGGTCTATCCGGACAGCCCGTTGGCATGGATCGCACCTGCAAACGACGTGGACGAAAACATGCGTCTGATCGCGCGAGCGAGAACGGCTTTTTCCATCGGTAATGAGCGCGACTTCGATCAGGATCCACGCTTCTGTCTCGCTGTTCTGGCGGAAATCGGTGAGCGCGCCCTTGCCTCCGCCACCAATGATCCGGGAACGGCATTGGATGTGATCGGAAGGCAGACCCGGTTGCTGGCGTTGTGGTCCACCATGCAGATGGAGCGTGTGGGATACGTTCCCAAATACCCGCATGTTCATGTGCCCGCGTTGCGGGATATCGATCTGTTCGATGATGCTTTCACACTGATCGCCCGCGACGGTGCGCATCTGATTGAAATCCAGCTTCGGCTCCAGAAAAGCCTGGAGGCTCTCGCACGGATGGGTAGCGAAAGCTTTCGTGCCGCCGCGCGCCATCAGGCTGACAACGCACTGATACGCGCAAAAACCGCGCTGGTGGATCCTCTCGACCGCAAAAGGTTACTTGAACTGGTGCGTCCTGCCGATACGTTCGCCACCGTGCCACCGCACACGGAATGCTGAGTTTTCGGAGACAATTTGCATGACGCCCGAGGGTCGCTCTGCACTTCGCGTTCTCGCGCTGGCCACGACGGCCGGCTATGTGGACGCCATAGGCTTTGTTGAACTGCACGGCATGTTCACCGCCGCACAGACCGGCAACACCACGCAGGTCGGTGTGGCCATCGGCAACGGAGACACAGCTACCATCGCGGCGCTGGGCACCGTCATCCTCCTCTTTTTCGTGGGAGGTGTGCTCGCCAGCGTTTTTCGACGCTCACTCGGCGCTCCCCGTCATGCGTGGCTGGTGGAGGCCGTGTTTCTTGCCATCATTCAGGGAATGCAGTGGTGGCAGATCGGCTTCGAAGGCAGCCTGTTCGAGACCGTTCTTCTGTCCGTAACGATGGCACTTCAGGCCCAGACCCACTCCCGCTTTTCCGGCGTGTCGATGCAGACGATCGTGGTGACGTCAAACCTGCTCAAATTCGCCGACAACATTGGGGGCTATCTGTGGAAACGCCGCAACGGGAGCGCCACCTTCCCTCTCACCGCAGCGCTTCCCGGACTTGGCTGGGCCGGTTATTTCGTGGGGGCCTGCCTGTCCATGCCCGCCCGCCACGCAACCTCTGCCTTTTTCCTGTTGCCCATTCCGCTTCTGATCGCTGTGGCCTGTATCGGCACACGCGATCTCGACGCGGAATAAGCAGCGTGACCCTCAGTCAGGTGCGGGATAAGTCTGCGGATAGGTGATTTTGTCGTCTGGGCCGGGCGCCTTGGGAGCCCCCTTCTTGCCACAGGCGGCAAGCGGCAGGACCAGCGCGCAGACCAGCGCGAGGGCGGCAATCCGCTTCATCATGCTGCACCCTCATTCTTCTTCAGACGCGCAAGCCAGGCCTCCGCCTCACGCTTCACATTCGTGCCCGCCGTGCCGCCCTTGCTGGTGCGTGAAGCGATGGACGCTTCCACCGTGAGTACGGAGTAAATGTCAGGCGTGATCCCCGGCTCAACCGACTGCATGTCCTCAAGGCTCAGATCAGGCAGGTCCACGCCTTTTGCCTCTGCCATGGCTACCAGACGCCCGGTAACATGATGCGCCGTACGGAACGGCACCTTGAGAACACGCACAAGCCAGTCTGCCAGATCGGTCGCTGTCGAGAAGCCTGAGCCTGCATAACGGCGCATCTGCTCCGTGTTCGCCTGAAGGTCGCGCACCATCCCGTCACAAGCGGCAAGAGTCAGCGCCATGGCCTCCGTGGCCTCGAACACCGGCACCTTGTCCTCCTGCATGTCCTTGGCATAGGCCAGCGGCAACCCCTTCATGACCGTCAGCAGTCCGACCATACAGCCCAGCACGCGGCCGACTTTCGCACGCGCCAGTTCGGCAGCGTCCGGATTGCGCTTCTGCGGCATGATGGAAGAGCCTGTCGTGAAGGCATCCGACAGCCGAATGAAGCTGAACGGTGCCGAGCACCAGATCACAATCTCCTCGGCAAAGCGCGAGAGATGCATGGCCATGATCGAGAGTACGGAGAGATATTCCAGCGCGAAGTCACGGTCAGACACTGCATCGAGCGAATTGGAGGTCGGGCGATCAAAACCGAGAGTTTGCGCCGTCATGTCACGGTCGATGGGAAAGGATGTTCCGGCAAGTGCTGCTGAACCGAGCGGACATTCATTCAGACGCTTGCGGGCATCCATCAGACGACCAAGATCGCGCGAGAGCATTTCGACATACGCCAGCAGATGGTGCCCGAATGTTACGGGCTGCGCTGTCTGGAGATGTGTAAAGCCCGGTATGGCCGTATCAGCATATTCCAGCGCCCGCTCGGCCAACGAACGCATCAGCGTCCTCACCTGCTTCGCAATGTCGTCGATGGCGTCGCGCGTCCACAGGCGGAAATCGGTCGCCACCTGATCGTTGCGCGAGCGGGCGGTGTGCAGACGTTTGCCCGCCTCTCCGATCCGCTCACTCAGCCGCGCCTCGATGTTCATGTGGATGTCTTCGAGAGCCTCATCGAAAACGAACGTGCCCGCTTCGATCTCTGCGCCGATTTCGCTCAGCCCTTTGCGGATGGCCGCTTCATCTTCCTCGCTGATGATGCCGACCTTTTTCAGCATCGCGGCATGAGCGAGCGAACCGGCGATATCCTGACGCCACATCACCTTGTCGAAACCGATGGAGGCGTTGATCTCACGCATGATGGCTGATGGACCGTCCGCGAAACGACCGCCCCATTGCACGTTCGCGCCGCTCTCGATCGGCTTGCCCGCTCCGCCCTGCTCGTCCACACTCATCGTATGCCTCGACATCATCATGGCCGCCGCGAGCCTGTCACGAAGCTGCGGCGACGTTGCGTTCTCGTGATGGGCGGCACCCTAATCGCTGGCCTTGCCCCGCGCAAACGCCTTCATGCGGCCGATGTGATGAGCGACCCGCTGCCTCCATCCAGCTTGCAACGTGGCACGCCGCAGCCGTTGCCCACGCTGAGTGTCACGGATGCGGATGGAATGGAGCATGAACTGGCTGACTGGCGCGGTCGGCCAACCATCGTGCATCTGTGGGCGACATGGTGCGTTCCTTGCGTAAAAGAGCTTCCCAAACTGGCCCATGCCCGGATTGCGCTGGAAGCCGCAGGACTGGCCGTTGTGCCCGTCGCCATCGATCATCGTGGCCCGGAGGTGGTGCAACCTTTTCTGGAAAAACTGGGGCTTGCCGCATTTTCCACCTTCTATGATGAGCGGCGCGCCATTATGGGAACTCTGGAAGAAGAAGGGTTGCCCACGACACTTTTTCTCAATCCGCAAGGATTGCTGGTGACAATTCACTCTGGCCCCATCCTGTGGAGTGCCCCGGATACCGCCGTTTCTCTGCTGCATCTACTGACCTAAATTAGCCCAATTCGATCAATTTGGTTCATACTGCGTCGCGACGACCACGGAGAGGGGTCAATAAAATAAATATAATAATACACACGCCACCCTATCTACAGGCATGAAGCATGATTAAAGTGTTTCTCTCAATAATTATATTTTCCGTAGTTCACTTAATAAAAATGTTTGAAAAAAAGACCCCAAAGGCTCCCATGACAATAAATCCCGACGATATTCGATACGTCAAAACCGCATGTTTCCCCCCTCTGCGCCAATGCCAGGGAATCGCAATATCGCCTTCCGGAAAGTATATTGCTACCATCGGTCTCTTTGGGCATAATATCTTAATCTATAAGCCTGATGGCACGCTGGTTCGTGATATTCCGCGCAACGAAACTTATCTCGTCCGAGATCTTTTTTTTCGAAATGATCATGAACTGATCGCACCGGCGGGAGCCAATGCCGGCCCAGATGCCATGCTTGAAATCTGGAATGTTGGAAATGATTCAACCTCTGTTGTCATCAATGGGCAACATCCGGGAGAAGGATCCAGATATAATAGTGTGAATAGATACGCATCTTCTGGTGATATTGTTGTTGTCAAACCAAAAGGCGGATTAGATGAAGTGGCGTTCATCAACTTATCAACGAACACCTCACGTTGTATTGATGTGTCTAAGTTATTGGGGCAACCGCTAGGGTTTACAAATATTGCCATCTCTAAGGACGGAAAATTTATAGCGCTACACGATATTTTTTCACATATATACATAATAGATGCTGAAAAAGAAAAAGTTGTTCACACTATATCTGCCTACTCTCAGGGTAATAAAGTTGGTTCTTTGGCCTTCAGCCCCGACGGAACAAAGCTTGTTTCTGGAATAGGGCCCGCGTTTAGCATAGGTGCGAGTGAAGCAAAAGAACGAAGTCAGGGGATAAAGATATGGGACACAAGAGATGGACGGCTGCTGCGCTCAATCGAAACTGGAGTAATGGATATCATGCAACTTTCATGGTCGCGTGACGGAAAGATTATAGCTGGTATCACGATGGAAAAGTCACTTTTTTTATCTCTGGAAACGAACACTCCACAGAGAAATTTCGCATAACAGATGAATTGCCACACGTAGTTTCAGTTATGTTTGCTAGCAACAGCGATGTTTTGTCGCTTCTGTCTGTAAGAGAGGTGATGCTGTACAATAAAATATAATCGATATGATAATTTATATAATATTTATTTAAATAATAATGTCCTATAAAGTATGTATTTTTCTCATCAGAAGCCGTCCTGAACGTGGAAAATACATCTTTAGACAGGTCGCGTCGACCACGTTTTTCTAATTATTTAGTGCCTTGACTGCCAGATCATCGAATGTCCACACAAAATATTCCATGTTGTTTTGATATTTCCGACGATTATAAAACGTCTTGCATACCCCATACCTCTGGGAGCACAGCACGCGAACATAGTTCTTTCTGATCGACGAAAATGATCCCATTCAGTACGAGAGAGGTCATCATCACATAGCCTACCCTTAAAGATGAGGAAAAATGTTCATGAAACTCAGCGCCCGCAACCAGATTCCCGGAACCGTCACCGCTGTCGAAAAAGGCGCGACCACATCGCATGTCTCCATCGACATCGGCGGGGCTATCGTCATGGCCTCCATCACCAATGAGGCCGTGGCCGATCTCGGTCTGGCCCCGGGCAAACGCGCCTACGCTGTCATCAAAGCGTCGGACGTGATGGTGGGTGTGGAAGGCTGATGCCAGCGGGGCCGCCTTGACCGGCCCCGCACCTCCTCTCCATAACGCTACATTCTTTTCTGACGGAGCTTGTCTCACAAGCACCGCCTTTATTCTGACTGACCGCAGGCACGATGACCGGATCCGACAAGACGAACACCAACGGCGCAGCAGCGGACGGTTATCGCGACACCGTCTTTCTGCCGACCACCTCCTTTCCCATGCGAGGCAATTTGCCCAAGCGTGAGCCGGAACTGCTCGCGCACTGGAAGGAGATGGATCTCGATGGCAAAATTCTGGTCGCGAGCGAAGGTAAACCGCTGTTCGTCCTGCATGACGGACCGCCTTACGCCAACGGGCACCTGCATATCGGTCACGCCCTGAACAAGATCCTCAAGGACGTCATCAACCGCAGCCACCGCATGAGCGGCTATGCGGTGCATTACGTGCCGGGCTGGGATTGCCACGGCCTGCCCATCGAATGGAAGGTCGAAGAGGAATATCGCAAGGCCAAGCGCGACAAGGATTCCATCCCTGTCCTGCAGTTCCGCGCTGAGTGCCGCGCATGGGCCGCGAAATGGCTCGACATCCAGATGAGCGAGTTCCAGCGTCTGGGTGTGCAGGGCGAGTGGTCGCGCCGCTATTCCACGATGGATTACTCATCCGAGTCCGCCATTGCCGAGGAAATCGGACGCTTCCTGCTCAACGGCGCGCTCTATCGCGGCCTGAGACCGGTCATGTGGAGCCCCGTCGAGAAAACGGCGCTGGCGGAAGCCGAGATCGAATATCACGATCACACCTCCACCACGATCCACGTCGCGTTTCCCATCATCAAGGACCCGACGCCCGATCATGCACTGGCGGGAGCATCGGCCGTCATCTGGACCACCACGCCGTGGACCATTCCGGCCAACCGTGCGATCGCGTTCAATCCAGACATCACCTATGTCGTGCTGGAAGTGGACGACGCAGCCCCGGAAGCCTTCATCGCACCCGGTGCACGGCTGATTGTCGCGGCCGATCTGGTCGATCAGGTCTGTGCGTCCTGCGGCATCGCGGCGCATCATATCCTGCACTCCCTGCCCGGCTCCGCCCTGACCGGCGCGGTTGCCGCCCATCCGCTGCGCGGTCAGGGCTATGATTTCGATGTACCGCTCCTCCCCGCCGAATTCGTGACGGCGGACGCGGGAACGGGTCTCGTTCACTTGGCGCCCTCGCATGGTGAGGACGATTTCTCGGTCTGTCGCGCCAACGGGATCGAAGTACCGGAACTGGTGGCCGATGATGGACGGTATGTGGAGCACACGCCCCTGTTCGCAGGCGTGCATGTGTTCAAAGCCGCCGATCCAGTGTGCGACGCGCTTCGCGCCGTTATGGAAAAGAGCCGTGAGACAGGCTCTCCCGCTGCGGGCCTCGTTTCGCGCGGTGAACTGGTTCACTCCTATCCGCACTCATGGCGTTCGCGGAAGCCGGTGATCTACCGTGCGACACCGCAGTGGTTCATCCGCATGGATGGCGAGACGAACATTCGCACGAACGCTTTGCGTGCGCTCAATGACGTGACCTTCGTGCCTGCTCAGGCCCGCAATCGCCTGACCTCCATGGTGGCGGATCGCCCCGACTGGTGCATCTCGCGCCAGCGGGCATGGGGTGTGCCGATTGCTGTGTTCGTCAACCGTCGCACGGGTGAAGTGCTGCGCGACGCGGTAGTGATGGAGCGCATCGTGGCGGCTTTCCGCACCGAAGGCGCGGACGCCTGGTATGACAGCGAGCCTTCACGCTTCCTTGGCAACGAATACGATGCCGCCGAATATGAGCAGGTGTTCGATGTTGTGGATGTGTGGTTCGAGAGTGGCTCGACCCATGCGTTCGTCCTTGGTCAGCCCGGTCTGCGGTTCCCGGCGGACCTCTATCTGGAAGGCTCGGACCAGCATCGCGGCTGGTTCCAGTCCTCCCTGCTGGAGAGCGTCGGCACACGTGGCGTGGCGCCCTATCGCACTCTCGTCACGAACGGCTTCGTTCTGGACGAGCAGGGCCGCAAGATGTCCAAATCACTGGGCAACGTCATTGCCCCGCAGGATGTGAACGACACGCTTGGCTCCGATATCCTGCGCCTGTGGGTCATGAACTCGGACACCAACGACGACCTGCGGATCGGCAAGGACATCCTCAAGCAGCAGGGCGAGCTCTATCGTCGCCTGCGCAACACGTTGCGCTGGCTGCTCGGTGCGCTTGAAGGTTTCAGCGAAGAGGAGGCTCTCCCCTATGAGCAGCTTCCCGAACTGGAACAGTGGGTGCTGCATCGCCTGACGGATTTCAATTCCATGATCCGCAAGGCTGTGGACACGCATGAATGGGTCGGCGTCTACCCTGCCCTGCACGGCTTCTGCACGACCGATCTATCTGCGTTCTACTTCGATGTCCGCAAGGATACGATCTACTGTGACGCCCCTGACAGTGTGCGCCGTCGCGCCGCCCGTACCGTGCTGGACGTGCTGCATCGCTGCCTCACCACATGGCTTGCGCCGGTGCTGGTCTTTACAGCCGATGATGCCTGGACCGCGCGCTTCGGACAGGACACATCCGTGCATCTGGAAGCCTTCCCCGAGTTGCCGGAACAGTGGCGCAATCCGGAACTGGACGCGCGCTGGGCCACTCTGCGCGCGGTGCGGCGTATCGTCACGACCGAGATCGAGACTGCGCGGCGCTCGGGCCTGATCGGCTCCTCCCTGCAGGCTTCCGTGGAACTGCCGGTCTATGAGGATCAGGTGGACGCACTGGCCGGAATCGACTGGGCGGAACTGGCCATTGTCTCGCAGGCCGAAATCTCGGTCATCGCGGACAAGGCGCCGCGTGACGAGCACGGCAACATCGTCATGCCCTGTGGCGTGCCGGTGGTGATCGTGGCCGATGGTGCGAAATGCGAGCGGTGCTGGAAGGTTCTGCCCGAAGTCGGACAGGACAGCGCGCATCCGACCCTGTGTGTGCGCTGTGCCGATGTGGTCTCGCATGCGCACAGCTGTTCGTCCGTGGGCGGCTGACGCCGTATGCGCCTTCATTACCGTTCGCTCGCACTTGGGCTGTTTGCAGCCTGCGTGGTGTTCCTGCTCGACCAGCTTTCCAAGTTCTGGATTCTGTTTGATTTCCGTCTGCCCGAAAAAGGCTCGGTGGCGATCTGTCCGGGCCTGAACTTCACCATGGTATGGAATCACGCCATCACGTTCGGAATGTTCGGTGGAGCGGGCGCTGCGGGGCGGATCATCTTCTCCGTCATCTCCCTTGCCATCGTCTCGGCGCTGCTCGTATGGATGGCACGCACGCCGCGTCCGTTCATTGCGCTCACCGTAGGCGCCATTACGGGAGGTGCTGTGGGCAACGTGCTTGACCGCCTGCGGTATGGCGCGGTGGTGGATTTTATCCATGCGCATGCTTTCGGCTGGTCGTGGTATGTGTTCAACGTGGCCGATGCGGCCATCGTGTGCAGTGTGACGGCGCTGGTACTGGACAGCCTGCGCCGTGAGAGACACGATGCGTTACATGGCCATACGAAAGCCGGATCATGAGGGCGCACCCGCCGTTCTCATGGAAATCGTCATGCGGGAGAACCGCCCCCGTGTGTTTCGCAGGGAGCACCGGAGACAGGTGAGGCAGGGAAGAATGCGAGTGATTGTCGGATTTCGACATGTGGCACTGGGTCTGGGGCTTGGCGCCCTGCTGAGTGGATGCTCCGGTGAGGACGTGAACCGGGCGTTCGGGCTGACGCGCAGCGTGCCGGACGAATACACCGTAACCACGCGGGCGCCTCTCTCAATGCCTCCCACTTCGGAACTCGTGAAGCCGGGTAGCGGGGCTGCCGTTCCCCATGACGAGAACGAAAGCCTTCAGGCGCTGGAAACCCTTTCCCCCGACGTCGCTCTGCATGGTGTGGGTGGCACCAACAGCGACGGCCAGACCATGCTGATCAATGAAGCCGCGGCTTCGGCCGACCAGCCGGATGAAGGCGAACTGGGCAAGGCCGGCGAAGGCTATGTCGATGCCCTGCTGTTCTGGAAAGGTGGCGGCGCTGGTTCCGTGGTGGATGGCGATGCCGAGAATCGTCGTCTGAAAGCCAACGCAGCGCTGGGCAATGCGCCCACAAAAGGCGCCACCCCTACGATGAAGGCTAAGAAATCCAAGGTACTTGGCGTTTTCTGACGCCTTTACGATGGAAAGAATCAGAGGCCGGAGCGGGTTTCCCCTCCGGCCTTTTTCGTCTCTTACGGCCCTTCGAATGGAATGGGGCGCATGATCTTCTGGTTCACATCCGGTGTCAGCCGGTGCGCGACAGGAGGAAATGCCCGTGAGCGACAGTCTTTCCAGTCACACAGATGGCATGAAATGCCGATAGGTGTGGGTTTTGCCTCCAGATTGAGACGATCCGCATAAACCACCTCTCCTGCCCGCGTGATGTCACAGCCGACCACGACGTTCTGCATCGGTCGTGGCTCGCCCCACTGAGTGACGGCCCCCACCTGACTGCGGGCCACGGACAGGAACGTCTGACCCGTAGTGAACGCCACAACTTGTGTCCGGATTGCGCCCGGTGTGGTGAAGGCCGTGCAGGCATTCCATTGTGGGCAGGGATTGCCCTGCCGGGGCACAGGAAAACCGCAGGAGGAAAAGCTTTTGGTGATGTTTCCAGCCGGGTCCGTGCGCACAAAGAAAATCGGAATACCGCGTGCGCCCGGACGCTGAAGGCTGGCCAGTCTTTGTGCTGCCTGTTGATAGGAAACGCCGAATCGCAACGACAGAACCTCGATGTCGTAGCGGCAGGCCGTCGCCATTTCGAGAAAGCTCAGATAGGGCATGAGCAGTGCTGCCGCCGCGTAATTGGTCAGGCCGATTTCAAGAAAAACACGCGCCTCCCGCGTGCTGGGCACTTCCTGCCGCAACACCTTGTCGATGGCCTCTCGAGCCTCGAACTGCATGAGTTGGAAAGCGAGTTGAAACCCACGGCTTTCACGCGGGAGAAGGTCGGACAGCACCAATTGGCGCAGGGCCGGATCGTAGCGTCGCAGCACATCGCCTGAAGGCAGCACCTGTACTACCACACCGTGCTGCTGACGCAGTCGCGAGGCAACCGCGTGATTGACTTCGGATTGAGGCAATGTCGGGCCGCTGGCAAAGCCAAGCGCGTGCGCCATGTCATCGCGTACGCTTTCCGCCACCTTTTCCAGTTCAGGAAAGTAATTCATGCGCTCGTCATGAATACGGCGCACTTCCTCATGTGGTAGGATCAGCCGTCGGCCACCGGGAAGCGCCATGCCTTCCGCATCATGCCGCGCCGCGCGATAGGCCTGATGCAGCGCGAGAATGGCGCGGGCGACATTGGGCTGGGCCGCGACCGTCGTAACCTCGTGCGCTGCCCCCTCCATGTCCGCCCCAAGCTCGGGATCGGATAATGCTTCACGCAGTTGCGCCTCGACCTTCTGCTCCTCCGTCCCCGAAAGCGTCTCGATGCTGACATCGAGCGCACGGGTGAACTTGATGAGCAGAGCCGCCGTCACGCCTCTCTGGTCGTGCTCGATCAGGTTGAGATAGCTGGCCGAGATGCCAAGCCGTGTGGCGAGAGCCTGCTGGGAGAGGCCGCGTTCCTGTCGCAGCCTGCGGATGATGCGCCCGATACGGGTTGAAGATGCGCCGCTCATGACATTTTTTACAAATAACAGAACATTTTTGTAAACATATTTACAGCATTCACAACAACACACCTCTTTCCTGTAGAAGTAATTCCAGATGTGACCTTAACTGAAATTCTACTGAACCAGAAGGGAAACACGGTCATGTCCGTCAACGACATCGAGAAATTCATCAGCGACAAGACCCGCTTCGGCGGCATCCAGCGCGACTATACGGCGCAGGATGTGGCCAAGCTCTCCGGTTCTTTCACCATTGAGCACACGCTTGCGCGTCGTGGTGCGGAACGCCTGTGGAAGCTTCTGCATGAAGAACCCTACATCAACTCCCTCGGTGCGCTGACCGGCAATCAGGCCATGCAGCAGGTCAAGGCAGGTCTGAAGGCCATCTACCTCTCCGGCTGGCAGGTTGCGGCCGATGCCAATCTCGCAGGACAGATGTACCCGGACCAGTCACTCTACCCCGCCAATTCGGTTCCGAATGTGGTGGCGCGCATCAACAATGCGCTACGTCGCTGCGACGAGATCGCAACGCAGGAAGGCAAGGGCGACAAGACCTACTGGATGGCCCCCATCGTGGCCGATGCCGAGGCCGGATTCGGCGGCGCGCTGAACGTGTTCGAACTGATGCGCGCCATGATTGCGGCTGGCGCGGCCGGCGTTCACTTCGAGGACCAGTTGGCGTCCGAGAAAAAGTGTGGACATCTGGGCGGCAAGGTGCTGATCCCCATCTCGCAGCATCTCCGTTCACTGAACGCCGCCCGTCTGGCTGCGGATGTCGAGCGCGTGCCCACGCTTCTGGTCTGTCGCACAGACGCCCATTCCGCGCAGTTGCTCACTTCGGATGTGGACGAGCGCGACCGTCCGTTCCTCACCGGTGAGCGCACGGCGGAAGGCTTCTTCCGGATCAAACCCGACATGGGTGTGGAATATGCCATCGCCCGTTGCGAGGCTTACGCGCCCTATGCCGACCTTCTGTGGTGGGAGACGTCCGAGCCGAACCTGAAGGAAGCCGAGCAGTTCGCAGAAGCCATCCACAAGAAATACCCGGGCAAACTGCTGGCTTATAACTGCTCGCCCTCTTTCAACTGGAAGAAGAAGCTCTCCGAGCGCGATATCGCGGAGTTCCAGAAGACCATCGGCAAGCTGGGCTACAAATATCAGTTCGTGACGCTCGCGGGCTTCCACGCGCTGAACTTCTCGATGTTCAAGCTGGCGAAAGGCTACGCCGAGCGCGGCATGGCGGCCTACTCCGAACTCCAGCAGGCCGAGTTCGCGGCCGAGGCCGAAGGCTACACCGCCACGCGCCATCAGCGCGAAGTCGGCACCGGCTGGTTCGACGCGGTGGCCACCACAGCGGCGGGTGGCGAGTCCTCCACCACGGCCATGCACGGCTCGACCGAGCATGACCAGTTCCATGGGGGTCATCACTGACCTCGAAGGAGCGTCCCGATAACGGAACCCGAGACGCTCCGCCCTAATTTATGAAGACGACCGCGTTGCCTGCTCCCTGTGCATCCCCATGCAGGCAGCGCGGCCAAGGAGACAGGCCATGACTTCTCACATCCAGCTTGATGGCATCAGCGTCGATCGCGATCTTCATGCCTTCGTCAACACCGAGGTTCTGCCGGAAACCGGCGTCTCCCCGGAGACGTTCTGGACGGGAGTGGCGGGCCTCGTCGCCGAGTTCGGCCCCAAACTCCGCCACGCGCTGGCGCAGCGCGATCGGCTCCAGACGGCCATCGACAATTTCCTGATCGGCAGCAGCGGCACCGACATGGAAATCCGCACACGCTTCATGCGTGAAATCGGTTATGTCGAAGAAACACCTGCCAAGTTCACCGTCTCGACCCAGAACGTGGATTCTGAAATCGGACGTGTGGCCGGCCCGCAGCTCGTCGTGCCGGTGAACAATGCCCGTTATGCCCTCAATGCCGCCAATGCACGGTGGGGGAGCCTGTACGACGCGCTCTACGGCACCGATGCCCTGCCCCAGACCCCGCCGTTCCAGATGGGCGAGAGCTATAACCCTCTGCGCGGCCGCATTGTTGTCCGGCGTGCGCGGTTGTTCCTCAATGAAACCGTGCCGTTGCTGATCGGCAGCCATGCGGAGGCACTGTCCTACTACGTTCAGCATGGTGAACTGCATGTGAAGCTGGAATGCGGTCGCACAAGCGGCCTACGTCATCCCACACAGTTCGCGGGTTTCAATGGACCGCCGGGGGAACCGAACACCGTGCTGTTCGACAATCGCGGCCTGCACATCGAACTGCGTTTCGATCGTGAGCATGTCGTGGGCAAGACCGACAAAGCCGGGATCGCGGACATTCAGATCGAATCTGCGCTCAGCACGATCATGGACTGCGAGGACAGCGTGGCCGCCGTGGACGCGCAGGACAAGGTTCAGGTCTATCGCAACTGGCTCGGCCTGATGCGCGGCACCCTCACCGCTCAGGTCCCCCGCAACGGACGTGTGTCCACGCGGAGTCTGGCGCCGGACCGCAACTACACCACGCCCAACGGCGCACCGCTCACCTTGCACGGGCGCAGCCTGATGCTGGTGCGCACGGTCGGTCATCACATGTTCACCGACATGGTGCTGGACGCTGAAGGACAGGATGCGCCCGAAGGCGTGATCGACGCGGCCATCGTCTCGGCCATTGGCATGCATGATCTGCAGCGCAACGGCGCGTTCCGTAACAGCCGCACCGGCTCGATCTATCTCGTGCGGCCCAAGATGCACGGTTCGCAGGAAGTGGCGCTGTCGGATGCGATCTTTGCAAAGGTCGAGGACATTCTCTCCCTGCCCCGCAACACGCTCAAGATGGGCATCATGGATGAGGAACGCCGCACAAGCTGCAATCTTGCCGGTTGTATCTACTCTGCCCGGGAGCGCGTGTTCTTCATTAACACCGGTTTCCTCGACCGCACAGGCGATGAAATCCACACCTGCATGAAGGCTGGAGCCGTCGTGCGGAAAGGAGAGATGAAGACGCAGCCGTGGATCCGGGCCTATGAGCAGCGCAATGTTGCCATCGGACTGGAAACGGGTCTGATGACCGGCCCGCGCGGGCACGGACAGATCGGCAAGGGCATGTGGGCCATGCCGGACCGGATGGCGGACATGCTGGAGCAGAAAGGCGCGCAGCTCCGTGCTGGTGCCAGCACGGCATGGGTACCCTCGCCCACGGCGGCCACGCTGCACGCGTTGCACTACCACGAGGTCGATGTCACGGCGGTCCAGCACGAAATGACGTACCACGCCCCGTTGCCGATGGAAGACCTGCTCTCCCTGCCGCTGGCGCAGGGCGCTCACTGGTCGGAAGAGGAAATCGCCGCCGAACTCGACACTAATCTCCAGAGCATCCTTGGCTATGTGGTGCGTTGGGTGGACATGGGCGTGGGCTGTTCCAAGGTGCCTGACCTCAACAATGTCGGGCTGATGGAAGATCGGGCCACGTTGCGCATCTCGTCCCAGCATGTGGCGAACTGGCTGATGCACGGGGTGGTGACGCAGGCACAGGTGGAAGCTGCCCTCATCCGCATGGCGCGACTGGTGGACGAGCAGAATCAGGATGAACCGGGCTATATCCCGCTCGCCACCCATCAGGACGGACCGGCCTTCATGGCGGCGCGTGAACTGGTGTTCGACGGTGCCCGTCAGCCCAATGGTTACACGGAGGAAATCCTGCACAGACGTCGCCGGGAGGCGAAAGCCCGTCACCGGCGTCCCGAGGTCGCGCCGTCGGATGTGGAGTTCGCCGCCGACTGAGCGGTTTCCACTTCGACCCACGACAGACCGCCGCTCGGTGTTCCGGTTGTTAACAGGTCAACCGGAACACCTCGGCCGGAACATCTCGGGCAGAGCTTCGTGACATCGCTTTTCTTTGCGTTGCGCCTATCGGGAGATACGCGCAACGTCTCTGTTTCTTGCCGGGATGGACGGTCCGCTCGGAGGTTTTTTCTTCCGGTAGAGTCCTCCGTCCGCTTCCATAAAAAGAAGAAGAACCATGCCGGAAGCCTTTCTCACTCTCCTTCTGTTTCAATTGCTCGGCTCAGGCTTGCAGATGCTGCTGCATCTTCCCATTCCCGGCCCTGTGATCGGCATGTTTCTGCTGGCCGCCGCCCTCCTGTGGCGACGCAACCGCGCATCGGTCAATCAGGCCGATACGGCCCGGGCGGGTTTTGATTCTCCAGCCCTTGGCGCGCTCGCACGCGCCTTGATCGCCTGTCTCGGTCTGCTTTTCGTTCCGGCGGGCGTGGGGCTGGTAACGCAGATGCCGCTGCTCATGGCCAATCTGCTCCCCATTGCCGTCGCTCTGTTCGGCTCCACGCTTCTCGGTCTTCTGGTCACGGCGTTTGTCATGCACAGAGCGACGCATGATCGACCGGCGCCGGAGAAGATCGCCGATACTGGTGGACAGGTGCTGTGATGAACATTGCCCATACCCTGCACGGGATTTATGCCCGTTTCCTGCCCGAACCGAACATGGAAACCCTGTTCTGGCTGTGCGTTACGCTGGGGATGTTCGCACTGGGCATAAAGCTCCAGTTGCGTCTTGGACGCGCCCCATGGGCCAACCCGGTGCTGTTTGCCATCGTCATGGTGGCGCTGGCGCTGTTTGCGACGCAGACGCCTTATGACACCTACTTCCATTCGGTGCAGATCATCCACTTCCTGCTCGGTCCGGCCACGGTGGCGTTGGCCATTCCTCTGGCGGACTCAATCCGGCTGGTGACACGCAGTCTTCCCGCCATGACGCTGGCGCTTCTGGCCGGTTCCATCACATCCGTGGTCAGTGGAATCGTGTTCGTTCTGCTTCTGGGCGGATCTCATGAGGTCGCGCTGTCCATGGCACCCAAGGCCGTGACAACCCCCATCGCCATTGCCATCACGGAACAGATCGGCGGCATTCCGGCCCTGACGGCGGCATTCGCCATCCTTGGCGGCATCATCGCTGCGATGATCGGGGAAAGCACATTGCGGCGGCTTGGCATCACCGACTGGCGCGCGCACGGGCTGGCGGCGGGGATTGCGGGCAGTGGGATTGCAGCGGCACAGGTAGCGCAACGCGATCCGGTGGGCGCGGCGTTTGCGGCTTTGGGTATCGGCCTGAACGGACTGGTGACGGCGCTTATCGTGCCGTTGGTGCTCTACTTTCTACCGGGCTGAAAGACGAGCAACGCAGAACGCCTGTTCCTTTCCCGGCAAACATGAGGTTCAGGGGCACAAATCCACCGCTCTTGAAGAAATGGCGGAAAGAGGCGTAAGGAGTGCGGGCATTGTCGCTCCACGCCATTCATAAGGATGTCCGCCGCTTCCCCTTTCCGCTGTCGTGACACTCCGCCATGCTCCGGTTGCGCATGGAGGCGGACGCATGGTTCAGCACACTGTTTTGGAATGACCGGCCGCACGTCCATTCGGGAAACCGGACCTCTTGATGAAGATTGCCTTTCTTTATCTCTCGCAACCCTATGAATGTTATCACATCGCCTCTGTTGCGAGCGCATTGGCGCAACATCCTGACGTGCAGGTGGTGGAATATTATCTTTTCGATGATGTTCCCGAACATCTGCGGATCATCCGCGAAGCCTTGAATGCTCCTGCTCTTCCGGCGAAGAAACTAAAAGCTGACTGGAAAGCGGCCTTCCTGCGCCCCTTCAAAAACATAAATGATTATCGGCTTGCCATTCTGAATCAATACACTCAAGAATTCGAACAATTCGATGCTCTTCTTTCAACAGAGTTTGTAACCGGATTACTGAAAGATCACGGCCTTATTTCGCCAAAACTGATCTGGATGGCGCATGGGGCGGGCGACAGATACATAAAACGCGAATATCTGGTCAGTAAATTCGACCTGGTGGCCCTCTCCGGCCCCAAACTGGAGCGCTATTATCTCAAGCAGGGGTTGGTTAAGACCGGAAACATACGAGTTGTGGGATATCCCAAGTTCGACGTCTTCGAAGCGGTTCGACAGAAGAGTTACGCTCCCTTCCCCAATGGTCATCCGTTCATTCTCTACAATCCGCATTACAAACGCGGACTGTCTTCTTATGAAAAATACGTCCGCACGGTCGTTGCGGGCATCAAACAGCAGAGCCGCTACAACCTGATCGTCGCCCCGCATATTGAAATGTTCGACAAGAAAATCGGGCTGAGAAAGCACTTCCTGAAACGGCTGGAAGGCCCGCAGGTCCTTGCGGATACGGGATCGCCCCGGATGCTCGATATGACCTATACGGCTCACGCCGCCATCTATCTGGGCGACATCAGCAGTCAAGTGTACGAGTTCCTGCTTTTCCCACGTCCCTGTGTTTTTCTCAATGCCGCCAAAGTCGCATGGCGCGATAATCCCGCGTTCCGGCATTGGGCGGCCGGAGAAGTTGTGGATCGACCGGAAGATGTCCTGCCCGCTATCGCACGCGCCCAAGAGCGTCATGCGGAGTATAAACCTGCGCAGGAAACACTGTTTCGGGAAACGTTCGGCGATCTGCCACCTTTCGGTGCGTCAGAACGTGCCGCCACCGCCATTGTAAATTACATGTCCTGCGCAGCCCATGTCTGAACAACGCTCGGTTTTCAGTTCCATCCTCCAGAACGCGGGGCTTTTGACGGCGGGAAAAATAATCACTGCCTGCTGCGGCTTTGTCTATATTGCCTTCACTGTCCGCACGATCGGTCTGAGTGACTATGGATTTCTCATCCTTATCCATTCACTGGCGCTCATGGGATCACGCCTTTCTCGCCTTCAATCGTGGCGGACACTTATCCATTTCGGGAGCAACGCTTTTCACGAGAAGCATTATACATTTCTAAGAAAAGTCGTTTCCTTCAGCATCCGGCTGGATGTCATCTCCGCCTTTGCGGCGCTGCTCATCAGTCTGGTGGGCGCGCAGATCTATACTGTTTTTGCCCATTGGCCTTTCAAGATATGGGCTCTGGCAACGCTGTACGCCTGCGTGTCTTTCCTCATGTATACGGGTTGGTGCGTTGGCGTTTTCCGACTTACACGGAAATTCTACATTGTCACCGTCAAGGATTCCCTTCTGGCGCTGCTCCAGATGATTGGCGTTTTGATCGGTTATTTCTTCAAATTGAAACTGGCTTATTTTTTAATGGTGTGGGCTGGCATCGTCATTTGCGACTTCGTCGTGTCCGTGACCACCGCCGTCGTCATTCTGAACACGTATTTCCCCTTCCATTTCCTGCACGCATTCAGGAACTGGAAATGGGCGCTGCCCGACATGTGGAAATTTACGAAAAATACCAGTGTAAGCCAGACGCTTTACGCCATTTCCAATAACATCGCGATGCTCATCGTGGGCGGAATACTCGGACCCGTCGATGTGGCCGTGTATCGGGTGTGCCGGCAAATCGCCAATGGAATTGTCACGCCCGCTCAGTTGACCGCGCCCGTCATCTATCCTGAGCTTGTCAAATTACGTGATGACAGGGATTGGGACGGTCTACGGAAGGTCATTACACAGATATTTCTTTCGCTGATTTCCATATCGGCAGTGCTGCTGTTGCTGTCCATCTTCGCGGGCAATCACATCTTTGCCTATCTCGTTCATACCAAGTCGATCCATTCCACCTCCTACATCCTGATCATGCTGAGTTCGGCCATATTCGATCTTCTGATGGTGCCGGTCGAACCGCTTCTGATGGTATCCGGATATACAAAGGTGCTTGTCCGAAACCGTACGATCATAATCGCCATTTATTTCCCGCTTCTCTACCTGATGACCGTTGAGTTCGGACTGAATGGCGCCTGCCTTTCAACGGCGTTCTCCAACCTGCTTGCACTCATCGTGTGCGCCGCGTGGCTTCCGCGCGTATTCAGGAAGTAACCGCGTCGATAGGCCGTGCAGACGTTGTTATAAATGCGTCTTGCCTTGGACAGGAACCTTCCTCCGATTTGCGAGGAATACGCCTCTCGGCAGCAGTTCTTTGCAAACCATTTAAACCGATTGGCGCACGCGCATGGCAATTCCCTTTTGCATGCCAAAGACAGCACCTGAATTGACACCTGAAACAAAAAAAGGGAGCCGAAGCTCCCTTTCCTCGAAACATTCCCTCATGAAAGGGAAATGCTCAGGCGCCATGCTGCTCCTGATGAACCAGCGCGTCGCGGATCTCCTGGAGGAGAACTTCGCTCTTCGTCGGCGGGGGAGGAGCCGCGGGAGCTGCATCCTGACGGACATGCATCTTCGTCAGCAGGCGCACCATCCAGAAGATGACCATCGCAATGATCAGGAACTGGATAATGGTGTTGATGAACATGCCATAATTGATGGTGACGGCACCCGCCTTTTGAGCCGCATCCAGAGTCGGCTCAACCGGCCCCTTCAGCGTGACAAAAAGATTGCCAAAATCGATGCCACCTGTGGCCAGACCCAGGATCGGATTGAAGACATCCTTGACCAGGCTGTTGACAATGGAGGTGAACGCCGCGCCGATGATGACACCGACAGCCATGTCCACAACATTGCCACGCATGATGAAGGATCGAAAATCGGCAACCCAGCCCGGGGTGTGCACGGCAAGTCTCGGTTCTGCCATGATATTCCTCAAAAACTAAAGTGTTCCGGGCTCTTATCCGGTTTTCCGTCGGCCATTACAACAACGGATTAACCTCCCCGCAAAAATTAACGGTTCGTTACGCCCCTGTTAACGCTTTTCTTCAGAAATTGTGCGCAAAAGATGGCCGGATCGTGACCCCGCTGCCTTGAGGCAACACCGCCATTGCAAGAGAAGGTCGATGCGCCTATACGAGCGCGCAACGTGTCCCGGTCGGCATCGGGGCCTCATTTTCGCGGAAAGTTCCCCTCATGAAGTCCAACATCCATCCTGAGTACCACGAGATCAACGTCATCATGACCGATGGCACCGAATACAAGACGCGGTCCTGCATGGGCGCGGCCGGTGACACGCTCCGTCTGGACATCGATACGAAATCTCACCCGGCATGGACCGGCGTGCAGCGCATGCTCGACACCGGAGGCCAGGTGGCGAAGTTCAACAAGCGCTTTGCTGGCATTGGCAAGCGCAAGCAGGACGCTGAGTAAGACATTTCGTTGTCTCTCGCCTGACGAAAACCCCGGCAGTATTACACTGCTGGGGTTTTTTCGTAATCGCGACCAGCCTGTCGCTCCTTACCCGTATCAGTGCTGTGTGATTATCGCTTGACCCCGTGCTTCTCGCCCGCCATTACCCATCCCAGAGATGCGGGCCAGCAGGCACGCTGGGTTGGAGCCAAGCTCCGCCCATAAAACCGGTTCCGGTGCCTGCGTGAGCACCGCAAGCACACGCAGCAACAGGATCGATCGATGACGACGCTCCCCCTCATGCCGAAAGCGACGGCCGTCTGGCTGATCGAGAAAACTGCCCTGACGTTTGAACAGGTGGCGGCTTTCTGCGGAATGCATCCTCTGGAAGTGCAGGCCATCGCCGATGGTGAAGTGGCACAGGGAATCGTAGGTTACGACCCGATTGCCAACCACCAGCTCACACAGGAAGAAATCACCCGTTGTGAGGCCGATACGACGGCGCGTCTGAAAATCCTTCCCACCGCCAATCAGGTGAAACGTCGGGCCAAAGGCGCGCGGTACACACCCGTCGCCCGTCGTAATGACCGACCGGACGGAATTGCTTTCCTGTTGCGCAATTTTCCGCAGCTTCAGGATCAGCAGATATCCAAGCTGCTTGGCACCACCAAGGACACCATCGCCAAGGTGCGTGATCGCCAGCACTGGAATAGCCAGAACATCAAACCGCGCGATCCCGTAACACTCGGTCTGTGCAGCCAGATGGACCTCAATGCCGCCGTCGCAGCCGCTAACGACAAGCTGACACGCGAAGGGCACGAAGTCCCTGTTCCTCTTCCTCTCGGAAACGACGAAGAGGGCTGAGAGAAAATGGAGAGCAGCTCGCTAGAAGCCGCTCTCCCCTTCTTCACGAACGGGCGCGAAGACGATCCATCTCTTCTTTCACACTGAGTTTCTTCAGTTTGAGGCGCATCAGTACACGCTGGTCCGGTGAGGGGCGCAAACCTTCTGAGTGAATTTCGCTATCGAGAGCGGAATGACGACGGCTGAGGCTTTCGAGACGTGACTGCATGCTCATGGTCTGAATCTCCAGCTTGATTATTGCAACGCGATGACGGTAGCGCCGGGAGAAACGGTTTCGTCATGAAAACTTGCTCATTTCCCGGTAATATAACGGCAACGCAACGGCTTGCCCGCTGGAGAGCCTCTGGCGTCTGGCCGCGGACTGCCCTAACGTGACATGAGCGTCATGACGGCACGATGTGTGTCCTGCCATGGAGCCAACAGAACCGATACTGGACAGACAGCCGGAGGTGTGATGCTGCGTGACAACGACAGTATGCTTCGCAGACTTCACGAACTGCGAAGCGAACACCGGGATCTCGATACGGTCATTAACCGTCTTTCCCTTGAACCGATGGACCAACTCCAGATCCAGCGCCTCAAAAAGCGCAAGCTAGTGCTGAAAGACGAAATCGCATGGATCGAGAACCGTCTCATTCCAGACAACATAGCCTGACTGAAACGGCTCCCGAACAGGGCCGGCGGAACCAACGGACCAATGGATAACATCGAAGACCAGCCGATCACGGCGAACGAAGATGTCGCGACCGCCGTGACGGGCGAGGATAGCCGCCCGCGTGTGGGTGTGATCATGGGCAGCCAGTCCGACTGGGAGACCATGCGCCACGCCACCGCTACGCTGGATGCGCTCGACATCCCCTTTGAAGCCAAGGTCGTCTCGGCCCATCGCACGCCAGACCGACTGGCCGAGTATGCGCGCACGGCTGTCGATCGTGGCCTGTCCGTCATCATTGCCGGTGCAGGCGGTGCGGCTCATCTGCCCGGCATGTGCGCGGCGTGGACGCGCTTGCCCGTTCTTGGCGTGCCGGTCGAATCCAAGGCGCTCAAGGGCATGGACAGCCTGCTTTCCATTGTCCAGATGCCCGGCGGTGTGCCGGTCGGCACACTGGCCATCGGAAAGGCAGGCGCGATCAACGCGGCCCTGCTGGCGGCCTCCATTCTCGCCATTGGCGACAAGGATCTTGCCGCGCGTCTGGACACATGGCGCGCCCTTCAGACAGCCTCGGTGCGCGATGAACCCGAAGAATGACACGACCTCCCTGCCCCCGAACGCCGTAATCGGCATTGTGGGCGGCGGACAACTCGGACGTATGTCCGCCATTGCAGCGGCCCAGCTTGGCTTTCGCACACATGTTCTGGCCGCCACGCAGGATGAACCGGCGGTACAGGTCTCGCATTCCGCCACCATCGGCTCCCACTCCGATCCCGCGACACTGCGCGCATTTGCGGAAGCGGTTGATGTCGTGACCTTCGAGTTCGAGAATGTCTCGGCGGACGGGCTGGACCTTCTGTCATCCATCCGTCCCGTGCGGCCCTCCGGGGCTATCCTGCGCATCAGTCAGGATCGCGCGCAGGAAAAGACTTTTCTCGGCTCCGTGGATGTGGACGTCGCTCCTTGGCGGCTCGTCACGGACGAGGCCAGTCTGCATGAAGTGGCCGAAGCTCTGGGCTATCCCTTCATCCTCAAGACCACGCGCCTTGGCTATGACGGCAAGGGACAGCGTCGCGTCATGAAGCCCGAGGATCTGGTGGCCGCCTTTGACGCGCTCGAACCGAAGCCTTTGGTTGCCGAAGGCATGATCGATTTCGGCATGGAAGTCAGTGTCATGGTTGCTCGCGGGGTGCATGGTACCGTGCGCTGCTTCGATGTCACCGAAAACAGGCACGTCAACGGTATCCTCGACCTCAGCCTTGCTCCTGCGCGGCTCGACCCGGAGGTGGCGCAGAATGCACAGGACATGGCGCGACGCATTGCCGAAGGGCTCGATCTTGTCGGTCTTCTCGGGGTTGAGATGTTCGTGGGGCGAGACGGTCGTCTGCTGGTGAACGAGATCGCCCCTCGTCCGCACAATTCTGGCCATTGGACGATGGATGCCTGCCCGGTGGACCAGTTCGCCATGCATGTCCGCGCCGTCACGGGACTGCCTCTGCCAGAACCGGTACGCCATTCGGACGCCGTGATGAAAAACCTCATCGGCCCGGACGATATGGCCCTTTGGCCCGAAATCATCGCGGCTCCTCGCCTGATCCCGCATCTCTATGGCAAAGCGCAGGCACGACCGGGCCGCAAGATGGGCCATGTAAACGTGATCTTCCCACGAGGCAGCCTCCCCGGCGAGTTCGGTGTCGAAGCCGCGCTCAAGCCACTTGCGCCGGGCTAGATACAGAAAATCATCGGGAGCAAAGCGCGCTCTGCTCCCGATTGTTTTTCCTTGGTGTTCAGTTCTGCCGCGTCTCTCTAGACTGGACGCATGACGAATATCCCTTCCGATCCGACACGCCGCCGTGCCCTCTCCTCACTCGCCGCGTCTTCGCTGGCTGCAATCGGCACTGTCGGACTGAGCAGCAAGGCGAGCGCAGACGTGTCTTCTCCCACCTCCACCAATGCTCCCGGAAAACCCACTCCCGCGCTGGCACCTGATTCGTTACGCAAGGATGAGCCGAACGCCTCCCATCCTTCACCGGCCGATCAACCCGGAGCGACGGCCCGTCCCATCGTAAAAACCGGAAGCGATGTGTTCTATCGCCCGACGGTGCATTTCTCCCCCACCACCGGCTTCATGAACGATCCCAACGGACTGGTCTTCGATGGCGAGCGCTATCACCTTTATTACCAATACGATCCTTTCGCGCCGTATGCGGGCCATGTTCACTGGGGACACGCCAGCAGCACCGACATGCTTCACTGGAAAGACCAGCCCATCGCCATTCCCGAAACAGAAGCGGGCGAGGCTTTTACCGGCTGCGCCGTGATGGATCGCGCCAACGCCTCGGGTCTGTTTGAGGACAGCAAGGGCGGCATGGTGGCGCTCTATACCCGCGCCAGCCCCGACAGGCAGGCACAGTATCTCGCCACAAGCCACGACAACGGACAGAGCTTTACGGAATACGCGCATAATCCGGTTCTGGATATCGGAAGCAATTCCTTCCGCGATCCGCAGGTGATCTTTCACAAACCCACCAACCAGTGGGTGATGGTCGTCGCCAAGTCACGCCTGCACCAGAGCGCGTTCTATGCATCCATCGATCTGATCCACTGGGTGCATCTGAGTGATTTCGGGCCTTCGGGATTGTTCGGTGTCGATTACGAATGTCCAAACCTGATCGAGGTTCCGATCGAGAGTGGTGGTTCGCGTTGGGTTCTGTTTGTATCGGTCAATCCGGGTGGACCAACCGGCGGCAGTATCACCCAGTATTTCGTGGGACAGTTCGACGGCACACGCTTCATTCCCGATGACACGGTGATCGGCCTGACCGATTTCGCCAAGGACGCCTACGCCCTGCAGGTTTATGGCAACATGCCCAAGGCAGAAGCCGTCAGCATCGCATGGCTGGGCAACTGGCAATATTGTCAGGAACTCCCCACCCAGAGTTGGCGGGGCTGCATGACGTTGCCGCGCACCATGACACTACGGCGGGATTTCGCGGGTTGGCTGCGCCTCGCCCAAACACCGCGCGGGCTGGAAACGCTGCGGGATACGGCCATTGCGTTTGAGGTGAAACGCATCGCCGCCGGAGCGAGTGCTCAGGTTGCACTGCCACCCGGCAAGGCGCTGGAACTACTGCTGTCCGTGACCGTGGATGAGCGCCCGCGTGACCTGCCGCTGGGCGATAAGGGACGCACGGGGCGCTTTGTCATCACCTTCGGCAACGATCAGGGCGAGACGCTGACAATCGGCTTCGATGCTTTCTCCGGCCAACTCTGGCTGGACCGCGATGAACTCAAGGGATTTGCGCAACCCTTCTTCACCGGTCAGTTCTCCACCGTGCTCAATCCGGATGATCGGCATTTCGAAATCCGTGTCGTTCTGGACGCCTGCACGCTGGAGATTTTCGCCAATGGCGGCCTGTCGGTTGGTACGGCGTTGATCTTTCCCGTCAGCCCGCTGGATTTCCTGCGACTGGAGGCAAATGGTGCGGGTGCCACAGTGGAGCAAGTGGAGCTTTTCCAACTGCGAAAGGTGATGGAGCGGGAAACGGCTGTTTGAGGACAGCTTAAGCCTTGCTCCAGCCATCGAAACAGGAACAGTCCGGGCTCGTCCGACGTTAATATGGAGATCGTTGTCCGTATGTCCGGACAATATCTTTCCTTCGGACACAAACCATGTCGAAGTCCGTTCTTGTCGTCGGCGCAGGACCTGTCGGTCTGACCATGGCTATCGAACTGGCCCGGTATGGCGTGCCAGTCAGAATTATCGATAGGTTGGCGGCGCGCACTACCCAGTCCCGGGCTCTGGCCATCTGGCCACGCACACTCGAATTGCTTGATGCATCTGGTTGTGCGGATGCCTTTGTGGCCACCGGGCTGCGTGCAAATACCGTCAGTATATATGTAGGCAACACAAGGCTTGCCGGAATACCGCTTGGGACAATCCCTTCTTCCTTCAATTACCTCCTGATGATTCCGCAGTCTGAAACCGAACGGCTTCTAGAAGACCGTTTGAGAAACCTTGGACAGGTTATCGAACGCGAAACCGAACTTACAGACTTCGTTGATACGCATGACGGTGTTTCCTGCACGCTCACGCATGTAGGAGGCGGGCATGAGGTGCTGGAGGCGACATGGCTTATCGGGTGCGACGGCGCGCATTCCTTTGTTCGCAACAGACTGGGGCTTGCGTTCGAAGGGGATACGCTGCCCACGGCTTTTGTCATTGCGGATGCCCATGTGAAAGGTCTTGCCGTCCCGCCTGACGAACCGACGATTTTCTGGCACTCGGACGGGCCCGTCATGTTCTTTCCGATATCGCGCAACCACTATCGTATCATCGCCGATCTGGGTTCGGTTCCATTGCATACGCCGGATCTGCGGGAAATGCAGACGATTGTGGATCAGCGTGGACCGGGCAAAATTATTTTGTCCGATCCCATATGGCTTTCAAGCTTTGGAATCAACGAACGCAAGGTCCGAGATTATCGCAAAGGTCGGGTGTTTCTGGCCGGTGACGCAGCCCATATCCATAGTCCTGCCGGTGGCCAAGGCATGAACACAGGCATGCAGGATGCTTTCAATCTCGCTTGGAAACTGGCGCTTGTGGAACGGCAAGAGGCCAAGCTGTCACTGCTGGACAGTTACAGTATCGAACGCAGCGAGGTTGCGCGGCAGATATTGTCGGAGTCCGGTCGTATGACCAGAATTGTTCTGCTGAGAGGCAATCTGAAACAGATGGTGCGCAACATCATCGTAAAACGGATTTTCAGCGTTCCGGCGATCCGTCGCGCCATTGCCAATCGGCTTTCCGGAATCAGAATCGGTTATCCTGGTAGCCCCCTCAATGCGGGTTCAACCCGAGGATTACGTGGTCCAGCGCCGGGGCAGCGATTGGTTTTCAGGCGAGGCTCTGGCGGAGACACTGTTCCCCGCTTTGTACTCGCTGCCAAAGACAGCGTCCAAACGCGGACTCTGATCGCGCGTCATTCATCCTTACTGAAACCCGAACTATGCTTACCGCCGGACGAAAACGGTATCTGGCTGGTGCGACCCGATGGTTACGTTGCGGCTGTCGCACGGAAAGGAGACTGGATAGCAATCGACTCATTCCTGAATGAAGTGGCCATCGAAACGTCGTCACACGGCACGAGCTTGAAGCGCAATTAATGAGATATCATGATGAAATCGGACTGACAGGATGTACCTCTTTTGAGACGAAAAAACACCGCGGCATTATTCCTTAAAGCGGACATGGCAACTGACGCTGGAGTGATGGCGTCTGGCTCGGCCTGCCGCTTTATAAGCCTATGATAGCGTTCGACGTGGTCTAAAATCTCAAGTAAAGCAGGATAATGGAGAACACGCAGGCGCTTTCAACAAAAGAAAAGATGTCTTACGGCTGTGGTGATGCTGCCTCCAATATGATGTGGGGCATGACGTCATCCTACCTGATGTACTACTATACGGATATATATGGTCTGCCGCTGGTTGCCGTATCGTGGATACTTCTGGTGGCTCGTGTTGTGGATGCCTTCTGCGATCCAGCTATCGGCTATGTTGTTGACCGTATTGGCGGGCTGATCGTGCCGCGCCTGATCCGCACCCTTGCTATTCCTTTCGGCATAACGGGTTTCCTGTGTTTTCTGGCCCTGCCGCTTTCGCCCACGGGGAAAGTCGTGTGGGCCGGAGCGACCTATATCGTGTTCGGTGCCATCTATTCCTGCATCAATACGCCCTATGGCGCACTGGCCGTCATGATGAGCCGCTCCGCTACAGGGCGCGTTGGCCTCAATGCATTCCGCATGATGGGTTGCCAGGCAGGCTCGCTGCTTGTGGCGCTGCTGACCATTCCCGCCATCACCTGGCTGGGCGGGGGCGAAAGTCCGGCGCAACACCGGTACGGCATGGCGGTCTATGTGCTGGCGCTGTCGGTTCTGGGCACTATCCTGTGGCTATGTGTGGCGCGTGGCTGCACCGTAAGGCATCCGCCAGCACCCGTCCGGCAGGATATTCTGGTCACACTGCGACATCTTCTGGGAAACCGGCGATGGGTGCTGAGCAACCTTCTCGCGTTCTTCTATTTTGTGGGGCAGGCGGCCCTGTTCGGGTTTGCCCTGTATTATGCCCGGGTCATTCTTGGCGGTACGGAGCAACTGGGCGCCAATATCATCACCTTCATCACCGTCCTGCTGTTTGCGGGCGTGCCCGTGTGTCTCCCGCTGGCCAGACGTCTGGGAACTATCCGCAGCGGGATCATATGCCTGATCGCGCAGGGAGCAGCTTATCTTGCGATGGCTGTGGCAGGTGCATCCATGACAGGCTTTTTCCTGTCCATAGCCCTCCTGGCACTGGCTCAGGGCGTGATGTCTCCGCTGTATTACACCTTGCTGGCGGAAGCCGTGGATGATGGTGATCCGCGAACCTCGACCGGATCGGCCGGGCTGGCATATTCGATCAACACATGGGTCACGAAGCTGGCGATGGGGCTGACCGGCTTCGTTCTGGCGCAGTTCCTGTCGCAAGGCCATTACGTCGAGGGCGGAGTTACACAGCCACCGGAACTGTCCGCGTGGATTACGACTGGGTTTGTCTGGCTGCCGTTGGGAGCGGTATGCATGCAGGTTTTCTGCCTTCTGGCATGGCGTGACAGAGAATGAATGTCCACTGCCCCCTGACATCACTCCTTCGGTACCATCTTCCCAGCATCCACTGCCCCATTCCCCCAAACATCCCGCACAAAACTCACCACATCGGCGATCTCCCGCTCCGACAACCGCTTTGCGAAAGACGGCATCGTGAACGCTGATGGTGCGGTCTGCATCGCAGGAAGCGTAGCCCCCGTGTGAAGCAGTTTGATGAGTGAGTCCGGCTTCTCGCTCATCACCACAGGATTACCCGCCAACGGCGGAAACACGGGCGGATAGCCGCGTCCATCCGTACGATGACAAGCCGCGCAGTTGTCCACGTAAAGCCGCGCTCCACGTGCGCTCACATCCCCCTTGCGGAGCGCGACAGCGGTGCGAGCGTCATAGATCCATTTCAGATCGGGCTGTCGCGCGGGCGGCAGGGTGCGCAGGTAACGGGCAATGGCGTGCAGGTCATGGTCTGTCAGATATTGGGTACCGTGCAGGATCGCGTTGGTCATGCCACCAAAGGCCGAGCCAGTCTGCGCCCGCCCACTGCGCAGAAAGGACACGATGTCGTCTTCGCCCCAACGTCCCAACCCGGTGCGGTTTTCCTGCCGCAACGAAGGCGGAATCCAACCGTCCACGGCATCGCCGCCCGCGAGATAGGCGGGGCCGTCGCGTGCTGTCAGGGCTTTTTCCTGCAAAGTGATGGCGCGCGGCGTGTGGCATGCGCCGCAATGTCCCGGCCCTTCCACGAGATAGGCCCCTCGCGCCACGTCCGGATCGTCGAAAGAGCGTTCGCTCATCTGGCGCGCCTGCATGGGCTTGGGCGCGAACATCCAGCGCCAGACGGTCATGGGCCAACGCATGGACAGCGGCCAGCGCATGGTGCTGGCAGGCGGCACCTCAGACGAAGGAGTGACGCTGTAATGAAACCACGCATAGAGCGCCTGCATCTCGTGGTCGCTCATCCGCGCGTAGGAGGGATACGGCATGGCCGGATAGAGCGAGGCACCGTCTGCCCGCACACCTTCCCTCACCGCACGGGCGAACTGCTGCTCGGTGTAGCGACCGATGCCATGCTGTGGGTCAGGAGTAATATTGGGGCTGTAGAGCCGTCCGATCGGCAAATCGAAAGGCACACCGCCCGTATAGGCCGCCTTCCCTTCCACCGAGTGACAAGCACTGCAATCGGCGGCACGGGCGAGGTAGCGGCCTTCTTCGATCAATGCAGCGGAAGGCACGGGTTCAGCATGCGCGATACCAGCAAACATCAGTGTCAGCACACATGGGAACGCCAGCCGCCTCATGACGGCACCAATGGGCCGGGCGCCTTGAGATAGGTGGTGCGGATTTGATGCGCCGCCCAATACGCCAGAGCCGCCACCATGCCGGTGGGATTGTAGCCCATACCCTGTGGAAACGCGTTGGAACCGATAACGAACACGTTCGGCACGTCCCAGCTCTGGAGATAGCGGTTGAGGGCGCTGGTTGTCGGATCATCGCCCATGACCGCACCGCCGCCGAGATGGGTGGTCTTGTACACACGGGTGTCAAAGGACTGACCGGGCTGCAGCATGCCCAGTTCATATTTCGTGGCCCCGAGTTCCTTCATGATCGGCTCGATACGGCTCACCACATAGCGGTTCATACGGATGTCGTTGTCGTGCCAGTCATAGGTCATGCGGAGCAGCGGCTGGCCGTAGGCGTCTTTCCATGTCGGATCGAGATCGAGATACGCATCGCGATAAGCCATGTTGCTGCCGTGTGCGTCGATGGCGAACGCATGGCGATAAGTATCGGCGAAAGCCCGCTTGAACCCCTTACCCCAGCGCGGTGCGTCTTTGCCCCCACCAAAGGATGAGGCGGCAATGGGTTTCACCCCGGCCTGATTGACCCACACGGGCGATCCACCAATAAAGCCATGCGGTCCGTGATCGAAGTTCATGCTGTTGAAATCGTCAATCGCCACACCACCACCGCCGGTGCCAATGAACTGATTGGTAAAGCGGTCCTGCGGCATCCATGCATGCGAAGTGGTGATGGTTTGATAAACGAAGTTACGCCCCACCACGCCCTCATTCTTCGCAGCATCATACGGGCGACCGATGCCTGAAAGCAGCATCAGATGGACGTTGTGAAACTGAAATGCGCCAAGAATGACGAGAGCGGCCTCGACCTTCACTTCCCGCTGCGTGTCCAGATCGAGATAGGTCACGCCGCGCGCGTGTTTCTTCGCACTGTCCAGATCGACACGCAGCACATGCGCGCGACTGATGAGACGAAAGCCCGCATCCTGCCGCAGGGCAGGCTGGATGTTCACGTTGGGCGAGGCCTTGGAATACATGTAGCAGTCGTAACCGCTGCAATAGCCGCAGAAATTGCACGGTCCCATCTGTGCGCCATACGGATTGGTATAGGGACCGGACGCATTGGCCGCTGGCAGGGAATAAGGATGATACCCTACCCGCTCGGCCGCTCCTCGAAACAGATACGCGGTATAGACATCCTTCAGGGCGGGTAAAGGAAATGCGTCCGAACGTGAGGGCGAAAAGACATTTCCTTTACCCACGATTTTGCCGTTGATTCTGTAAGGCTCGCCTGACGTGCCGAAGACTTTTTCCGCCTTGTCGAAAAACGGCTCCAATTCCTCATACGTCACGCCGTAATCCTGAAGATGCATGCCTTCAGGAACGAACTTGCGGCCATAGCGGGCGATAACGTTGCTTCTGAGCGCCAGATCATCGGGGGCCACACGGAAATGTACTCCGGACCAGTGCAGGCCCGCGCCTCCCACGCCTTCTCCGGGCAGAAACGCCCCGAGGGAGCGGTAAGGCAGCGCACGCTGATCCATGCGGTTGCGGATGGTCACTGTTGTTTGTGACAGATCCTGATAGAGCCTGTGCCGGATCGCACCGCGCAATTCATCGATTGAGTCCGGATAAGCGCCCTCCACCGCAGTCGAGCGATCCGGTCCTCGTTCGAGCATGATGACGGAAAGCCCGGCTTCCCTCAGTTCCTTGGAGAGAATGGACCCGGCCCAGCCAGATCCGACCACCACAGCATCGGCACGCAGGATATCCATGCTCAGGCTCCCTTCGCCGTCTCGCCGTTGATGGCCACACTGCCCAGCGGATAGGCCGGGCCATACTGGTCCACCCAGTCCATGAAGTCGGCCCGTGCGCCGGGAAAACCGAGCATCACCCATCCTTCCAGATGCCGGTTGCCACCGTAAAGCGGATCGCTGAACGCGCCTTCCAATGTGTTGGCGAGGAGTTGTTCGAAAAACAGAGAAGCGGGCAGTCCCTCGTCAAGGTCGATCGGGTTTTTCTCGAAGGATGTCAGGACAGCGACCTGCGTGTCGGTATCCAAATCGGCAAAAGATTTTCCATGTGCCTTGACGCAGTAGCGCTCCGCCCCCGCGATGCCTGTGCGATAGAGATCGCGGGGTGCGAGCGGCAACTGATAGCCGAGATTGGGTGGCCCTGCCTCAAAAGGCGCCATCATATACCACAGAGCGCCCCTGCCCCATGGCGTGTCCATCTGCCGGTCGATGAAACGCGGCACGGCCAGATCGCGAGCGCCCGGCCCCACTTCATCACGCGGGAAAAGACATTCACAGGCGGCTTCAATGAAGCGCCATTCCTCGGGCGTAAAAAAACGCGGGGTATAGGGACCATCCGTCTCAGCCGCGATGGCCTGACGCCAGCCTTCCAGCCCTCCCATCGTCCAGAACGCCGTCGTACCGGCAAGAGCAGTCACGAAGCGGCGTCTGGTCGTCTCTGACAATGGGCTGCGGTCCCTGTTTCCCTAGGAGAAAATGTTCCGATACGTTACCGGAAAATGCGCCACGGTGTTAAGGGCACATGGAGTAACCTTTGCCTTATCCTGCCGCGAGATAGGCAGGCAGAACCTCGTCCACCGGCCCGTCCATCCGGATCCTGCCCTGCTCCATCCAGATCAGGCGGGTGCACCATTTTTCCAACACAGTGGGCAGATGACTGGAGATGACAAGGATTTCCGCCCCCTCCACCAGCCCGGCAATACGTCCTGCAGCCTTTTGCATGAACGCCGCGTCGCCCGCCATGAACCATTCGTCCATCACCAGCACGTCCGGCATGATCGCCGTGGCCAGCCCGAAGGCCAGCCGCAGCCCCATGCCGGAACTGTAGGTCTTGAGCGGTAGGTCCATGAACGTGCCGAGATCGGCAAAGGTCTCGACATCGTTCTCGATCTCGCGGATGGCGGTCTTTGAAAGACCGGCAAACAACCCCCGCAGGCGAATGTTCTCTCGCCCCGTCAGTTCGATATCCATACCGAGAGACGTATCGAGCAGCGTGCCCAGGCGTCCCCGCACCAGCACGCGACCGTCCACCGGCTCGTAAATACCGCCCAGCGCCCGCAGCAACGTGGTCTTGCCCGCGCCATTGCGGCCCACCAGCCCGAGCCGTTCTCCCGGTTTTACGGTAAAGGAGACATCGGAGAGGGCGCGCACCACCACGCGGTTCCGGTCATCGCGCTGGAAGCGTGAAACCTTCAATCCGCCGACGAGCTTTTTTGTCCGCTTCTTCAAGCTCCGCGCATCACCGTGATAGAGCGGGAAGGAAATGGAGAGGTTCGAAACCTCGATGCCAGCCGCCATGTGCCCTACACCCAATAGGCCAGACGGCTGCGCATCCGCGCGAACAGCCCGAAGGCGATGCTCCACAGCGCAACGCTATAGGCTATCGCGGTCCACCAGATCGAAGGACGCACCGCGCTGCCCATAAACGGTCCTCGAAGCACCTCGATCAAGGGATAGCACGGGTCCAGAAGCAGATACTGCCGTCCCAGCGTGATGAGATCCGGTTTCCACAAAACAGGCGTGATGAAAAAGAGGATCTGCATGACGTTGGAGGCGATCGGCGGCATATCGCGGAACCGTGCGCCCAGCACTCCCATGAGCAGCGTGATCGCGAACAGATCGAGCAGCCACAGGCCCATTCCCACCGGTAGTTGCCAGTCCAGCGTCGGATGGACGTGGAAGATGAGAAACAGGATCACGATCACGCCCACACTGTGCAGAAAGGTCAGCACATTGCGCACCACGCTGCGCTCGACATGCACGAAAAACGGCATGCGCATGGCGTGGATAAGCCCCGAAGCGTTGGTGAAGGTGGCACACCCCTCCGTCACGGTTCCTGCGAGAAAGGACCACAGCACCAGCGAAAAGCACAGGAACGGCAGATAGACCGCAAGATCGATATGGAACAGCGTGGCGTAGAGCACACCCATCGCACTCACGAGAATGGCGGTCGAAAGCGTCAGCCAGAACGGCCCCAGCAGGGAGCCGCGATAGCGCTGACAAATATCGAGCCAGCCCAGCGTCCAGCCCAACCGCAGCAGACGCATCCCCCCGCCTATATCGCGCAAAGCATGCACGACATGGCCGAAACCGCGTTCGGGCCGAAGATCGAGAACGGGCATTGCGCCCGCCAGTTCGGCCTGAACGTGCGGCTCGTCCGTAATGGGCGCAGGTGTGGAAGAAAGAGGACGCTCTTCCACCGCAGATGCGTTCTCAGGTGATGACCCGTTCGTACTGCTCATGAAAGGGCGATAGACAAGGGCGACAGCGGACGCAAGCGGTTGTCCATCAGGATGCGTTCTGCGCCAGCCGCGCGAGATCCAGAACGCCCCGACTGCTCCGTCCCGCCATCTGGATGATTTCATCAAGTGTACACCACTTCGCCTCTAGCGCGTCGTCATTGGCACGCGGCGTGATCGTGGTCGCGTCTTCGGGCAACACGCAGCGGATGGCCACAATAACGTAATGGAACAGGAGTCGGCCATCGGGCGCGTGATGAATGGAATCCAGCGCCGTGAGCACGGAAGCCGCTCGTGCATGTATGCCGGTTTCCTCGGCCAGTTCGCGGGAAGCGGCCGTGAACAGGTCTTCCCCCGGCTCGATCCGTCCCCCGGGGAATCCCCACAACCCGGCATCCGGCGCATTGGCGCGTTTTACGAGCAGGAACCGCCCATCGGCAGGATTACGGCAGACAGCCAGAACCCCGCCACGGGGTTCAGGTAGGCTTGATGTCATTGAGACGATCCAGATCACGCAGGCCGGGGAAGAAGCGCATCCACACCGCCGTCACCACAAGCGTGCCGACACCACCGAGGACAACAGCCGGAACAGTGCCAATGGCTGCTGCCAGCATTCCACTTTCGAACTCCCCAAGCTGATTGGAGGAACCGATGAACAGCATGTTCACCGCCGAAACGCGCCCCCGCATCTCATCGGGCGTGCCAAGCTGCACCAGAGCGCCGCGCACCATCACGCTGACGACATCCGCCGCTCCCAGCACCATGAGGGCCGCAATGGAGAGCGGAATCGAATGCGAGATGCCGAAGACGATGGTGGCCATACCAAAAATCGCCACGGCAAGAAACATCGCCCGCCCGGCATGCCGGTTCAGCGGCCACCGCGTGAGAATGGCCGCCATCAACACGGCCCCCATGGCAGGACCGGCCCGCAGAAGCCCCAGCGACACCGGCCCCGCATGCAGGATGTCGTAGGCATAGACCGGAAGCAGGGCTGTGGCGCCTCCAAGCAGAACGGCGAACAGATCGAGCGAGATCGCTCCCAGCATGGCCGGACGACTCTTGAGAAAAGAGATTCCCCCCAGCACGGATGCCAGCGTCGCCGGTTGACGCGGCCGTTCGGACACCTTGAACTTCAGGCTGGCCGTGGCAATGGCGGATGCGCCGAACCCGACAGCGCACAGCGCGTAACAGACATCTGCGCCCAATCCATACAGCACGCCACCCAGAGACGGACCGGCAATACAGGCCACCTGAAAGAGCGAGGACGAAAGGGCCGCCGCCTGCGGAAAGAGAGACGCAGGCACGATGGACGGGAGAAACGTCTGCTGCGCGGGCATCTCGAATGCCCGACAAGCGCCGAACAGGGCCACGAGCACATACAGCGCCCAAGGTGCGATCCAGCCTTCCCATGAGCCCACGGCCATAAACAGCGCAGCGCTCGCTTCAATGGCCTGACACGTCAGCACGATCCTGCGTCGATCGAACTGGTCCGCCACATGACCTGCGGGCAGCGTGAGAAGCAGCATGGGCAGGAACTGCGCGAGTCCGACAAACCCGAGCACCGCGGCACTATGGGTTAGCGCATAGATCTGCCATGCAACGGCTACAGCCTGCACCTGAGAAGAAAAGGCCGCTACATTGCGACCGACCAGACAGGGCATGAGACCGGGATGGCGCAGAAGCGCTGCTGTCGAGCTTGGCATGGAGGTGTCTCTAGCAGCCCCCTCCACTCTTGGCACGAGGGGGAGCGTTGGTAATCCTTCACATCATGCTTGAGCCGGACGTTGCCACCACGGAACCATACGGCCATACCATCTCCGCTCCCTTCATGGAGCGGACACACGACAGCCTGACTATAAAACGGAAGACAGCGGCCAATGGCGACGAACTACGCAACCGTGACCTGGGACCAGCTCCATCGGGATGCCCGCATTCTGGCCGAGACCCTGATGCCCAAAGGCCCGTTTCGTGGTGTTGTGGCTGTGACACGCGGAGGGTTGATCCCTGCCGCCATCATCGCCCGCGAACTCGATTGCCGTCTGGTGGAAACCATCTCGGTCGTGACCTATGACGAACAGGAACGCGGTGAGCCGAAAATCATCAAGTCACCGGAAGCCGCCGGAGACGGTGAAGGCTTTTTAGTCATCGACGATCTGGTGGATTCCGGCGTTACAGCACGGATTGTGCGCGAGAGACTGCCCAAGGCCACCTTCGCCTGTCTGTATGCCAAACCAAGCGGCAAACCGCTGACCGATCTGTTCGTAGTAGAAGTTCCACAGGACACATGGGTGCTCTTTCCGTGGGACACGGCCCCCCTGTTCATTCCGCCGCTGGCCCGCAAGGCCGCGCAGGAAAGCTGAATCCACGATGTCCGCTTCCCTCCCCGCCACCGAAGGATTCGACCCCGCTTTCGATGAATTCGACACATGGCCCGTCGGCACGCAGCTGAACGCCCTGTGGCAATCACAGCTCGCCGCCGCTGCCGTGGTCTCGGGCGCTCTTCCCGCACTTACTCGCGCCGTGGAAGCCGCCCTTCCCTGCCTGGAGGCAGGCGGCCGCCTGATCTATGCTGGAGCGGGAAGCTCGGCCCGATTGGCGGCACAGGACGGCGCGGAACTGGAGCCAACCTATAACTGGCCCCCGGAACGGATGATCGTGCTGATCGCAGGTGGCACCGGTGCCCTACTTCAGGCTGTGGAAAATGCCGAAGACAACGAGGCCGCCGCGCAGGATGCCGTGCGGGAGGCGCATATCGGTGCGCAGGACGTTGTGGTGGGCATCGCGGCCAGTGGCCGGACGCCTTACACCATCGCCTGTGTAAAGGCTGCGCGCGAACGTGGCGCATTGACCATCGGCCTTGCCAACGTGCCGGATACCCCTCTGCTGGCCGCAGCCGAACATGCCGTGACAGTGGAGACAGGCGCGGAGCCGATTTCCGGCTCCACCCGCATGAAGGCCGGCACAACACAGAAGATCGTGCTGAACCTGCTGTCCACAACGCTCATGACAGGACTGGGCCGCGTCTATCGCGCCCGAATGGTGGACATGCGCAGCCGTAACGCCAAGCTGCGAACCCGGGCCGTGCGGATGGTCACGGCACTGGCGAACTGTGACGAAGAGCAGGCACGATTCGCACTGGACGCCACCAACGGTCATGTGAAGCCCGCAATTCTCGTGGCCTGTGGTATCACGGCGGAGCAGGCGCAGGAGGCGCTCGCGCGCACCGACGGCAACCTCCGAAGGGCGCTGAAGAATTTGGGACTTGCCACCGCGCGCCGAGCCACCTAGTTTCCGCCACAGGTTCGGGGCGTGGCGCAGCCTGGTAGCGCGCTTGTTTTGGGTACAAGAGGCCCCCGGTTCGAGTCCGGGCGCCCCGACCATCTCGTGACACGGTGGCATCATCACATGGAGAGATGACCATGACGGCCCGTATCTACAGAAAACCGAAAAGTGCAGGTCAATCCGGTCAGGCTGGAACGCATGACTGGATTCTGGAATACGGCCAGTCCGTCCCCCATCGCCCCTCCCCGCTTATGGGTTGGACCGGCAGCCAGCACGATACGCAATCGCAACTGCGTCTGCGCTTTCCCAACGAAGAAAGTGCTGTGGCTTACGCCAACCGTTACGCCATTGCCTACGAAGTGGAGCGTCCTGTCGCCCGTATTCGCAAGGCAAAAGTTTACGCGGACAATTTCGCCGCTAACCGCATCCAGAACTGGACGCACTGAAGCGTTCGACGTCGCCCCTTGACGTTTAAAGGGCGGACACCCGATAAGGTCCGCCTATGGAGCGGGTTTTCCTCGCCCCCTGCGCGCCCTTAGCTCAGTTGGATAGAGCAACAGCCTTCTAAGCTGTGGGTCATTGGTTCGAATCCAATAGGGCGCGCCAAATTTTTCTGCGGCATGATAATTTTGCACACATACACAACAAAACAGTCAAGATTTGGGTTCAGTAAATATAGTGTGTTTTTTCTGGATATCTTCCAAGGACATACCTGGAGGGATCGAAGAACCGTTGGTTGATGCGCCTGGCTCGTGATTTCAGGCTTTTGACGATTTGATTGACGGTTTTTGGGGGAGCTTTTGATCTGCGTTTTGAGCAGATCGG
>NZ_WOTH01000003.1 GCF_011516945.1 Acetobacter estunensis
GTTTTGCGCTGGCCCCTGGACAGGCTCATGAACTGCCTCTGGCACCAGCCATGCTCGACAGCCTTCCCGCCACTCCCCTGTGGGTAGTAGCGGACAAGGGCTACGCGTCGAACGCCATGCGTGAACGGATATGGGACATGGGAGCACGGCCAGCCATTCCCGCGAAACGACGCGATGGCCCGGTCGCCTGCCCCAAATGGGCCTATCGGTGTCGGCATCTCGTTGAGAACCTCTGGGCTCGCCTCAAGGAGTGGCGCGCTGTCGCAACCAGATATGAAAAAACAGCAACGTCGTTCCTCGCGGTCATCCACATCGCTGCCGCAGCAGACTGGATCAAGCCCTAACAGGCCCTACACGTTCATGCGGCGGGACCGTATTGCGTGGATGGGTTCTTCGATGAGGAACGTCCCAGCAACGCGGCCTGAACAGACGGCTGTGTTTCTATAGCCCCGGCTCCGATGTGAAGAGCCGGGGCTGATGCCGTCAGGCCGTGACAGGGGTGACCGGCGGTTTGCCTGCCGCCACGGCCGCCACGTTATCGAGCGCGAGCATCCCCATATCGGTGCGGGTCTCCACTGTGGCGCTGCCCACATGTGGTGTCATGAACAGGTTGGGCAATTCCAGAAGACGTGGATCGGGGTGGGGTTCGTTGCGGCAGACATCCAGCCCGGCACCCGCAAGATGCCCGCTGCGCAGGGCGTCGATCAGCGCGTCCTCATTCACCAGCCGCCCGCGGGCAGCGTTGACGAAAATCGCACCTTTGGGAAGTTTCGCCAGAAAGGCCGCATCGACCATGCCGTCCGTGTCATCGCTGCCGGGCAGGTGAAGGCTGATGATCTGACACCGTGGCAGCATGTCATCGAGATGCTCCACCCATGTCGCGCCTTCTTCCTTCTCGGGTGAGAGGCGGCGACGATTGTTGTAGAGCACCGTCGTGCCAAAGCCGCGTGCCCGTCGCGCAACGGCCTGACCGATGCGTCCCATACCCACGATACCCAGCGTTTTGCCGCTCACGCGCTGGCCGAGCATCTCGTCCATGCCCAGATCGCGTCCCCAGCCGGCGCGCACGAGTGCTGTGTATTCGGCGGCCCGGCGGGAGGTGGCAAGGATCAGCAGCATGGCGAGGTCGGCATTGCAGTCCGTCAGCACGTCGGGGGTATTGCTCACCGCAATGCCGCGCGCGGTGATGGCGGCGACATCGAGATGATCGAGACCGACGCTGACAGTGGCCACCAGCTTGACCGTGGAAGGTATGCGCTGTGCCGCTTCGGCGTTGATGGCGGCGTGGTGCGTCACCAGCATGGCCTCGGCGTGTGTCTTTTCCGCGAGACGGAAGAGGGTATCGGTGTCCAGCGGCTTGTCTGGCGGTGGCGGAGCGTCGAATTCTGCTGCGATACGGGCCTCGACCGCCTCTGGGAGTCGGACACTGCGAACGATGTGAGGGCGGGCGGCCATGTTGATCTCCTGAATGGGGGCGCGTGCCCCGATGATGCGGGGCGGTCGGCGCTGCATGCAAGCGGGTGACTTTCACGTAAAAGGGAAACAGCCGATCGGGGAAGAGGTTGCGACATGTGTTCGCAGGGCTGGCTGCGGCGCGTATGATGGGGCGACGAAGAGCAGAACAGATGGGCGTGAGATGAGCGGGGAAATCGAACTGACGCCGGAGTTGATGTTACGGGCCTATTCCATCGGTCTTTTCCCAATGGCGAGCGATGATCATCCCGACCAGTTGGACTGGTATGACCCGGATCCACGCGGTGTCATGCCGCTGCATCGTTTCCATCTGTCGAAACGGTTGACCCGCACGGCGCTGAGTGACCGGTTCGAGGTTGTCGTGGACCGTGATTTCGAAGGCACGATGCGGGCCTGCGCAGCCCCGGCACCGGGGCGGGAGACGACATGGATCAGCGAGACCATCGTGCGTCTGTTCTGTGCCCTGCATCGGGAAGGCTTCGCGCACAGCGTCGAGGCGTGGAGTGAAGGGCGCATGGTGGGTGGCCTGTATGGAGTGGCGCTGGGGGCGGCCTTTTTCGGTGAAAGCATGTTCAGCCGGGCGACGGACGCCTCCAAGGTGGCGCTGGTGCATCTCGTGGCGCGTCTGCGTCTGTGCGGGTTCGAACTGTTGGACACGCAGTTCGGCACGGCGCATCTGGCGCAGTTCGGGGGGATCGAGATCCCGGCCTTTCGCTACAAGGAGGCGCTGGCGCGTGCTGTTCGCGTCGATCCGCGGTGGAGGGGGATTATGGAGGCGGAACTCCGTGACGAAATTCGGCGCATGCGGGAGGAAACGGCGTCAAGGGGCTGTTGACGGCGCGGGTGTTATGGGGTGGTTTCGTTTTCGTGAGCACATGCTTGTGCTGCCCGGCTGGAAAGGACGTCGCCAATGATCGCAACCGTTTCGTGGAGGCGCGGGCTTGCCGCTGCAACGCTGCTGGCTTCCCTGTCAGTATCGGGAAGCGCACTTGCCGCGTCCGAACATCCGCCGCTGATGCCTCTGCGCGATGCGGTCGTGACGTACGATGTCCAGCCGGATGGGGCGCCTGAAAGCCAGCGCGTGAAGGTATGGTTCACGACGGAGGGGGCGCGCATGCGGGTGGACTCGCCCGATGGCGCGGCGTCCACCATTCTCGATCGCACCAATCAGGCTGTCACCATCGTTTTGCACCGGCAGCATGTGTACAGTCATCTGGTGCGGCGGGGAACCGTACGCAATCCGTTCCTCCTCGATGTCTCCATGCAATTCCAGCGCAAGGGAGAGCGTAACATTGCCGGTGTGAGCTGTACGTTGTGGGATGTGACGACCGCGCACGGACAGGCGACGGCATGTGTCACGGCGGACGGGCTGGTGCTGGCTGAGGATGGCGTGGATGCCGATGGCGCGAAGGGTAAGCTTTCTGCGGTTACGGTCGATTATCACCCCATCGCCGCATCCGAGTTCGAGCCGCCTGCGGGGTATCAGGACGTGACGCAACGCTCGGCCAAAGCCGGAGGCACGGCGGCTCCGGCTACGCCGAAGATTGCGACACCGTCTTCTCCGGCAAAGGGCGAGGAACCGTTGATCCAGACGCCGCATGAAACGGCTCCCGATACATCGGATCTGCCCAAGGAATCGGAGGCCGATGTCGGCTCGCCGGGGGCATCTTCCGCACCATGATGGGAAGGGAAAGACGTCATTTCCTGCGTAATAGTGGGATACTGGCGCTGGGCCTGATGGCCCCTCTTGCGGCGCAGGCGGATAAGACCACGGGCCCCTATGTCACGCCGTCGGTTGATGTCGCGGTGACGTATGAACTGGCCTCTCCGGAAGGAGGCGCGCCTGTCCGTCAGGACATGCATTGGCAGGTCGCGACGTTGCGTCAACGGATCGATCCGGCCGGATCGGCGGTGTATATGATTACATCGTGGAAGGACCGCACGCTGACGGTGGTGGACACGCTCTCCCATCGCCGCAGCACCATGCCCGCGCCCGGAACGGCCCTGACTCTGCCGGGACAGGTGGCTGCCGGGTCGTTCGCGAGAATGGGCACGGACACGGTGGCAGGCCAGTTCTGTACGGTCTGGCGCACTGTGGATCAGGACGGCCGTCCCGGAGATGCGTGCTACACGGCGGACGGCATTCTGGTGAGGATGGTGCAGGGTGGTCGCACCATGGTGCAGGCGGTGTCGGTTGAACGTGTGCCGCAGCCCGACGCGCTGTTCGTGGTGCCGCAGGATTATTCCGAGACGGCGCCCGCCCGGTGAGCCGAGGGGTGGAGCGTCGGTGATGTTCGGGCTTCACATTGCCATAGGTCACGGTTACAGGAGCGCACGACAGGGAGACAGCGGAAGAGATGACTGAAACGATGTCTGTGGGAGTGGTGATTCCTTCCTACAAGGTCACCGCTCACATTCTGGATGTCATCTCCCGTATTGGCCCGGAAGTGCAGAAAATTTACGTGGTGGATGATTGCTGTCCGGATCGTTCCGGTGATCTGGTGGAGCGCTCCTGCACCGATGCCCGTGTGACGGTGGTGCGGCATGAGCACAATCAAGGGGTTGGCGGAGCGGTAATGACAGGCTACCGCGCCGCGATCCGCGACGATGTGGATGTCATTGTGAAGATCGACGGCGACGGTCAGATGGACCCTGCTCTCGTGCCGGAGTTTGTGGCTCCGATCCTCACGGGACATGCCGATTACACAAAAGGCAATCGGTTCTTCAATTTGGAGGGGCTATCATCCATGCCGGGGATGCGGCTTTTCGGGAACGCGGTCCTTTCCTTCATGACCAAGATTTCCTCCGGTTACTGGAGCCTGTTCGATCCCACGAATGGGTACACGGCCATTCATCGCGACGTGGCTGCTCTTTTACCCATGGAGCGCATCAGTTTTACCCATGGAGCGCATCAGTCGTCGTTATTTCTTTGAAACCGACATGCTGTTCCGACTCAATATTCTCAAGGCGACCGTGCTGGATGTGCCGATGGCGGCGCAATATGGAGACGAGGTGAGCAATCTCAAGATTGGCAAGGTAGCGCCCGAGTTTCTGCGCAAGCATCTGGTCAATTTCTGCAAGCGTCTCTTCTACAGCTATTATTTGCGCGATATGTCGCTGGCGTCCTTGGAACTGCCGCTGGGCGTTTTGCTGGTTCTGGGAGGGACGATCATTGGTGGCATTCACTGGCTGCACAGTCTTCAGGCGGGCGTGTATGCGTCAGCGGGAACAGTGATGCTGGCAGGATTGCCGATCATTCTCGGGACGCAGTTCATTCTGGCGTTTCTTTCCTATGACATCCTCTCGGAGCCGGGAAAGCGCACTGGCCTGCCGTTATGGCGGGTTCTGGATGCTTGCGGTGTCAACGCGAGCCGCAAAATGAGCAACGTCTGATGGATATTTTCTGGTCCATTCTGTGCGTATGCGGCATCGCGATAGGACAGATCCTTTTCAAGATCAGTGCTTCAGGTCTGAAAAAAGCCGGCACAGTATTCGATGTGCCAAGTCTGGCGGTTCTGACGGCGGCGCTCGCGCTCTATGGCATCACCACTATTGGCTGGGTCTGGGTGTTACAGCGCGCGGAGTTGGGGCGCGTTTACCCCTTCATGGCGCTGGCTTTCGTCATTGTGCCTGTTCTGAGTCATTTCTTTCTGCACGAAAGCTTTAACCGGCAATACATGCTGGGTGTCGGGCTGATTATCGCAGGGATTGTAGTCTCTTTAGGAGGAAAAGCGTGACGGCAGAGGATTGGAGGATGCCGGAAGCGCGACGCTTTACACTCCTTTTTTATGTCTTTCTCGGTTTTTTCTGTTTCGTGCTCACGGAAATCCTGCCTCCCATGCAGTCCCCCGATGAGCCTGAGCATGTGAAACGGGCGTGGTTTCTGACGCAGGGAGTCATTTTGCTGGAACATCCGCAGGGCAATCTTTCAGGCGGCCCGATCGACAGCGGACTTTCGGATTATATGGTCTTTTCCAAGCAATGGAATCAGCGGCCGGATTTACGACTGACGCAGCGTGATATTGCTACTTTTGAGAGTTTTCGCTGGTCGCACCAGAATGTTTTCAGTGTTGCCGCCGGGACTGGCTATTACTTTCCATTGATCTACCTGCCGCAAGCGGTGGGCTTATGGACAGGACGTACCCTTGATCTTTCGATCGACAAATCGTACCGACTGGCGCGTGGACTGGCCACGGTTTCAGTTATCCTGATTACACTGTCAGCTTTTGCGCTTTACACGCCGAACGGCCTTGTTCTCGCGCTGCTGGCCATGCCCATGACATTGTTTCAGTCTTCATCCGCCAGCCTGGACGGCATGGCCACTGCTGTGACTCTTCTGGCACTGTCAGCTTTCATGCGGATTATGCGGGAAAAGGAGGCTGCGTCTCTTCGGCTTTTCTGGATCATGTGCGTCAGTATCGTGTTGGTGTGTACGTGCCGCACTCATGCTCTGCCGATGCTCCTTCTGCCTTTTGTCGCATGGTTTTCACTTCGGCGTCGCAACCTGCTATCTGCCGCCGTAATTGTGACGATCCTGTCGGTCGCCTGGACGATGGTCGCCATGAAGACGACGGCCTATTCTGAAACCTATGGCCATATTTCCACGGATCATCGGTTGCTCAACTATGTTCTGCATCCCGGTGTTGTCGCCGGTTATGTGATCCGGACATTGTGCGATTCCAGTACCCGCAACTTCTATTTCGTTTCTTTTGTGGGAGATCTCGGGTGGCTGGATACGCCGTTGTCAGCACATGCTTACAAGGTGTTGGGTATCCTGCTTGTGGTGGCCTTTGCGCTTGCACTGCCACGGAAATTCCTGCGGCAAAGGATCATGGAGCAAGGAGTGCTGGTGATCATGATGGTCGGTGCCTTGATACTGACTTTTCTCGCCCTTCTGTTGTCATGGACGCCTGCGGGTTCCCCGATCATTGTTGGTGTACAGGGACGGTATCTTCTGATTCCAGCGCTTTTTCTGGCTTATGCTCTGACGGATACGGAAAAGAAGGGGCATGTAATCGGGGGGATGCTGCCCGCAATAGCGATCCTGCTGTTTTCGGTACATCAAATGCTCCCCACAATCTTGTTCCGGTATTATATCGCGCCTTGATCGGTAACAAAGAACAGAAGGGTATGAGAGGGTGTGATTCAGGAAAACGGGAAGGAGAAGAAAGACAGTGAACCCTTCCCGTCTCTTCATCTTCCGTCCCGTCGCCACGACCCTCATCGCGCTCGCCATGGTGTTCGCGGGCCTGCTGTCGTGGCGCGTCATGCCGGTTGCGGATCTGCCTGACATTTCGGTACCGGTGATCTATGTGATCGCATCGCAGCAGGGCAGTTCGCCGCAGCAGATGGCCAGCGCCGTCACCACGCCGCTGGAGCGCAGGCTCGGGGCGATTGCGGGTGTCACGCAGATGACATCCGACACCACGGACCGCTCTTCTTTCATTCTGCTGTTCTTCGATGACGCGCGCGACATCAATGGAGCGGCGCGAGACGTGCAGGCGGCGTTGCAGGCCGCGCGGCAGGACATGCCGCACACGCTCATTGAGAACCCGCAATATTACAAGGCCAATCCGTCCGACAATCCCGTGATGATCGCGGTGTTGACGTCCGACACGCGCCCACTGACCGAACTGCGCGATTTCGCGGAGACGCGGCTGGTGTCGCAACTCGCCGGGATTTCGGGAGTGGGGTGGGTACAGCCGGAGGGCGCGGCCAAACCGGCTGTACGGGTGGAGATGAACCCTTATCTCCTGTTCCATTACGGCATCGGTTTTGAGGATATCCGCTCGGCACTGGCTTCGGCCAATGCCAACACACCTAAAGGCAGCCTTGATATAGCTGGGCAGCGCCTGATGCTGGCCACCAACGATCAAGCCCGCAAGGCCGAGCAATATCGCGATCTGGTGGTGGGATATCGCAGCGGGCGGCCCGTGCGGTTGACCGATGTGGCGCAGGTGGAAAACGGACCGCAGGACGAGCGCGAAGCCGCGTGGTTCGACGGACATCCCGCGGTTGTGTCCATCATCCGACCGCAGCCGGGGGCGAATGTCATTGCGTTGACAGATGCCATTCGTGACCATGAGAAGCGTCTGCAACAGGTCTTGCCTGCGGATGTGAAGCTGACTCTGGCCGATGACATGTCGCGTTCCATCCGCGCGGCCCTCTGGGATACGGAACTGACCCTGATCATCTCGGTCGTGCTGGTTGTGATCGTGGTGCTGGCGTTTCTGCGTTCGTGGCGCTCCACGTTGATCCCTGCCGTAACGGTGCCGGTCTCGCTCGCAGGCACTGTGGCCACGATGCATTTCCTCGGCTTTTCCCTCGACACGCTCTCGCTCATGGCGTTGACCATCGCCACGGGTTTCGTGGTCGATGACGCCATCGTAGTGGTGGAAAACATTGCACGGCACATGGAAGGCGGCATGAGCCGACTGGAGGCAGCGCTGGTCGGATCGCGCGAGATCGTCTTTACGGTGCTCTCCATTACCATTTCACTGATCGCCGTGTTTCTGCCGCTTCTTCTGCTTTCCGGTATTCCGGGAAAAATTTTCTTCGAATTCGCCATGACATTGACCACGGCGGTGGCGATTTCCTTTTTCCTTTCCCTGTCGCTCACCCCCATGATGTGCGCGCGGTTTCTCGAAGTGCACCATGGACACTCATCCATCGAGGGACATGGACTGGTCCGTCTGGCGCACCGGGCCTTTGATCTGATTGAGGCCGCGCTGGACGGTACGGTCAGGATCTACCTTCGTTCGCTCGATCATGCGTTGCGGCATCGCTGGTGGGTGCTGACCTCGCTTCCCGCCAGTGTGGGCCTGACGGTTCTTGGCATCATGCTGATGTCGAAAACGATCCTGCCGCCTGAGGATATTGCGCTGGTCTCGGGCTATCTCAGCATGGACCAGACCAGCTCGTTCCGTACCGTATCGGAGAAGACGCAGGCGGTGATCGCGGCCATGATGAAGGACCGCGAAGTCACTTCAGTCGTGGCATTCACGGGGGATGATGCGGCTAATGAAGCGTCCGCCTTTGCCACGCTGACGGACAAGCACGCCCGGCGCGATACGCCGGAAGATGTGGCAAAGCGTATTCAGGGACGTGTGGATCATATTGCGGGGCTGGATGCACAGATCTCCAATTCGGGTGATGTGAACGGTGGTGGCGGCCGCCAGAAGAAAGGCAACTACACCTATGTCTTCCGCAGTGAGGACGGAGAGGCGCTGGCGACATGGGTGCCCCGTCTGTCCGAGGAACTGCGGGGGCATTCCATGCTGACCGACGTGAGTTCGGACATCAGTAATCACGGGCGCGCTCTGCATGTGGATATCCGCCGCGACACGGCGGCGCGGTATCTCATCACGCCGGAACTGATCGGCAATGCCCTGCTCGATGCATTTGGCCAGCGCACGGCGTCGAACATTTCCACGCCGCTGACAACCTATTACGTGGTGATGGAAGCGATGAAGGCGTTTCGGGAAAACCCTGAAACGCTGCGTTCGCTCTGGGTGTCCACAGCGGGCGGCACGGCGGGCGGCGGCACGGTCTCGAACTCGATCCGTGTGCGGGTGCCGGATCAGCAGGATTCACGCACAGCCGCCCTGAGCCGTCAGTCCTTCCGTAACCAGATCGCCAACCGTCTGGCGGGTGGGGCGGGCGCTTCGAACGGATCGGCTGTGTCGTCTTCGACCGAGACGATGGTGCCGCTCATTTCGGTGGCTGATCTGACTTATCGTCCATCACCGTTACAGGTCAGTCATGAGAGCGGCGCTGTGTCCGGTTCCATTTCCTTCAATCTGCCACACGGCAAGGGGCTGTCGGATGCAGAGGCCGAAATCGCACGGGCAGAGCGTGCAATCCACATGCCGGATACGGTGCGGGGCGGCTTCACCGGACGCGCGGCGGAATTCAACAAGGCGCTGATGAATGAAGTGCTGGTGTTCATGGCGGCCTTGGTGACGATGTACGTCACGCTGGGCATTCTCTATGAAAGCCTGATCCATCCCCTGACCATTCTTTCCACGTTGCCCTCGGCAGCAGTGGGAGCCGTGCTGGCCTTGTGGGCGGCGGGCGAGCCTTTCTCGCTGATCGCGATGATTGGCGTGATTCTGCTGGTGGGGCTGGTAAAGAAGAACGCGATCCTGCTGATCGACTTCGCGCTGCATGCGGAGCGGGACGGCGGGATGACGCCTGAGGCCGCGATCCGGGAGGCGTGTCTGCGCCGGTTCCGTCCGATCCTGATGACGACACTTGCGGCGGCCTTGGGCGCGGTGCCGCTGGTGATCGGTAATGGCTATGGCGCCGAACTGCGGCGGCCTCTGGGGATTGCCGTCGTCGGCGGTCTGGCCGTGAGTCAGTTGTTGACACTCTATTCCACGCCGGTTGTCTACTTGTTCATGGAAAGCATGCGGCAGCGGAGTGCGGGGTGGCTTGGATGGGTGAAAAAGACGTTCACCGGGGCGCATAAGGGGCGCTCGGATGGGGTGGTTGCGGATGAAATGCGTCGGTAGAGGCGCTCCATTACCAAACCCACATGACGTGGTAGTGTTGCTTGGGTGACGGGCGTGTTAAGTTGCCTGTCGTGGGGAGCTGATGGCGGATGGTGCTCCTTCCATATGGAAATCCGTCGTGAACATGAGGACATGGTCTATGGCCAAGGATTGCTGCAAGGGTGCAGGCGACTGCGCTCCGAAAAAGGGCTGCTGCTCGTTTAAAAAAGTTTTCGGCTTCATCGTGGTGGCCGGAATTGCCGGCTTCCTGTGGAAGAAGTTCCGTTGAACGGAACGTGCTGAAGCACGGACATCCGCAGCGCTTCTGAAGGGCTGGAGGATGACTTAAGAACGGTCGCCCAAGGGCGGCCGTTTTTTTATGGGCTTTTTGCATAGTGAATTATTGGCTGGTCTCGTTTTTCAGAACATAGGGTGCCGTGGGCGAGGGATTTATTCGACATTCTTGTCAGTCGGGTGACAGATCCAGCTTATGAGACCTCTTCTTTTTTCTTTTATGGGCATTATTTCATGAGAGTGTGAAGATGAATTATTGGCCGCAAAGTGATGGAAGGCATTGCGTCGGATGATGGAGGTGATTATTACTTATTCCATCCTCTATCGCGGAAGATGCAGAGGTTTTCGTCAGTTACTTTGCTATCCGCTCAAAGTGTAACGGAGTTTGTCGTGTCTGAAAACAAGCCCATTTCCCCGCTTCTTGAGCTGACAGCCCAGATTGTCTCGGCTCAGGTCTCGAACAATTCGCTTTCTCCCGAGAGTCTTCCCAGTCTGATCCGTGACGTTTACACGGCGCTGGAAAGTGCGGGACAGGTTGCGCCTGAGCCCGAGAAGCCGCAGCCGGCTGTGCCGATCAAACGTTCGGTTTTCCCTGATTACATCGTGTGTCTGGAAGACGGAAAGAAGCTCAAGATGCTCAAGCGGCATCTCCAGAGTGCTTATGGCATGACGCCCGATCAGTATCGTGAGCGTTGGGGTCTTCCCACCGATTACCCGATGGTGGCGCCCAACTACGCTGAGCGTCGCTCCACGCTGGCGCGCGAAATCGGTCTTGGCCGCAAGATCAGCGCCAGCAGCAGCCCGGCTGAGGGTGAGGAAAGCGGTCGTCGTCGCGGTCGCAAGGCTCAGTCCTGATACACGGTCTGTTTTTCCGTGCCGTGAACGGAGGGGTAAGGATGATTCAGGTCGTCCTTACCCTTTTGTGTAATCAGGGTGCCGAAAAGATATGAATGAAAAGCGGGAGCGACATGGAACCGGATGCTGATGACGTAATGGGGCGTGCGCTGTTGAAGCGACGGCTGTGGCGTTGGCGCGCCGGGGCTGTGATTGCCGTGGCGGTGGCGGTTCTCTTTGCGGCGTCATCGTCGGTTCCACCGGGAAAGGGATGGTCGTCCGCCGGAAAAATCGTCGGACCGCATCTGGTTCGGGTCGATGTGCGCGGCATGATCGGTTCAGACGTTTCCCGTTGGACGAAAGCTCTCGATCAGGCCAGCCGGGATTCTTCGGTGAAGGGGCTTGTCCTCGCTATCGACAGCCCCGGTGGCGCTGTGACGGGCGGTGAGGAATTGCACGACGCCGTTGAGCATTTCGCGCAGACGAAGCCGGTTGTGGCGACGATGGGCGGTATGGGGGCTTCGGCGGGCTATATGATCGCGGTGCCCGCCACTCGCATTTTCGCTGAACGCAGCACGTTGACCGGTTCCATCGGTGTGTTGATGGAGGCTCCGGAGTTCTCCGGCCTGCTCGGGCGTTTGGGAGTGAATGTTCAGGAACTGGTGTCGGGGCCGCTGAAGGGGCAGCCATCGCTTACGAAACCTGTCACGCCGGAAGGCCGTGTGATGCTTCAGGGCGTGGTGAATGACCTGTTCGACCAGTTCGTGACGATGGTGGTCAACGGGCGCCATATGCCGGTGGAGAAAGTCCGTCAGCTTGCCGATGGGCGCCCTTACACCGGTCGACAGGCGCTGGCGGCCGGATTGATCGATGAGGTGGGAAGTGCGCGGGATGCGCAGGTCTGGCTGGGAAAGAAGGTCGGCCTTGGTGACAGTCCGAAAATTGTTAGGATTGGCGAGGCTCCGAAGAGTTTTGTCGTCCGCCATCATATTCTGGGCTGGTTTGGGAATGTTGTGATGTCATGGCTGGGCCTTGATGTGTCCGGAATTGCGCCACAATTGCAGGTTCCGATTGACGGCGCGGTCTCTATCTGGAAACCTTGACCCTGCCCATGGGGAGGCGCGATGACCAGATCCGAACTTGTGGCGGAAATTGCCGCTGCGAATCCTCATCTCTTGCTCAGAGATGTCGAACTGATCGTTCATACGATCTTCGATGAACTGACGTCGGCCCTTGCGCGGGGTGACAGGGTGGAGTTGCGTGGATTCGGGGCGTTTACCGTCAAGAAGCGTGATGCGCGTGCGGGCCGGAATCCGCGCACGGGAGAAACCGTGGCTGTGGAAGAAAAGGTCGTGCCTTTCTTCAAGGCTGGCAAAGAACTGCGTGAGCGTGTCAACGGCACCATTCCGCAGGATGACGACGCCTGACTGCGAGCGTTCGTGCTTGTGCGCGTGGTTGCAACTCATTACAATGATAGAGGTTCCTGCAACGTTGCCGGCCTGATGCGCGGGCTTTTTGGACAGGTCGCGGCATGTTCAGAGCTCGTGTATTTCCCGAACAGTCTTATCCGCTTCTTCCCCCACGGCGAAGGGTGGCCTCCGTCCTCGTGAAGGGGGCGGTACTGATGTGTGTTGCGTTGCCTCTCTGCCCTGTGTCTCAGGCGCGGGCGATGACAGAGGCTGTGACACATCACGCGTCAGCTTCATCTCATCACGTCACAAAGCGCCCTGCGCGTCATCATGTCGCTTTGCGGGGCTGCCTTTCCGGCGGGGCGGTCATTGCCACGCATGGTCATGTGCTGCGGGATATTGGGCGGCGTGGGCGATTGTTGGCTCCGGTGGGCCGGGCGATTTATTATACGGATCGTCATCATGGCTGTATTCCCGGTAAACATGCGCGCCGACGCGGCTGATCCCTTGTTACGGCTTGATGGTTTTCCGCTTACGGTAGAGATATAAGCGCTTGAGAGTGCAGGGCAGAACCCGATGGCCGCAAAACGTGGCCAAGGTTTTCCTGTGACATGTTGATCGATATCGCTGGGGATGCTTCCGGCAGCAAAGCGATTGAAGGCAGGGGGCAAGATGACGGATCAGAATGCGTCAGGGCTGTCGGCAGGACAGTCGTCGAAAACGACAATCGTACCCGTTATCCTTTCGGGTGGCTCCGGCACACGGCTCTGGCCTATGTCGCGGGCCAGTTTCCCAAAGCAGCTCTGGCCTCTGCTGAGCGCCCAGTCTCTCCTGCAGGAGACGGCAGTGCGTGCCAAGACGGTTACGCTCTCTGCTCCGATCGTGGTGTGCAACGAGGAGCATCGTTTCCTCATTGCGGAACAGTTGCGCGAAGCGGGGATCGATTCCCCCAAGATTCTGCTTGAACCGATAGGCCGTAATTCCGCCCCTGCGATTGCGGCGGCGGCTCTCATTGTCGCCCAGACCGATCCTTCCGCCGTTCTTTGGCTGATGGCGGCAGATGCGGCCATCACGAAGCCGGAAGCGCTGGGCGAAGCCATGCAGGCAGCGGTTGCGGGAGCCGAGGCTGGCAAGGTCGTCACGTTTGGCATGAAGCCGACCCGTCCCGAGACGGGTTATGGCTATATTGAGGTAGGTGCGACGGTTCCCGGTGTGGCGGGTGTCTGTGCTGTAAAGGCGTTCCGAGAGAAACCGGATGCGCAGCAGGCTGAGGATTTTCTCAAGACGGGCGGTTATCTCTGGAACTCCGGGATGTTCGTGTTCCGGGCGGACACGTTGATCCGCGAGATGGAAGAGCATGCGCCGGATGTGATCGAAAGTGTGCGTGCCGCCGTGACTGCGCGCAAGAGCGATCTGTTCTTTGAGCGTTTGGGTAGCGAAGAATTTCGCAAAGTACCCGATATTTCCATCGATTATGCGGTAGCCGAACGGAGCCACAATGTGGTGGTGGTGCCGGTCGATCTGGGATGGTCGGATGTGGGAAGCTGGGACGCTTTGTGGGACATCAGCGCCAAGGATGGGGAGGGCAATGTCGAGGTTGGCGATGTGCTGATCGAGGATTGTCACAACAGTTATGTGCGCTCCGAGAAATATCTCACGGCTGTGGCGGGTCTGGATGACGTGGTGGTTGTCACTACCGATGACGCTGTGCTGGTGACGCATCGTGATCGGGCGCAGGACGTCAAGAAAGTGGTGGAGCGCCTCAAGGCGCACAAACGACCAGAGGCCGCGACGCATAACCGCTGTTATCGTCCGTGGGGATTCTATGAAAGCCTGATTCAGAATGATCGCTTTCAGGTCAAGCGGATTGTCGTGCAGCCGGGGCAGAAGCTGTCCCTGCAGAAGCATTTTCACCGGGCCGAGCACTGGGTGGTGGTTGGCGGCGTTGCGTTGGTGACGCGCGATGACGACAAAGTTCTGGTGCGTGAGAACGAGAGCATCTATCTGCCACAAGGATGCGTGCACCGCATGGAAAATCCGGGCAAGATTCCGCTGACCCTGATCGAGGTGCAGACGGGTGCGTATCTCGGCGAGGACGATATTGTGCGGTTGGAAGATACGTACAATCGGGCTTGAAGAGTATTGGATGATTACGGGGAGTGGTGAGAGTTTTCCGTAATCGTCGCTGAAGGATGCTTAGTAAATAATGGGGGAAGTCTGAGGCTGATAAAGATTAAGGCTTTCTTGGATGGCTGTGGTGCGAACTGCGGGACTCGAACCCGCACGCCCTTACGGACTCGAGATTTTAAGTCTCGTGCGTCTACCATTCCGCCAAGTTCGCACAACCGGCGCGCTTCTAGCACGTTCGGCTCTGTCTCGTAAGTCATCTCATCCCGCGCGCATCAGGGCGGAACCATGCTGCGACAACCATTCTTCGGCCGTACGATAGCCGGGGCACACGCGCTCCACTTCTTTCCAGAAAGCCGTTCCGTGGTTGTGATGCCGAAGATGGCAAAGCTCGTGCAGGATGACGTAGTCCTGCACGGCAAGTGGCGCCATAACCAGTCGCCAGGACAACATAATGCGGCCCGTGGCGGAGCAGCTTCCCCAGCGGCTGGTGGTGTCACGCACAGCGATGTGGGTGGGGCGCAGATCGGTGCGGGTCACCTGCTGCATCAGACGTATCCGCAGCCGTTCTTTTCCAAGTTCGTGCAGGAAATCGCCCACGCGGCGGGCAAGGAAAGTCGCATCGCCGCTTACATGCAGTTCTTCGCCTGCCAGCCACGCGCCTCCACGGCTTTGCGGGACATGCCTGATCCTGTGCGGTTGACCGTCGAGCGGAACGTATCCTCCATCCACCAGCCGGACGGGAGCGGGGCGGCGCTGCAACTGTTTTTCCACCCATCCCGTATGGGTGCGCAACAGCTTGAGACCGGCTTCGGCGGGAGTGGTGGCAGGAAGGGTGATGATGACGCTGTCGGACGAGCGTGACAGACGGATGGAAAGACGCCGCGCCCGGGAGGAACGGCGCCATTCAAGCGGGATGAGGACATCAGGAAGCTGAAGATGGTCGGGGAGCGCGGAAAAGGGAATGGAGGGGGGGCGGCCTGTCGCCGTCATGTGTCGCCCATGACGCGGGCGTCCACCTTGCGTGACGCTTCGCTTTCTTCTGCGGGATCCAGCGCGGGCCAACGGACGATATAGTCTTCCAGTATTCCCGCCTGCCGCTCACTGATGCAGCGACCTCCGGCCGACACGCCCGCTTCCATCACGCTTTCCGGGCGTCCCGTCACCAACGGGTGCCACGCGGGGAGATCCAGCCCTTCGGAAAGGCGTCGGTAGGCGCAGGTGGGGGGGAGCCAGTCGATGGTGCGCAGCATTTCAGGGGTAAGGGTTACGCAATCCTGCACCTTGCGATGACGCTGCGGGTAATCGGTGCAGCGGCAGGTCTGTGTGTCGAGCAGCCGACAGGCGACATTGGTGTAATAGAGGGTGTCGTCATCCTCATCCCGCAGCTTGTGCAGGCAGCAACGTCCGCAGCCGTCGCACAGTGATTCCCATTCTTCGCGGGACATCTCGTCGAGGGGCGTGGTTTTCCAGAAAGGCGCGTCAGACATCATGTCCACACGATAGCGGCAAGGTGCCCGGGGTTGAAAGAGGTTCCTGCGGCTACAGCGCGGGTTGAAGCCGCCAGGCTAGCGCGAACGCCATCAGGATCGACAGGGCGACACTGGCAGACATGCCGAGTGCGAGGCCTCCGCGCAGCAGCGGCAGCCACAGCAACGTCACGCGGCGGGTCCGACCGGCCCCCAGTTCAAAGGCCGTGCGTGCCAGTTCGGAGGGGGCGTCCAGAAGCGTGCCCAGCACTGGCAGAGTAAAGGTGGGGCACAGCAGAAACCCCTGAATGATGGACACAAGGGAAGGGATAGGCTCACGTGGCATAAGCGTGGGGGTGAACAGCAGGGAGGGAAGCCACAGAGCCAGAACGGTTCCCGGCAGCCAGAGTGCGAGCAATATATAGAACCACAGGCGACTTCTGGGCATCAGGAGACACAGGGCGCCCATGCCCAGTGTCGCGGTAAATGTGAGTGCGGCATGCGCCACGAGAAAGTCAGGAGAAGCGGAGAGAAGGGAAGACAAGACGATGGAACCGACCAGTGTGAACGAGGACGCGGGTAATTAAGGGAGAAAACCGTATATCCTAGCGACGCGCCAGCCATTGTGCGAAGCGGGGAGATATTTCGTCCAGATGATTGGTCCAGAAGGCGATATCCAGCGCAAGAGCCGGGCGGGTTTCGGTGGTGGGAGCCTGTGATTCGGCAAGCCCTTTGCTGAGCGCCTGTGTCTGCTCGGGCGCCATGATCCATGTGCGAAGGGAGGCCGCATCCACCACGTTTCGTGCCGGATGCGCGGGTTCCACCCAGTTGTAGCGGATACGCAGGCGCGGTGCCCACAGAATGCCAAAGCGCTCGCCTACGAGAGTGTTGGCGGCCAGCACCTCCGTTGTCGGTGCCATTCCCATCAGGGCGGCACCCGTTGTCAGGATGCGCATGGCTTCGGCAGGTGTGTTCCACCACACGATATAGGGACGAAGCTGGCTCAGCCGACGAAAGGCCCGGTCGAGCCCCTGCGGTGTGCTGAGTTGGCTGTAGATGGCGTTGGGCGGCACGCCATCCGACAGAAGGGCAACCTCCAGCGTGCCACGAGGGTCGGCCCGCAGTCCTCTTTTGCCCGGATGACGGGCGACGTCCCAGAAATCGGTCCAACTCGGCTGGATGGACAGTCGCTTCGTGTCCCAGACGAGTACATGGTCAAGATCGAACGCCTGAAGGCCGCAGGCATGATCGTCCTTGGCGTCCAGATGGCCCTCGTCCATGCGCCGGAACACGCCATCCCGGCAGCCAATCCGCGCGGTGTCTTCCTCGACAAGGGCGAGAGACCATGTCTGGAGAGGCGTGTCGGCACGGCGTTCGGCGGAAAGATCCTGCTGATCGTTCCACGTCGTCATCCGTATCGTCTCATGAGTCAGGCGGTAGAACGGGTGCCACAACACGTCAGCCAGCACCCCATCGAGAGCACCCGGCTGAGACGCCACCACGACAGCATGCGACCGGCGCATCCCGGCTGCCGCGTGTCCGCCCAGTCCGAAGACGGCAAGAGGAATTGCGAGAGAGGCTGCGAGTCGAACCGTGAAGCGAAACCTGCGCCCAGCACGTCGTCTGTTGCCGCCCGGCTGCGCCGGGTCTGATGAAGCGTGTCGAGACAAGTTCCCATCCTGAGTCTGATGACAAACAGAGTCAGGTTACTCCTGATTGGTGCCAGTCGGAAAGGCCATGGCATTCATGGGCTGCCATGCCAGCAGGGCGTCCGCTCCGGGCTTCGCCAAGCCAGGGATGGAGGCCGGAGGGCGATGCACATTGATTTCGGTGCCTTCGGCCAGACGGAATCGCAGTTGCACCACATCGCCCAGATGAATGATGTCGGTCAGGGTCGCCCCTAGCGCGCTTTCCGCGTCCTCGCTCGTCTGTCCTCTCAAAAACAGCGGGGAAATCTGGTCCGGGCGCACGCACAGATCCACCAGATCGCCTTCTTCCAGATCGGGATCGGCGAGCGCCTCCATTTCCGCGCCGCAGGCCAGCCGGACGCGCGCGACATCGTCTTCAAGCGCCATCACCGCGCCGACGAGAAGATTGGCATCTCCCATGGCGACCGCCACGCGGGGGCAGGCCGGACGTTCGATCAGCGTGCCCGCATCGCCAAGCTGAAGCAGTGCGCCATCGGCCAGCACGCCGATCCGACGCGCGGCGGTCAGCGCTTCCTCCCGGTCGCGGGTCAGCAGAAGCAGAGTGAGCATTCGCGCGCGGCGCAGGCGATCCAGTCGCTGGCGCAGATCGCGTCGCATCTCGCCATCGAGCCCCGCGAACACGTCGTCCAGCACGATGACGGCAGGATCGGTGGCAAGTGCGCGTGCGAAAGCAACGCGAATACGGATATCGGGCGCCAGATCGGCGGGGAACGCATCGGCGTGGCGTTCAAGCCCCAGCAGAGCGAGATGATGTACGGCTGCCTGCCGGGCTGCGGCGCGCGAGAGCCCCTTCGCACGGAGGGGAAAGCCGATATTGTCGCGCACGGTCATGTGACCGAAAAGCGGCGTGTGGCGACCGACCACAGCAATGCCGCCTCGGGCTACCGGAAGGAGGGGGGTGACATCCTTTTCGGCCACAAAAACTCTTCCGTCGGCGGGAAGCGCCCTGCCGGACAGAACATCGGCGAATCGCGACAGCCCGTTTTCCCGCTCGGAAAGGGCCAGTAACGCTAGGCACTCGCCTTCGTGAACGGTCACGTTCAGGGGAGGCGTCTCGGAGGAGAGGCGCAGCCCTTCCAGTCTGAGCGTGGGGGCGCCGGTGTCGCGCCTGCTGCGGCCACGAGGTGATGAAGCTGTCATGGCGCCATGGAACCACAGCCTTCTCCGGGAGTTAAGAGCCATGTAATCCATGCCCGTCCGACGTCCAGGCAAGTTCATCAAGACGGGCATGGAGACAACTGGGAAGGACAACCGCATGTCTGCTGAAAAGATCGCGAAGGGCGCCGCCAAGGCTGCCAGCGATGCGAACACCAACGCGCGTGACGAACTGGAAGCTCTGAAAAATCAGCTCGAAGAGTTTCTGAACAAGCACGTCGTCCCGTCCGTGACGGATGCGGCCAACTCAGCGGTCTCCAGTGCGCGCGACATGGCGCAGCACCAGCGCAAGAACGTGGAAACGAATGTCAGCGCCAAGCCGCTGCTCTCCATCGGCATTTCCGCCGTCGTCGGGTTTGTCCTCGGCCGCCTGTCGCGTTAAGCTTTCGCCCCGGGAGTCTCTGCAAGCAGGAAACCGGGGCTGTCAGTCGATCCGTTACCGTTATCGGGGTGATTCGACTTCGTTCCGGTTTTCCCGCAAAGGGACGAGGTTGGAATCAGGAAGGCGGGCTTTTTCGCGAAAGCTGGCCGATGGCAAGGTAGACGGCGACTCATGCGCATCTTTGAGGTCGGAAAGACCGCAGCCCACGCGGAAGTGGAACTCCTTCAGCGGAAGGCGATGCGTCTGGGACGCCAGATCGCGCTTCTGGTCGTGGCGGCTCTGATGGGATTTTTCTCCCTTATCACTGGCCACGCCCTGCTTTGGGCCATTTTCCGGTATGAATTCGGTTTCGGGCCTGTGCTGGCGCCGGGAGCCGTGTTCGGTACCGATATTTTCGTTGCGCTTGTGTTCCTCTTCTTCGGTCGCCGTTCTTTCATCCTGCCCTCCGAGATCGAGGCGCATCTGCGGCGTGACCGGGCCATCAACGAACTCAAGCAGACCCTCACCATTTTCTCCGTGGCGTCCGCTGTGACGGGGCCACTCAGCCGCTTTGCCGGGCGCAAGGTGTGGGGTGTGATGTCGCGGCGCAACCGTTCCTGACGAACGGTTTATCCGGAACTGTGAAATTAAGGCGGTCTCTTCGGAGGCCGCCTTTTTCATTTGTGTGTCAGTCCTGCTCGTTCGGGAAAGCGGCTCCCTGTAGGCGAGCCTCAAAAGCGCGGACGAGGGTGGGATTGGTGCGGCGCAACTGACTGGCATCGAGCATGATGGCCGTGTCGCGGGCCGAAGCGCGGCTCCAGCGGACGAGGCGGGCGCATTCGGAGCGCTCGGCTTCCTCGTGGCGGCGCAGGGGAGATGTGGTTACAGGCATGGTCGGTTTCCGGTGTGCAGCAGAAAGAAAATGTCTGCTCGGAGACCGGGCAGAAACATGCGCGGCTCTTTCGCATGTCTCCATGAGTGAGAGGTAAAGATTCTTCTCGGTGGTGTCGGTCTGCACGAATGGCGGTCATGCGCTGCGTTCAGGAGCGGCGATTACGCCGCTCCGCCAGTCGCGTGCCCAGAGCCTCCAGCGCGTCGCGCAGCGGGCCCTCAGGAAAATCGGGCAGATCGGGAGGCGTGAGTGGGGCATACTGACGTGCAACCGCTCGCGGTTTGGGTGTCATGGGCTGGAAGTCCTGCGTCAGTCGCAGTCGCTCCACGATTTTCTGACCGCACCACATATTGATCCGGTTGATGAGGGCCGCCTGCATGTGCTGGATTTCCATCGCCACCGGCCCATGACAGGCGATGGTGAGCGTCCCGGCGCCCAGCTTGCGCGGCTCCGTGCGGCGCGCAAGCGATTCTCCCACGATGTTGGACCAATCGAGGAATAGCGTGACCGTTGCGGGAGAGCGCTTGCGAAACGCCTCCTTCGTCACGCCGGGCAGAAGGGTGGAGAGGGTGCGGGGCGCAAAAGCGCGTTTGGGTGGGTGCGGGGGCTGCCTGTCTTCGGCCTTGTTTCTCCCGGCCTTGCCCGATGTCCGTGCGGCTTTCATAAGAGCCTCCGTGATTCCATCTTCATCCGCTCTCCTTGCATGGTACGACCATAATCGCCGCGTCCTACCTTGGCGTGCGCTGTCCGGTCAGACCGCCGATCCCTATCATGTATGGATCAGCGAAATCATGCTCCAGCAGACGACTGTTACGGCGGTCGTCCCCTATTACCACGCATTTCTTATGCGCTTCCCGACCGTAGAGCGGTTGGCCGCAGCTCCGCTCGATGACGTGCTCGCGGCGTGGGCGGGCCTTGGCTATTACTCCCGTGCGCGCAATCTGTATCGGTGCGCGGGCGACATCGTGCGGCGTGGCGGGTTCCCCCGTGATGTCGAGGGATTGCAGTCGCTTCCCGGAATCGGTCCCTATACGGCTTCCGCGATCGCGGCCATCGCCTTTGGTGTGCCAGTCGTGCCGGTGGACGGCAATGTCGAGCGGATCGTGGCGCGTGTGTTTGCCATTGAGGAACCGCTTCCGGGTGCGCGGCGGAAACTGGGCCGCGAGGCGCTTCGTCTCAATGGGGAAACCGAAGCCCGAAACCGTCCGTCCGATTTCGCGCAGGCTCTGTTCGATCTGGGCGCGACCGTCTGTGTGCCCCGCACGCCGCAATGTCTGCTCTGCCCGTGGGTGGTCTCGTGTGCGGCCCATAAAGCCGGGATACAGGCGCAACTTCCCGCGAAGACACCGAAAGCCGCACGCCCTGAGCGGCACGGCGTGCATTTCCTGCTGGTGGATGAAGCGGGGCAGATAGTGCTGCGTCGTAGGCCCGATAAAGGATTGCTGGGGGGTACCGTCGAGTTGCCCGGAACGCCGTGGCGGGATGCGCCATGGCCGCTGCCAGAGGCTTTCGAACTTGCACCGGGAGGGCCGCGCCACCCGTGGCGGGTGGCGGGAACGGTGCGGCATGTGTTCAGCCATTTTGCGCTCATGGTGACGGTCTGTGTTGCGCGTGTCCGCACGATGCCGAATCTGTTGCCGGAAGAAGGGTTTGTCGTTCCAGCGGTGCAGGCCGAGGGACTTGCGCTCTCCTCGCTTATGCGCAAATGCCTTGGGACTGGGCTGGAGGCTCTCGGCAATGAGCCGACCGCATGAAAGAGAAGGGCGCGCAGGGGTGACCGATATACAGGCTTCGGACAAGGAAATATGGCTGCTCGACGTGTACGGCCGGTTTCTACACAACGATCCTGTCTCGGACCGCCTGGAAACGCTGCTCCCGGAGGATTTACCGCCTGAAGGGCCGGGTGTTCTCCTGCATATCGATTCACAGAAAAAGGAAGAGCCGTTTCGCCTCGTGAAGCGCGACAGCCGGCCTGTTCCCTTGCCGCATATCGTTCCACATTTGGGAGGCGATCTGACGGTACGGCTTGAGGTGACGGATCGGCAGGGGCCTTTTGCCGCGTCGTATGGACATTTTCTTACCGGTACGGACGATGGCGGAGTGGACGCCGTGGAGGCGAGTGACACGGAAGCCGCCTTCGTGCCGGTGCCAGCGCGTACGGCGCGCGTGCTTTTGCCGTCTTCTCCGCTGAAGGTGCGGGATGAATGGGACACCGTTCTTCTGCCGCCTCGCGCGGATGAGGGAATGTGCGTGCGGGTCGGGGCTGGGGCATATCCGTGGCCGGTTGTCAGTGAATTGCTGACCCGCATGGCCAACATGTCGCCGGGTGAGATTCTGCGCCAGCATTTGCCGGAAATCGGTGATATTCCAGCACTTCGTGTCGAAGTCAGTTGTCCCACGCATTGATCTCGGGCCTTTGGCGCGCGAGCAGTATTTGACTTGCGCTGCTCACCTTCCCATGTCCTGATGACATAGCGATGTCGAAGCATTGCCTCGGGGGCAGTGCGGATGTCGCGGGATGGGAGTTGCCGACGTGTCGATGCCCGAATTCCTCATGCCCTTTTCGTCCGTTGTTGAGTGGACGGTGTTTGCCGGTATGGCTGGACTGATCGCCGCGATGGCGGGCCGAAATGCGGCACGTCAGCGAGCGTTGCAGCCGGTGCGGGTGCGTCGGCGACGCGGCTGATTTCGCTTCGTTGGCGTGATGGGCTAAGCCGGATCGCATGAATTTCCTGCATGTTCCGGCTGCTCAGTCAGTCGCTTCCGTTGGGGGCGGACGTCTTGGCGTTCTGCTCCTCAATCTCGGTACCCCTGACGACACCAGCTTTGCATCCGTCCGGCGTTATCTGAGTGAATTTCTCTCGGATCGGCGTGTGATCGAAGCCAATCCGGTTGTCTGGCAGCCCATTCTGCAAGGGGTTGTCCTGACTGTGCGCCCCCGGCGTTCGGGCGAAGCCTATCGTCGGATCTGGAACACCGCGTGCGATGAAAGCCCATTGCGCACGTTTACGCGGGCACAGGCGGAGCAACTGGCCGAGCGGTTTGCAGCGGAAAATGTGCAGGTGGCGTGGGGCATGCGCTATGGTACGCCTTCTGTGGCCGATGGTGTGACGGAACTCATGCAGGCGGGATGCGACCGTATTCTCGCCATGCCGCTTTATCCGCAATACAGCGCCACGACGACGGCTACAGCCAATGACCAGCTCTTTCGCTTCCTGATGAAGCTGCGGCTCCAGCCCGCGATTCGCACGCTGCCTGCCTTTGCCGATCACGCTCTCTACATTCGGGCACTGGCCGATTCCCTGAAGACGGCAGTGGAGGGGCTTTCTGCTCCTCCGCAAATGGTGGTGATCTCTTTTCACGGCCTGCCTGAAGAGTATGTCCGCAAAGGCGATCCGTATCGGGAGGAATGTGAGCGAACGGTTGCGGCTCTGAGACAGGAGACGGGGCTGTCCGAACAAGAGATGCCGATGACGTTTCAGTCCCGTTTTGGGCCAACGAAGTGGCTGGAGCCCTATACGGCGCCTTTTCTTGCAGGACTTCCGGCTCAGGGCATTACGCGTGTTGCTGTCATGACGCCGGGTTTTCTCACGGACTGCCTTGAGACACTCGATGAGATCGGCAACGAAGTCCGCGATGAGTTCCTTGCGGCGGGCGGAGAGGAGCTAACTTTGATCCCCTGCCTCAATGCCAGCAAGGGCGCGATAGATCTGCTTGAAGGACTGGCGCGGGTTGAATTGGGTGGCTGGTTGACGCCCTGAGGTTCCGTTCCATTCTGAGTGGAGCGCGTGTGATTTAAAGGACGTATCTCGGAAAAGAGACGGAGGATAACAATTCGCCGTTTCCGTATACCTTCATGCAATGTTTGTTAACGGTCGGACCGTAACATTTCCTCAAGCCGCCGGAGAGTTCCGGCACCCTTGAGTCGCGCTTCTGCCTGACCATGCTCCTTGAGCCAAAAGGTATGGACATGGATCACGCAGGGCGATGATGGAAATGCAGAGTCATGACCGACAGCACAAATGCGACGCCCCCCGTGTCCCGGAAAACCGGTGCCACGTCTCCTTCGATCCTTGTGGCCGATGACAATTACCAGCTCAATCCGATCATCTTCAATCCGCTGACCGGGTTTGTTCTTTCGGACGGTCAGAGTGTCGATGCGGTCGATACCATCACTGTTTCCGCTCTTTCGGGAGGCGCGTCTTTTAATACGACGCGGTTGCAGAGCGACAGTCGCATTTCTTCCGACTTTACCCAGGGCAGTGACGGTACGCTCACCTATAAGGGAACGCTGGCGGATTTCGCGAATTATTTCGTTCCTGACCTTTCCGCTACTTGTGTCACCACAACTGTGACGACCCAGCAGTTTCAGGTCACGATTTCCAATTCTGCCGGGACAGCTACGGCAACGAACTCTGTTGTCATCAATCCGGATACCTCCCTCGCGCAGGCGATGATCAGTGGTGCCGATCCGCAGACAGTTTCAGATACGGCTGGCAGTGCTCAGCAGATAGGGCAGATATTCGCTCTTCGCACGGCCAACTGGTCCCCAAATCTGTCAACGACGCAGGTTGCCACATTGACTTTTACCATTACCGGCGTTTCGGCGGGCGTGGGTGGTGTGCTCAAGGTGGACGATGTACCATCGGATGTAACGGTTTCCGGTAACGATACAACCACGCTGAGCCTGACGGGAACGGAATCCGAGCTTGGCAGTCTTCTTCAGGATTCATCGTTCCAGAGTCATCTTGCCTTCGTTCCCGGAAGTGACTCCACCCTTCTCTCTACGCAGCAGGCTCAGATCGGGATCAGCGCTACCCTGCAGGAACAGGGAAGTGACATTGTACAGAAGGTAGATTCTTCTCTGCTTGAGGATGGTCATGTTTCTCCCATGACCTTGCAGATCGTGCCCACCGTTCCTTCTGGGAATGATGCCGTAACGAACGGGCATTATTCCATCACGCAGGCTTCGACGTCGCTGTCGCTTTTCTCCGCCGATAACGGTGTGAAAATCAGCAATGGTTATGGTGGCGATGTGACGGTTGCCGTGCAGAGCAGCAATGCCCTGGCGGGTACACTCGATTTCGCTTCCGCATCCACGACAGGTCTTATCGGAAGCGTTGCGAACACCACCACAAATGGCCAGCAGATCGTTTCCGCGAGCTTTGACAGCGCTGCGGATGCGGCCTCCTTTCTTGAGGGGGTGAACTTTGAAACCGGACAGGGCGCGGCTGCGGCTGGTCAGTCAACAACGCTTTCGGTGAGTGCGACCAACGGCAATCCGTATGAATCGACAGTATCCTGGTCGGAAAGTCTTCAGGTCTTTCCATCGGATTCCCCATCTCTGACAGGTCTTGTCCAATCAGGAACGACAGCGGTCAATGCGGCGGGCGATGCAACCACGCCGTTTGCGGCTGCCGTGATCAACAGTCCGGATGATCTACCGGTTACGGTCACTGTTTCGGCTTCGGGCAACAGCGGTCTTCTCGCAACCAGCGCCGGTTCCGATGTGACGCTGTCCGGAAACGACACGTCCACACTGACGCTCACTGGAACGGCAGCGGAGGTGCAAGCGGCACTGCGGAATGCGACCTTCCAGCCGTATGGTGATCTTTCCTCTTCCACGGATTTTTCGTTTTCCACAACGATCAGCAATGGTTTTTCCACCGACAGTGCCACGTCATCTGTCACTGTGGTTCCCGATATTTCACTGACCGTTCCTGACGAGAACGTCGATCTGTCTTCGCTTCTGAAGGACTCTACTCTCAGTGGCATTGGCGGTACGTCACAGGTCGATGTGTTGACGATCAAGGAGACCTCGGGCGACGGCCAATTTGTGGATTCTGGTAAGGGGCCTCTCCAGTCCGCCATTTCCGCCGATGGCAAGACGCTAGTGCTGAGTGGCACGCTGGCAGAACTGAAAGCCGATCTTGCGAGCGGCGCGATCACAGCTACGGATCCTACGACGGCCGCAGGCGCTACCGGTGGAACGGCGTCGCTGTCTTTCACTCTCTCACAGGATGCCGACAGCGCCACGGCTTCTGCAGACGTGGTTCTACCGGGCTCCATGGTGACGAATATCGTCGATCCTGATGTCGGCAGCACGATCACAGCAACGGCTTCTGCGCCTCTTACTGTGGTCAATGACAATGCGAGCCTGACTCAGGGCAGCACTTTTGTCCTGCAAGATGGAAGCACGGTCAGTGCTACGGAGACGGGGCGTAATGGCGACACGTTTGCCATGGGAGTGGACGGCGGAAGTTCCGTGTTAAGTTTGGCTAACACGGGCGTGGGTATCAGTACGGTGGTCACCTCTGGCGGTGTCCAGACCGTGAATGCGTCGTCGAGCACATCGCAGGTTACGGTTTTCAGCGGTGCGCAGTCTGTGGATTTCACGGGGGGTACGGGCGAACTTGTATCCAACAGTTCGGGCGATACGACCGATTGGACTGTGACCGGTACGTCCGGTGGTGACAACCAGCTCTGGCTGGGCAACGGGGCGGCCACGATCAACGCGGGTGGCTTCAATCAGGTGATTCTGGGCAATGGTTCGGGCCTGAACGGCACGGTGGCCATCACGGGGGGCACGTCAGCGGATAAGGAAGAGGTCGATCTGTGGAATGGTTCGGGCACGACCGGAACAGTGACGCAGACGGGCGATTCCTATCTGACGGTGTTTGGCAGCAGCGAGGGCAGCACGAACGATGCCACGCTGAGCAATGGCCTTGTGGCGCTCTCGGGCGCCACAAGCGAGATCACGGCGCAGGATCAGGGCACGGTTCAGGTATGGGCCAATGGTGGAGCGACAACCTTCACCGATGCGGGAACGGGTGATGCCCAGTTCTATGAAACCGGTTCGGGCACCTTCTCCGTCAAGGACACCGGCGCTTCCACAGGTACCTTGACGATTGGTGTGTTCGCCGGTGCGAATGCGACGTGGACGGCGACGACCGCGGCTCGTCAGGCCATCATCTCGGTGGCATCCGGCAACGGAACGGTCGTTACCGGTGCTGGAGTGGTGACGGCCCAGCAGATGGCCGATGCTGCCGTAACCTATAACCTTGGACAGAATGGCGTGTCGTCGCAGCTCAATCTGACGGCGACCGGGAAGAACGCGGCTCTTATCAATACCTCTGGCGGTGTCCAGACCGTGAATGCGTCGTCGAGCACATCGCAGGTTACGGTTTTCAGCGGTGCGCAGTCTGTGGATTTCACGGGGGGCACGGGCGAACTTGTATCCAACAGTTCGGGCGATACGACCGATTGGACTGTTACCGGTACATCCGGTGGTGACAACCAGCTCTGGCTGGGCAACGGGGCGGCCACGATCAACGCGGGTGGCTTCAATCAGGTGATTCTGGGCAATGGTTCGGGCCTGAACGGCACGGTGGCCATCACGGGGGGTACGTCAGCGGATAAGGAAGAGGTCGATCTGTGGAATGGTTCGGGCACGACCGGAACAGTGACGCAGACGGGCGATTCCTATCTGACGGTGTTTGGCAGCAGCGAGGGCAGCACGAACGATGCCACGCTGAGCAATGGCCTTGTGGCGCTCTCGGGCGCCACAAGCGAGATCACGGCGCAGGATCAGGGCACGGTTCAGGTATGGGCCAATGGTGGAGCGACAACCTTCACCGATGCGGGAACGGGTGACGCTCAGTTCTATGAAACCGGTTCGGGCACGTTCTCCGTCAAGGACACCGGCGCTTCCACAGGCGATGCGACGTTGACAGTGATGGAATTTGCATCGGCGTCCGCCAGTGGCACGGTAACGGGTGGTAGCAAGAAGCTTGATGTCACGACAGGCGGCGGCTCTCTGGATGTCGTTGCTGGCTCCGGCGGACTTGATCTTTCCACGGCGGGCACAGGCGCGCTCACGCTCGATGTGACACAGGGATCGGATCACATCACGATTGCCAGCGGACACACCGGGGATGTCACGGTGATTGGTCGTAACCTGAATGCCGATGCCAGTTTCTCGATTTCTGGCACGGCGAGTCAGGCGATGGTGGGAAGCAACTTGGTGGTCAGTCTGGACGATGGCCACACCGTGACGTTTGTGGGGGATGCCAGCAGCAATAATATGTCCTTGTTTCTGGCTTGATCCTGTGTGGGGAGAAGCGGACTTGATATGGTCCGCTCACGTCCTCGATAAGAAAAAAGACGTAGAGAACACTATCCGTTCTGAGCGAGGAGTTTCAGAAATTTCTGTGCTCCGGGATGTCCGGCCTGTGCGGCTTCGCGCAGCATGGTGAGGCCGCGTTCCCGGTCTGCAGAGGACGGTTGTCCTTCCAGAGTCAAACGGCCATACATATAGAGTGCCCCGGGATCTTTCATGGACGCGCCAAGACGGAACCAGTTCATGGCCTGTGTCATGTCTTTTGGTTCCGCAATGACGGCCCAGTAATCTCCCAGCACGCAGGCGGCTCGGCCATGACCGTTTTGTGCCGCGCGGCGCAGCAAGGTTTCGCCGCGCGTCAGGCGGCGCAACCGTTCACGTCGATCCGTTTCATCTTCAGCGGGAGGGGAGGCGTGATTTTCCACCATCAGGCACTCACCAAGAAGGGCCTGCGCGTCGAGATGATCCGTAGATGCGGCTGTTTCAAGATGGTGTCGGGCGAGGATCGCATCGCGCGGAAGAAATTGTCCCCGCGCGTACCATTGCGCCAGCAGATGATGCGCTGCCCCGAGCCCGGTTTGCAAAGGTTCTTTCAGGCGCTCCATGACGGACTCGACAGAAGCACCGGAGCGCGCTTCCAGATCGGCGAGCGCCGTTACCGCAAGCGGTAGGCCGGCCTGTGCTGCGGCTTGCAGGGCTTCCAGCCGTTCCTGAGGAGCCTGTGTGCGTGTTCGGTCAAGCAGCCACACAAGGAAGAGAGAGGCCTGCGGGTTGGCGCGCGCGTGACCGAGGCGGGCCAGACGGAACGCTTCCTGTGTTCGAGGGTGTTCCTTACGTGGTGCCTCAAGAGCTTTTTCGTCCGGAACCACGCCCTCCCATGCCAGTCGGGCCGCAGGATCGCAGGCTGGCCCATCTCCTTTTGCGGCGGCCTGTTCCAGCCACCATGCCGCGTGACCGTGATGCGGCAGCGTCTCATGAGTGCCCTGCAGATAAGCCAGTCCGACGGTGCGCATGGCCTGAGCGTCTCCCTTGCGTGCCGCTTCAAGGGTTTTTTGGAGCGGGGTTTTTCGTTTCAGAAACCGAGGGAGAAGGTCACGCACGCAGGGAGCTTTCCAGATAACGGCAGAAGACGTCGGCCTAACATGTCCGCTGATAAGGATCAGCCCGTCAGTCTTATGTCGGCGTTAATGTGTTGGTGGTTAGGTGTCTCACGAAAACGACATGTTGCGACAGGTGAGAACACGACGCGATGGAGCGGCTGTTTACATTCCTTCTCAGTGGACAGAATGCAGAGTCTCATCTGAGTGTCATTGCGATAGCGATCCTGACATCCGCTCTCGCGATCTTCTTTCTCTCGCGGCAATCGTTGCAGTCCCGTGAAAGCGTTCTTGCTTTTGGCGCCACGGTCACCCTCGCTGAATTTGGGACGTTTTTCGACACGTTCTGGTCGACGCATTCCAGTTTGTGGGGCACCAGTCCGGAGCCGGCGACAGTCCTTTCCGGGCTGGTCATCTGGGCATCGGCCACCGGGGCAGGGTGGCTCTATCGTTGTCATAGGCGGACCATAAAATCAGTCATTCTTGCGGGCAGCGTGCTCGCGTTCGGAATGACATTTTCAGCGTTCTATATCCTCTCCGCGGCGGTCGAGCCGGGAGTGGTGGCTTACGATCTCTGGGTCGTGCTCTTCGTGCTGGTGTTGAGCGCAACGCTCTGCGGTTTCGCTTTCTGGGAGCTTGGCAGTCAGGCGGCCTCACGTCCTCGGCTTGTGGCCACAGCCCTTCTTGCTCTGGCGCTGACCCTGCTTCCGTTGGGATGCATGGGGTCCGTTCTGCCGTTCGATCAATGGCTGACGCTCGTGCAGCAGCCCGACAGCGCATTGTTTTCACCGCTTGCCGTGCTGTGCCTGTCCGGTTTTACCGCTCTCATTTTGCTGTTTTGTCTTGCCTCGTTGCTCGATATTCGCGTGGCCATCGCTCAGCGGCAGGAAGGTGATCGCATGAGGCATCTGGCGGACGGTACGTTTGAGGGACTGCTCATCTGCCGAAATGAAACAATTCTCGATGCCAACAACCGTATTCAGGAAATGCTGGGGCTCGATCTTTCGCAGCTACAAGAGAAGCGGCTGTCGGATCTGTTCCAGGACACCGGTTCCAAGCAGGATCATGTCTTTTCTGCTGGCGATCAGCTGAGGATGGGGAATCCGGCGCAGAGGGAAATGCTCGGGCCGAATGGGCGCCGTATTCCTGTGGAGGTTCTGTCACGCGAACTGCCGTATGTGGACGGGGAAGCGACCATTGTTGCGGTCCGCGATGTCACTGAGCGGAAAGCGGCGGAAGAACATATCCGTTATCTGGCTCTACACGATTCGCTCACCTCTCTCCCCAATCGTCGCGCTTTGGAAAGTGTGCTGGGGCAGATTCTTGAAAAGTCCCATGGTGACGGACCGCAGGCCGCCATTCTGGGGCTGGATCTGGATGGGTTCAAAGCCGTTAACGACACGTTGGGTCATCACGCAGGCGATCTGCTGCTCAGGGAAGTCGCGGAGCGGTTCCAATCCCAGCTTCGTGATTCCGACTACATCGCCCGCATCGGTGGAGATGAGTTCGTCATTGTCCTGCGTGGCGTCACATCGCCTGCCGATGCCCAGCAACTGGCTCAGCGTCTGTTGGCAAGTCTGTGGCAGCCTTTCAAGTTGGGTGGCCATGATGCCTATGTGGGTGTGAGCATCGGTATCGCCATCTGTCCCCGCGATGGGCATTCGGCGCAGATGCTGCTGAAATGCGCCGATATCGCCATGTATCAGGCCAAACTTGCCGGAAAAGGGCAGGTCTGTGAGTTCCAGCGCGGCATGGATGTAGCCGTGCGGGAACGGCATGATCTCGAACTGGAACTGCGCGCCGCAATCAGTCGCCATGAACTCATGCTGTATTATCAGCCGCTTTTTGGCAGGGACGGAAAGATCATCGGTTTCGAGGCCTTGGCGCGTTGGCCGCATCCGCATCGTGGCATGATCCCTCCCGATCGTTTCATTCCATTGGCTGAGGAAAGCGGTCTGATCGTGCCGTTGGGTGAGTGGGTAATGCGCACCGCCTGCTCGGTGGCCGTCAACTGGCCTTCCGACCTCAGCATTGCCGTCAATCTGTCGCCTACACAGTTCCAGCGTGTCGATCTGGTAGGGACAGTGCGCGATATTCTACACGAAACGGGGCTGGCACCCTCCCGGCTGGAATTGGAGGTGACGGAAAACCTCCTGATGGAGGATGTGCCACGCGCGCTGGCGCTGGTGAAGGATTTGCGGGCGCTTGGAGTGCGGGTAGCGCTGGACGATTTCGGCACCGGCTATTCGAGCCTTGCCTATCTTCACGACTTTCCGTTCGACAAGGTGAAGGTGGATCGTTCCTTCATCAACAAGATCACCAATGATGCCAATGCTTGGACCATCGTGGAATCGATCATTGTCATGAGCCACAAGCTCAAGCTGCGCGTGACGGCAGAGGGAATCGAGACGGGCGCCCAGCTTGAGCTGCTGACCGATCATGACTGCGACGAAATGCAGGGATTCCTGCTCGGTCGGCCCATGCCCGAGGAAGAGGCGAGCCGTCTCGCGGAAGTGGTGCGACAGGATTGCGATGTTGCCGATTGAGGCTCCTGCCTCGTGAATATCCACCCTGCGGGGTCATGGCATTGAGGCACTCGATCCTGTATCAGGAACGGCATGAACGACGCACGCACCGCCACATTGCACCGGGTCACCAGCGAGACCGATATCACCGTCACCATCAATCTCGATGGCACGGGCCGTGCGGTCATCGACACGGGGATCGGGTTTTTCGATCATATGCTGACGGCGCTTGCGCGTCACGGCATGGTGGATATCGACGTGACGGCCAAAGGCGATCTTGAGGTCGATTTTCATCACACCGTCGAAGATGTGGGCATCACGCTTGGGCAGGCGTTCCGCAAGGCGCTGGGCGACAAGAAAGGCGTGCGGCGGTTTGGTCATGCGCTTGTGCCATTGGACGAGGCGCTGGCCGAAGTGGTGGTGGATCTGTCGGGACGTCCATTCCTCGCGTGGGATCTGCCGTTTCCGACCGAGAAGATCGGCATCATGGACACCGAACTGTTCGAGGAATTTTTCCGCGCCTTCGCCATGTCCGCAATGATTACCCTGCATGTCACGCGCAAGGTCGGGCGTAACAGTCACCACATCGCGGAAAGCGCGTTCAAGGCGGCCGCGCGTGCCTTGCGTATGGCCGTCGAATTCGATCCCCGCGCGGTGGGCATCGTGCCCTCCACCAAAGGTGTGCTGTGAAAGTCTGGTCGGTCTGGGTGCCGGGGGTAGCCTTCGCAGGCCGCGCGGCGGAGCGGGAACTGCCGGTCGTAGTGCCGCAGACCGTTCGCTGGAGCGTGCTGTTCCTGGGCGGCATCGGACTTGCGGGTATTGGCGCGCGTATCCCCGGAATGCTGGTGATCGCGCTCTCGGTCGTGCTGGCGGTGGTCTTGCGTGATGTGCCGTTGTTGCCGGTGATCGTCTTCGCGGGGCGTTTCGCGCTGGCGGCCTTCGGCAGCGAACTGGTGGAGTGGAACCTTCGGCTGCGGGGTTACGTTTCGGCTGGCAGCGTGGTGGGGTCGTCGCGGGAAATGGCTCTTCTGCGCTATCTGGATGGACAGCACAGACGGGGGGCAACTCAGCCTTCGGTCAGCGCTGTGTCGTCGATTCCGGATCCCTTCGCACTGGCGGCGTCTGGTGGAAGCGGGCGGTCATGACGGAGAAGCGGATGTCCTCTCAGCGCGTGGTGGTCATTGATTATGATGGCGGTAACCTCGCCTCGGCCGCCCGAGCGGTGGAGGAAGCCGCGCGCCGTGCCCGCCTGCCTGTTACGGTCGAGATCACGAATGAGCCGGTCGCTGTCCGTGATGCGGATCGCATCGTTCTGCCGGGACAGGGTGCGTTTGCCGACTGCGCACGCGGAATCGAGGCCGTGCCGGGGTTGAAGGCCGCCATCATGCAGGCGGTGGAGGGCGGTACGCCGTTTCTCGGCATCTGTGTCGGCATGCAGTTGATGGCCGAGCGCGGGCTGGAGCATGGCGAGACGGCTGGCTTTGGCTGGATTTCCGGTGAGATCGCGCCCATGGAGGTTCCCGGTCTGCGCCTGCCGCAGATGGGGTGGAATGAACTGTCTTTCCCGCAGGCGCACCCTTTGACAGAGGGGCTGGGAGCGCAGCCGCACGGATATTTCGTGCATTCCTATGCCCTGCGTGGTGCGCGTCCGGACGATCTGCTGGCGACCACGGATTATGGTGGCCCGGTTCCCGCCATCGTGGCGCGGGGTAATGTCGCGGGCACGCAGTTTCATGTCGAGAAAAGCCAGACGGTGGGTCTGCGGATTCTCGCCAATTTCCTTCGCTGGACGCCCGGGGTTGTGCCGGGATGAATCGGGTGTTTTCCGCAACCCCGCCGCCAGCTCTTGCCGCCGAGCGTGCGCAGGAACTGGACGACGATGACATCGACGCCTTGTGCGAGGCGGTGGACGCCGCAATTCTCGATGGGGGCGGTTTCGGCTGGGTGAAGCCGCAGGGGCGCTCGGTGCTGGAGCGCTATTACCGTGGTCTGCTTCTGGTGCCGGAACGGATGCTGTTCGTGGCGCGGCATCGGGGCGTGATCGTGGGCTCTGCCCAGCTTGTCCGGCCGCCGCGCAACAATGAAGCGCAGGCGATGAACGCCAGCGTCATGCATTTTCACATCGCTCCCTATGCCCGCGGTATGGGGCTGGGGCGGATGCTGCTCGACGAGATCGTGCAGTGCGCGCGGGCGATGGGCTATCAGTTCCTCAATCTTGATGTGCGCGAGACGCAGACAGGCGCCATTGCCCTGTTCCGCAGCATGGGGTTCGAGCAGTGGGGGACGCATCCGTCCTACGCCCATGTCGATGGCCGTATGTTGCGGGGCCATTATTTCGTGAAGCGGCTTCAGGAACAGAGCCGCATCGCGCAGAACGGATCCGACACCCCAGCCGATACGGGAAGACCGAACTCCATGAGCACCCGCGCCCTGACTCTCTACCCTGCCATCGATCTCAAGGATGGAGCCTGCGTGCGTCTGCGCCGGGGCGAGATGGACGACGCCACCGTCTATTCCGACGATCCGGGCGCGCAGGCGCGGGCATGGTGCGATGCGGGATTCAGTTGGCTGCATGTGGTGGATCTCAACGGCGCGTTTGCTGGACACTCGGCCAATACGGACGCCGTGAAGAAGATCGTGGCCAATGCGTCCGTGCCCGTGCAGCTTGGAGGGGGCTTGCGGGACATGGCCGGGATTGAGGCATGGCTGGAGGCGGGGATCACCCGCGTCATCCTCGGCTCGGTCGCGGTGAAAAATCCGGCGCTGGTGAAGGAAGCGTGCAAGGCGTTTCCCGGCCGTATCGTGGCGGGCATCGACGCACGACAGGGACTCGTGGCCACCGAAGGCTGGGCGGAAGTGTCCGACATGCAGGCGACCGATCTTGGACTGCGGATGCAGGACGCGGGTGTGACGGCCATCATCTTTACCGAGATCACCCGTGACGGCATGCTCGAAGGGCTGGATCTGGTCCAGACGGCGGAACTGGCGCGCACGGTGTCCATCCCCGTGATCGCCAGCGGCGGCGTGGGATCACTGGATCATCTCGCGGCGCTCAAGCGCGTGGCGGAGGAGACGCCGGGCATTGAGGGCGTGGTCGTGGGACGCGCGCTCTATGACGGGCGCATTACGCCGGCAGACGCGCTGCGGGTTCTGTCCTGATGCTGAAACTCCGCGTTATCCCGTGTCTGGATGTGAAGAACGGGCGCGTCGTGAAGGGCGTGAACTTCGTCTCCCTGCGCGATGCCGGTGATCCGGTGGAGCAGGCGGCGGTGTATGACGCCGCGGGCGCGGATGAGTTGACGTTCCTCGACATCACGGCCAGCCATGAGAACCGCGACACCATTCTGGATGTGGTGAACCGCACAGCCGAACGCATCTTCCTGCCGCTGACGGTGGGGGGCGGGGTGCGCACGACCGCTGATATGCGCAAGTTGCTGCTGGCGGGCGCGGACAAATGTGCCATGAACTCGGCGGCAGTGAAGCGGCCGGAACTGGTGAACGAAGCCGCCAACAAGTTCGGTAGCCAGTGCGTGGTTGTGGGTGTGGATGCCCGTGCCAACGGCAAGGGCGGCTGGGAAATCTATACACAGGGCGGTCGTGCCCCTACAGGCATCGACGCGGTGGAGTGGTGCCGGGAGGTGGCAGCGCGTGGTGCCGGTGAAATCCTACTGACCTCCATGGACCGTGACGGCACACGCTCGGGGTTCGACCTCGATCTGCTGCGAGCGGTGAACGCCGCCGTGCGCCTGCCTGTCGTCGCTTCGGGCGGGGTGGGCGCGCTGGAGCATTTTGTGGAAGGCGCGAAGGCCGGGGCGACGGGTCTTCTTGCGGCGAGCGTGTTCCATTTCGGACAGTTCACCGTGCCTGAGGTGAAACAGGCGCTGACTGACGCCGGGCTGCCGGTGCGTCCCCCCGTGCCGCCCCTGACATTCTGAGACTGACCGGAAAGATCATGGCCAAGACACCCGAAAAGAAGAACGCCTCCTCCGCCAAGGTATTGCAGAAGGAAGCCGCGCGCCGAAGTGACGTGCCTGTCGATGCTTCCGTCCTCGATAGGCTGTTTGCTGTCGTGGAGAGCCGTAAGGGCACGGATCCTTCCATCAGTCATTCGGCGCGGCTGCTTTCGCGCGGCACTCGCAAGGTGGCGCAGAAATTCGGTGAAGAGGCCGTCGAATGTCTGATCGAGGCGGTCGCTGGGCGTCCGCATGAACTGATCGGGGAGAGCGCGGACGTGCTCTATCACCTTATCGTTCTGTGGGTGGACGCAGGGGTCACGCCCGATCAGGTCTGGGCGGAACTTGCCCGGCGCGAGGGCACCAGCGGGATCGCGGAAAAAGCGTCCCGTTCGTCCAAGACACCCTGAAGCGGAGGGAGCGTAGTCATGATGACAGATTATGATCCGAACAACATCTTCGCGAAAATCCTGCGCGGTGAAATCCCGTGCAAGAAAGTGTTCGAGAACGAGTGGGTGCTGGCCTTCCATGACATCGGACCGAAGGCGCCGGTGCATGTGTTGGTGATCCCCAAGGGGGCCTATGTCTCCTACGCGGATTTCTCGGCAAAAGCCTCTTCCGATGAAATCGTGGGCTTCACCCGTGCGGTCGGCCATGTGGCGCAGATGCTCGGGCTTGAAGAGAACGGCTATCGCCTCATCAGCAATGTGGGGCCGCATTCCGGTCAGGAAGTGCCACATTTCCATGTGCATCTGCTTGGCGGTGGACCGCTGGGTGCGTTGATCGGACGCTGAACGCGCAGTGCCCGCACCCCTTGCTCCCATGAGCGAGGGGCGGCAGGGTGAGGCTTCCTTTACGGATCATCCAAGCAGGAGGTTTTCATGTCCGACACTCCCGAATCCCGTCTGGCCGCGCTGGGCATTGAATTGCCCACCCCGGCGGCTCCTGTCGCCAACTATCTGCCGTGGACCCGTTCGGGCTCCCTGATCGTGGTGTCGGGCCAGCTTCCCCTCAAGGACGGCAAGCTTCTGACCACCGGGAAACTGGGTGCCGCCGTATCGCCCGAGACGGGTGCCGAGGCGGCCCGTTACTGCCTGATCGGGGTTCTGGCTCAGCTCAAGGCCGCGATCGGGGATCTCTCCAAGGTCACGCGCGTGCTGCGTCTGGGTGGGTTCATTTCCTGCACGCCCGAGTTCACCGCCCATGCCGGTGTGATGAACGGCGCCTCCGATCTGGCGGTGGCGGTGTTCGGCGATGCCGGTCGTCACGCCCGTTCCACGGTCGGTGTACCGTCCCTGCCGCTGGACGCGCCTGTCGAGGTGGAAGGTCTGTTCGAGATCGGCTAATGACCGGATGGACGGTTTCCCTTCATGACCGGATCGGCAGTCTTCCCGTCAGTGAGTGGGATGCCTGCGCCGGAGATGGGAATCCGTTCGTCAGTCATGCCTTTCTCTCGGCCATAGAGGACAGTGGTTCCGCCACGCCGGAAACCGGCTGGCTCCCCCAGCATGTCGTGCTGCGGGATGAGGCGGGACACCTCGTGGCTACGGCGCCCACCTATCTGAAGGCCCATTCCTACGGCGAATATGTGTTCGATCAGGGATGGGCCCGCGCTTTTGAGCAAGCGGGCGGGGATTATTACCCCAAACTCCAGACAGCCGTGCCGTTTTCACCCGTTCCCGGCCCGCGCTTGCTGGTGCGACCGGACGCGCCGAACGGCACAAAGGCCGCCTTGGGGCAGGCGCTGGCGCAGGTCTGCGGTGAACTGGCGCTGTCCTCGGCGCATGTGACGTTCTGTTCGTCCGAGGACGCCTCCGTATTGACAGAGGGCGGCTGGTTGCCGCGTCTGGGCCTTCAGTATCACTGGCACAATCGCGGTTATGGCAGCTTCGAGGACTTTCTCGGCGCGTTGGCGTCGCGCAAGCGCAAGGTGCTACGACGTGAACGCCGGGATGCCAACGCCTGCGGTCTGACGTTCCGGGCCGTGCGAGGGGCGGAGATTACGGAAGCCCTCTGGGACGCATTCTTTGTGTTCTATCAGGCGACCGTGGACCGGAAGTGGGGGAGCGCCTATCTCACGCGTCCATTTTTCTCGCTGTTGTCCGAACGGCTTGGCGATCGCATCGTGCTGATGGTCGCTGAACAGGGAAACAGACCGGTTGCTGGCGCCCTGAATCTGATGGGCGCTGATACGCTTTATGGTCGCAACTGGGGATGTGTGGGGGAGTGGCCCTTCCTCCATTTTGAGCTGTGCTATTATCGGGCCATCGATTTTGCCATCGAGCACGGACTGGCCCGGGTAGAGGCGGGGGCGCAGGGTGAGCACAAGATCCAACGAGGGTATCTGCCCGCGCTGACCCATTCCGCCCATTGGATCGCGCACCCTGCGCTGAAGCGGGCCGTGACCCACTTTCTGGTCGCCGAGCGACAGGGCGTGCTGGCGGAAAAAACGGCTCTGATGGAACTTTCTCCCTATCGACAGGATGGCTGACGGCACGGTTATGCATGTTTTTGCATGACAGAAATGTGTTTTGCGCCTTGTGGAGCCGCGCGCGATTCTGTCATGGATAATTGTACGCATACGAATGATTCGTGTGTTGTCTTTTCGTGTGGGCCCGAACCGTCGCGTGTCAGATTCCATTGCCCCTGTGCAGGAAGCCTTGCCGTCCCTGCCTTTGCTGAGACGTCGCTTTGGGCATCGACTGGCCCGTCTGGCGACGCATTGGCGGCGTGAGATCGATCACGATCTGCGCCGTTTCAACCTGACCGATGCGACGTGGCGCCCGCTTTACTATCTCGGCACCCTTGAACCGCCCGTGCGTCAGACCGATCTGGCGCGCGCGCTCTCGGTTGAGGCGCAATCTCTTGTGCGGGTGCTGGACGTGTTAGAGCAGCGCGGCCTCGTCACGCGCGAGGTCGATCCGGATGACCGCCGCTCGAAACTGGTCGTGCTGACACAGGAAGGGGCGGCTATGGGAAAGGCCGTTCTTGCCGTGGCGGATGATGTGGCGGCGCGGGTGCTCAGCGATGTGTCGGAGCGGGAGCTGGTTCTCTGTCTTGATGTGTTCGAGCGTGTCGGGGCAGCTCTGAATGCGGAACGGGACGACGAGAAAGAGAGCGGTTCGGTCCCCTCATCTCTTCGTGCAAAAAAATCTGCATGAGTGCCGCGACTGGTGTTCTCTCCGATACGCCGCCCGGTCTGTGGGCGGAAGTCGGCCATGATCTGCGACAACTCTGGGCACGGATCGGCCCTACTGTGCAGTATGCCCTGCGTGTCGGGCTGGCCATCGGTCTGGCGCTCTGGCTGGCCGGGTTCCTTATGCTGGAAAACCCGATCTCGGCCGTCACCACCGTTCTGATCGTAGCCAACCCCACGCCGGGTGCGCTGATTTCCAAGAGCATGTGGCGCATCGTGGGTACGCTGGCGGGCACGACGCTGGGCATCACGCTGATGGCGTCCTTTCCGCAACAGCCGGTGCTGTTCTTCGCCGGTCTCGCCTCGCTCATCGGTGTGGCGTGCGGTGTAGCCACGCTGTTGCGGTTCTACCGCGCCTATGCCGCCGTGCTCACCGGCTACACTATCATCATCATCTCGGTCAGCGCGTTTACGGACCCGGATCGCATTTTTGAAAGCGCCATGTCGCGTCTTTCTGTGGTGGTGATCGGGATCGTCAGCACCGCCATCGTCTTTCAGATCACCACCCTGCGCAGCCCCAACACGGCCACAGAGCGCATCGAGAAACTGCTGCGCGATGTGCTGGCCCAGTTCGTGACGCTTACGGCGGTCGAGCGGGATGCCGCCGATCCACGCTCCGACGAGACAGGGCAGGCGGGTGCGTTCCGCGAGTTCGACACGTCCACCTACAGCGCTCGCGCCCGGCTTCTGGCGCAGGCTGGCGCCGTGACGGAAGCGATCGATTACGCCTCATCCGTGGATTATCAGGTAAACCGGCGCGCGGCGGCCCTGCATCAGGGAGTGGCGCGGCTGCTGGGTCTGCTCAGCACCCATCACGCTGCCATGCGGGCCGTCCCTTCATCCGATGCGGCGCGTGTGCTGCGGGCGCGGGTGATCTCTAATCGTCTCATGCGCGAACTGGCGGATATGCCCATGGAGCAGTTGCTCCACGGCGATCCCACGGTCATCCGCCAGCGTATTCGTGCGGCTGTGCATGGGATCGAGGCGCTGGCGCTGGAAACGCCGGATCTGGCCGGTCTGGCTGCGATCGACACAGAGCGCGATATCCTCGTGCAACTCGGGCTGGCGGTCGACAATCTGTCCGATCTGGCATGGCGTGAAAAAGGCGTGCGGCTGATGCCGCTTCTCGAGTGGCCGGCAGCTCTGCGCAACATGTCGCGTGGCGCGCTCATCACGCTGATGGGGTGTCTGACATGGTACATCCTGCACTGGACGGCCGGGCCCAACGCTCTGGTCTATCTCATCTGCGCGTCCTGCCTTCTGGCCACGGCGCCTTCGGCCACCAAGGCGGCCGTCATGCTTTCGAGCGGTACGGCGCTGGCAGTGCCGGCATGTTACGTGTTCCGCACGTTCATGTTGCCGCAGACGGATGGTTTCCCGCTGCTGTGGCTCTCGCTCTATCTGTGTCTGCTGCCGGGCATCTGGATTCAGTTCCATCCGCGTTACGCCCTGCGCGGCTTCGGTTATGCCGTGTTCTTCAATGTCATGACGCAGGTGTCCAATCCCGTTCGTTATGAAGATATTCCGCTCATCAACAGCTGGTTGGCCTACTGGGTGGCGTGCGTGGGGATTGCGCTGGTGTTCCGGGTGATCCTGCCTGCGGACCAGCGGCTGGATGTCGCCCGGCTCGTGACGGCGCTGTGCCGCGCCGTGCAGCGATTCGCACTGCTTCCGTTGCGCTATCGCGTGATGTGGCTGAACTGGGAATATCTCCAGATGCAGCGTGTGCTGCGCCTGACCATGCGTCTGTCGCTGGTGGAGCGGCCGGAGCGTGTCTTTCATGTCACGGATGCGGCCCTTGCTGCTGTGGCACTCGGGCGCGTGGTGATGCGCCTGCGCGGTCTTCTGCGGCTTGATGGCCGAGTGACATTGGCGCAGGAAAAACTGGTGGCAGAGGCTCTTGGCTCCCTGTCGGGACTGCGGCAAGACCCGCAGGCAACCGCCACCTCGCTGCGTCATGCCGCCGCTCGGCTTCTTCCGCCCGAGGCGGCGCGGGCGCAGGCGGGAGCGGCTGGAAAGGCGCGCGGAGAAGAGGAGATGAGAAGCGTGAGCACCGTCAGACGCATGGCTGCCTGTCTTGTACAGGCCGCACAGCTTATCGACGCCGTGCCGGGTTTCTTTCATAAGGGTGGCCCGATGCAACAAGGAGCCGAGCATCCTCTTGCTCAGGCGGATTTACGCCAGTTGATCATGCCTCGTGTGAAACGACCCGATTCGAGAACAGCCGGATGCTGACCGAGTTCAATCTCTTTGGTGTCTTCATGGCGCCGATCGTGGTCTATGCCCTCGTGGCACTTCCCATAACGATGGTCCTGCGCTTTCTGCTCTGGTGGAGTGGACTCATGCGCTGGTTCTGGCATTTCGCCCTCTTTGAGGTCGCGCTCTATACCTGCGTCCTCTGTCTTTTGATTCTCTACGTCTGAGCAACCCGTCGCCAAAGGTTTTCGAGACACCACAATGCCTCTGCTCCGCACACTGATCCGCGTGATCCTGACACTGGCCGTCGTTTCTCTGGCCATCGTCCTTGGGGTGACTCTCTGGAACACCTACATGATCGCGCCGTGGACCCGTGACGGGCGCGTGCGTGTCTATGTGGTGGACGTCGCTCCTGAAGTCTCGGGTACGGTGGTGCAGGTGCCGGTGGTGGACAACCAGTTCGTCCACAAGGGTGATCCGCTCTATGTGCTCGACCCGGTCCGTTTCCGTCTGGCCATCCGTGAGGCTCAGGCCCGTCTGGACGGGGCGCTCGAAGACCTCAAGCTCAAGCAGAACGATGCACGCCGCCGTATGGGCCTGTCGGGCATTGTCTCGGCGGAAGAGCAGGAAGTCTTCAACTCGAACGTGGCCACGCAGGTGGCGGCGGTGGATGCGGCCCGCGCGGCGCTCGATGTGGCGAAACTGAATCTTCAGCGTTCGGTGCTCTATTCCCCGGTGAACGGTTACATCACCAACCTCAATCTGCGGGTGGGTGACTATGCCACGGCGGGTCAGGCGCGGCTGGCCGTGATCGACTCCGATTCCTACTGGGTTTACGGCTACTTCGAGGAAACGAAGATGTGGGGCGTGCATGTGGGGGATGAAGCCCGCGTCAAGCTGATGGGCTACAAGCAGATCATCCCCGGCCATGTCATCTCCATCGCCCGCGGTATCAACGACACCAACGGCAACCCCGACAAGCTGGGCCTTCAGGATGTGAACCCGATCTTTACATGGGTGCGTCTGGCACAGCGTATTCCGGTGCGCATCCATCTCGATCAGGTGCCTGAGGGCGTGACGCTGGCTGCCGGTATGACGGCGACGATCAGCGTCGGGCCTGAATCCCTCAGTCGTCGCGGCAAGCTGACCTCATGGCTGCAGGATCATCTGTGAGGCCGATGGACGTGATGATGTGCAGCATGTCCACCACGGCGGAGAGTTCTTCCTCCGATCCTTCCGATCAGCCGGCGTTCTCTCGCAAAGCCTCGCATCGTGGTCTTCTCGCCACTCTGCGCGGGCGTGTGCTTCCCACTCTTCTGAGTGGCTGCATGTTGGCGGGGTGCACGGTAGGGCCGAATTTCCAGCCGGACCGCATGAAGGTGCCGGCGGGCTTCAAGGAGGCGGCGGAAGAAAAGCCTGCGACACCGGAGCAGATTGCGCGCACCGACAAGGAAATGACCGAGTGGTGGGCGTCCTTCAATGATCCGATCCTGACCCGACTGGTCGAGGACGCGATCAAGGGCAATTACGATCTGCAGGAAGCCGGACAGCGTATTCTTGCCGAGCGTGCCCTGCGCGATAAGGCGGCTTCGGCCTGGTATCCGCAGATGGACGCCAATGCGGGCGGCGGCGATGTCCGTTATTCCATCAACATCGACAACTGGCCCCTGCGTCCGGGTAATCCGGCCAACCAGCCCGAAGCGTCCATGTTGACCTATGGCATGTCCGCGACATGGGAAATCGACGTGTTCGGACGTATCCGGCGGGCCGTCGAGGCGCATGAACGCTCTGTCGAGACATCCATTGAAGGCCGCCGCGCCCTTCTGATGATGCTGCTCTCGGAACTGGCCAACGATTACATGCTTCTGCGCGTGACGCAGTTGCAGATCCAGATTGCGACCGACAACATCAAGGTTGCGAAGGACAGTTTCGATCTGGCCAACCGTCTCTATCTCGAAGGCGTGGGCAATACGCTCCAGACCGCACAGGCGCAGGCCGAGCTGGATTCCCAGATCGCAGCCCGCGAACCGCTCAAAACGCATGTCTCGCAGATCTCCCACGCCATTTCGGTTCTGACAGGCAAGATGCCGGGCGAACTGGAGGATGAGCTCAAGGTCGTTCGACCGTTGCCGAAAGTCCCTGAGTTCCCGGCCACCATGCCGTCCATCGTGATTGCCAACCGCCCCGACATCCGGGCTGCGGAGAAGCAGTACGCGATGGCCACGGCCGAGGTCGGTGTTGCGGTGGCGGATCTTTACCCGCACTTCGTGATTCCGCTGAACTTCAATCCGAACGCATCGGCCATGTATCAGGCGTTCCAAGCCAATGCGATGAGCTGGCAGTTCCTGATGATGGCCAGCCTGCCGCTGATGCACGGCGGCAAATACACAGCCACCATCCGCGCAGCACAGGCGGCGGCCGAAGCGTCCCGTCTGCATTATCGGCAGACCGTCCTCAACGGCTTCAAGGAAGTCGAGGATGCGATGGCCGCGTGGCATGACGACATCGAATATGCCGAGCAGTTGCATAAGGCCTCGGAAGATAGCGCGTTGGCGCGCGATCGCGCTCGTAGACTCTACGCCGCCGGCCTGATCGGCTTCCTCGATGTGCTGACGGCAGAGCGCACCACTCTCGATGCGCAGAATCATGAGGCTCTTTCGCGGCTTGAGCGTCTGCGCGATGCGGTCAATCTCTACACCGCCATTGGCGCGGGCTGGCGTGGCGTGGCGCTCACGAGTTCCAGCCTGCCGGTCTCATTGCAAACGCAGAACGCGTGGGCACAGGCCTTCCAGCAGTAATGCGTGGCTGAACTCCAGTCGTGTCGGGACGTTGGGGAACGGCCCCGTTCGTTCCGACACATTTTTCCACGAAAGGATCAGGCCCATGGATGATGAGCCGAATTACGCCCGTCGTCTGGCCTTGATTCTGGGTGGTTTCATGGTGGGCTTCACCCTGATCGTCGTCGATACGTGGACGTTGATCGCCAATCCCGGTTACGGGCAATCGCTCTTCGTACTGATCCTGCGTTATCTGCCGCTGGTGGCGGGTGTCGCCATCATGATTGGGGCCTTCGTGCTGCTTCGCAAGCCGGTTGAGGACGATCCCGGCGTTGCGCCCGACGATGTGGACAACATGGACGGCGCCTGAGCACCTTTACGCCGCGAAGGGCAGTTTCTTGAGGAAAGCGGAGAGTTTGTGCCGCCGCAGTTCCGAGCGGGCCAGCGCTCCGGTCTCCATATAATTCAGCTGGATGGTGGTGCGCGGTCCGGCGTAGCGCCGGTGGCCGTGCCACGTTGTCGGACCGTTGGGAAAGACCAGAAGTGTCCCGTTTACGGGGGGCACCTCGACGGCATAGTCCTCCACATCGTCCGGTCCGTTCAGAAGACGCAGGCAGCCGTCCTGCCGTGCGAACGCCTCCGTCGCCGGGTTGAGATAGAGCAGCACCGTCACACGCTTGGCGGCAGAGTCGCAATGGATACGCCCGTCCTTTTCCCGTGTCCGGCCGCGCACGGTCAGCATGGTGGGGGCGTCATGCAGGTCGAGACCGAATTTTTCCGCAATGAGCCGCCGCAGTTCCGGCCCTTCCATCTGTTGGATCAGGTTCTGCATGAGCGGTGTGAGTGACAGGGATTCCGGCGGAAAGGAGCCGCCTGACTCGATCTGGGGCAGCGAGACATACAGAGCCTTCAGATCATCGGGACGGATGAAGTGCTCGACCACCAGATGCGCAAAAGGAGTCTGCACGACCGGTGCCGCCGCGAGAGCCGCGAAATCGGGATGAACGGAAGCAACGGTCATGGCGGTTCTCCTGCGCATGCGCGGGGTCTGGGGTTTCAGGCGGCATCATAGAGGCACGCGAACCCGGTTTCCATATTTCGAGGCATTGCGAAAATGAGAGTTTGTTAAGGGAGTTGAGGGAAAATCGCGCGGGATATGAGTGTCATTCCCGCATCGCTGTCCCGGTTTCTCCGATCCGGCGTTCACCTGTTCATCGTGAAAGGTGTGCTGGAAGGGCGATGGCTCACGCGCGATCGTGCGCTTGCGTACTGCCTTATCAGCGGCGTCTTCAACTGGGGGCTGCTGCCTTACATCCTGTTGGTCTCACATGGTGGATACGATTTCCACGGTGTGCCGATCTGTCTGGATTTTGTCAGCTTCTGGACCGCATCCATTCAGGTGCAGTGTGGTCATGTGGCGGAAGTGTACAACGAGATCGCGCATCATCTGGCGGAAAAAGTGGCCTTTCACGGCATGACCTTCGGGAATGTCGCGTTCTATTACCCACCTACATGGCTTCTATTTTGCCTGCCTTTCGCTCTTGCGTCCTATCCGGTCGCGGTGGGGCTTTTCGAATTTGGAAGCGTGGCGGTTTTTGTGGCGGTTGTGCGTCGCCTGCTGCCCCAGCGGTGGGCGTGGATCCCGATCCTGATGTTTCCCGGGCTCGTCATCAACATCGTCAATGGACAGAACGGTCTTCTGACCGGCTCATTTCTGGGGCTCGCCATGGTGCTGATCCCTACATGGCCTTTTCTGGCGGGCATGTCGTTGGGCGTGCTGGTCATCAAGCCGCAGCTTCTGCTGGCCGCGCCGGTCGTGTTGCTCTGCGCACGGCAGTGGCGGGTGATTGCAGGTGGCCTATGTTCCGGTCTGGGGTTGATAGCTGTGTCGTGGCTGACATTCGGACCGGCCGCATGGAGCGGTTTCTTCCGCGTGAGTGCGATCGCGCGCAAGACCTATGAGATGTCCTACGTCCCGGCGTGGAAAATGCAGAGCGTGTTCACGTCCGTCCGTCTTCTGCACGGCAGTATCGCCATGGCCTATGTGGCGCAGATCACCATGACGTTGCTTGTGCTCGCTTTGGCCGGATGGGCGGTGTGGCGACGGCCTGCATCATCCTACGCGGAGGCGGGACGTGCTGATATGGCGGTGATGATCGCTGCCCTGCCGTTCTGCTCACCCTTCCTGCTGGATTACGATCTGGCCTGTCTGGCTTTTCCCATGGCGTGGGTGCTGGAACGCGGATTGCGGAACGGTTGGTGGAGCGGTGAGAAGTTTGTGCTCTTCCTGATTTTTCTTTATCTGCCCGCCGCCCGCGTGTTCGGGCATGCTTTCCTGTTGTGTCCGACGCCTTCCATCGCCTTTCTGTTGCTGCTGATTGTTGTGCGTCGGGCCGCATCTGAGCGGTGGAGACAGGCCCGGGCGTTTCTGCACAGGAATGGCGGGAGACACAGCACAGCCTCCATCGCGGGAGAGGGCGTTCAGGCCTGACGGTTTTCGAGCAGGCTCCGCCGGATGGCCCGCCCGCGCTCGATGCGATCCACGATGTAATCCGAATCGCCCCAGCGGATGGCGCGCGCCATGGCCTGCGCGTCTTCGAGAAAGCGGGAAAGCATCTCCAGCACGGCTTCGCGGTTGGAGAGAAAGATGTCGCGCCACATGATCGGGTCGGAGGAAGCGATGCGCGTGAAATCCCGAAATCCACTGGCCGCGAATTCCAGCACTTCGGAGCGTGTTTCGTCCGCCAGATCGTCCGCCGTGCCGCAGATGGTGAAGGCCAGAAGATGCGGAAGATGGCTGACGATGGCGCAGACGCGGTCATGATGCTCCGGCGTCATGGTGCGTGTGCGGGCGCCGCACAGTTCCCAGAGCGTGGTGATGGCGGTCGTGGCGGTGTCCGGCATGCCGTCGAGCGGTGTGAGGAGGCACCAGCGGTTGTCGAACAGGGTCGCGAAGCCCGCGTCCGGACCGGAATATTCGGTGCCGGCCATGGGGTGCGCGGGCACGTAGGGCACATCCGGGCGCAACGATGGACGAATGGCGTCGATGACCGATACCTTCGTGGAGCCGGTGTCGGTCAGAATGGCGCCGGGTTTCATGGCGGGAATGGCGGTGGCCGCGACCTCTCCCATCGCCCCGACAGGCACGCAGAGCATCACGCAGTCCGACTGCGCGGCAGCGCCTGCGAGATCGTCCGTCACCTCATCCGCGATGCCGAGTTGGCGCACACGCTCCCGGAACGTCGGGTTGATGTCCACCGCGATCAGCTTTTTCGCCAGCGTGCCATCACGGCGCCCCCGATGGAGCACGGACGCGCCGATAAGGCCGGGTCCGACGACGGTGAGCGTCTCGAACAGAGGGGCAGCCGCGGACGTCATGACGTCATCCTTCCGGGTTGTCCGTGGCCACCTTGCCCGATGAGGGAAGAGGGGCGGGACGCTGTGCGTCAGGCTTGTGAAGGGCGCGCATTTCGCCCAACTGCCACAGAACGAGGACAGGCAGACCGATGCCCACTTCGCGGCCGCGCCGCAGAAGCGACAGGGCGAGGCAGGTCGAGGCATCCAGCCCGAAGGCGTGCCCGAGCGTCATGTAGGAGCCTTCCTGCACGCCCAGCCCGGCCGGGATGAGGAAGGAGGCGGACATCAGCCCGCAGGTCACACCCTCCACGGCGATGGCGTCGGGAAAGGAGAGAGAGGCGCCCATCAGGTGGACGGTCAGCCACGTTACGCCAGCACTGGAGATCCAGCCGACAAGATGAATGGCGGCGGAAGCGGAGATACGTCCGGGGTGGGACCACGCTTCTTCCATCCGCTCCTGTAGAGAATCCGCACCATTGACCATGGTGGTCTGCCACTGACCGGCAATATGGCGGCCGAGACCTTCCACGCCACGCCGAATGGCGGCGCCCCCGCGCTGCTGAGTCCAGATGAAACCGGCGGCCCCCATGGTGAGCAGGAAGGCGCCGATGATGACGGGCCGCACAAGCGGGTTGGACGGCGTGCCGATGGCCAGAAGAGCGACAGCCAGAAGGATGAACACGATCTGCGCCAGCACTTCCGTGGTGATGTCCACCACGTTGGCGCAGGCCGCCTCGGGCCACTCGACGCCACCGCTCTGGGCATCGCGCAGACCATGATGGCGACAGGTGGCGCGGATGCCGATCACAATGCCGCCAAGTTGTGAGAAAGGCAGGCAGGTGGAAGCGGCGTCGCGCACCATGCGGGCCTTGAACAGATGCCGGAAGCTCATGGAGGGGAAGGCGGCATGCCAGGCGGCGCCGAGCAGCACGTCCACGCCAAGCTGGGCGGCGACCGTAAGCAGGAAGCCGCTGACGCCAATCCGGGTGACGGCCGTGAACACTTCCCGGATGCCGCTATGGGCCAGCGCGAAGGCGATAACGCCGAGGCCGATGAGGGTGAGCAGAATAGTGAGCTTCTTCAACGCGCTGGGCCGTCCGTGACTGTTGCAGCTCATCCCGTCCGCAGGCCATGCGGCAGGGGTTCGGGAAAAGGCGCATGGGCGTGAAGGGCCTGTCGGCACAGGGACCGTTCACGGACATCGTGCGGATGCCGCGCGCCTGCTCCGAAACAGGGCGCTTTCCATACACTACCCACCCGTTGCACGCCAGAGCGTGGGATGAAAAGCCCTTTCCCGCTTGTGGGCTCTGGCGTCAGAGGTAAACATCGCGATAATCAGGCCCCCTGTCCGTCCGTCGCGTTTCTCAGGGGAACTGCTTGCAATGACCGCACCGACGCTCGTTACGGGAGCCACGGGATTCGTGGGTTCCGCCGTGGCCCGGGTTCTGCTCGCCCGTGGCCATGACCTGCGCCTGATGGTGCGCAAAGGCAGCGACCGTACCAACATCGCCGATATTCCCGCCGAATTGGTGGAAGGCGATCTCTCCACACCGGCCTGCTTTGCCGATGCGGTGAAGGGATGCCGTTACGTGTTTCACGTCGCGGCGGATTATCGCCTGTGGGTGCCCGATCCTGCGCCGATGATGGCGGCGAATGTCGAAGGCACGCGCCTGTTGATGATGGCGGCGCAGAGCGCGGGCGTGGAGCGCATCGTGTACTGCTCCTCCGTGGCGGCGCTGGGCCTGATCGGGGACGGCACGATTTCGGACGAGCAGACGCCCGTGCATGAGCACGGTGTCATCGGCATCTATAAGAAATCGAAGTATCGCGCCGAGCAGGAAGTGCTCCGCATGGTGCGTGACAAGAGCCTGCCCGCTGTCATCGTCAATCCGTCCACGCCCGTTGGGCCACGTGATATCCGGCCCACGCCGACTGGCCAGATGATCCTCGACTGTGCGGCGGGTCGGATGCCGGCTTATGTCGATACGGGCGTGAACATCGTTCATGTGGACGATGTCGCGGAAGGCCATGCGCTCGCGCTCGAGCGCGGCAAAATCGGCGAGAAATACATCCTCGGCGGCGAGAATTACCTGCTGGGCGACCTGTTTCGCATGGTGGCCGAAATTGCGGGCGTGAAGCCGCCCTCCATCCGCCTGCCGCAGGAAGTGATCTGGCCCGTCGCCATCGTCTCCGAATGGCTGTCACGCCGTTTCGGGATCGAGCCGCGCGTCACGCGTGAGATGTTGGCGATGTCGCGCAAGAAGATGTTCTTTTCCTCCGATAAGGCCATTCACGAACTGGGCTACAGCCCGCGTCCAGCGCGTGAGGCGGTGACGGACGCCATCGACTGGTTTCGCAAGAGTGGGATGTTGCAATAGGGGCGTATGAGGCATGCTGGTCTTTCTCACGACGCTTGCAACTGTTGTCTGGGGGCTTCTTCTCGCGTTTCATGGGCGGTTCTGGCAGGCTGGACCGATCCTGCGGCATGCGCGTCCGAAAGGAGCGCCACCTGTCACGGTTGTCGTGCCGGCTCGTGATGAGGCGGAGTCGATCGAACGGGCGCTCTCCACGTTGTTGGCGCAGGATTATGACGGTCGCTACCGCATCGTGATGACCGATGACGGCAGCACGGATGGAACCGGCACTCTGGCCCGCAAGCTGCCCGATCCGCAGGGAAAGCTGACCATCGTGGAGGGGGCGCCCCGTCCCGATGCCGAGTGGAGCGGTAAGCTCTGGGCCGTGCAGCAGGCCGTCGCCCGTGTGCAGGCCGACGATCCGCAGGATGAGGGCTATATCCTTTTTACCGACGCCGATATCGAACATGACCCGCAGCATGTCGCAACGCTCGTCGCCAAGGCTGAGGCGGACGGGTTGGATATGGTATCGGAGATGGTGGAGCTGAACTGCGAAAGTCCGGCCGAACGGGCATTGGTCCCGGCTTTCGTGTTCTTTTTTGCTCTTCTTTATCCTTTTGCCCGTGTGGCCGACCCTAAAAGTCCTACGGCAGCAGCGGCAGGCGGCACGATCCTTCTGCGGCGTTCGGCTCTGGCGCGTATCGGAGGTATCGAATCCCTGCACGGTGCGCTGATCGATGACTGCACGCTGGCCGCTCATGTGAAGCGCTCGGGCGGGCGTCTCTATCTGGGACATTCGTGCCTTGCGCGTTCCATCCGTCCTTACCCGCACCCCCGCGACATCTGGCGGATGATCGCGCGCACAGCCTATGTGCAGCTTCATTATTCCCCGCTCATGCTGGCAGGTACGGTGCTGGGGATGGTGCTGGTGTGGATGCTGCCCATGCTGGTGGCGCTGTTTGGCAAGGGCACGGCGCGCAAACTGGCGTTTGTCGCATGGGCTGCTTCCATGGGGTCTTATGTTCCCACCCTGAAACGCTTCCGCATGTCGCCGCTCTGGGCGGTATGCCTGCCTGCTGTGGCGCTTTTCTATACGGCAGCGACGGTGGGATCGGCGATGGATTATCATCGTGGACGCGGCGTGCAGTGGAAAAACCGGGCCTACCGGGATGCCACGCACGCCGGTTGACGGCGTGGCGCGTGGGGCGGCCCTGAGGGACGCGCGGGGCAGGGAGTGTAGGCAGCCGCCTCCGGAGCGTGTAAACCACCGCGCCATGTCAGTGGATTCGTCATCTGTGGCCGGGGTCGTTACGCCCGAAGGGCTGGTGGAGGCTGCGCGTCGCGAGATCGCGGCGCATGGCGTCGCACCGTGGCAGGCCCCCGATGTCTCTTCCGGCAAGGGACAGGCGGACGAGAACTTTCCGGTGGGATCGGTTCTGTTTGCCCGCCCGCTGCGGACGCATGTTCACGCTTATTACGATTTTGCCCGATTCAGCGACGACGTGACCGACAGCGCGCAACTGACGCCACAGGAAAAGATCGCCCGTCTGGATGCGATGGAAGACATCGTGCGTGGAAAGGCGGCAGCACCCCCGCGCAAGGACGCGCGTTCCGCCGCTCGCGTGCGGACCATGCTCGAAGAAACGGGACTGCCCTGCGCGGTGGCGACGGACCTGCTGGTGGCCTTCCGCGAGGATGCGGTGAAGGACCGCTACGCTTCGATGGTGGAACTGGAGCGGTATTGCCGTTATTCGGCCAATCCAGTCGGTCGGTTTCTGCTGGGGCTGCACGGGGAAAGCGAGGCGACGTTCGTGGCCTCGGACGCGCTGTGCACATCGCTCCAGATTCTCAATCACCTTCAGGATTGTGCGGATGACCTGCGCAAGCTTGGTCGGTCCTACATTCCGCTCGATCTGCTCGCGGCGGAAGGACTGACGGCGGAGGCCGTGCTGGCGCGCGCAACATCGGCCGGTCTGCGCCGTGTCTTCGATCTGATGCTGGATGACGTGGACCTGCTGAACGCAACGGCGCGCGGCCTTCTGCACACCGTGCGGGACCGTCGTATGAGAATGTATTGCGGCGCGGTGGTGCAACTGGCGCATCTGCTGGCGGCGCATCTGCGCGCGGGCGATCCGCTGGCCGGACGGGTGGCATTACGCCGCGCTGATTTCGGTCGCGGGATGCTTGCGGCGCTGGCCGCGTGGAAAGCCTGAGGCGATGCGTGGAACATGGGTGTGGCAAGCCGCCACAAAGGAGCAAATGGCATGAACGAGACACTCGGTACGCATGATGAACCGACGCCGCTGGGCTGCGATCCCGCTGATCTGGCGCGCGTCGAGGCGATCGTCCGGCAGGCGGGAACCTCGTTTGCGACCGGAATGCGCATCCTCCCGCCCTATCGTCGTTATGGCATGTATGCGATCTACGCCTTCTGCCGCATCGTGGACGACATTGCCGACGGAGACGCCCCGTCGCTGCGCGGGGCCGAGCATGCCAAGGACCGTGAAGCACGGCTGAATGAATGGCACGCGCGCATCGCGCGTCTTTACGAAGGGCAGACGCACGACGCGCTGGATCGCGTGCTTCATGCTGCCATCCGTTTCTTCTCGCTGCACAAGCATGACTTCGATGCCATCATCGATGGCATGACGATGGACGCGCTCGGTCCCATCGTGGCGCCCGACGAGGAAACGCTGGACCTTTATTGCGATCGTGTGGCCGCCGCCGTTGGGCGTCTGTCGGTGCACATCTTCGGTGACAGTTCGCATGACGCCAAGCGCGTCGCCCACCATCTGGGACGTGCGCTCCAACTCACGAACATCCTGCGCGATGTGGGAGAGGACGCACATGCCGGGCGTCTCTATCTGCCGCGCGATCTTCTGGCCCGTTTCGATGTGCCGGCCGACCCGCAGAAGATTCTCTCCTCCGCTGGTCTGCCCGGCGTGCTGCAGATCATCTCCGTACGGGCGCGGGATCATTTCCGTGAGGCCTTCCGCATCATGAAGAAGTGCGACCGTCGCGCCATGATGCCGGCCCGTCTGATGGGCGGCTGCTATCTCGGGATTCTCGATTCTCTGGAAAAGCGTGGCTGGGACCATGCAGGCTCCGCCATGGACGTGTCGCCCGCCCGCAAGGCCGTGGGTGTGTTGCAGGCCTTCGCGGCCTGACGGCGATGGCCCGGCGCGTTCATATCATCGGCGGGGGCCTGTCGGGTCTGGCCGCTGCGGTGGAGATTGCGGGAAGCGGCCGCCATGTGGTGATCCACGAGGCCGGCCCGGCCTGTGGTGGACGCGCGCGTTCCTACGAAGACCGCAAGCTGGGCTGTCGTATCGACAACGGCAATCACCTGCTGCTGACCGCCAATGACGCCGCCTTCCGCTATCTCGGGCAGATTGGAACGCTGGATACGGTGTGCGGGCCGGACCGGCCGATCTTTCCCTTTGTCGATCTCGCGGATGGCACGAACTGGACGCTCGATCTGTCCATGGGGCGGGTGCCGTGGTGGCTGTTCAGTCCGCAACGTCGCGTGCCGGGCATGAAGTTGGGTGAGGTGATGGCGCTGCGCCGGTTGATGGAAGCCGGGCCGGATGAGGTCGTGTCCGCCTGTCTTTCGGACGGCGAGTTCTCGCGTCGCCTGTTGGATCCGTTTTCCATTGCCGCTCTCAATACGCCCAGTGACGAGGCGAGCGCGGCTCTCCTTGGGCATGTCATTCGTGAGTCGCTGGCAAAGGGCGGAAAAGCCTGCCTGCCGCGTTTTGCCAAAGTGGGGCTTTCTGAGACTTTGGTCGATCCGGCGCTGGCCTATCTTTCCGTGATGAAGGCGGACGTGGGCACGGGGAGGCGCGTGACGGCCATCGAGACCGGTCTGGACCGGGTGACGGCGCTCTGCTTCCCCGACGAGCGGATCGAGCTGGGTCCGGAGGATGTGGTGATCCTTGCCGTGCCAGCGCCCGTGGCCGCGTCCCTGCTGAAGGATGCGCTGCCAAATCTGCTGGTTCCGGACGAATTCGAGGGGATTTTCAACGCGCATTTCCGTCTCGACCGCGCCCCGCTGCCGCTCGGCAGTTTCGCGTCCACCGGTTTTGTGGGCGTTGTGGGCGGTGTGACCGAGTGGGTGTTCCTGCGCGATGACATCCTGTCCGTGACGGTGAGTGCCGCCAATCGCTACGCAGCGCGGCCGCCCGAGGAGTTGGGGGCTGCGATCTGGCAGGAGTTGCGCCGCGTCATGGACACACTGCTGGACATGCCGCTGCCCGCCACTGTGCCGGAACGACATCGGCTGGTCTGGGAAAAACGTGCCACGTTTGCCGCAACGCCGTCGCAATTGCGACGCAGACCGCAGGCAAAGACGGCGCTTGCCAATCTCGCTCTGGCGGGGGACTGGACGGCCACGGGTTTGCCCGCCACGATTGACGGTTCCATTCGGTCCGGGATTGCCGCAGTTCGGGCGCTGGGATTGCGCGGCGCTTACGAAAGCGGCATGCAACCGGCTGCCTGAGCCGTTGCGGGCTTTGGATAAGACATAGGGAGAATGACGGTAGGCCATGCTGGACGATACGACACATTCCGCATCTTCTGCTCCGGGCGGACCGGGTGCTGACGAACTGGAGAAGATTGTCCGGCGTGCCCATGCAGCCCTGGGCGGCAAGCAGAACGAGGACGGTCACTGGGTGTTCGAGCTTGAGGCCGACGCCACCATTCCGGCCGAATATGTCCTGCTGGAGCATTTTCTCGACCGTATCGACGAGGATCTGGAGCGCAAGATCGGCGTCTATCTGCGCCGCATTCAGGGCGAGCATGGCGGCTGGCCGCTGTATCACGATGGCGAGTTCAACATTTCCGCCACGGTGAAGGCCTATTACGCCCTCAAATGCATTGGGGACGATCCCGATGCGCCGCACATGAAGCGTGCGCGGGAAGCGGTGCTCGATCATGGCGGGGCGGAGCGCAGCAACGTCTTCACGCGCTTCCAGCTCGCCCTGTTCGGGGAAATCCCGTGGCACGGTACGCCGGTCATGCCGGTCGAGCTGATGCTGCTGAAACGCTCGGCGTTCTTCTCCGTGTGGAACATGTCTTACTGGTCGCGCACGGTGATTGCGCCTTTGCTGGTGTTGGCGGCCCTGCGTCCGGTGGCGATCAACCCGCGTGGCGTGCATGTGCAGGAACTGTTCGTGACTCCGCCCGATCAGGTGAAGGACTGGATTCGCGGGCCGTATCGCTCGCGTTGGGGGCATGTGTTCAAGGTGGTGGATCAGGTTCTGCGCCCGACCATCAAGCTGGTTCCCAAGAAGACACATCAGAAGGCCATCAAGGCGGCCGTGGATTTCATTGAGCCGCGTCTGAACGGGATCGACGGTCTGGGGGCGATTTATCCCGCCATGGCCAACACGGTGATGATGTACCGCGCTCTGGGTGTGCCAGACAGCGATCCTCGCGCAAAGACGGCGTGGGAATCGGTGCAGGCTCTGCTCGTCGATCACGGCGATGAGGTGTATTGCCAGCCTTGTGTGTCGCCCATCTGGGACACCGGTCTTGCCGGTCATGCGATGATGGAAGCGGGCAGCGGGGCCAATCCCATCGAAGCGGAAGCCACAAAGGCCAATCTTACCAAAGCCGCCGAGTGGCTTCGAGGACGTCAGATTCTTGACGTGAAGGGCGACTGGGCCATCAACAAGCCCGATCTGGAACCGGGTGGCTGGGCCTTCCAGTATCGCAACGATTATTACCCGGATGTGGACGATACGGCGGTGGTGGGCATGCTGCTGCATCGCCAGAACGATCCGGCCAATGCGGAGGCGATCGAGCGCGCCCGTAAATGGATCGTGGGTATGCAGAGCACCAACGGCGGTTGGGGTGCCTTCGACATCGATAATGACAAGGACCTTCTCAACCACATTCCGTTTGCCGATCATGGTGCGTTGCTCGATCCGCCGACCGCCGATGTGACGGCGCGTTGCATCTCCTTCCTTGCGCAGCTTGGCAATCCTGAGGATCGCCCGGTTATCGAGCGTGGCCTCGCTTATCTGCGCTCCGATCAGGAGAAGGATGGCTCGTGGTTCGGCCGGTGGGGGACGAACTACATTTACGGTACATGGTCGGTGCTATGTGCTCTCAACGCTGCCGAGGTGTCGCATGACGATCCGATGGTGGTGCGAGCTGTAGAGTGGCTGCGTTCGGTTCAGCGGCCCGATGGCGGTTGGGGTGAAGGCTGCGAAAGCTACGAAGGCGGGTTGCACGGCCAGTACAAAGAGAGCCTGCCTTCACAGACCGCATGGGCCGTTCTGGGTCTGATGGCTGTGGGGCGCCGTGACGATCCGGCGACGGTGCGGGGTATCGCGTGGCTGGCGAAGCACCAGAATGACAATGGCGAGTGGGACGAGCAGCCCTACAACGCCGTTGGTTTTCCCAAGGTGTTCTATCTGAAATATCACGGCTACCGGCAGTTCTTCCCGCTTCTGGCGGTGGCGCGGTATCGCAATCTCGGCAGCACCAATTCGCGTCAGGTGTCCTTTGGCTTCTGATAACGCTCAGAGCGGACCGATCGGGTTTCTGGTCGGGCTGAAGGCTGAAGCGGACCTGTTGCGTCGGTTTTTCCCGGACTCGCCCATTGCGATCAGCGGAGCTACGCGCGATGGCGCCGAGCGAGGGGCGGCGCGTTTGGTGGCGTGTGGTGTGCCAGTGCTGGCGTCGTTCGGGCTGGCGGCTGGGCTCGATCCGGAGCTGGCTCCGGGGACGATTCTCGTGCCGGATGCTGTTGTCGCGGAAGGAAAGCTTTTCCCATGTTCGCCATCCTTGCGGCGCAGGCTGGGGGCAGGATTGCGTGGTGTAGTAGCCGGCGCGCTGCTGCACAGCGATGTGGTGGTGCTGACGGCAGAAGAAAAACAGCGGCTGGCGCATGAGACAGGCTGCTGCTCGCTGGACATGGAAAGTGGCTTTGTCGCGCGGGCAGCGCAAAAGGCGGGGCGTCCGTTCGCTGTTCTGCGTGTCATCTGCGATCCTGCATCGCGAACCCTGCCTCCGGCAGCGGCTCTGGCTCTCTCACCCGATGGTGGGTTGGGTGTGGGAGCGTTGGCGAAATCACTCCTCTGTCGTCCATCCCAGATTGTGTCCCTGATAAAACTTGGCTGCGATGCGTCTTCTGCACGCAAAGCGATGCTGCGTTTTCTTGAATTTAAGGCTTCGGCGCCATCGTCCTGATATCAGGATGCGCGACACTCTCTATTGTGGCGCAAAAATAATCTGTCTTGCGTCGTGCCGACTTTTTTCATCGGTGCAGCGTAAGCCAATAAAATTTTAGTGCGCGCATGCCGGTGAGGGTGGCGGGCCAGTCGAAGAGGATTTCATGAACGCTCCTTTGGCGACGTCAAGGAAACTGACGCGATTCATCGGTTATTTTGACAGTCTTGACGGGCTGGAAGTGCGTGGGTGGGCGTGCGATCTGGCGACGCCGCGCGTTCCAGTTGTCCTGCATGTGCTGCTGGACGGGCAGGAAGTCGGGCGTGTGACCTGTGATCTTCCGCGCCCCGATGTTCAGGAAAACATCGGAGTCATGACGCCGCAGCTTGGATTTTCCTTCCATCTGCCTGCGTCGGCGGCGGACGGTAAGCCACATCGTGTGGGGCTGCGCTTTCCGGATCGGTCGATGGTGCCGTGTCTGGTTGGCGCGGTGGAAGAGGCGTTCGAGGAAGATATCCTAGTCACTCTTCAGCCGCGTTATGTTTATGAGTCGTTCGTGGACGGTTTTGGGCGTGGAGCGCTGCGAGGCTGGGTGCAGCGTCTTGACCCTGCGACGGGCGAACGCACAGGGTGTTGCGAAGTCTCGGTCTTCGTGGATGGCGTGCCCTTCATGCATGTCCGCGCGGATCGTTTCCGTGGCGATGTCGCGGCGGCTATAGGGGGCGACCCGAACTGCGGGTTTGAGGTTGTCATCCCCAAGCGGCGACGGGGCACCGGTCAGCGGAGCATCCGCTTTGTGGTGACGCCCGGTGATGTGGAGCTTCAGGGCAGTCCGCTGACCACGGCACTGGTGGATGACCGGCTGGAAGAGCACCTGCTGTCCATGAGCGAAACGGTGACCAATCTCCATCGCGAGATTGCTCGTTTGCGTGCGAAGATGCTTGATCTGCTGCCTGAGCAGCGCTACAGCCTCAACGATTACGATGCATGGGCGCGCCGTTATTTCGATGCGCTGCGGGCCCGTGTGGCCGAGCGCCGACGACAGCCGGGCATGCTGAAGCCCGAAGAACAGCCGCTCGTGAGTGTAATCTGCCCCACCTACAAACCGGACATGACGGATTTTATCGCCGCCGTCGATTCGGTCGTGGCCCAGACATGGAGCAACTGGGAGCTGATCGTCGTGGAAGACGGCAGCAAATCGCCCGAGGTGGCGGCCCGCATTGCGGAATATTCGCGCAATGACTCCCGTATCCGTCTTGTGCGCCTGAAGAAAAATCTGGGCATTGCGGGGGCGACCAATGAAGGGATTAAGGCTGCGAAAGGTGAATGGATCGCCTTTTTCGATCATGATGATCTTCTCGTGGATGTCGCTCTGGAAGCCATGTTTCAGGCCGCGCAGGGGCTTGAGCCGCTGGTGATCTATTCCGATGAGGACAAGATCGATCAGGCGGGGTACTTCCTTGAGCCGAATTTCAAACCCGATTTCGATTACCGCTACCTGTTGGGCTGCAACTACATCTGCCACTTGACCATGGTGCGCGCGGATGTTCTGGCGGAAGCGGGCGATCTGCACGCGAAATACGATGGCGCGCAGGACCATGACCTGATGCTGCGGTTGACGGAAATCGTGCCGCGCGAAGATTTTCTCCATGTGCCGGAAGTGCTGTATCACTGGCGCAAGACGCCCAATTCCACGGCGTCCACTGTGGCGAACAAGCAGTATGCCGTCGATGCGGGCGTACGTTGCGTGTCAGACCATCTGGCCCGTGTCGGGCATGACGCCATTGTAGAGTCGATCAACGACATCACGATTTACAATGTGAAATGGAAGCTGGAGGACACGCCTTCCGTGTCCATCATCATTCCGTTCCGCGATCAGGTGGAGATCACCCGTGAATGTGTGAATCGTCTGTTGAGCAGCACGGATTATCCGGCGTTTGAGATCGTGTTGGTGGACAACTGGTCCTCGCAACCCGAGACGCTGGATTTCTGCCGGGACATCGTGCGCGATGAGCGTGTGCGGGTGCTGATCATCAAGGAGGAGTTCAACTTCTCCCGTCTCAACAATCTCGCGGCGGCCACCTGTCGGTCCGAGTTCCTGTTCTTCATGAACAACGATCTGTTCGTGGAAGATGCCTCATGGTTGCGGACGATTCTGGGAGAAGCCCGGGCTGCGGACGATATTGGTGCTGTTGGCGGCAAGTTCCTCTACCCCAACGGGACGATCCAGCATGTGGGTGTCGCGGTCGGGCCGGATGGCGTGGCGGCGCATGTGCATCGCGGTCTGGCTGGCAATGACTACGGTTACATCGCGCGGGCGCTGCTTTGCCATGAAGTGTCGGCTGTGACGGCCGCGGGTATGCTGGTGCGCGCGGATGCCTTCCGGGAAATGGAAGGCTTCGATGAAGTCAATCTGCGCGTGGCCTATAACGATGTGGATTTCTGCCTGCGTCTGCGTGAGGCGGGCTGGCGCATCATCCAGTGCAACAATTTCGTGGCCATTCACCATGAGAGCCTGTCGCGTGGCAGCGATGATCGTCCCGAGCATGAAGCGCGCTTTTTTGCTGAAACGCAGTACATGCACGATCGCTGGAGCGAGAACCCGCTCTACCGGTACGATCCGGCGTATTCGCGGCATTTCCTGCTTGAGCAAAGCTATCACGATCTCGCAAAGCCGGTGTGACGGTTGCGATCTTTCACACCCTGATGTGACGGGAACCTGACCCTTTTGTCAGGTTCTTGACGCCGCCTTCCGCCTGTGTCCGCATGACCGCCATCGCGCCTGCTCCCTCAATCATGGGGGCATGCTCCGGCGGTTCCATGCTCCACAGGAGGCCAGAGGCAATGACAGAGACTCAGATTCCCCTGACGCAGGATGAACTGACCGCGTTCGAGCGTTGGTGGCGCGCTGCGAATTATCTGTCGATTGGTCAGATCTATCTGCTTGCCAATCCGCTGCTGCGGGAGCCGCTGGCCCTCGATCACACCAAGCCTCGTCTGCTTGGCCACTGGGGCACCACGCCGGGTCTCAATTTTCTCTGGCTGCATCTCAACCGCATCATCCGCCACAGTGGGCAGGACGTGCTGTTTATTGCCGGTCCGGGGCATGGTGCGCCGGGTGTGGTGGCCAGCACATGGCTGGAAGGCACCTATTCCGAGGTGTTTCCGGAAGTCACGCGCGACGAAGCTGGCATGGGCCGGCTCTTCAAGCAGTTCTCCTTTCCCGGCGGCATTCCCAGTCATGCGGCTGCGACCACGCCCGGCTCGATCCATGAAGGCGGAGAGCTGGGATATTCTCTTTCCCATGCCTATGGCGCCGCGTTCGATAACCCGGATCTGGTTGTCGCCTGCGTGATCGGGGATGGGGAGGCCGAGACGGGGCCGCTCGCCACGTCATGGCATTCCAACAAGTTCCTTGATGCCGCGCGGGATGGGGCCGTTCTGCCCATTCTGCATCTCAACGGCTACAAGATTGCCAATCCGACAGTGCTGGCACGTATTCCGCATGCCGAGCTTGAAGCTCTGCTGCGCGGGTATGGGCATGAGCCCATCTTTGTCGAAGGTGACGACCCGACCTTGATGCATCAGGCGATGGCGGTGGCCATGGACCGCGCCTTCGCCATGATCCGTGACATCCAGACACAGGCGCGCGGCGGCCATCAGCCGACAGTGCGTCCCGTCTGGCCGATGATCGTCATGCGCAGTCCCAAGGGATGGACATGCCCCAAGACGGTGGATGGTCTGCGCACGGAAGGTTACTGGCGCGCGCATCAGGTGCCGGTGTCCGATCTGGCGGAGGGGGACCATCTGGCCATTCTGGAAAAATGGATGCGCTCTTACAGGCCCGAAGAACTGTTTGACGAACAGGGCCGGCCGCATGCGGACATCCTTGCTCTTGCGCCCGAGGGCACCAAGCGGATGAGCGCTTCGCCCCATGCCAATGGCGGCCTGTTGCGGCGTCCCCTTCGACTGCCGGATTATACGCAACATGCCATTGCCGTCACCGAACCGGGCAAGACTTGCGCGGAGTCGACGCGCAATCTGGGCAACTGGCTGCGCGATGTGATGATCGCCAATCGCGATCAGGCCAACTTTCGGGTGCTGTCGCCCGATGAGAACAATTCCAACCGTCTGAACGCGGTGCTGGACGCCACCAATCGCGCATGGGAGGCCGAGCGTTTCCCGTATGACGACCATCTTGCGCCTGACGGGCGTGTGATGGAAATCCTCAGTGAACACACCTGCCAGGGCTGGCTGGAGGGCTACCTTCTGACGGGGCGGCACGGTTTCTTCTCGTGCTATGAGGCGTTCACCCACATCGTGGACTCGATGGTCAACCAACACGCCAAATGGCTGAAAACATCGCGTGAGGTGCCGTGGCGACAGCCGATTTCATCGCTGAACTATCTGCTCACTTCGCATGTCTGGCGGCAGGATCATAACGGGTTCAGTCATCAGGATCCGGGTTTCCTCGATCATATCGCCACCAAGAAGGGCGAGGTCGCACGCATCTATCTGCCGCCCGATGCCAACACCCTGTTGTGCGTGGCCGATCATTGCCTGCGCACGCGCGACACCATCAATGTGATCGTGGCCGGCAAACAGCCGGAGCTTCAGTGGTTGGACATGGATGCGGCCATCACGCACGTCACCAAGGGACTGGGGCTGTGGGAGTGGGCCAGCAACGACAAGGGCAACGAGCCGGATGCGGTCATTGCCTGTGCGGGCGACGTGCCGACGCTCGAGGCATTGGCGGCTACGAAGCTGATCCGCGAATATCTTCCCGATATGAAGCTTCGTTTTGTGAATGTGGTGGACCTGATGACGCTCCAGACGCCGGAGCAGCATCCGCATGGCGTGCCGGACGAAACGTTCGATGCGCTGTTCACACGCGACAAGCCGGTGATCTTTGCTTTCCATGGCTATCCTGCGCTTGTGCATCGCCTGATTTACAAACGGGTCAATGCGGCCAATTTCCACGTCCATGGCTATCAGGAAGAGGGAACGACCACGACGCCGTTCGACATGACGGTGCTCAACAAGCTGGATCGCTTCCATCTGGTGCTCAACATCGTGCGGCGGATCCCCTCGCTGGCCTCCAAGGTGGCGTATGCGGAGGAGGCGGTGCGGGACAAACTGGTCGCGCACCGGCGCTACGTGGACAGCCACGGGCAGGACATGCCCGAAATCCGGAACTGGACGTGGGCATGAAGACTGCGGGCCTGAACGCCAGCCTGTCTGTCAGAGAGACATGCGGTAACGCACGAAGTCATCGGCTTTGATGAATTCGTCATAAAGCCGTCGTGCGGGATTGTCGTTGCGGGTGTGCCAGTAAAGGCGCGACCAATGGCACTTGGTCCCCAGATCGATCAGGTCACGGATCAGGGCGCGTCCGATGCCCTGACCGCGTGAAGCGGGATCGACGAACAGGTCTTCCAGATAGCACAGCGGGTCTTTTACCCATGTGCCTTCGTGCAGGACGTTATTGGTGAAGCCCACGACCTGCCCGGAGGCTTCCGCAACACGACAAAAAAGCGCGGATTCCGGCGAAAGCAGGCGTTTCCATGTAAAGGTCGTTACATCTTCGGGAACGGAAGATTCGTAGAACCGGTTGTAACCGGCCCACAGGCCACGCCATGCCGTCTCATCGGCGGGTTGGGCATCGCGGATTGTCAGGGAGAGAGTCATCGTGTCTAATTTTCATTCGGATTCGAAACGAACACGATGACGTATATGGCTGGAATGGCAAGGGAGGCCTCTGCCGTTCCAGCCGAAAAGTCAGCTCACCAGACGCAGGCCGCGCCGTCGATCTCCCGGTGAACGCGGACCGCCCGGACCGTCGGGAGGCGGTTCGTCGAAGGGCAGGAAAGGAGAGGCGGCGTGTTCGGCGTCCTCGTGCGGCGCATCCGGCATCCGGCGGTGCAGGTAGATGTTGGACAGCGCACGAAACGCATAATCCAGAATGGATGTGGCATAGGCCGCGACCGGGTCGCCTTCCACGGTGCCGGCGGGTCCGAAGCAGGAATAAGCGAAGCGTTCGACATATTCTTCCAACGGCGCGCCATATTGCAGGCCCACGCTGACCGCTTCGCTGAAGCTTTCCATCAGGCCACGCACCATGGCGCTTTCGCGTGCGGGCGTGAGCGCGATTTCACCCACCGTACCGTCTTCATATTCCGCCGTGCGCAGGAACAGGCGATGCCCTCCCACGGAGGTTTTCTGGGCAATGCCGGTGTGGCGCTCGGGGAGAGGGCGAATGACACCACGGGGCAGAACGCGCGGCATGGGGCTGCTGACCGGATCGGGTCGGGCGGGCACACGATCCACGAAACCGGCGAGGGCACGATACATCCGCATATGTGCGTCCGGGCCGGGCAATGGCAGCGGCATGTCCCCTGCCAGAGCGGAGGCGAGGGCGGCTTCGACCGTCAGGCCGCGCGCGGCGAGGCGGGCCAGCGTGCTGACGGCCAGTTGTCCGTCTGATCGCAGCAGCGAGAAGACGGGGGCGATTCCACAGGCCTCGCAGCCGAGGAGGGCGTCGATTGGACCGGGTGAGGAAAACCCGGTCTCGACACGGGCTTCCGGCGTGTCGGTTTCCACGGCGGCGCGCGACCACGCATCGCGCATCACGGCGGCGAGGCCGGGAATGACCTGACGATGAGGTGTCAGCGGCAGATTGTCGCCACCCGTGCCTTCGCGCGCCACCAGCGTGGTGAGCGCCGTCAGGGAGCAGGCGGCGTCTCGCCCCTGATCGCTGTCGTAGTCGAAGCCGAGGGCCGCGAGACAGGCGTCGAGATTGGTCAGCAGCAACTCGCCCGCGACCGGCTGAGGCTCACCCAACGGGAGGCCGAGCGCGTCGTCGGGCTGTGTCCGCTGTTCCGCCGCTGTGAACAGATCGAGCGGCAGTTCGCCATTGCGGCGGTCGGCCCGAGCTTTCGAGTCCGTGCGTAGTGCGAGACAGAGCAGGCGCAGTGCCGCGACAAAAGCGTCCCCCGCAAAACCCTGATCCGGCAGGACAAAGGCGGCAAGGTTGATGACGAAGCCCGGTCGGCGGTCGAGCGCTCCGTGCCACACTGCAAGTGTGGGCGATGCCTGCCGCAGCATGAGCAGCCATGCGAGCGAGCGGCCGCTGATCGCGTTGCTTCCAGCGGTCCCACCGTTTTCGCTCGCGATATCGGCGGCAAAGCGCTCGATCCAGCGGGCGGATTCGTCCGGCAGCCGTATGGCTCCGGTCCCGGGAATCATCCCGGCCAAGGCCGATGCGGCTTCATCCTCCCAGTCCTCGGGCAGCGTGACCTCGCGTGCGGGGGCATCGGGATCGGGGGTGGCCATGACGGTGCGCAGGGGCACACCATCCCAGTAGCGTCGAGCGTTCATGAGAGAGAGCTTATCGCTCCCCTCCGGCCTCCCGGAAGGAGGAGGAGTGGAGGATTGCGGGGAGAGGATGCTCCGCAAAGCGGGGATATGGGGGATAACTTTCGTCGTCCCCGCTCGGCAGAACGTGAACGTGCCCAGAAGGCCGGGAGATGGACGTCTTTGCCCTGCGGTCGTATGGTTGAGATATGACGACGCTCGGCACTCTTCTTCATACGCGCCTGCATGGACGCCTTGTGGGCAAGGATAACGACGGACGCGCCTATTATGAGTCGCGCCGCCCGACCCGCAAGGGTGGTGGCGAGGAGCGCTACGAGCGCTGGGTGATCTACAACAAAGGTGAGGATGGCTCCGCTGTTCCGCCGGAGTGGTGGAACTGGATACATCACGTCGAGGACAAGCCAATCCCGATGGAGGCGCGTAAGCCGTGGCAGTTGCCCGCGCAGCCCAATCTGACAGGCACCGCTGCGGCCTATCGTCCGCCTGGCAGTCTGTATGCGCAGGCCCAGCGCCCCGCCGCGACCGGCGATTACGAAGCGTGGACTCCCGAAGACTGAGCCGCTTTCCGGCTTGCGGCTGAAAGGTCGGGCTTCTGCGTTGCTCTTTGGGCCGCCTCCGTGGATGATGCGGCCCATCGGGTACTGTAGAAAGCGTGATGATGTCCGTTTCAACCACTTCCAGTTCCGCCGTCGCAGCGGCGCCGTTGCGCTCTTCGCGTTCGACGCTGGAGTTGCTGGCAGGTTTTGCCACGATGGCCGTTCTTGTCATCATGCTGGCGTTCGCGGTGCTGGGAACTGGCCGCAAGAGTGACGCGGGTTATCGGCTTACGGCCGGATTCTCCCATGTGGACGGGCTGGATGTCGGTTCCGACGTGCGGCTGGCTGGCATCACGGTGGGTCATGTCATGGCGCAGACCGTGGACCCGAAGACCTTTCAGGCGCGCGTGAGTTTTACCGTGCGGCCCGATGTGCAGCTTCCGGTCGATACGGCGGCGATCATCACGAGCGACAGCCTGCTGGGCGGTAAGTATATCGCGCTTTCTCCCGGAGGAGACACGCGGCTGTTGAAAGATGGCGGCAGTCTTTCCGAGACCCAAGGCTCGATCAGTCTTGAGCAGCTTCTGAGCAAGTTCATCTTCTCCGTGACCGACACGCTCACGCAGGCCAACAAGGCGAAGGGCGCGGCGGCAGGTGCTGCTCCCGCGGGGGATGGGGAAGACCTGCCCTGATGGACACACCCACAATCTGGCCCCAGTCCGATGGTACGCCCGTTTCCTGCACGGAAAAACTGCTGGTCCTGCGGGAAAACTGGGAAGAGTTGCGTGACGTGATGCGCGACGCTTTTGAGGACGCGGTGCTTATGGGTGTCGATGAGGCGGCGATGCGGCGTCTGCTCGGGGACATGGTGGCCGGGTTGGCCAGCCCCCGTGCCGGATCGCAGTAAGGAAACGGAACACGATGCGCGCACTACGACGGGCGGCTCTGGCGGCATTGACGCTGGCTGGAAACATGGGACCGGCTTTGGCGGCCGCACCGCTGGCACCTCCGGCGATGTATCCTGCGGATACGTGGCAGGGACGGGACACGGCTGTGCTGCGGGTGCTCAACCGGCTGGATTCCCATGTGCAGACCCTCACTGTTCAGGCGGGGAGCACGACGCACTATGAAACACTGGAGATCGGTGTTGCGCGCTGTCTTCAGCAGGCGCCCACGTTACGGCCCGATGCTGCGGCGTGGCTGGATATTCAGGACACACGACCGCAGGGCGCGGTCTTTCATGGGTGGATGCTGGCCGGAGAACCGTCGGTGGGGGTTCTCGAAAGTCCGATCTACGATGTCCGGATTGTGAGCTGTCAGGGTAATGAGGCGCCCCCTCCGCTTCCGCCGCTGGAGCAGCCCAAGGTTCCCTCTCTGCCGGGTAAGGAGGCGGGTTCAGAGGACAACACATCGGTCGCGCCCGCTCCTTCACCACAGAGTGGTTCTTCTGCCAATGAACTCAATGAAAACGATACGGGTGGCGACGCGCCGCCGTGATGCGGGATATGGAAATGCGGCCTGTTTACGTAATGACAGTGAAGATGTGATGATCTCTCGTTCTGGTGAAGGCGGGGCGGGGTTGCGGTAACGCCCTTGCTGCCATCGGGGGTGTCCGGCATGCTGGCCGCTCTCCTGCTGCGACGAATCCCCGGCTCGTTCCGGGACCCGTGAAGCGCGAAGGCGCGAACGGTTTCGCCGTGGTGGCATGACTGGCACGCAGAGGAGCACTCGATCCGTGGTCGTTTCGACGCAAGATACGCCTCCCCCCCCACAGCCACCTCTGTCGCGGGAACATCTGCCACTCGACCGGGTGGCGTTTCTTTTTGATTTTGACGGTACGCTGGTGGATATCGCTCCCACGCCGGAGTCCGTCGTGGTGCCTCCCGGCCTTAAGGAAGCCCTTGTGCGTCTGCGGGATGCCTGTGGGGGGGCGCTGGCCGTCATCAGCGGACGGCCGATCGATCAGGTCGATCATTTCCTGCCGAACATTCCGTTTGCCGTGGCCGGGGAGCATGGCATCGCCATCCGGCATCGCCCGGACGGACCGATCGAGCGCGCGGCACTTCCGGCTGTGCCAAGCGAGTGGATCCGGCAGGCGCAGGACCTCGTGGCGTCTTTTCCCGGAACACGTCTGGAACGAAAAGTCGGCGGCTTCGTTTTACATTATCGTGCCGCGCCCGAGGCGCAGGGGCAGCTCAAAAAGGCTGCTGACGCGTGGGTGGAGCCGACCGGCGGGCAGTTCCATGTGCAGGCCGCCAAGATGGCCTGGGAAATCCGACCTGCGGGCGTGGACAAGGGATATGCCGTGGAGGTTCTCATGGAGGACGCTCCGTTCGCAGGTCGCAGGCCGGTCTTCGTCGGGGACGATGTGACCGATGAAGACGGCATCCGCGAGGCGGTCCGGCTTGGTGGTGCGGGATATCGCATCGGCACCGATTTCCCCACACCCGCTGCGTTTCGCGCGTGGATTGCATCCCTCGTGCCGGCTCCGGCCAGCACCGGCAAGGAGTGAACATGGGACGACTGGTCATAGTATCGAATCGCGTGCCCGATCCGCGCGAGCGCAATCAACCGGCAGGCGGTCTGGCCGTCGGTCTGGCGGATGCGCTGCGCGATGAGCCCAGCACGCTGTGGTTCGGCTGGTCGGGACACAAGAGCGAGGCTGGAGAGGGAGATACGCAACCCCAGCTTGAGACATATGGCAAGGTGACCTACGCCACCGTGCCGCTCACGCCCGCGCAGCATTACGGCTATTATCAGCGGTTCTCCAACGCCATCCTCTGGCCGCTGTGCCATTACCGTCTCGGTCTGATGAACTATTCCCGCAAGGACTGGCAGGAATATCTGGAGGTCAACCGGATGTTCGCCCGGCAGCTCAAGCCGCTGCTCAAGCCGGGCGATGTCATCTGGGTGCAGGATTATCATCTCTTTCCGCTGGGGCAGGAATTGCGCAATCTGGGCGTGAATGTGCCCATCGGCTTTTTCCTGCACATTCCCTTTCCACCATGGAGCCTGTTCCGCGCGCTTCCGCCGGCGACAGCCCTCCTCCATGACATGCAGGCCTATGATCTCATTGGTGTGCAGACGGATGAGGATGCGGGCAATCTGCGCGAGAACCTGAAGGCGGCGGGTTACAATCATCCCGCCCGCGTCGTCGCCTGTCCGATCGGCATCGACCCCATAAAGTTCGGGGAGACGGCGGCCAAGGCCTATGAGGGAGAGCCGATAAAGCGCCTGCGGGGCAGCCTGCACGATGAACCGCTCATCATCGGCGTGGACCGACTGGACTATTCCAAAGGGCTGGAGGAGCGTTTCCTTGGGTATGAGCGGTTGCTCACCCGTTATCCCGAACACCATCGGCATGTGACCTATCTTCAGGTGACGCCGGTTTCGCGCGGGGAAGTGGAGGAATACCGGCAGTTGCGTCGCCAACTCGATGAGACGGTGGGGCGCATCAACGGAGCCTTTGCGGCGTCCGACTGGACCCCCATCCGTTATCTCACGCGTCCTGTGCCACGGGAGGTTCTGGCGGGGTTCTATCGTCTGGCCGATGTGGGGCTGGTCACGCCCCTGCGTGACGGGATGAATCTGGTCGCGAAGGAATATGTCGCGGCACAGGATCCGCAGGATCCGGGTGTTCTGGTGTTGTCCCGTCTGGCGGGTGCGGCGCCGGAATTGAGTCAGGCGTTGCTGGTCAATCCGCACGATGCGGATGACATCGCCGAAGCCCTGCATCGGGCGTTGACCATGACACGGGAAGAGCGCCAGCAGCGCTGGACGGGACTCAACACCGAAGTGTGCAGCACCACGGCCGAGACATGGTCGCGGGACTTCCTACACGCGCTTCATTCCTCGCGACGGGAAGCGACGGCTTGACCGTTGTGGCAGGACAGGCGAAGGGGCGTGGATGAGTCTCGCACCGCGTCGTCGTATCTTCACTCGAGTGGAACGGGGGCCTGTGCGCCTGCCGGGCCTTCTTCTCGTGCTGGCTGGTGTGGCAGCGCTGGGAATGGTCTGGTGGGTGCAGGACGGTCTCGGCATCATGCCGTGCGCTTTGTGCCTGTGGGAGCGCTGGCCATGGCGGGTCGTGCTCGGACTGGGCGTGCTGTCGCTGCTGGTTCCGCGCCGCTGGGCACGTTTGGTGGCGTGGATGGGTGTCCCTACGCTGGTTGCCGATCTGGTTCTGTGTGTGATCCACGCAGGGGTGGAATGGAAGTTCTGGCCCAGTCCGCTGCCGGAATGTATGGGGCCGCATTTGCAGGGACAGACCATGGCGGAGCGCCTGGCGTCCATGCCGCTGCGGCCCGGTAAGCCGTGCGATACGCCGACTTACCTGTTCGACTGGCTGCCAGTATCCCTCACGGTGATGGAGGGGCTGGCTGCCTTTGTTGTGCTGACGCTATTGCTTGGGCTTCTCCTTAGGGCTGACGGCGGCCGAACAGCAGGCTGACGACGAACAGCACGATAAAGATGAAGAACAGGATTTTGCCGATATAGGCAAAGTTGGCGGCGATGCCCGTAAAGCCGAAAACGGCGGCAATCAGGGCAAAGATCAGGAAGATAAGAGTCCAGCGTATCAGGTCCATTGAGATCACTCCGATGATGTTGAAAGATCAACGTCCTGAGAGGCTTCCCGGTTGCGCCGCGTTGTCACACTCGGTGCAATGAAAGACACATTCTTTCTCAGTGAATGAGTGTTCCCCCGGAAAAAAGCGATCCGGGGGATGGTCTATCGTGTCGAAGATGGAACAGAATGAAAGCGGAAGATCATGAGGGAGATCCATCATGTCCACCGCTGGCCAGCTTGCCACCACTTCACGATTGCCACGTGACTGCACGTTCGATGTGGCTGACTGGCAGATTCTTGCGCGTTGCTGGTATCCTGTCGCTCTGAGTCGGGAACTGGATGAGCAACCACTGGGCGTCACGCTTCTGGATGCACCACTCGTGTTGTATCGCGCGGAAGGAGGAATCGTGGTGGCGGACGATTTGTGCCTCCATCGCGGTGTGCCTTTGAGCATGGGCACGGGCAATGGACACAGCATCGCCTGCGCCTATCATGGTTTTCGTTTCGGGGTGGGAGGGCGTTGCGTGCATGTCCCGGCCCACCCCGATAATGCCATTCCATCCAAGCTCAATCTGCGCACTTATCCTGCTGTGGAACGCTATGGTCTGATCTGGACCTGTCTCGCACCGGAGGGAGAGGCGGTCATTCCGCCCATGCCGCATTGGGATGAGAGCGGATTTCAGCAGATCAACTGCCCTTGGATCGATATCGCAGGATTTGCCGGACGGCAGGTGGAAGGCTTTATCGACGTTGCGCATTTCGCTTTCGTGCACACCACCACTTTTGCCGATCCGAGCAATGCGGTCGTGCCTGCTTATGTGCCGAAAATGACGTCGGACGGGTTTGAGGCGGAGTATCGCAGTAGCGTCGCCAATTATCCCATCGGTCATGAGAAACCCACGCCTCCGGGGTTTGTGTGGTTGCGGCATTTTCGGGTGCATGTGCCGTTTGTCGCCACGCTGGAAATCCATTTTCCCGAGAATGGGCGGCTGGTCATCATGAATGCTGCATCACCTGTCTCGGCCCGTAAGACGCGGATGTTCGCGCCCATCTGCCGCAACTTTGGACAGGATGTGCCGGTCGAGGATGTGTACGAATTTAATCGTCGCGTCTTTGAAGAAGATCGGGCTTTGGTCGAGGCACAGAAACCGGAAAATCTGCCACTCGATCCGACGCTGGAAGCGCATGTAATGGCAGACCGCAGTTCAATCGCTTACCGCCGTGCGCTTCGGAGCATGGGATTGAGCCGGTTCTTCACGGCGTAAGACGTGCTTTGTTCGCAGTGTTCAGGCGAGCGTGGCAATAGGTGAGAAATTGGTCATGCCATAGCGGGCCAGTGTGGAAAGACAGGCCATGGCCTCATGTTTTCCCAAACTCTTGCCGTAAGGGATATTGCGACGGAACCGTTCTTCCAGGCGTGCGATATAGCCACGTCTGGACCATGGGCGTTGCAGAAGTTCTTCGACCAGTTCTGGATATTTCCAAGGTATATCAATGAAGGCCGGAATGGTGGAGTGGCTTTGCATTCCGGCGCGAAGGATCTGGGGAAATAGGGCGATGACGGTTGGGTCCGGTGTGCCAGAAAAGGCGGGGCGAGTATTTTTCCTTATGTGGTGCAGCAGGCTGTGGGCAAGGGTGCTGCCTTTGTGAGAAAGATGGCCAATCTGTGTGAGACGCGGATTCAGTTCGATGAAATGATACGTGCCCGTGCGTGCGCATCGCATGAAATCAAGGCCGAAAAATCCCGACAGTCCGAGTTTTTGGCAAGTAATGCGGGCGGCATGTTCCATTTCATCGGATTGCGTTATCTCCACGATGGTGGCGGCACCCGTGCGTCCTTGATGGGCTAGGACATTTACCGCCCGCGTATCGAGCACCTTTCCTTGCCAACAGGCCACCATGATATTCGCGGGACTGCCTTCAACATGAGCCTGCGCCATAACGGGGAAAGGCTGACGGAGTAGAGTGGCGTCAAGGAAAGAATGGGCGTCTCGATCTGCCAGCAAGAGACGCAGAGCGCTTTTTGATCGAATAGGACTGGAAAGACGGGTGAAGGCGTTTTCCATCTCGGCGTAGGTGTCAGCAATCGCTACGCCTGAACCACCCCAACTGCGATCCCGTTTCAGCACCCATGGGCCTGAGGTATGGGCGCACCATGTTTTCACATCGTCCAGACTCTTCATATTCGCAGCCTTCGGGGTGGAAATGCCTTCTGCCCGCAAGACTTCGATCAGTCTCAGGCGGGTCTTTATCAAAGAGAAGGCTGAAGAGTTTCCAAGAGAAGTTTCCAAAATCTCTCGGCATGTCTTCCCTTTTTCTGTTTTTATATCGGCAAGCTGATGGACTTGGTGCAAATCCAGAACGCTTCGATCATCTGCCGGAATGACCAGATCTGGTTTTAGTTCAGAAATGATATTGGCCAGAACAGGCACGGCCTGAAAAACAGGATAGGTGCGGAATGTCGCAATCTTTTTCAGACAGTGCAGGGAATGTCCCGGAGGACACACGGCATGCACTTTTACCTCTTCTTCAAGGAAGGTCAGGGCAAGGCGTGTGACGGAAGACCATCTTACCGATGAGATCAGCAGGACAGAGAAGTCTGTTGTCATGACAGGAGCCTTCCATTCAGATTTTGTGTGTCAGGATGCGGTGAGGGGATACCTCTTTGAAAATGGGCGAGGAGAGTGTGTTGTTGAGGACAACGGTAAGAGCGGACTTGAGCGGGCTGTCAGTCTACGGGCCGTGAATCGCGCTCCCCATGCAAAACGGAGCAATGGTCCAAAGCTTGCAGCGGCGGTAGGCCCAATAAAATGAAGTCCCGGCACAGTGCTTTCGAAATATCTGGAAAGAACCGGCATGCCGTCTTCCGTTTCGATGTCCGGGAGTAGGTCGTGATCTAGGAACGGGAGACGCGAAAGGTCGATCCGTGCACCGGTTCCAGCTATTACGTGATCGACTTCTATTAACTGTCTTTCTTCTGTCGTGGAGTTCTCGAACTGGAGACGAATTTTCCCGTTATCGAGGGTGGCATCCTTCAGCATCAGGTTAAGATGTATGGGTACATGCTCGCGCACGGTCGCTCCCGTAACCCAGCCGGCGGCAGGTCCGAGATGTCCATGTGTGATGCGCAGCCGAAGATGGGAAGGCAGAAGATGGAAGACGTCAGGAAAGTCGCATGCCAGCCGCGAGCGCCAGCCTGTTCCCAGTCCTGAGCGGGGTTTTTTGATGCGTGTGATTACACGCTGAAGACCACTCAGGGAGCGGGGTGGATTATTGATCCAGATTTTGGGCTGTCGGGTAAATAGGGCAGCCTTGGCTCCCGCTTTATGCAGGAAGTAAGCTGCATCGACAGCGGAGGAGCCTCCTCCGATGACAGCGACTTTTTTCCCAGAGAAGTGTTCGTATGAGAGAAGATCGAATGTGTGATGGACTCTTTCGGAAGGCAGAGCCTGAAGAGGTTGGGGGCGTTGTGCAAAAGGACCGATCCCAACAGCTATGACGACGTTGGTTGTACGGACGGTGTCGCCGTTTTCGAGTGCGACATTAAAGCCTGTGCGTGTCCGAACGAGGTGCGTCACCTGCATCAATTCAAGTTCGGGCACATGTTGGCGTTGGAAGTATTCTCCGTAATCCGCAAATACCTTCGCCTTAATAGGGACGCCGATAGGCGCGTAAGAATAGCCATGTTCTGCGCAGAACCGGTTCAATGTGCTGGTTCTGGCGGGATCGAAGAGGTCGAGAGCGAAGCCTTCGGCCTTGAGTGGTAATTCACAAGGCACATGATCGCGCCAGAACGCCATCGGGCGGCCGAATATACGAAAATCAGCGCCTTTTTTATGCAAGTGAGCGGCGAGTGAAAGTCCGTAGGGACCAGCGCCTATAATGACGGTATCCGTAATCATCATGACATCCCCTTAAGGTAATGCCGTCCCTTCTTCCGGTTCATGATTGAGGAAGAAGGGACAATCACGTTGCTTAAAAGCCCAAAGGGAGGACGCGGCATTCTTAATATAACGCTATGGTGTCATGATTGAGAAAGGAATTAAAAAATATATAAGTACTCATAATTTTGAATTGGCAGTATGCGTTGGATAAAAAAAGGGACCGCGTTTCCGCGATCCCTTTCTTGTGAGCCGATGGTGGAAGGATCAGGCGAGAACCGTTGCCGCCTCTCGTCCGTTGATCGTCAGCCCATCGCCGTTGGCGGAGATATTGACCTCTTCGCCGTCATGAATGCTGCCTTCCAGCAGAAGTTCAGCCAGCGGGTTTTGCAAGCTGCGCTGCACGACACGTTTGAGCGGACGCGCGCCATAGACCGGATCGTAGCCCTCGTTGGCCAGCCACTGATGCGCCAGATCGTCCAGCTTGAGCGTAATGCTGCGGTCTGTGAGCAGGCTTTGCAGACGCGCGATCTGGATATCCACGATGTGAGTCATGTCCTTCTTCTGCAGACGCGAGAACAGGACGATCTCATCCAGCCGGTTGAGGAACTCGGGACGGAAATGCGCCCGTACCGCTTCCATCACCTGCGCGCGCACCATGTCGGTGCTCTCGCCTTCCGGCTGGTGGGCCAGCACATCGGAGCCGAGGTTGCTGGTCAGGACGATCAGCGTGTTGCGGAAGTCCACCGTGCGTCCCTGACCATCGGTCAGACGGCCATCGTCGAGCACCTGAAGAAGGATGTTGAAGACATCGGGATGGGCCTTCTCGATCTCATCGAACAGAATGACCTGGTAGGGTCTGCGCCGCACAGCCTCGGTCAGCACGCCGCCTTCCTCATAACCGACATAGCCCGGAGGGGCGCCGATCAGGCGGGCGACGGAGTGCTTCTCCATGAACTCGCTCATGTCGATACGAAGAAGCGCCTTCTCGTCATCGAACAGGAACTCGGCCAGAGCCTTCGTCAGTTCGGTCTTGCCCACGCCGGTCGGGCCGAGGAACAGGAACGAGCCGATCGGACGGTTCGGATCCTGAAGTCCGGCACGAGCACGACGCACCGCGTTGGCCACGGCTTTGAGCGCGGGCTCCTGCCCGACCACACGTTTGCGGAGTTCATCTTCCATCCGCAGCAGCTTGGCACGCTCGCCTTCCACCATGCGATCTACAGGCACGCCGGTCCAGCGAGAGACGACGGAGGCAATGCTCTGTTCGGTCACGGCCTGCGAAACGAGATCGCCCGAGGGACCGCTCTGGTCTTCTTCTTCCTGAGCCTTGGCGATCTTGGCTTCCAGATCCGGGATCACGCCATACATCAACTCGGACGCACGACCGAGATTACCCTGACGCTGCGCGACTTCGACATTCGAACGCGCTTCGTCCAACTGTTCTTTCAGCTTCTGAACAGCGTTCACACGATCTTTTTCGGCGTGCCACGCGGCGTTCAGAGCGTCCGACTTCTCTTCAAGGTCGGCCAGTTCGGCATCGACCTTTTCAAGTCGCTCGCGCGACGCGGAGTCGTCTTCCTTGCGGAGTGCTTCACGCTCGATCTTGAGCTGAATGACGCGGCGATCCAGTTCGTCCAGTTCTTCCGGCTTGCTGTCGATCTGCATCCGCAAGCGGCTTGAAGCCTCGTCGATCAGATCGATCGCTTTGTCGGGAAGGAAGCGATCCGTGATGTAGCGGTTCGACAGCGTGGCGGCAGCCACCAGTGCGCCGTCCGCGATACGTACCCCGTGGTGAAGTTCGTACTTTTCCTTGATGCCGCGCAGGATCGAGATCGTGTCTGCCACCGAAGGCTCACCCACGAAGACCGGCTGGAACCGGCGGGCAAGGGCCGCGTCCTTCTCGATGTATTTGCGATACTCATCCAGCGTGGTCGCACCGATGCAATGCAGCGTGCCGCGTGCCAGTTCCGGCTTGATGAGATTGGACGCATCCATCGCACCATCGGACCGGCCTGCACCGACCAGCGTGTGCATCTCGTCGATGAACAGGATGATCTGCCCCTCGGCGGCTTCGATCTCCTTGAGGACGGCTTTCAGGCGTTCCTCGAATTCACCGCGATATTTCGCGCCGGCAATCAGCGCGCCCATGTCGAGCGAGAGCAGCTTCTTGTTGCGCAGGGCTTCGGGCACATCGCCATTGACGATACGCTGGGCCAGCCCTTCTACGATAGCGGTCTTACCCACACCCGGCTCACCGATCAGCACGGGATTGTTCTTGCTGCGACGTGCGAGAACCTGAATGGCGCGACGGATTTCCTCGTCACGGCCAATCACGGGATCGAGTTTGCCCGCCTGCGCCACGGCGGTCACGTCGCGGGCGTATTTCTTGAGCGCGTCGAATCCGGCCTCAGCGTTCTCGCTGGTCACGGTGCGGCCTTTGCGGACAGCGGTGACGGCCTTTTCAAGAGCCTCGGCGGACGCACCGTTATCTTTCAACGCACGTCCGGCATCCGTGTCCGATGCGGCGATAGCCACAAGTAGACGGTCCTGAGCGACGAAGGAATCGCCGGCCTTCTGGGCGGCCTGTTCGGCGTTGTCGAGCAGGCGCACGAGATCCGGCGTGGCCTGCGGCTGTCCAGCGCCACCGCCCTGCACTTTCGGCAGCTTGGCAAGAGCCTGCTCCACAGCGGCGAGGGCACCGAGAGGGTTACCGCCGGCGGCCTTGATCAGAGAAGAGGCTGCCCCTTCATTGTCATCCAGCAGCGCCTTGAGCAGATGCTCGGGCGTCAGTTGCTGATTGTATTCGCGAAGCGCGATGGTCTGGGCAGCCTGAAGAAAGCCGCGCGACCGTTCGGTAAATTTCTGTATGTCCATATTCCTGTGTGTCCCTAATGTTTCAGGCGACGGTCAGGCCTCGTCCAACGTCCCTCCCGGAGGCAACGTGGCTTTGGTCTTGATCATGAAAACGATATGGGAACGGAAAGCAAAAGAACAAGACCCTGTCTGGTATGTCGGCAGCCCTGCCATGCAGGAGAGTGCCGCGTGGCGCGGTCGAATCCTTAACTTTTCCTGCATTTCTCTGTGTCACAGAACGTCGTTCATCTTTTTCGGCGGACGGAATGCGCAGGAAGTTAGGGATTGCCATTACGGCGCGGCAGGGTGGTGATGCTCTGCATCAGCAGATCGGACGCATTGGAGGGATGTGCGCAACAGACCCTCATCTTCTGGTCTGCGATGACGGTCTTCCCCCGGAAGCTCTGAGCATGCTGGATGATGAAAGGGTGCGTTGGGTGGGCGGAGCGGCCCGTGAGGCGGCATGGAACCGGAATCGCGGGCTTTATGGGCTTTTCACCTTTACCGACGTCGATGCTGTTCTGCTGATGGAAGAGGGAGTCGTGCCGGCCATTCAGGGATGGGAACTGGAATGGCTGGAGGGGGCGTTGCGTTACGGCGTCATCGGGTTGGTTCCGCCTGATGTCCCCGTCTGGGAAACAGGTGGAGCCTGCACGGCAGAAGAACCCGGCCTGCTCCGTAGCGTGCATGGCGCGTGTTTCGCCGTCAGCCGGGAGGCATTCGGTGCGGTGGGCTTCATGGATACGCGAATGACTTCGGCGGTCAGCATGCATGAAGATTACATGATTCGGCAGGTCAGGGCGGGTTATGGCGGTGTGATGCTGGCGCGCGAGGCGTGGTTTCTGGCGATCTCGGGCGGCATTGCTCGGGTGCCGGAGTTCAGCGAAACGACGCCTCTTCCCGTAGAGTACGAAACACCTGTCTGGTGTCCGGCATGGCACACGGAACAGGAGAGGGGCGTTTTCCTGTCCGAGTTTGCTGAACTGACCACGCGCCATCCGTCCCCGATTGAAGCGCTGGTGCGGAACTTCGACTCTGAGGCGTATCTGCTGGCCAATCCCGATGTGCGGGCTGCCTCCATGGACGGGGTGGGGCATTATCTGCGTTATGGGCGCGCTGAGAGCCGGCCTTTACGGCCAGTCTGACCCGTTCAGCCCTGTTCGATGCGAATACGGGCTTCCGTCGCAAGTTGATCCACGCGCTCGTTCTCAGGCACACCGGAATGTCCCCGCACCCAATGCCACGAGACGTCATGCGGTTTTACGGCGTCCAGCAGCCTGCGCCACAAATCCATGTTTTTCACCGGATCGCCCGAGGCATTGCGCCAGTTGCGACGCACCCAGCCCGTGTGCCAGCGCGTGATGCCGTTCTTGACGTATTCGCTGTCGGTGTGGATGGCCACGATGCAGGGACGAGTGAGCGCTTCGAACGCTTCTGCGGCGGCTGTCAGTTCCATGCGGTTGTTGGTGGTTTCCGTCTCACCGCCGGAAAGCTCGCGTTCGCGTCCCTTGCAGCGCAGGAGCACGCCCCAGCCGCCGGGGCCGGGATTGGGCCGACAGCCGCCATCGGTCCATATTTCGACGAGAGGAGATTCGTCGGAACCTTTCTCGATGTCAGACATGAACGGGGTTCACAGACATGTCGGACAGAAAAACGCGGAGCTTTTTGACGTAATCCATGGGGTCCTTGCGGGTGACCAACGCTCCAGCAGGCGTGTTCACCCAGTCATACAGACGTGTCAGGGCGAAACGGAGAGCGCCACCCGCACACAAGGCAGGAAGGGCATCGTGTTCGGCTGAGGTGAGGGGACGCACGCTCTCATATCCTGCCAGCAGCGCGTCGCGACGAGCCGTGTCGAAATGCCCAGTCTCATCGAAACACCAAGCATTGAGGCAGATAGCAACGTCATAAGCCAGCAGATCGGTGCAGGCGAAATAGAAGTCGATGATTCCCGATACGCGGCCATCGAGGAAGAAAGCGTTGTCTGGGAAGAGGTCGGCATGGATCTGCCCACGTGGCAGTACTGCCGGATCGGAAGATGGGGGCCATGCGGACAGAATGCGCTTCAGAGCGAGGCGAAGCTCGGCGGTCAGGCCTGGAAACGTCTCTTCCGTTCCCTGCGAAGCGGCGGCTTTGTCCAGTAAAGGCTGCCATGCGGTAGGACCGAGGCCGTTGGCGCGGGTTGGCGCATAGGTCGTGCCGGCCTCATGCAATCGGGCAAGCGCCTCACCCAGTGGGCCGCAATGCTCCACCTGCACATGCCGGGGCCAGACGCCGGGAAGAAAGGTAGTGATGGCGGCGGGACGCCCCGCCAGTTCACGCAGGGCATTGCCGTCACGTCCCGCTACAGGCAGAGGGCAGGACACGCCGTGCGTGGCGAGATGCTCCATCAGTCCGAGGAACCATGGCAGTTCCGCCGGGTTCACCCGCCGTTCGTAAAGCGTGAGGATAAAATCCCGGGCGACGCCGTCTTTTTCGGTGCGGAGGAGGAAGTTACTGTTCTCGACGCCCTCCGCGATGCCGCGAAAGGCCACGAGATGCCCGATGTCGTAGTCGGTCAGGAACGAGGAGAGTTCCTCGTCCCCGACCTCGGTATAGACGGCCATTGCTACCCTGTGTTCAGCCGAGAGGAGCGGGGAGGCGGAAGGTCACATTCTCTTCCTTCACCGTGCGCTCTTCGATCTTCAGTGTGTATCGGCGGGCCAGTTCTTCCACCATTTCCTGCACCAGTGCTTCCGGTGCCGAAGCGCCGGCTGTGATGCCCAGCGTCTGCACGCCGTCGAGCACCGACCAGTCGAGGGCGGCCAGCTTGGGTACAAGGAGCGCCCGCTTCGTGCCGGACCGCTCGGCCACTTCGCGCAGGCGCTGCGAATTGGAGGAGTTGGGCGAACCGATCACGATCACCAGATCGCATTCGGGCGCGATTTCCTTGACGGCTTCCTGGCGGTTCGTGGTGGCGTAGCAGATGTCCTCGCGCTTCGGTCCTTCGATCAGGGGAAAGCGCTCACGCAGAATTTCCACGATCTCGGCGGTGTCGTCCACCGACAGGGTTGTCTGCGTGATGAAAGCGAGGCGCGTGGGGTCTTCCGGCTGGACCGTACGGGCTTCCTCGGCATCGTTGATGAGCGTCACCGCTCCTGCGGGAAGCTGTCCCATCGTGCCGATGACTTCCGGGTGGCCGGCGTGGCCGATCATCAGGATATGGCGGCTCTCGGGACCGCCATTGGCGTAATGCCGTTCGGCCTCACGGTGAACCTTGGAGACGAGTGGGCAGGTCGCATCGAGATAGAGCAGGTTACGGCGTTCGGCCTCGGCGGGGACGGTCTTGGGCACGCCGTGAGCGGAAAAGACGACATGGCCGTCTGCGGGCACCTCGTCGAGTTCCTCGACGAAGATTGCGCCCTTGGCTTCCAGTTCCTCGACCACGGTGCGGTTGTGCACGATTTCGTGGCGGACATAGACGGGGGCGCCGTAGGCCCGGATGGCTTCTTCCACCACGCGGATGGCGCGATCCACTCCGGCGCAGAAACCGCGCGGACCGGCAAGCACGACGCGGAGCGCACGGGTCGAGTTGTCGGAGGTTTCGGAAGGAGAGGTGAGAGTGGACTGATCGGGCATGCTGTTCCCCAGACTTTCTGGCGGCGAAGGGCCGAAGCACGCGCCGCTCCGACCAAGGTCGTACATTGGATTCGTCTCGCCCTACGCAAGACACGTCGTTCGTGCAAGCCGTATCATGACCTGCGTCATGGGTCACTTATGGCGGAAGTGGTCGGAGAAAGCGGTTGAAAATGTGGCGCGGAGAGGAATTCTCCGGCTGCCGGTTTGCGCAAACGCATTTCTGTCCGATACTCCACCCCCTGTCTCGTTCGATGACACGTTTCGCCTCGGTTGATGGAGGAGAGGCGTGTCATGCAAGTCTGGATTGCCGCATGATTCGGTTCTCGTCCCTGTGTTCGCGCTTTTCCCGACCGTCGGCGCACCGGTCTTCTCCGAATCGCAGGTTGCCCCTGATGCGGTTTGCCGGTGTGGCCATGGCGCTCTCCCTGCCTCTGTGGCTTGTGGGATGCAGCGGTGAGGATGAAACGACTTTCGCGCCAAGCTGTCCGGCCATGCACATCCCGGCGGAAGTGGGCGATTATTACAATTACTCCGCCAAGGGGCCGAGCTTTAATCATCTTGTCACACATGCCAGCATCACGAAGCTTTCCGGGGACTGTCTGGCGGCCGGCAAGAAGACGCTGCGCACCCGCGTCGCTATCCGCATGCTTGTGCGTCGTGGACCGGGCGCTACCAGCGACGAGTTCGTGTTTCCGTGGTTCCTGGCCGTCGTCCACAACGACAAGATCGTGGGCAAGCATGTGTTCAGCCAGACGGTCACGTTCCCCAGCGGACAGGATGCCATGGCGGTGGACACCCGTCTCGTGACGGTGGATTTGCCGATCCGCCCCACGACCGATGCCAGCGATTATCATTTCGAGGTCGGCTTCCAGCTCAGCCATACCCAGTTGGCCTATAACCGTGAGCACGGCATCCTTGCGTCCTTCGACGCCCAATGATCCGGGTTCCCCCGATGCGTGCGTTGCCGCGTCGACGGAAGAAAGCTAACGGGGTAGTCATCTGTTTCCCGGCAAGCAGCCAGATCGGTTGGAATCTGCCTGCGGGCTGGCGAGTGAATCGTAGGGAGTGTCTGTCGCGTGCGTGAGCGTTCCGTGAGTTCTCGTCCTGCTGCGCGCGTGTCGGCGCGGGAGCGGTCTGTCTTGCGCCGTGGCGGCGTTTTGCGACGGGCAGGCGTTCTGCTGGCCATGACCGGCATGGTCTCCGGTTGCTCATGGATATTCGGCACCGATGACGGCAACAAGGGCGATGAAAAACCCGTCCTGTCGCTGTTCGGCAGCGGCTCGAAAATGATTTCGGGCTATGTCGGCAACGTGGTGGCGGACGAGCCTCAGGCGGCGCTTGCCGCCATGACGGTGCTTCAGCGCGGCGGTAATGCGGCCGATGCCGCCACCGCTCTTGGGCTTGCGCTCTCCGTGACTCTTCCTTCGCGTGCGTCGCTGGGGGCCGGTGGCGCATGTGTGGCATGGCGTCCGGGCGACCGTGACGGCGGCAAGGCCTTCCTGTTCCTGCCCACAGGCGATGCTCCGGCGGACCGGGTGCAGGGCACTACGGCCCATGCCGACCGTCCCGCCTCTGTTCCCATGCTGGCCCGTGGCCTGTTCCTGATGCAGCTCAGTCATGGCAGTGTCGATTTCGCGGAACTGACACGTCCAGCCATCCAGTTGGCCCGCAACGGAATCGAAGTGGGCAGCCAGCTTGCCGCCGATCTGGATGTCGTGCAGTCGCCTCTGCTGGCAGATGAAGGGGCGCGAAAGATTTTCGCGCGACCCAACGGCACGGTCATGAAAGCGGGAGACATGCTGCTCCAGCGCTATCTGGCGGGGACGCTGGAACGTATTCGTTCGGCCGGGCCGGGTGACCTCTACACAGGCTCTCTCGCGCAGGTTGTGATTTCCGCCAACGCGACGACGGGAGCGGGCTTGACCATGGCTGGAATGCGGACATCTGTGCCTGTGGTGGCCACACCGCTGACCGTCACTGTCGGGGAGATGCAGGTTTCCTTCGTGCCGCCTCCCGCCGATGGGGGTTACGGTATGGCGGTGGCATGGAAAGCGCTCATGAATGGGCGTTCGTCTTCCGATCTCGGGCGTCAGGCTGTTGCGGGCTGGCGTGCCAGCGAGGCCAAGGCGTCCGTGGGTACGTTGACGGCCCGGGCGCAGAGCCTGCTTCAGTCCGGGCATATTCCAACGGGTGGCGGCAGCCTGCCCGATCTTCCGGCCTCCACTTCCTTTGCCGTGGCGGACCGGAAAGGAGGCGCAGTCGCGTGCGCCATCAGCATGGACAATCTGTTCGGGACGGGACGGGTGGCCGGTTCCACAGGGATCGTGCTGGGGGCATCGGCCCTGCATCGTCCACGTCCAATACTGTCGGCGGCTATCGCGCATGAGGATGGTCGTTTTCTTGCTACGGCCACGGCGTCCGGTCAGGCCGATGCGGCAGATGCCGCCGCCGCCGCGTTGGCGAATGGTTTGCATGGACAGATCAAGGCGACCACGTCCATGGGGCGGGCTAACGTAATCGCCTGTCGTGGCGGCCTGCCCGGTGATGGACGACGTTGCCAGAGTTGGGTCGATCCGCGCGGCTCGGGGTATGGCACAGGCGCGACACAGGATTGAACCTGCGTGGAGGCGGAGGTTCATCCTCCGCCAAAGCTGCGGACAAGACTGCCGGCCATTAACTGCCAGCCGTCGATCATCACGAAAAAGATCAGCTTGAACGGCAACGAGATGGTGGTTGGCGGCAGCATCATCATGCCCAGACTCATGAGCACGGTGGATACGACAATGTCGATCACGAGAAAGGGCAGATAGAGCAGGAAGCCCATCTCGAATCCGCGGCGCAGTTCCCCGATCATGAAGGCGGGCATCAGGACGCGCCACGGTGTGTCGGCGGCATTGGCAGGGGGCGGCACGTTGGCCAGATGCGTGAAGGTCGCGAGATCGGCAGGCCGAGCATTGGCGAGCATGAAGTGATGAAAGGGTTCGGCGGCTGCGCGCAAGCCGTCCATTTCGCTGACATGTCCCTCCATCAGCGGCTGGATTCCTGCCCGCCATGACTGTTCGAATGTGGGCTGCATGACAAAGAGCGTCAGGAACAGCGCCAGACCGATCAGCACGGTGTTCGGTGGCGTGCCCTGTGCGCCGATGGCGCTGCGCAGCAGCGAGAGCACGATGATGATTCGCGTGAAGGCCGTGACCATCACCAGCAGGCTGGGCGCCAGAGAAAGAACTGTAATGAGCGCGGAAAGCTGGATCAGGCGGCTGGTCGTGCCCGGTCCGCCGTTCTGCCCAAGATCGACGCTGAGCGACTGCGCATGAGCCGCAAAAGGAAAGAACAGAGCGGCAAGCAGAAGTGCTGAGCCGGTTGTTGCCAGAATCAGACGACGCGCAGAGGAAAGGCGCTTCATGGCGCGTCTCCCGGGTGTGTCTGTTCAGGCAACCACCCCACCACGACATCTGAAGCACCGCCCGTCAGCAGGAGAAGGCGTCGTCCTTCACAGGACACCAGAGAAAGCCGACGGCGCGAATCGAGGGTCAGTGTCTCTTCCAGACCGAGTGCGCCCTTGCGACGGCGCGGCGTGCCGATGCCCAGTCGAGCCGCCACCTGCCATCCGTAGCGGCTGAGCAGGATCATCGCGAGGACGGCGATGAGGGCGAGGGCGGCGGACAGGATGTCGTGGGAAGCCATAAGCGGGCGCATTCCATGATGCGTTGCGGACGGCCTCACATTTGCGGCGGAAAAGTAAACAACGTCTTTATGAGATGTCTTTTCGACCTCGCCGTAAACGAATGTGCTGTTTCGGCGGTTGCCTTAACCATATCGCAGTCTTTGCGCGTTCATTTCTGCGGGAGCGCATCGGCATTGTCGTCGGTGCCGTTGGATGGTTCAGGACTGAGACATGATGGATCCCTCACGTCCCGCTACGGGCGGCGTCGATATCTTCGGGTTGTCGCAGCGGCGAATGCAGTGGCTGGAGCAGCGCGAGCAGACACTGGCGTCCAACATCGCCAATGCGGATACGCCGGATTATGTGGCTTCCGATATGACACCTTTTGAAAGCGCGCTGGCGGAGTTCGATGTCGGACTGACCACAACGTCTTCGCGTCATATCCCCATGGCGGCAAAACGTCGTGCCCGCACCGAGAGTTCGGATGGTGAGCGTTCCCCGGATGGCAATGGCGTTTCGCTGGAGACGCAGATGCAACTGGTGGCCGAGACCAGCGATCAGCAGCGTCTGGCAACGAGTGTCTATTCCACCTACCGCACCATGTTGAACAACGTGCTCGGGAAATAACGTCAGGACATCAGGATGGATATCAACTCAACCTTGTCCGTTTCCGCAGCGGGCATGCAGGCGCAATCCGATCGGCTGCGTGTTGTTGCGGAAAATCTGGCCAATCAGGACACGACGGGCTCGACACCCGGTGCCGATCCCTATCGCCGCAAGACCATCACGTTCGAGAATGTCATCGACCACGAAACGGGTGTTTCCAAAGTGCGTGTGAAGAAAGTCGGCAAGGATATGTCGGATTTCGAACAGCGCTACGATCCGGCAAACCCGGCGGCGGACAAGCGCGGCTATGTAAAAACCCCGAACGTGAACACGATGGTGGAGGTTGTGGATTCCCATGAGGCACAGCGTTCCTATGAGGCCAACCTCAACACGTTCCAGACAACCCGTTCCATGATTACCCGGACGATTGATCTCCTGAAATGATGATTTCTTCTTCGAAAGCGGCCGCAGCCTATTCGCGGACCCAGTCGGCCCTCTCCACCTCCGGAGCCGATGCTTCCGTATCCGGGAGCACGGAAGCGACTGGTTTTGGGGATGCTCTGCAAAGTGCCATTGATGGCGTCGTCAATACGGGCGAACAGGCGGAAGCAAAGGCCGCAACCGGTCTGCATGGACAGGGCAATCTGACGGACATCGTTACGTCGGTCTCGCAGGCTCAGATCGTCATGCAGACGGCATCCACTGTGCGCGACCGTGTCATTCAGTCTTATCAGGACATCATGCGTATGACGATCTGAGGAGTTTTTTCTTCCTGCATTACAGGAAAAGGTATTTTTATGAATTCAATTGATGTGGCGCACATTCTGCGCGAAACGCTTTTCGTGGCTGTAAAGGTTGGTGCGCCCAGTCTGATTGCAGCCATGGGGGCTGGCCTTCTGGTCTCGATCCTGCAAGCCGTGACGCAGATTAACGAATCCACTTTGGCGTTTCTGCCGAAATTTCTAGCGTCCATGGCCGCTCTCCTGTTCGGCGGCTCGTTCATGTATTCGACTCTTCTGGCCTACACACGCTACATTTTTGATCAGGTCATTGTGGCCGGGGCATCTTGAACGCTGAAACCGCCACTCTGATTGCGCATCTTCCCACATGGATGGTGGTGTTCATGGTCATTTTGTGCCGGGTTGCGGCGCTGGTGATCACCATGCCGGGGCTGAATTCGCAGTCGGCGCCGACACGTGTGCGGGCGGCGTTTGCCATTGGCGTGAGTTTTCTGCTTTTCCCTTTGTTGTTGCCGCGGTTTGAAGGAGCATCGTCGGACGATGTGCTCAATCCGGCGCGTCTTATCGTGTTCATCGCCTCGGAAGTTATCTGTGGAGGATTGATTGGCTGGCTTGCGCAGTTGATGTTGCAGTCGTTTCCCGTGGCAGCCCAGATCATTTCAACTTTCATAGGCCTTTCAAATGTCCTCCAGCCGGATCCGGAACTGGGGGCGCAGAGTACGCCGCTGAGTCATGTGGCCGAACTTCTGATGACGGTCACGGTGTTCGCGGCGGATCTTTATGTGTTGCCTTTGCATGCGCTGGTGGGAAGCTACGACGTGTTCCCTCCGGGGCATTTTCCATTGATGGGAGATGTGGCCCACAGTGTGACGCAGGCAACGGGGGGCATGTTTCTTCTGGCGTTCCAGCTTGCGATGCCATTCGTGCTGATCGGCACCATCTGGCCGATCATGCTCGGTTTGCTGAGCCGTTTTACGCCCGGCTTGCAGGTGTACATGCTCGCCATGCCGGCTCAGATTCTGGGAGGCATTCTGCTTTTCGCGCTTTTGCTTGGCACCATGCTGGGAACCTGGAGCAATGGGGTGGACGCAGCTCTGCAAGGATTGCCGGGTGGAGGAGGCTAAATGCCGAGCGTTTTCCCAACTCTGCATCGGGTGAAGCTGGGCTGGATGATCATCCGTGGCTGATTCCGATACTGGCGATACGACGGAAGCCCCGACTGGGCGGCGGCTGGAACGCGCCCGGGAACAGGGAAATATTGCGCAGTCACGGGAGTTGCATCTTTTCTCTGGGCTTGGACTGGCCACTCTCGTTCTGACCATGGCGATGCCGGCGGGTGTGCGTGAGTTCATTCATGAAATGAGCGCCCTGCTCGACAATGCGGGCGAAGTACGTCTCGATCCGCCTACGGTCGGGCATGTTCTTACGCACTGCCTTCATCTTCTCGTGGTGCTGGCCTTCCCTGTTGTCGCCGCGACGGCCGCCGGTGGTGTGGCGACCGCGCTGCTTCAATCGGGCTTTCTGGTGCGCATGGAAGCGTTGGTTCCCGATATCGGTCGTCTCAATCCATTGAAGGGACTCAAGAAGATATTCGGCGTCACGAATCTCGTGGAGGCCGCGAAATCCATTGCCAAGATCATCATCTTTTCCGCCATTCTCTACGGAATCGTGCGCGATACGCTGGCTCTCGCACCCGGAGCCATGGGATGGTCGCCTGAGCGTCTGGCCCGTGAACTCTCGGCTCTGGTGGTGCGCACGCTCGGCGCGGTGCTGATCGTGCAGGTCATTATCGTGGTCCTCGATGAAGCCTGGACGCGGTACAAGCGGCTTCAGGATCTCAAAATGAGCCGCCATGACATCAAGGAGGAAATGAAGGAGAGCGAGGGCGATCCGCATATACGCGCCAAACTTAAGCAGATGCGCATGCAGCGGACACGCAAGCGCGTGCGCGAGGCCGTCCGTTCCGCGACGGTGGTGGTGACCAACCCGACCCATTACGCCGTGGCTCTGGCCTACGAACCCGGCTCAGCGGGTGCGCCGCGTATCGTGGCGAAAGGTGCGGATGAACTGGCCGCGCGCATCAGGGAGTTTGCGTGGGAGGAAAAGGTGCCGATTGTCTCGAACCCACCGCTGGCCCGTTCGCTCTACCAACTGCCCGAAGACACCGAAATTCCGTATGATTATTTCCAGGCCGTGGCCGCCGTCATCGCCTATGTATGGCGCCTTAAAAAACCGGCCGGGGGCGGGAGCCCACCTGTCATGTAAGGTCCGCCCGCCTTGCCGGATGCGGCGTTCCGGGGTCATGAGCGGGGTGAGGTGATTACAGGAATGGGCGGATTGATGAATGTTGTGGTGATCGGTGGCGGTCCGTCCGGTCTGGCGGCGGCAGAAGTCCTGTCGGACGCGGGGTGCGACGTGACCGTGATTGATCGCATGCCCACGATGGGGCGCAAGCTGCTGATGGCGGGCCGCAGCGGCCTTAATCTGACCAATGTGGAAATGGGTCCGTCTTTGCTCGGACGGTATGGCGCGGCGGCGGAATGGCTTGCGCCTGCGCTCGCTGCGTTCTCACCGTCCGACATGGTGCACTGGGCTGAAGGGCTGGGGCAGCGGTGTTTCACGGGCAGTTCCGGTCGGGTTTTTCCAGACGCCATGAAGGCATCCCCACTTTTGCGGGCATGGTTGAGGCGTTTGGCGGAGCAGGGCGTGCAGTTTCGCACTGGCTTGCGCTGGACAGGATGGAATGCGCAGGGCGCGCTTCGGTTTGACGGGCCGACGGGTGAGGAGTGCGTGACACCGGACGTGACGGTGCTGGCGCTTGGAGGTGGAAGCTGGGCGCGACTTGGGTCCGATGGGCACTGGACGCAGGTCCTCTTGACGCGGGGTGTGAGTGTGGCGCCTCTGCGTCCGGCCAATTGCGGTTTCCGGGTAGAGTGGTCGTCTGCGTTCCGCGAGCGGTTTGCGGGAACACCTCTCAAGCGCGTCACGCTGTCATTCGGTGGCGAAAAGAGCCGGGCGGAGGCCGTCATCACGGAACGCGGGTTGGAGGGCGGCGGTCTGTACGCGCTGGCGGCACCTTTGCGGGAGGCTATTGAGCGGGATGGAGAGGTCGTTCTGCGGATTGATCTGCGGCCTGACATGGATGTGACGACAGTGGCGGAACGGCTTTCGCGTGTTCGTGCCCGTGAGAGTTTGAGCAATCGTCTTCGCAAGGCCTTGCCTCTGCCGCCGGTGGCTGTGGGGCTTTTACGAGAAGCAGGTGAGGTGCCGTCGGACACAGGCGCTCTTGCTCATCAAATCAAAGCGTTGCCTGTACGTCTGGTGGGCACCGATACGCTGGATCGCGCCATTTCCACGGCTGGCGGTGTGAGACAGGAGGCGGTCGATCAACGGTTCATGCTGCGTGCGTTGCCGGGTGTGTTTGTCTGTGGGGAAATGCTGGACTGGGAGGCCCCGACCGGGGGGTATCTCCTGCAGGCTGTGATGGCGACAGGACGTGCGGCGGGAAAAGGTGCTCTGGCTTGGGGAAGAGAGAAAAACAGGTGGCCCGAGCCTGTTGCCTGATCGGGAGTCGGGACTGTATCTCCCGCCCATGACCAGCAGAATCGAAATGGGAGAGATCGTCGGCGGTGGACCGGCGACGTTGAATCTTGCCGAACTGTTGGCGACGCGCCTGCTGGTGCAGGGCAATTCCGGTTCGGGCAAGTCCCACCTCCTGCGGCGTCTGCTGGAGCAGACCGGCAATCTGGTGCAGCAGGCCATCATCGACCCGGAGGGCGATTTCGTCAGTCTGGCGGATGCGTTCAGCCATCTGGTGATCGACGCCGCCGAGCATACGGAAGCGGCGCTTCAGGCGGCGGGAGAGCGGATGCGGGTGCATCGCGCTTCGGTCGTGCTCAATCTGGAGGGATTGGACGCGGACCAGCAGATGAAACGTGCGGCTGCCTTTCTGGGGGGCATGTTCGATGTGCCGCGTGCGCACTGGTATCCAGTGCTGGTCGTGGTGGATGAGGCGCAGCTCTTTGCTCCCGCCGCAGCCGGTGAGGTGTCCGATGATGCGCGGCGCGCGTCTCTTGGGGCCATGACGAATTTGATGTGCCGTGGCCGCAAACGCGGACTGGCGGGGGTGATCGCCACCCAGCGTCTGGCGAAACTGGCCAAGAACGTGGCGGCGGAAGCCTCCAATTTCCTCATGGGGCGCACCTTTCTCGACATCGACATGGCCCGTGCGTCCGACCTTCTGGGTATGGAGCGGCGGCAGGCGGAGGCATTCCGGGATCTGGAGCGTGGCACGTTCGTGGCTCTCGGTCCGGCTCTGTATCGTCGTCCCACGACCATTCGCATTGGTGAGGTGACAACAGCAAGCCGCTCGGCCGGGCCGGTGCTGGCGCCGTTCTCGCCACCATCCGAACCGGTGGCGGAACTGATTCTGGCACCGTTGCCCGAGCCGGAAATCATGGTGCGACCGCGCAGGCCCGTGGCCCCTCCTGCGCCCGATCTTATCACCCAGCTTGCCACCCATGGGGCGGCTCTGGCGGAATCGGAAGAGGTGGAAGAGCCTGTCGATCCGGCTGAGCGCAGGCGGCAACTGGCCGATATCCTGCGGCAGGTTCTGGTGGAAGATGATGGCGGATTTCGACCACCCGCTTCGCTCTATCAGGATTTCCTCGTGCGCTGTCGGATTGCGGGCCTTGGGCGTGAGGCGATGGATATGCGTGCGTTCCGGCGCGCTTTGGCCACGGCTCGCAGCGGGGTCAACACGGAAGACGCCGAATCGCCCGAATGGCAGGAGGCGGAAGCCATTGCCTCGGAACTGCCGGAGGATACGCAGGGCGTGTTTCTCTATCTCGCCCGCACAGCCCGCGATGGACTGGCCTGTCCATCGGATGCCGAGATTGCGCGGATCTATGGCACGCATTCGACGGGACGGGCGCGGCGCATTCTTGGCTGGTTGGAGGAGCGCAATGCGGTCGTGCTCCGCATGGACGGCGCCGGGCGCCGCCGCGTAGCCATTATCGGGTTGGGCTGGGAGACACAGCCGGGCGATCCGGGAGCCTGATTCGCAACAAAGCGTCATGTGGTTCGGTCTCGCGGGTTGATCGAGATCATGAACCCATGCGAGAAAAATGACCGAACCGGTCGGTCAGTGAGCGCAGGACCGGGTGAAGGCAGCGGAGAAGGCATGGCCGACGAACAGGATACGCAGGCGGGTGGCAGCGACGCCGGCAAGGGCGACACGGACACGCAGAAGAAAAAGCGCAATCCGCTGGTGCGGATCATCCTCATCGTTGGGCTGCTGCTCGTGGTGGTGGGAGCGGGCATCTACTGGTTTCTGCACCGCTTTGAGGTCGAAACAGACGATGCTTTCACGCAGGGACGCGCTGTGACCGTCGCGCCGCATATCGGTGGCTATGTGACGGAACTGCTGGTGGACGACAATCAGTTCGTCCATGCTGGTCAGCTTCTGGCACGTATCGATCCGCGTGACTGGACGGCGGAGCGTGATCGCGCCCGCGCCGCAGTAGAGGAGGCCGAAGCCACGATGGCGGCGCACCAGATGCTGCTGGCCGTGGCCGAGAAAAACTTCCCCGGTCGTCTGGAAGCGGCGCAGGCCGACCTTCTCGTGGCGAAGGCGCAGGAGTTCCGCGCCCGCACGGACTACAACCGCCAGCATTCGGTCATGCGGGCGGCGACGTCCCAGCAGGACATCGATTATTCCAAGGCCGGTCTGGACGAAGCGCGCGCCCGCGTCGCGCAGGCGCAGGCGCAGGTGATGATCGCCATGCCGGTCAAACCCAACATCGCCAATGCGCAAGCGGCGGTGCAGGGCGATGCCGCAACGCTGGCGAGCGCCAAGGCGGCTCTTGTGCGCGCGGAACTGAATCTGGAATGGACCGAGATTCGTGCGCCGCAGGATGGCTGGATTTCACAGCGTAACGTCGAACGCGGTCGCTATGTCACCACCGGACAGTCCCTATTCTCCATCGTCACGCCGGAAGTGTGGGTGATTGCGAATTACAAGGAAACGCAGATCACCAACATGCGGCCGGGCCAGAAGGTGGACATCAGTGTGGATGCCTATCCCTCGCATGAACTGCACGGGCATATCGATTCGTTGCAGAAAGGCACAGGAGCGACGTTCAGCGCTTTCCCGCCTGAAAACGCTACGGGCAATTATGTGAAGATCGTCCAGCGCGTGCCGGTCAAGATCCGCATCGACAGCGGTCTCGATCCCGAGGTGCCACTGGCGCTCGGTCTGTCGGTGGTGCCGGTGGTGCATACGGACACGGCGGCCACCAAGGGGCCGGACGGTCGTATCGTGGATCGCGCGCCGGGTGAAGAAACGGTGTCGCGTCCATGAGCGCGGCGGCCGGCGACGCCACGCAACACCACGAAAGCTGGAAGCCACGCCATAATCCGTGGCTCATCGCCTTCGTGGTGACGATGGCGGCCTTCATGGAGATTCTCGACACGACCATCGTGAATGTGTCGCTTCCCCATATCGCCGGCAGTCTTTCGAGCACCTATGACGATGCGACATGGACGCTCACGTCCTATCTCGTGGCCAATGGTATCGTGCTCACCATTTCGGGCTGGCTGGGCAAACTGTTCGGGCGCAAGCTCTATTTCATGGTGTGCATCGCGATGTTCACCGTGACGTCCTTTCTGTGCGGCATCTCCACCAGTCTGGGCGAACTGATTCTTTTCCGGCTGTTGCAGGGTTTTTTCGGTGGCGGCCTTCAGCCCAACCAGCAATCCATCATTCTCGACGTCTTTCCGCCCGAGAAGCGGGCGGCGGCCTTCGGTCTGACGGCCATTGCCGCCGTGGTGGGGCCGGTGCTCGGCCCGACGCTCGGCGGGTGGATCACAGACAATTATTCATGGCGCTGGATTTTTTTCATCAACGTGCCGTTCGGCATTCTCACAACAATGGCCGTGGGCTTTCTGGTGGACGATCCGCCATGGGCCAAGCGGCGCAGGGAGCCGATCGATGTGATCGGCATCAGCCTCATCACACTGGGTTTCGGCTGTCTGGAAGTCATGGTGGACCGTGGCGAGGACGATGACTGGTTCGGCTCCACCTTCATCTGCGTGATGGGCGTGCTGGCGGCGATCGGGATCATCGGGGCGGTTTTCTGGCTCATCAAGGCCAAATCCCCGGCCGTGGATCTGCGGGTTTTCAAGGACCGCAATTTTGCTGTGGCCACATTCCTGATGGGGGCTATGGGCGCGCTGCTGTATTCCTCCGCCATCATCGTCCCGCAGTTCGCGCAGCAGGTCATCGGTTATACCGCCACGCTATCGGGTCTGGTGCTTTCACCGGGAGGTATCGCGGTCATTTTCCTGATTCCCATTGTGGGGCGGATGATGACGTTCATGAGCATCCGCTCTGTGATCGCGCTGGGGTTCGGACTGATGGGGATCGCCCTGTTCTGGTCGGCGCATCTGGTGCCGACGCTGGATTTCCGCCACCTTGTTTTCTTCCGCATGAGCCAGACCGCGTGCCTTGCGTTCCTGTTCGTGCCGCTTTCGACCATTGCCTATGCCACCCTGCCGCGTGAGATGAATGCGGATGGTTCGGCGCTGTTTGCCATGGTGCGCAACTTCTTCGGCTCCCTGAGTATTTCCGGGGCGACAGCGCTCATTATCGAGCGGCGTCAGGCGCATCAGTCGGACATGGTGCAGTGGATGACGCCGTATCATCAGCCCTACAACGATTACCTTGCACAGGGCCGTCAGGCCGCCGTGGATCATGGGCTGGGACCGGCCGCCGATGCGGTGGCCCAGCATCGGCTGTTTCTGGATTTCTCGCAGCAGGTAGCGATGCTGGCCTATAACGAAGCCTTCATGATCTTTGGTATTGCGGCTTTCTGTATCGTACCGTTCTGCTTCCTGCTTTCGCCCATTCGTAGCGGAGGCGGCCCTGCCAAAGGCGCACATTGAGCGCGGGAGAAGACGACGTGACGGTATCCGGACCAACGCCTTCCATCGGGAATGACACCTCTCCGGCGCTGCCGTTTGTCAGCACGGGGCCGACAGGACACCGCAAGCGGATGCGTGAGCGTGTCGTGGCGAAAGGTGCGGGAGCACTGGCGGATTACGAACTGCTGGAAATGCTGCTCTATTTCGGTTTTCCACGTGGAGACACAAAGCCGCGGGCCAAGGCGCTGATCAACCGGTTCACGACATTCGCCGGTGTGCTGGAGGCTTCGGATGCGGCGTTGCGTGAAGAGGGGCTGGAGACGGATGCCCTCGCGGCCTTGCGGCTGGTGACGCATGCGGCGCGTCGGATGGGGGAGGCGGATCGGCTGGAGCGTCCTTCTCTGGGAAACTGGGAAGAGCTTCTGGCCTATTTCGATACGGCGCTAGCCGGTGCTGTGCCCGGGCAGCTGCGGGCGCTGTTTCTCGATAATCGCAACCGTCTTTTGGGTGATGAGGCGATTGAGAGCGTGTCGGAGGTGCGCGATGCCGTGGCCGAGACGCGGCTGATTTTTACCCGTGCGCTGGAATTGCACGCCACGGCATTGATCCTGATTCGGCCCTGCCCCGACGGACAAAAGCCGGAGGCTGTGATCCGTGGGGATGAAGTGCTGGCGACCGAATTGCAGAGGGCGGGGAAACTTCTGGCCATCACCGTGCATGACGTCTTTGCCTTGCGTGGTGGCCAGTGGGCCAGCCTGAAACAGATGGGACGGCTGAAGGGGTAGGGAGAGTTTATCGCCAGATCCAACGTCGCCGCGCCGGGTTGCGATGCTCCCACCCCAGACGTTCCAGTTCCGGCGTATCGGAAGGCTGTTTGGGATAGCCCACGCAGAGATAGGCGAGAAACTGCCAGTCTGGATCGACGCACAAGGTGCGCCGCACGTCTGTCGGGTCCAGAATGGACACCCAGCCCACGCCGATGCCACGTTCGGCTGCGGCCAGCCAGAAGGTATGGACCGCCATGACGGCGGACCATGTCGTGGTCTCGGGCATGGTGGCGCGCCCCAGCCCACGCCCCTGAGCCGGGTCGGTTTCACAGAAAACAGCGATATGGTGTGGCGCTTCGTCCAGTCCCGCCAGTTTGAGAGTGGCGTAATGCCGCGCGTCCTCGCCCTCTCGACCGGCAAGATCCTGAGCGTTGCTGGCCAGGAAATTGGCGCGGATGGCGTTGCGGCGTGCCGGGGTGTCCACACGCACGAAACGCCACGGTTCACTCAGGCCCACGGAAGGCGCGCGGTTGGCGGTTTCCAGAAGACGGTCCAGTTCCCACGCCGCGACGGGATCGGGTCGGAAATGCCGCACGTCCCGTCGCCATGCGAACAGGCGCTCGGCCGGGGTCATGGCGCTGCTCAATGGCGTGCCAGCCTGCGCTTGACGGCACGGCCGACCTGACTGGCCACTTGCGTCAGAAAGGAGGGGCGCTCGAGAGCGCGACGTCCCAGCCCCACGACGTCGCCCTTGCGCACGGCGACAGAGAAGAAGTGCGCGTCATCCAGCCGCATCAGTCCTTCGGCCCGGCATTGCAGAAGCTGCACGAGTTCGGGCTGGCGGGCGATTTCGGGTTGTTGGGCCAGTTCAAGTGCGGAACGTGCCAGAGCGCCATAGGCGATGGAGGTGCGTGAGAGGGCAGACAGGCGACCGCTCACCGCACCTGAGCGTTGGGTGTAGAGGTAGAGCGCGTCGTCGAGCAGCACAAACATGGCGCCTGCCAGCAGCAGGCTGACAACGAGAGCGAAGTCTTCGCCGTGACGCATGTCGGCGCGGTAGTGCAGGCCGGTCTTTTCCAGAAACGCGCGGCGGAAGCAGGGCTTGAGCAACCCCCAATCCATGCCGCTGCCATCCACCTGATTGTGGCGCAGGAAGTCATCCAGCGTCACGACATGCCCGGAAAGCCCTGCGGTTGCATTGGCGCGTCCACTGATGCAGTTGGCATCGGCATCGAAATACAGCAGGTCATCGGCCAGCATGTCGATGTCGCCGCGTCGGCTGGCGATGGCGCCCAGTTTTTCCAGCCGCGTGGGTGCGAACGCGTCATCGGCGTCGAGGATGGCAATCCACTCGCCCGTGGCGTTGGCGATCCCGAGATTGCGCGCCGCCGATGGGCCGCCGTTTTTGGGTGTCTGGAACAGTCTGATGCGGGGATCTTCGGCTGCGAGACGTTTCACGACTTCGCGCGTGTTATCCGTGGAGCAGTCATCCACCATCAGGATTTCAAGGGGAGGCTGTGTCTGTGTCTGCACGGAGCGCACTGCGCGTTCCAGAAAAGCCTCGGCATTATAGACGGGGATGATGACGGAGAAGGTGCTCATGATGCCAGCGCCTGATCGTACACAGCTTCCAGACGTTGTGTGCAGGTGTGAATGTCGTGGTTCTGTTCGATATAGACGCGGGCGTTTGCTCCGAAACGGGTGGCGAGTTCGTCATCCGTCAGCAGCGTGATGAGATGGCGGGTCAGGGCATCGATATCATGCTCCGCAAAGGCGAATCCCGTTTCGCCATCAATCATGCCTTCCGTTGTACCGCCACTGGCGGAAGTCACCACCGGCACGCCGCTGGCCTGAGCTTCGAGCAGCACAAGAGGCAGTCCCTCCATATCGCCGTTTTCGGCGGTAATGCTCGGCAGGCAGAACACGCGGGCTTCTTTCATGAACGTTTGCACCGCATCACGGCTGACGGCACCTGCGAAGGTCACGTCTGTCACATTGGCGGCTTTTCGTTCGAGTGCCGCTCGCTGCGGCCCATCGCCCGCAATGATGAGTCGTGCATCCGGCACGGCATTACGCACCCGTGCGAACGCTTCCAGCAGGATGGACGCCCCCTTCTTTTCCACCAGACGGCCTACGAACAGGATCGTGCGGCTGCGCTTGCCCGGTGCGGGTTCGGAGGGCTGAAAACGACGGACGTCGATCCCGATATGGCAGATGGAAATCCGATTGGCGGGCAGGCCGCAGCGGATGGCGGCGTCACGGATCGGTCCTGAAACGGCGACGAAGCTGACATGCTTCTGCCGTGCCAGTCGGGCAAGCCGGCGTGGATAGCTCTTCCACCGACGTCCCCCATGTCCGGCGGCGAACCAGTCCATGTGGGTAGAAATATCCGATCCATGTAGGGTCACGACCAGCGGCACGCCCAGCCGTTTCGCGACAGGCATGGCTTCCACGCCATCAAAGCCGAAATGGGCGTGGATGAGCTGCGGGGCGAGCGAGCGGGCAATAGGCATCATGCCCGGATAGGGGCGTTCCAATGTGCGCGCTATCACGCCCTGCACGCGCTGGAGGAAGGTGGCAGAGCCTTGATGTACGGCCAAGGCGGGAAGACCTTCGAGCGGCAGTTTGCCGATCTCACGTTCGCCGATCAGCACGGCTTTCCAGCGTTTGAGCATCTTTGCCTGATCGCGCACAAATGTTTCGGAAAGCGGCAGGATTTCCGTGCGGTAAATGGCGACGGTTTTGCCTTCGGTGCGTGCGGCGAGGCGATGTTGCGGGAAGCGCTCCGGCATGAGCAGACGGTCCACCACCTCTTTCCACGAAGGAATGTCGATGGTGATGGGTTCGTGGAAAGCTAGAGCGTCCCGGATGGCGGTGACGATCGAGGCCTTGTCGCCCGGTACGTAGCCAAAGCGTCCCTTCACGGTGCCCACGGCAAATTCCGGGCAGACCGCGGGTTTGCCGAAGAAAGCGAACTGCTTGAGCTTGAGGGACGTATCGAGGAGGTAGCGCGGTGTATCGGCATCGCGGTAGGGCGCGACGCCAAAGGCAGCGTGCTGCACGTAACCCAGTGTCTGTTCGAACGGCATTTCGTCATGAACGACGATGTTGGGATGCTTTTCCAGCGCTTCGGCCGCGCGTCCAGCGCCGATGACATGAAACTCCACGTCCGGGAAGGCTGGGGCGGCAAGGTTGAAAAACGATGCATCGAAAAGCATTGAGCCGACCGAGACGCAGGCGGTCTTGCCATTATAGGGCGATGGGCGCGGGCGCTCCATCATGTCGCGATCAATGCCATGCGGTGCGAAAATGGCGCTTTGCCCGTGGGGCATGCCTTCAAGCAGGAGGGGAGAGGGCAGGCGCACGAGGTCGATCTTGTCGAAATTGCGCGCAAAGTCGCGACGGATCGTCTCGGCGGATCCAATGACGGAGAGGTCATCGGAGGCGAGATAGACAATGCGGGCTGCGGGGTTCAGTCGTTTCACATCCGCGATGTAAATCGGGGACATGCCGGATTCGACGAACACCACGTCCGCTTCTTTTATCCATTTCTTGAGAATGGACGGCATTGTCAGTCTGTAAAACTTGAACATGGCGGCTTCAAGCGGCCACAGTTTGGAGTTTTTCAGGCGGAAAGGATGCCACAGACCGCGTTGGAGGTAACATTCCACACCGTCCACCACTTCCACATGGTTGGCGTGTGCGGCCAGATCGGCGCGGGTATCGCCACGATGTTCGGACAGACGGCTCAGCCCGGTGGAATAGAAGCGTGTCGTGCCACGACGGGCCAGTTCGGCAGTGATGAAATGGACGCTTGCCTTGCGACGCGACCGGAAATCATGCACCGACAGAACAAGAAAGTTGGTCATCAGGGTGCGCGCCTCCGTGCTGCGTCAGGTTTGCGATCGGTGCGGGATGATCGCGTTTAACGGCTTGTTTATCAACGGGGCAATCTCACGGAAACGCGCAGGGCTGCTGTGGGGTTGAATAATTCATCCGAGCCAGTGGAGGCAGCGGGTGAAAGACGTGACCATGAAAAGCGGAAAAGGAAGCTGAACATGCGCCTCCATGACATTCTCGCGCTTGTGGCTCTGGGCGGTCTCACGTTGGGAGCGACTGCTGCGGAGGCAGCGACGCCACGGGGCGGCGTCAATCTAGCGGGACCGGGATTTGCATCGGGAAAGATTCCCGGTCGATTGAACTGGGACTACATGTTCCCCAAACAGGGGGAGATTGAGTACTACACGCAGCAGGGCATGAGCCTGTTCCGCCTGCCCATCCTGTGGGAACGCATCCAGCCGCAGCTTTCGGGAAAGCTGGATGCCGCCTATCTCCGGGAGGTGAAGGATTTCGTCGAAGCTTCACGAAAAGCGGGTGCTGAGGTCATTCTCGACATCCACAATTATGGCAAGTTCCACGGGAAATTTATTGGCACCCCGGATGTGCCGACAGCGGCCTTTGTCGATCTTTGGGTGCGGCTGGGGCGTGAGTTCGGGCGCGACCGGCACGTTCTGTTCGATCTGATGAATGAGCCGCAGCAGGGCTCGGCGGACGAATGGGTGGACATCCAGCAAGCTGTCATCGATGGGCTACGCAAGGCGGGAGTGAAAAACCGCATCATTGTCTCCGGCGTGAAATGGGACGGTGCCCATAATTTCGAGAAGGACAATGGCGCGGCGCTCGCGCGTTTGCATGATCCGGTGCGACCGTTGCTCTATCAGGCCCACCAGTATTTCGATGCGGACTCTTCAGGGCGTTCGCCCAACTGCATCCCGCAGGATCAGGTGGTGGGCAAGCTCTCGCCGTTTGTCGATTGGCTGAAGACGCATCATGCGCAGGGGATTCTGGGTGAGTTCGGTGTTAGTCAGACGCCGGAATGTCTGGCGGACCTGAAGGCGGCCATGACGTATCTCCATGCTCAGCCGGACGTGATCTACGGTTGGACCTATTGGGCGGGCGGACCGCTGTGGGGGCCTTACATGTATTCCATCGAGCCTGCCAAAGACGGCACGGAGAAGCCACAGATGGACGTGCTGCGGCCATTTCTTGCGACGAAAGGGCATGCGGGTTCACGTCACCATTCGGCTCCCTGACATGACGCTGCCTCTTGCAACCGGCTGATCGCGCGCCATATCCAGCAAATGGGCGGTTGCCGTTGCGGGGCCGTCCCCACTGTCTCGCTCACAGGGAGGAGGCTGCATGTCAGGCAGAGTGTTTGGATCACCCATGTTTCTCGGGTTCGATCATCTTGAGACTATGCTCGAACGGGCGTCCAAAACGTCCGGGGATGGATATCCGCCCTACAACATCGAACAGATCGGGCCGTCCACACTGCGGATCACGCTAGCGGTGGCGGGCTTTACGATGGACGATCTTCAGATCACTCAGGAAGACAATCAACTCGTCATCCGTGGGCGTCAGACCGAGGATTTTCAGGGACGTGTGTTCCTGCATCGTGGCATCGCCTCGCGCCAGTTTCAGAAGTCCTTTGTGTTGGCGGAAGGGATCGACATCGGTGGCGCGTGGCTGGATAACGGGCTTCTCAATATCGATCTTTACCGTCCGCAGCCGGAAGTGCGCGTGAGGCGAATTGATATTCGCGCGGGGAGTGCGAACGGTCCGGCCGGGCGCGCCAGTGGGGTGAATGGCAGCGGGATCACTCCTGCGACGACTGTTCCCAAGACGGTGCGGAGCATTGGGGACGAGTGAAGAGAATGCACGCTCATCTTTGTTGGGAAACACCAAAGGTGAGCGTGACTTTTTAAGGGTTATTCAAGGATTGCAATCCCAAGTCCCAAGAACTTCTTTCCTGTGCGTGTGATGACTTCATCATATTGTTCTGTGAAAGCCCCTGTTTTGCGGTCCGGCAATATAGAGGTTATTAAATTCCAGATATTTTTTACGCCGACGCAGGCATCGCTGATGACGTCGTGTAAAGCAAGATACTTTGCATGATTTTTGGTGGCGATATAATCGTGAAGACAACCCTCTGTGCTATGGTCGCCATCAATGAGAACAAGATCCCATTGACGGGATTGTAGTTCAGAAATGCTTTCCTCTGAACGGCTCGATGAGATTAAGTATTTTGTGTTTTCGTGAGAGTGGCAATAATTCTGCATGATATCGCTTCGTGCGATGTCGATAGCGAGAGCGCTTTCAATAGGATTAAATCGTTTTAGGTATTCGAGTGTTATAATAAACGTTCCGCCATGACGGCAGCCGATTTCCGCGTAAGATTTTATGTTTTTCTTTGATAGGGACATAAGGTATTTCGAGAATTGCTTAGGGTATTGCCATGCCCACACCATGGAAGAAGACTGACAGGAAATTCTTCCAAAATTTCGTTGTTGAATCCAAGAGTGGGAAGCATAACATGTTCAATATAAGCGGCGTCTTGTAATTTTTCGAAAGGAATTTCTTGAATAAAGCGAATCGTACCTTCAATATCACCAGAAGGTAAAGGTGTAATATTCATTTATGTGCACCGTTCGTAGTAGAGAAAGAAAATCGAAGAATGTTCGATGCCTTTTAATATGTTTGGAATTGTATAATAATTATTTAAATATACTAAAATTCTCGTATAACTTGAAAGTAAACGAAAGGCTCCCGGATATTGTGGGGATTATATCCGGGAAAATCTCTTATTTTGAGCCCGGTTCCACCCAGCCGATATTCCCGTCATCACGTCGGTAAACGATGTTGATCGCGCCACTGGCGCTATTGCGAAAGACCAGCAAATGGCGATCCGCCAAATCTAACCGCATGACGGCTTCGCTCACCGTAAGGTATGCGATCTCAGTGGGTTGTTCTGCGATGACGGTTGCGAAGGCGGTTTCTGTTTCCTTGTCGGCCAGAAGCTCTGTGCCAGTGTCGGCGACTGGAGACTCGCTTTGCTGCTGCAGCACGTAGGTCCGCCCGATTTCAGGCGTGTGGCGTGGCGCGGATCCGCGCGCGTGAGAGGTCACCCGCTTCCGATAGCGGCGCAGGCGTTTGGCGATGTGTTCGGCCGCGTCATCGAAAGCACTGTGGGCATCGGCCGCTTCGCCTTCGCCGCGCAGCGTCAGGCCGCGTCCGGCATGAACGTTGATGTCGCAGGTGAAAAAGGCGCGAGCCTTGCTGAATGTCACGCTGGCGTCGAATGCGTCATCGAAATATCGGTTCGCGATATTTCCAAGGTGGGATGTGACGCGCTCCTTAAGTGCAGCCGAGAGATCGATCTGTTTGCCGGAAACGTGAATCTGCATTCTGACGGGCTCCTTGTCCTTGAGGAAACCTGTCGCCTGAAGCCTGTGACGACGCCCGTGCGCCGTCAGGCGGAGGCGGCTTTCTTCCGTTTGCGCTGCACGGAACTTTCGATGTGCAACGCTTCCCGGTATTTGGCCACGGTTCGGCGGGCGATGTCCACGCCTTCCTTGCGAAGGTTTCGCACGATGTCGTCATCCGACAGGACGGCTGTCCTATCCTCGGCATCGATCAGACGGCGTATGCGGAAACGTATTGCTTCTGCACTGTGATTTTCTTTTCCACGCTGCCCTTTCAGAGCTGTTGTGAAAAAGTATTTCATCTCCAGAAGACCGCGTGGAGTTGCAACATATTTGCCAGCCGTAGCGCGGCTTACAGTACTTTCATGCAGTCCTGTCTCTTCAGCAATCTCGCGCATGGTGAGAGGAACAAGACCGATTGCACCGTGTTCCAGAAAAGCAGCCTGTCGTCTCATTATTTCTCTCGCCACCTTGAGCAGTGTGCGCTCTTTTTGCTCGAGTGCCTTGAGAAGCCATGAGGCGTGCGAAATCTTTTCCTTGAGAAAGCCCTTGTCGTTCGCACGTAAGCTGCGGAAAGCACGCTGCTGAAGGCCCGTATCGATCCGCAGGCGGGGAAGGGCCTCATCGTTCAGATCGACGCGCCACACACCATCGGGCTGTTGACGCACAATGACGTCCGGTATGCGCACGATCATGCCCAGCCTGTCCGGCTCGAAGCCGGGCTTGGGGTCGAGATGCTGCAGTTCCGTGAGCATGTCCGCCAGATCGGCTTCATCCACTCCGCACAGGGCGGGCAACTGGGTGGTTTTGTGGTGCGCGATCAGATCGAGATGATCGAGCAGAATCTCCATCGCGGGATCGAGGTGATTGCGGGCTGCCAGTTGTGCGGCAAGACACTCACGCAGGGATGTGGCGAACAGCCCCGGCGGGTCGAATTGCGTCATCATCAAGTGACGCACGACCTCCAGATCCTCGTGAGATACGTCCAGCATCCGGGCCAGTTCCACAGGTACGGTGCAAAGACGTCCGGCGGGATCGAGATCGGCCAGAAGTGCCGCGCCAATCAGCTTTTGCACGGGAGAAAAGGATACGGTCAGGCGCAATTGTTCTGCCAGACGGTCATGCAGGGAAAGCGCGGCGGGAGGATCGGGCATTGTGTCGCCGGAGAGAGAAGCCGTCGTGCGCCAATCACGTGGGGCACTCTCGGTGGTCCATGTGTCGTCGAAGCCTGCTCCTTCAGCAATGGTGGCAGGCTCCGTATCCAGCGCTGCGTCTCCGATGAGTGTATCGGCGGCGCAGGTGGTGCTGTCTGGGAAAGCGGAAGTTTTTGGCGGAGAAAGTGTCTGGTCCGGGGCGGGGCGCTCGGCCGGAAAAGGTGCGTCTTCCACGCGCGTGAGCAAGGGATTGTCCAGAAGCTCCTGCTCGACCAACTCGTTTACTTCCGCGCTGGTCATTTGCAGGATGCGGATCGCCAGACGCAACTGGGGCGTCATGACGAGGTTGTGCGTTTGCTGGAGCTGAAGTCTCGGTCGTGCTGCGGCCATAAGGCCGGAGATTAGAGGGTGAAACTTTCTCCAAGGTACACGCGGCGCACGTCCTCGTGGGCCACGATCTCTTCGGGCAGGCCCTGCATCAGCACCTGACCGCCGTGCATGATATAGGCGCGGTCGATCACTTCCAGCGTTTCACGCACGTTGTGATCGGTGATCAGCACGCCGATGCCGCGATCCTTCAGATGTGAGACCAGATCGCGGATTTCGCCCACGGCAATGGGATCGATGCCCGCCAGCGGTTCATCCAGAAGGATGTAGTTCGGCTGACTGGCCAGTGCGCGCGCAATTTCCAGACGACGACGTTCGCCGCCCGAAAGGGCAAGGGAGGGTGAGCGGCGCAGATGCGAGATGCCGAATTCCCCCAACAGACCGTCCAGCATGGCATCGCGCTTGTTAGGGTCCGACTCGACCACCTCCAACGCGGCCATGATGTTCTGCTCGACATTGAGGCCACGGAAGATGCTGGCTTCCTGCGGCAGATAGCCGATGCCCAGACGGGCACGGCGATACATGGGCAGGCGCGTGATGTCCGCACCATCGAGCGTGATGGAGCCGGTGTCGGGCTGCACAAGCCCCACGATCATATAGAAGCTGGTGGTCTTGCCCGCGCCGTTCGGCCCAAGCAGTCCGACGGCCTCGCCGCGATGAACCTCAATCGAGACGTTCCGGACGACCTCGCGTTTTTTGTAGGATTTGCCGATCCCGTCCGCGAACAGGCCGTGGGCGCGGTCCCGCAGGATGGGGGTGTCCACGCCCGGACGAAGGTCGGTCTGCATGAAATCGGGGGCGAAGTCCTGCTCGTTCATCCTCAGTTCCCCTTTCCGCCCTTGTCGCCGCCACTGTTGGGAACGACCAGTCCGCTCACGCGGCTGCCGGGCCGTTCCGTCATGGTGGCCACGCCGGTCTTCATGTTGATGATGGCGGCCGAGCCCTGAAGCTGGTTCTGTCCGCGTGTGATGTGAACATTGTCCACAATGCGAGCGATGCCGGTGTCGGGCACATAGACGCCGCGTGCACCGGTGATGATCTCGTTATTGATCGTGCGTACCCAGACATGTCCGAAGGCGTTGACCTTTTCCAGCTTGCCCGAACCGTTGCTGAGCGGATCGCCGCCCTCTTTCTTCGGTTCGCTCCCACCCGGATTGACGGCGGACGGCTCTTCTTTTTTGTCAGGTGGAGCGCTGTAGCCCACCAACACGTCCGCCCGGATCTGCTTGCCGTCATTGGTGGTGACGGTGGCGTTGCCGCGTCCGATGGAAATGCGGGGCTGGGAATAATATTCCATCGAGTCGCGGGCGGTCAGCACATCCTGAGGAGTGGTCAGTTTGAGCGCATGACCGGTCATGACCAGCGTGGCCTGATCGATGTCGTAGACGGCCCGATCCCCCCACGCCTGATCGGTGTGGGTGAAAATATGGACATGGCCTTCCGCTTCAAGGCGGTAGATCTCGTTGGAACCGGAACTGTCCGTGCCCCCTGCCTGTGCGTCGCCGCCTTCCTGCTGGGGAGGGGATGCTGGCACCGGGGCTGGCTGGTCCTTGGGAGTCGCGGTCGCCGGGACCGCGGTTTTGTCACCTGCGGCGGCGGGCGCTGCGGCCTTCTTGCGGTAATAGGCGATCAGCGTGTCGGCGGTGACGGTGACATCGCCACGGACCGCCTGTGCCTGATCGCGGGCGATGACTTTCTGCGCGTTCTGATCCCAGTCGAAGCCGCCCACCGCCGTAACGGTGATCTGTCCGCCATGCGAGAGGTCGATGGCCTGCGCGTGGGCCCGCCCGCTTCCGCTCACCCACAGGGCAAGCAGGGCTGTGGCCATGACAGCGGGGGAAGTGGGACGAAACGATACCATTCAGTTGGCCTTGTCGTGCGATCCGTGTTGGTCATCATTGAGGATCAGGCGTCCCGGACCACGGAACTGGGCAATGCCCTCATGCTCGGACAGCCAATACCCTGCCGCGTCGAGGACGCCAAACGGTCCTTCCGCGTGGATCCACGAATCAGCGGTGACGATACCGTCATGCAGGGCCACGCCGGTGATCGGGCTGCGCATCATCAGGCCGTCATCACGATAGAGCATGACTTCCCCGGTCAGGTCGAGAAGCTGCTCATGCTGCATATAGGTTCCGTTTTCGGACTGGAGATACAGCCACGCGCCACCTTCTGTCAGCGTGTCGGCCGCCGGTCCCACAAGGTCGATACGGTCTTCGTCGATCTGGTGGGCGGTCTTTGCCGTGAGCATGTAGGGCCGATCATGGGAATCCACGCTCCGATAGACCGCTCCTTCCAGATTGCCGCTTTCCATCTTCAGCCGTGTCAGTTCGGTCAGCGCCGTGTGGTTGGCGTTGATCAGACGGTCGATTTCCGGCCAGACCGCGATGGAGGCCAGCAGCAGCAGCGCGAGCGAGGGCAGGACATATTTCGCCCAGCGCAGCATCGTCTGACGGCGCGCCAGTTCCGCGCGTCCCGGCGCCTTGCGCTTGGCGACGACGGAGGCTTCCATTACCGCGCGCTGGCGTTTGATCGTGTCACTGGAGCGGCTGAAATCAGCGCGTTCGGCGCGATCGTTCTCGGATGGGGGCGGGGGCGTTTCGTCGGCCATCAGGCCACTCCGGCCCGCAGCAGGTCATGCACATGCAGGACACCCACCGGTCGATGAGACTCGTCGAGAACGAAGGTGGACGTCACGGGGCGGGCGCGGTCGTTCATCAGGCGCAGCGCCTCGGCCGCAAGACGGTCGGGCGCCACGGTCATGGGAGTGCGATTCATCACGCTTTCCGCGGGCGTGGTTGTCAGATCGCGGTCCAGCGCGCCGCGCAGATCGCCATCGGTGATGATACCTGCCAGTTTGCCCTCAGGTGTGAGGACGCCCACGCAGCCGACGGCCTTGCAGGTCATTTCCACGATCACGTCACGCAGGATGGTGCCGGGCGGGACGATGGGCAGAGCTTCGCCCGTGCGCATGAGATCGCGCACACTGCGCAGTCGCGCGCCAAGACTGCCTCCCGGATGGAACACGCCGAAATCACCAGCCGTGAACCCGCGCCGTTCCATCAGGGCCACGGCCAGCGCGTCTCCCAACGCCAGTTGGAGAAGGCTGCTGGTCGTGGGCGCCAGTCCCATCGGGCAGGCTTCGGGCGCCTGCGGGAGTTGCAGGACGATGGTGGCGGCACGTGCGAGCGTGGAAGCCGGGCGCGCGGTCATGGCGAGCAGCGGCAGCCCGAAGCGACGGCTGTGGGCCACGATGTCGGCCAGTTCCGAGGATTCGCCCGAGTTGGAGAGCACCAGCACTGCGTCTCCCGGTGCGATCATTCCGAGATCGCCGTGCGAGGCCTCGACGGGATGCACAAAGATGGCGGGTGTGCCGGTGGAACTGAGTGTGGCCTGAATCTTGCGTCCGATATGCCCGGATTTGCCAAGGCCGCTGACCACGATGCGACCGGGAATGGTGGCAAACAGGTCGATGGTCCGGGCAAACGCCTGCGCCAGACCGTTTTCATCGCGCAGTCCGGCTTCGAGAGCGACCAGACCGGCCGCTTCTGTGTTCAGCACGCGCCGGGCAGCCTCCACGGCGCTGGAACGCGGAAGGGGCGGCCCGGAGGGATCGGGGTGATTCATGCCGTTCTCTATCGTCCGAGCGGGGGCGGCGGTCAATCGCCGTGCCGAATGGAGCGGGCGAATCAGGCAGAACGATGGGAGAAGATGTCGGGGTCTTCGTAGCCCAGCAAATCGAGACGTGCGCGGGTGGGCAGGAAATCGTAGCACGCCTGCGCCAGCTCTCGGCGGTTTTCGCGCACCAGAAGCGCTTCGAGCTTGTCCCACAGCGCGTGCAGATACAGCACGTCGGAGGCGGCGTATGCCAATTGTTCCGGCGTGAGTTCCGGCGCGCCCCAGTCCGAACTCTGCTGCTGCTTGCTGATCTCCACGCCGAGCATTTCACGGCACAGGGCGGCAAGGCCATGACGGTCCGTGAAGGTGCAGACAAGACGGGCTGCGATCTTGGTGCAGATCACGGGCGCCACCGTGATGCCGAAGGTGTGCTGGAGTACGGCCACATCGAAGCGACCGAAATGCATCAGCTTTTCGACAGAGGGATCGCTCAGCAGCTTTTTCAGATTGGGGCAGTCGGCGGGCTTGCCGCCGGGCGCATCGGGGATGATCTGCACCAGATGCGCGGTGCCATCGCCTGAGGAGAGCTGCACGAGGCAGAGCCGGTCACGATGGGGGTTGAGACCCATGGTCTCGGTATCGACCGCCACGCGCTTGCCGAGGTCGAGACCGTCGGGGAGATCGTTGCGATGAAGCGTGATTGGCCCACCGGCCGTGATCTTGCCGCTCATGGCCTGTCCATGCTGTCGAGAGTAATGGTGCCCAGAAGAAGACTCGAACTTCCACGACCTTTCGGCCACAGGTACCTGAAACCTGCGCGTCTACCAATTCCGCCATCTGGGCAAGATGACAACCCGGCGCACCGGGCTGGTGGAGCAGGCGTTTAAAGGGCTGGGAAGAGGCGGTCAAGAGGGCGTCGTTATCTTTTTGTCTGCGGCGGACCCGGACATGAATCAAGGCGGGTCCGTCCTCGCGCGGGCATGAATGGACGGATCGGACGGTCGTTGTATCGTCGGGCATGAAGTGTGGGGACGGATGCGAGGCGTCCGGCGGAACAGGGAGATGACAGTGATGGGTGGCTGGCGGATTGCAACGGTTTTCGGTGGCTCCGGCTTTGTGGGCAGGCAGCTCGTCAGCCGTCTGGCTCAGGATGGCTATGCCGTGCGTGTGGGCTGCCGTCGCACCGATTTGGCCAATGCAATGCGCCAGCTTGGCGATGTCGGGCAGGTCACGCCGTTTTTCGCGCCGGTGGAGAGGGAGGGTGATGTCAGGGCGGCGATTCGTGGGGCGTCCGTGGTGGTCAACCTTGCGGCCGTTCTCGGTGGTAGAGGGCTGAAGAGCGTGAACGTGGAGGGAGCGGAGCGCGTTGCCCGGATTGCCGCAGAAGAAAATGCTGAGGTGCTCGTGCAGATGTCCGCTCTGGGGGCCTCCGACTCGGCCGCCTCTCTTTATGGCCGCAGTCGTGCGGCGGGTGAGGCGTCTGTAGCGCGGCATTTTCCGACCGCCACCATCGTGCGGGCCTCTGTCATTTTCGGGGTGGAAGATCATTTCCTCAATATGCTGGGCGGTCTGGCGCGGTACGTGCCGTTTGTCATGCCGGTCTATGGCGCGGGCACGAAACTTCAGCCCGTGCATGTGGGCGATGTGGCGGAAGCCATTCGGCGGATTGTGGCGGCCAGCGTGGCCATGCGTCCCGATCAGGGAAGTCTGTGCGAACTGGGGGGTCCGGACGTACTCACCATGCGTGAGATCGCGGAGCGTGTGCTGGCTATGACGGGACGTCGCAAGCCGGTTTTTGTCGTGCCGTCGGGGCTGGCGGCGTTGCAGGCGGCTGTGCTTGAGCGTCTGCCTGGTCAGTTTCTCACACGTGACCAGTTGAAGATGCTCTCGCAGGATAATGTCGTGAGTGGACAGGCGCCGGGTTTCCGCGAACTCGGTATGGCGCCTGTTTCTCTTGATCTCGTGGCGCCTGCCTATATGGCGCGGTATGCGCCGGGGGGTGGGCGAGATAGCGTTGTAGATCAGGTTGTTGCGTAATATTGGACAGCATTTATGACCATATTTTGGTGTCTTGCGGGGTGCTTGTGATGGGAATGAAAAATCGTTTCGGTTGATAGATCAGCAATGCTGCCTTTTGTTGGCGTGAGACGTGCTGTATCGCTGAATGTGTCCTGCCGGAACTCCGGGCGAATAGTCGCGCCCTGACGGCAGGCCCGGTTCGCGCCCAGAAGGAAGTGCCGCGCATGTCAGCCAAGATGCTCTCGTTCGTTTCCGTTCCGCAGGCGCAGCCGCCCAAGCGGCAGGCCGCTGAGAGGCGCGCGGACTTCAATGAGATTTATGAGGATTTCGCGCGTGAGCAGGCGGCGACTCAGGCCAGCCGTTGTTCGCAATGCGGCGTGCCGTTCTGTTCGGTGCACTGCCCTTTGGGCAACAATATCCCCGACTGGCTGATGCTGACAGCGGAAGGGCGTCTGGAAGAGGCTTACGCCGTCTCGCAGGCGACGAACACGTTTCCCGAGATTTGTGGCCGCATCTGCCCGCAGGATCGCCTGTGCGAGGGTAACTGCGTCATCGAGAAAGGCTTCGAGAGCGTCACCATCGGTGCGGTGGAGCGCTACATAACCGACACGGCGTTTGAGAATGGCTGGGTGCAGCCCGCCATGCCGGTGGAAGAACTGGACAGTTCCGTGGGGATTATCGGTGCGGGTCCGGCCGGTCTGGCCGCCGCCGAGCGGCTGCGGGCTGCGGGCCACCGGGTGCATGTCTATGACCGTCATGACCGCGTGGGCGGGCTGCTGATTTACGGCATCCCCGGCTTCAAGCTGGAAAAGGACATCGTGGCCCGACGTCAGGCGCTGCTGGAGGAGCAGGGTGTCCTGTTCCATCTCAAGCAGGGCATTGGCAGCGGAAAGGGCGAGATCACGCTGGACGAGTTGCGTCGTCGTCATGACGCGGTGCTGATCGCAACGGGCGTGTACAAGGCGCGCGAGATCGGTGGACCGGGTTCAGGGCTTGGCGGTATCGTGGCGGCTCTGGACTATCTCACGACATCGAACCGCCGCTCGCTGGGTGATGTGGTGCCCGAAGGCGAACTGGACGCGAAAGATCGCGATGTGGTCGTCATCGGTGGTGGTGACACGGCCATGGACTGTGTGCGCACGGCCATCCGTCAGGGCGCGCGCTCGGTGAAGTGTCTCTACCGTCGTGACCGTGCGAACATGCCCGGCTCGGTGCGTGAAGTGAAGAACGCCGAGGAAGAAGGTGTCGAGTTCGTGTGGCTCGCGGCCCCTGAAGGCTTTCTGGGTGACGGGACGGTGACGGGCGTGCGGGCGCAGCGGATGCGTCTCGGTCTGCCGGATGCGAGCGGCCGCCAGTCGATCGAGCCGGAGCCGGATGGCCTGTTCACGATCAAGGCCGATCTTGTCATCAAGGCGCTGGGCTTCGATCCCGAGCCGCTGCCGGAGATGTGGAAGGCGGACGATCTGAAAGTGTCCCGTTGGGGCACGGTGCAGGTGGAGCGCACCACGTTCGAGACCTCCATTCCCGGCGTGTTTGCGGCCGGTGACATTGTGCGGGGCGCGAGCCTCGTGGTGTGGGCCATTCGTGATGGCCGGGACGCGGCGGCACAGATCGACCGTACGATCCGTGAGCGTGCGCTCTCCCCTTCTTGTGTGGCGGCGGAGTAATGACGATGGACCATCTTTCCAGCACCTCTTCCGCCATCGAGAGTGGCGAGGATTTTGTCCAGACCTGGCAGCGCAACAGCGAGGCGCTGACGGAAGGCCTGTATCGCCCCGAGGACGAGCGGGATTCCTGCGGTGTGGGTCTGATCGCGGCACTCGATGGCCGCAAGCGCCGCGATGTGGTCGAGGCGGGGATCGAGGCGCTCAAGGCGATCTGGCATCGTGGCGCGGTCGATGCCGACGGCAAGACCGGTGACGGCGCGGGCATCCATGTCGAGATTCCGCAGGATTTCTTTGCAGATGCGATGGGTGCGGGACACGAGCTTGCTGCCGGTGTACCACTTGCGGTCGGTCAGGTTTTCCTGCCCAAGACCGACCTCGCGGCGCAGGAGCGCTGCCGTCAGATCATCGAGACCGAGATTCTTGCGTTCGGCTACAGCATCCATGGCTGGCGTCAGGTGCCGATCGACACGGCCTGCATCGGTGAGAAGGCCAACGCCACACGCCCCGAGATCGAGCAGATTGTCATTCGTGGCAAGAAGGACCGCAAGGAAGAGGATTTCGAGCGCGATCTGTTTGTGATCCGTCGCCGCATCGAGAAGGCGGCGATCGCCAATCAGGTGGATCTCTATATCTGCTCGCTGTCGTGCCGCTCGCTGATCTACAAAGGCATGTTCCTTGCCGAGCATCTGACGAACTTCTACCCGGATCTGCTCGATCCGCGTTTCATCAGCCGTTTTGCGATCTATCATCAGCGTTATTCCACCAATACCTTCCCCACGTGGAAGCTGGCGCAGCCGTTCCGCCGGGTGGCGCATAACGGTGAGATCAACACGATTTCGGGCAATGTGAACTGGATGCGCAGTCACGAGACGCGACTGGCCGATCCGGAACTTGATCCCTACATCAACGACATCAAGCCCATCGTGCAGGTTGGCGGTTCCGATACCGCGACACTCGATAACGTGTTCGAGCTTCTCACCCATGCCGGACGTGATGCGCCCGCGGCCAAGGCGCTGATGATCCCGGCCAGTGTGGGCGCGCACTCTTCCATGAAGCCCGCGCATCGCGACATGTTTGCGTATTGCAACGCGGTGATGGAGCCATGGGATGGGCCGGCGGCGTTGTGCGCGACCGACGGGCGTTGGTTGATCGCGGGGCTGGATCGTTCCGGCCTGCGTCCGCTGCGCTACACCCGCACGACGAGCGATCTGCTGATCGTGGGGTCGGAAGCGGGCATGGTGAAGGTGCCGGAAGCCGAGGTTGTCAGCCGTGGGCGGCTGGGTCCGGGAGAGACCATCGGCATCGATCTGGATGAGGCCAAGCTCTACGACAACGATCAGCTTCTCGATCTTATGGCGGGCCGTCAGGACTTCAGCCAGTGGGTGAAGAAGATCCAGAAGATCGGATCGGTAGTGCGTAACGATGTGGTCGAGCCGGTGCTCTATTCACCGGAAGAACTGCGTCGTCGGCAGCTTTCCGTCGGCACCACGCTTGAGGAACTTGAGCAGATTCTCCAGCCCATGGTGGAGAAAGCGTCCGAGGCCGTGGGGTCCATGGGCGATGACACGCCGCTGGCGGTGCTGTCCGAGCGTTATCGCGGGCTGGCGCATTATTTCCGTCAGGGTTTCAGTCAGGTGACGAACCCGCCCATCGATTCCCTGCGCGAGGCGCGGGTGATGAGCCTCGTCACCCGCTTGGGCAATCTGGGCAATATCCTTGAAGAGTCCGAAGAGCAGTGCGATCTGCTTCAGCTTCCCAGTCCTGTTCTGACAAATGGCGAGTTCGAGGCGCTGCGCAAGTTCTGTGGCGAGCGTGGCAGCACCATCGACACGACCTTCCCGGCCGAGGGCGGTGAAGCGGCCCTGCGTGAAGCCATTTCCCGTATCCGCCGTGAGGCGGAGGAGCGTGTGCGGGAGGGATGCACGCATGTCTTCCTCACCGACGAGAAGCAGTCTGCGGAGCGGGCAGGTATCCCGACCATTCTGGCGGCGGCGGCGGTACATACGCATCTGGTGCGTCATTCGCTTCGCACCTTCACCTCACTCAATGTGCGAGCCTCCGACGTGCTCGATGTTCACGCCATTGCGGTGACGCTGGGTGTGGGCGCAACGACAGTGAACCCATATCTCGCGCAAGAAAGCATCGCGGATCGCATCCGTCGTGGCCTATGCGGCACTATGACGCTGCGTGAGGCGGTCGAACGGTATCGCAAGGCGATCGACAAGGGTCTGCTCAAGATCATGTCCAAGATGGGCATTTCGATCATGGCGTCCTATCGCGGCGGCTGTAATTTCGAGGCTGTCGGCCTGTCGCGTGCGCTGGTGGCGGAGTTCTTCCCCGGCATGGCGTCGCGCATCTCGGGCATCGGCATGGCCGGTATTGCCCGCAATGTTCTGAGCTACCACGAGCAGGCATGGGGCACGTCCACCGCTGTGCTGCCGGTGGGTGGTCTGTACAAGATGCGCCGGAGTGGGGAGACGCACGCTTTCGATGGCACGCTGATCCACATGCTTCAGACGGCGGTGGGCACGGACAGCTTCACCATCTACAAGCGTTACGCCGATGCTGTGCAGCGGCAGCCACCGGTGGCGTTGCGTGATCTGCTGAATTTCCGCAGCACCAATGAGCCGATTCCGGTGGAAGAGGTCGAAAGCATCACGCAGTTGCGCAAGCGGCTGATCGCGCCGGCAATTTCGCTGGGGGCGCTCAGTCCGGAAGCGCATGAGACACTGTCCATCGCCATGAACCGGATCGGCGCGAAGTCGGATTCCGGTGAGGGTGGCGAAGATCCGGCACGGGCAAAGCCGCGCCCGAACGGTGACAATGCCTCGTCCGCCATCAAGCAGGTGGCGTCAGGGCGTTTCGGTGTGACCGCACAGTATCTCAATGACTGCCGCGAGATCGAAATCAAGGTGGCGCAGGGCGCAAAGCCCGGTGAAGGTGGCCAGCTTCCGGGCTTCAAGGTGACGGAACTGATCGCCAAGCTGCGTCATGCGACGCCGGGTGTGACGCTGATCTCGCCGCCGCCGCATCACGACATCTACTCGATCGAGGATCTGGCGCAACTCATCTACGATCTCAAGCAGATCAATCCGGATGCGCGGGTCACGGTGAAGCTGGTGGCCCGTTCAGGCATCGGCACGATTGCAGCGGGTGTGGCCAAGGCGAAGGCGGACGCCATCCTCATCTCCGGTCATTCGGGCGGCACGGGCGCAAGCCCGCTGTCCTCGGTGAAGTATGCCGGTCTGCCGTGGGAGCTGGGGCTTGCGGAGGCGCATCAGGTGCTGATGCTCAACCGCCTGCGTCACCGTGTCACTCTGCGCACCGATGGCGGCATCAAGACCGGGCGCGATGTGGTGATCGCGGCCATGTTGGGCGCGGAAGAGTTCGGCATCGGCACGGCCAGCCTTGTGGCCATGGGCTGCATCATGGTGCGTCAGTGCCACTCCAACACCTGTCCCGTGGGCGTGTGTTCTCAGGATCCGGCCATGCGCGCCAAGTTCGAGGGCACGCCGGAGAAGGTCATCAGCCTGTTCTCGTTCATTGCCGAGGACGTGCGCAACATTCTGGCATCGCTGGGTTTCCGCACGCTCAATGAGGTGATCGGTCGCACGGACCTGCTCTATCAGGTGTCGCGCGGTTCGGACTATCTGGACGATCTCGATCTGAACCCGCTTCTGGTGCAGGCGGACCCCGGTCCGCATGCGCGCTACAGCACGCTGGAAGGCCGCAACGAGGTGCCGGACACGCTGGACGCTCAGATGATCGCGGACGCGCGCCCACTGTTCGATCACGGCGAAAAAATGCAACTGCAGTACAACGTGCAGAACACGATGCGCGCCATCGGTACGCGCATCTCGTCTCTGATCGTGCGGCAATACGGCATGAACACGCTGGCGCCGGGGCATCTTACGGTGCGTCTGCGTGGCTCGGCCGGTCAGTCGCTCGGTGCGTTCGCGGTGCAGGGTCTCAAGCTCGAAGTGCATGGCGATGCCAACGATTATGTGGGCAAGGGGCTGTCGGGTGCGACGATTGTGGTGCGTCCATCGGCGTCCAGCACATTGGCGTCGAACACCAATGCGAGTGTGGGCAACACGGTGCTGTATGGCGCCACAGCAGGCTCTCTGTTTGCGGCGGGACTGGCGGGCGAGCGTTTTGCGGTCCGCAACTCGGGCGCTACGGCTGTGGTCGAAGGGTGCGGGTCCAACGCCTGCGAATACATGACCGGTGGTACGGTGGTGATTTTGGGTGAGTCCGGTGACAATTTCGGTGCCGGTTTCACCGGGGGCATGGCGTTCGTCTATGATGAAGACAACTCTTTCGAGCAAAAGGTGAACCCGGACAACGTGTTCTGGGTGCGTGTGACGCAGCCGGAATGGGAAGCGAAGCTGCGTGGGTTGGTGGAGGCGCATGTGGCCGAAACCCAGTCTTCCTATGCGGCGATGCTGCTGCACAAATGGGACGAGGTGTTGCCGCGTTTCTGGCAGGTGGTGCCGAAGGATTACGCGCGGATCATCGGTTTTGCACAGCCGGAGACACTGGCGGCGTCTGCCTGATCGCCCGTTGCATCATCAGGTTTGGGGAAGAGGCCGTCCGGCAACGGGCGGCCTTTTTTCTTGTGCGGGTTGTCCGAGCAATCTCTTGAGAGAAATGTGAAATACGTTTTCTGAATGACAGTTCGACAGATCATGAACAAATACGATATAAGCACCGGAAAATAGGGAGGAGTGTTTGCTGTATCGTCTTCTGATAAGCGAAAGGACATAATAATGGAAAATATACTGGCGCTTATCGCAGATTTTTCGGTATTTGTACTGTTTCCATGGCTGGTTTGGCGGCTGATCGGACGCAGTATTCCAATTGTCATTCTGCCGATATTGTTGGGAATACTGTTCGCCGTATGGCATGTGCCCGTGCATGACGTGCGTATTCCTTCTGCGTATGGAGATGAGATCGGCTGGGTCGCGGTTCTGGTGCTGGCGTTCACGGCGGGTCTGGAGATGTGGCAGCAGCAGGACGACGTGAAAGCGGAACACGCTCTGCCGCCCACAACGTGGGGACGGCTGCTGGCCGGGGCGGCGGTGGCGCTGGGTGGCCCGCTGCTGGTCGGGTCCTATCTCGCGTGGACATTCTTTCTCCCGCTTGAAGGATGGCACCCACCTCACGCCGCTCCGTGGGTGGCGGCGGCCTCTATCGGCTTGTGTATTTCTGTCAGCGCCCTGCCTGTGCTGATCGGCGTGGTGCGCGAACTGGAACCGGCGCAGCGTCCTCTTGGGCAACTCGCTCTTCAGCTTGCGGTTGTCGATGATGCGGCGCTGTGGATCGGGCTTGCGTTCCTGCAGTTCGCGGAGCGTGGATCGGAAGCCCTGCACGGTTGGACGGAGCTTGAATTTCTGGCCGTCGCTCTTCTGGGTGGGTTGGCGGCGGGCGGCCTGTGGGCAGCAAAGCATTTCCGCCATCCGCCCACATGGGTCATCTGGGTGACGGTCCCGATCTATATGGCGGTCGGGTCGTGGGCGAGCCACCAGTTGGGGTTGCATGAACTGATCGGCGCGTATTTCGCGGGCGCGATCATGCCGCCAAGCTGGGTGCGCAGGCTGCCGGTGGAACAGGTTGGCACGTTCGCGCTGATCTGGCTGGCGCCGATGTTCTTCGGGCATAGCGGGTTGCGCATCAATGGCGATGCCCTGACATGGCCGTCCGTTGTCGCGTCGCTTGCGCTTGTGGCGGTGTCGATCATCGCCAAGATGGTGTCGGTGTATATCTTCCCGCCTGCGCCGAAACTGGCTCCTCGGCAGCGATTGGGGCTGGGGGCGCTGCTTCAGTGCAAAGGGGTGATGGAGATTGTGGCGGCGACCATCCTGCACGAGCAGAGCATGATCTCGGAGTTTGCCTTTGCCTCGCTGATGGTGCTGGCGGTGATTTCCACTGTGCTGACGGGACCGATGTTCCGTTTGCTGGCTCCACGCACTGCCTGATGTGCCTGTCCCGGCTCATTATGCCGGGACACGCGGCCGTTCAGGGGGCCGGGTTGGAATGCACCTGATGGATGGTGTTGATCCGTGTTTCCAGCTCCGGCGTGATCGCCACGTTCACTGAGCCGAGAATTTCCTCAAGCTGGGTGATGCTGGTCGCGCCGATGATGTTGGACGTAACGAACCGGCGTGACGTCACGAAGGCTACCGCCATCTGTACGGCGTTCAGTCCCGTGTCCTTGGCAAGAGCGAGATAGGCCCGGATAGCGTCGTCCACACCGGGTTTCTGATAGCGTTGGCCACGGTTGAACAGTGTCGTGCGGGCACCGGCAGGCCGCGCGCCGTCGAGATATTTTCCGGTGAGATAACCTTGTGCGAGCGGGGAATAGGCCAGAAGGCCGACCTGTTCGCGCTGTGCGAATTCAGCCAGACCCCACTCGAATGTGCGGTTGATAAGGTTATAGGCGTTCTGGATGGACGCCACACGCGGAGCACCCTGTCGCGCGGCTTCGAGGCTTTTCGCGACACCCCACGGTGTTTCGTTGGACAGGCCGACATGGCGGATCTTGCCCTCATTCACCAGATCGCCCAGCACGCCGAGTGTTTCTTCCAGCGGCACTTCGTCGCGGCTGTCGGTTCGGCTCCATGTCGTGCCGCCTTCTCCGAACAGGTTCACACGGCGATCGGGCCAGTGAAGCTGGTAGAGATCGACATACTCCGTGCCGAGGCGACGCAGGGAGCCTTCCAGCGCGTAGCGGATCTGGTGCGGCGTAAGGCGCGTTTCTTCCCCGTTGGGACGGAACCAGTCCATGGTGCTTCGACCCACCACCTTGGTGGCGAGGATGACCTTGTCGCGACTGCCGCGCTGCTTGAGCCAGCTTCCGACGATGCGCTCGGTCGAGCCATAGGTCTCGGCCTTGGGGGGAATGGAATACAGCTCGGCCGTGTCAATGAAGTTGACGCCGCGATCCAGCGCCAGATCGAGCTGTGCGTGCCCTTCGGCTTCGGTGTTCTGCTGTCCGAATGTCATGGTGCCGAGGCAGATCTCGCTGACCATGATGCCCGTGCGTCCGAGTTCTCTCTGTTGCATGGGATGCGTGCTCCTGTGCGATGCTCAACGATAGGATAGGGTCTGCGATGTGCGGCAGGCCAATACAAGAGGCCCGGCGGGCTGGAGAGGTCACTGGCCCGGCAAGAAAAAATCACGATACGACAAAGATGAGTTTTGAAAAGATGCTGCACGTAAAAGCATGAAAACAAAGGCGGTCTTTGTCGTGAGCGTGATAATCTCCCGCTCTCTGAAGAACGGCCAATTCTTCTTTCAAGATTTACTCATCGCTCGCCTGTGCAACTTCTTTCCCGCGCTCAGTAAACCACGGACGCATCCGCGCGATGGCCTCACGCACCTGATCGGTCGAAACGGCGAAGCTGAAGCGCATGAAACGGTGACCATCCACCGGATCGAAATCCACACCCGGTGCCGTGGCGACACCTGTATCGCGCAGAAGCCGTTCGCAGAAAGTGAGGCTGTCATCGGTCAGGTGACCGATATCGGCATAGATATAGAACGCGCCATCGGGTGGCGCGATGTGGGCCAGCCCCATTTCCGGCAGGGCTTCGAGCATCAACTCGCGGTTGCGGCGATAGGTCGCCAGATGGGCTTCCAGTTCGTCAGTGCCGTCAAAGGCGGCCAGACCGGCGTGCTGGCTCAGGGAAGACGGGGTGAGGAACAGATTGCCCATCCGGGCGCGGGCTGTGTGGATCAGGTTTTCAGGCACGACCAGCCAGCCCAGCCGCCATGGGGCCATGCTGAAATATTTGGAGAAGCTGTTCACCACCAGCGCATCGTGTGTGTATTCCAGCGCGCTGTGTGTGGCCTCGGTGTAGGTCAGGCCATGATAGATTTCGTCTGAAATGACGCGGATGTTGCGGGCGCGGCACACGTCCATCAGCGCGCGAAATGCGCTGTCGGGCAGGATGGTGCCGGTGGGGTTGGCGGGGCTGGCCACGATCAGGCCGTCGGGCGCAGGATCGAGTGCGGCCACCATGTCGGCCGTCAGTTGAAAGCGCGTCTCTTCCCCGCAGGGAAGCTCAATCGGCTTCATGTGCAGGGCGCGCAGCGTGTTGCGATAGGCCACGTAACCGGGACGCGCGAGCGCCACGCGGGCGCCGGGTGTGAAGCAGGAAGTCAGGGCCAGCACGAGCGCGGTGGACGCCCCATTGGTGAGGATCACCTGCTCGGGTGCAAGAGTGACGCCATACCACTCCAGATAATGCCGGGCGATGCGGGCCTTCAATGGCTCGCTCTCCCAATAACCCATCGGGTCCGTGGCAAGGATATGCTGGGCGCGGGCTATGGCTTGTGCTGGCGCTGGGGTGGAAGGCTGACCGAATTCCATATGGATGATGCTGCGCCCCTCAGCCGCCAGCCGATGCGCGAGACTGCTGATGGCGATGGCGTGAAACGGATCGATTTCGGGAACGGTCATGAACAAAACCTGCGGGCGGCGGGGCGGAAAACGACGAAAGGCGCGTCCGCACGACGCGCCTTGTCTTCCTACCGATGATGGCGGGGCGCGGCCAGAGACCACGCTGTCCATTCAGGCTCCCGCCAAGCCGTGTCCCACCATATCCTTGGGGTTTACGTAGCGGTTGAACGTCGCCTCATCCACGCCGGAGGCAAGTGCGGCTTCCCGCAGGGTCTCGCCCTTTTCCATGGCGCGATGGGCGATGGCAGCCGCTTTGTCATAGCCGATGGCGGGGGTGAGCGCCGTGACCAGCATGACCGATTCCTCGACATTGCGGGCGATGCGCTTGCGGTCAAGTTCCGTGCCTTCCACGGAGAACGTGCGGAAATTGCGGCATCCATCGGCCAGAATGCGGACGGCGTGCAGCACATTCGCGACGATGACAGGGCGCATCACGTTGAGTTCGAGATTGCCCTGTGCGCCGGCGAAGGCGACGGCGGTGTCATTGCCCATCACCTGTGTGGCGATCATCACCATCGCTTCGCACTGGGTGGGGTTCACCTTGCCGGGCATGATGGAGGAGCCGGGTTCGTTTTCGGGCAGATGCAACTCGCCCAGACCGCAGCGGGGGCCAGAACCGAGCCAACGCATGTCGTTGGCGATCTTCATCAGTGCGACAGCAAGTCCGCGCAGACCGGCGGAGGCGCGAACCATGGCGTCCAGCCCGCCAAGAGCCGCGAATTTGTTGGGGGCTGTGACGAAAGGTTTGCCTGTCAGCTTTGCGATCTGCTCTGCAATCGCTTTGCCGAAGCCTTGCGGGGCGTTCAGCCCGGTTCCCACAGCCGTGCCGCCTGCGGCAAGCTGGGCGAGGCCCCCGCGTGAGGCTTTGAGAGCATCCAGCGCATCCTCAAGCTGCTGTGCCCAGCCGGACCACTCCTGCCCGACGGTGAGCGGCACGGCGTCCTGAAGATGGGTGCGGCCGATCTTCACCACATCCATCCAGCCATCGGCTTTCTTGCGAATGGCGGCGATCAGTTCCTCCACGCGGGGAAGAAGGGTGTTCTCGATTTCCAGCAGGGTGACGACATGCATGGCGGTGGGGAAGGAGTCGTTACTCGACTGCCCCATGTTCACGTCATCGTTCGGATGGACGGGTGTCTTGGACCCGATTTCGCCGCCCAGAAGCTGGATCGCGCGATTGGCGATCACTTCGTTGACGTTCATGTTCGTCTGGGTGCCAGAGCCGGTTTGCCAGACGAAGAGCGGGAACTCGCTGTCGAGCTTGCCTGCGTGTACTTCGTCGGCCGCGCGGATGATGGCGTCCGCCTTCCATTTCGGCAGGCGCCCGTCGGCCAGATTTACGAGGGCAGCAGCTTTTTTGACGATGCCGTAGGCACGACAGACTTCGATCGGCATGACATCGCGGCCGATCGAGAAATGGATGAGACTGCGCTGGGTCTGCGCGCCCCAGTAATGATCGGCCGGCACCTCGATCTTGCCCATCGAGTCACTCTCGGTGCGGTTGCCGGTGGCGTCGATACCGATGGGGATGTCGCGCAGGGTGTGGGATTCGCTCATGTCTTCCTCCCGTATGGAATGGCGGGCGCACCCTGACATTTTTAGACGGGTTGTTGCGAACCTCTCGCGAAACCGTGACAGCGGAGGAGGTATGCCGCTGTCACGCGGGACGGTTCAGAACGTGCGTGTTTCGATGATGGCCGAGCCACGACGCAGGGCGAGGCCGAACTGGATCCAGCCCACACCGGCGAAGATCAGTTCGCAGGCGATCAGTGTGCCCACCAGCCATAGTCCTGACCATGGCAGCGTAGCGTAGAGCATGACGCCAATGGCAAGCGTGGCGAGACCGCCGAGCAGCATCAGCCACCAGCCCGGAAGCATACGGTTCTGGAAGGCGATGACGCAGCGGATTGCGCCACCGATAATCAGGCAGATGGAGATGAACACCGTGATGACGACGGAGCCTGTGGCGGGTTCCTCGATCAGAAGACCGCCGCCGACGATGTAGAGCACGCCCAGAAGGAGCGTGAACAAGAAGCTGCCCCAGTCACGCAATGCGAAAGCATGAACCAGTTGGAACGCGCCTGCGATGATGAACAGGACGCCGAAGATGACGGTGCTGGCGAGCGTGACCGAGATGGCGTCGATCCACGCCACGGCTCCCAGAGCGATGCTGGCCAGGCCGAGTAGGACGAAGAGGAGCCAGCGGTTTCCCGCGAGAGTGTTCATGGAGAGGAATCCTGTTCGAAAAGTGAAAGGGAGCGTATCCAGATAACGTCCTCTCGGGACATTCGTTCTGGGGCGCACGCAATACACTGCGAATGGTATTTTCTGATGCGGGAAGCGGCAATGATGTGTCGCATTCCCGCAATGAGTGTGGGCGCCTCGCTTGCTTTTAGCGCGGTATGCCGTCGCTCGGATGGGCTGCGCGGAACAGGGCCCACTCTTCCACCACCTGTCCGTCCGGCAGGTGGCAATAGCCTACCGAGCCGCTGCTTTCCTTGCGGATTTCAAGATGGCCTCCCTGCTTGATGCACCAAGCCGAGGCGGGGTTAGGCATACCGATCCGATGTGGGGGATGAGAGGCAGATGCGCAGCCGACGAGAAGGAGGCTGCCGGCCGTTATAAAGAGAGCGTGGCGCAGAGAGATGGAGGGCAGGGGCATGAAATTTCGTTCCTTGTGATTACGATAGGGGAGAGGATGACTCGATGTGGGGGGCTATATGTTCAAGCGTCAATGCTGCCATGTGCCCATGCGGCCCTGTCATGAAAAGGTCATACGTATTTTCTGCGGCTTTCGGCTGGGGGTGGAGGCTATTTGTGCCGTAGGAGCCGGGAATGCGGCAGGGATATGCCAGATAAGGGGGCGACAGGAGAGCCGATTTCGCTCATGACGTTCCCCCATGGAGAGGACGGAGTAGGACATGTAACGGCGGTGCCGATCAATGTCTCACTCTGTTACACGGTGGTCATGTTTTGGGCATTTCTCTCCGGCATGTTGCCGCTCAACCACCAGATGGAGATGGTAAATGAAAAAGGCTTTTCTGCTCGTTGCGGCTCTTGGTTTCGCAGCTCCGCTCGCAGCGCACGCTCAGGACGATAATCAGAACCGTCCGGGTCAGTTCGACGATCGTGGCGGCCCGCAGGGCGACCACGGTCCGCAGGGCGATCGTGGCATGCAGGGTGGCGAGCACCGCGATGGTGATCGTCGTGACGGTGATCGTCGCGATGGTGAGCACCGTGAAGGCGATCGTCGCGACGGTGACCGTGGTCAGAACGACCAGTCCGGCGAGCATCACCACAAGCACCACAAAGACGACAACAACAACTGATCTCGTATCAGGAGTGAGGCGTTTTCGGATGCCTCGACTTGTCTGTCAGGAAAGGGCGGCTCTTCGGAGCCGTCCTTTTTCGTTGGAGTTCCTTATCCGTGTCCGGCATCCTGATGGGGCGGTGTGAGAGGAACGGTTGGCTCGGTGCGGCTCGCCACGCGGATGTCCTGCTCACGGATCAGCCAGTACACCACGCCAAGCGCCAGAACGGCGGCAGAGAAGGCGAACATCTCGGCTGGATTGACTTCATGCAGGTCGAGAATGATGAATTTCCGCGCTACGGCCAGCAGGGCGATGAGGACAATGGTGCGCACGCGCACGACATCCTTGTTGGGAGACAGGCTGATACGCAGCGAACTCTTGAATTCCAGCGCGATGATGACCGTGAAGATATTGCCGAAAACGGTCTGGAAAGTGGGCATGTCGCCGGGGTCGATCCGTTGCGCCAGAACGAGTTGCCAGACTTCCTTGGTCAGATTCCATGTCGCGAACAGTGTTACGAGCATGATGAGGGCCGTCAGCACGAGCATGATGGCCAGTTCGAATCCCTCGTAGAGATTCATCTCAAGAAAATTTTTCCGAAGGCGCGTAGCTTCGCGCGTGAACGGATCGCCGGGGCCACGCGGTTCATCTTGCGCTGACATCGCTTTCCCTTTTTCATATTCAGGCAGAAGGTATCGGCATTCTTAACATGAAACGGATGCGCGAGGCGGTGAATGACGACAGCCGTCCAAGGCTTTTCTGTTCGTGGATCGAAAAAGGAAGAATCATGAAACAGCACAAGGTCATGCTTGGTGAGCAGGTGCTGTATCAGGCAGCGCAGCTTTCTCATGCCGAAAGATTTGCTGCGGCCCGACGGGCGGAAGGTCTGGCATGTCATGTCGTGCCCGACACGACGCAGGCAAATCGGCCTGCGCGGATCAATCCTCTGACGGGCAAGCCAAGGCGGATGCGTGCAAAGGGAATCATCAGGGTCCCTGGCCCGTGCGGTGAGGATGCGGACATAAAAAAACCGCCTCAATGAGACGGTTTTTCGGCTCAAACCCGAAGTGATTTCAGGTGGACGGGAATTGTTCCTTGCTCCGCAAGTCGGCAAGGGTGCGTTCGGCTTCGGTCTGATCGGTGAAGGAGCGGATCAGTGTGTCTTCGTGGTAGATTTCCCACCGAACAGTTTTGCCGCCCGTGTCCTTGATTTCCTCAATGCGATATTCGCTCATCGTCATGTCCTTCGTGGATGGAAACGGTTTTTGCGGCTCTCAGAGCAGAGAGACGTGGCGCGTGTGAACGTCAGTTTCCCGTAAAGAAGTGCTTGGTGTCTTTTGTCGCATTTGAGCCCCACTGTCCGATTTTGTGGCCCGTGTGCGAACCCCATTGTCCCACGTTATGGGTGGTGTGGCTTCCCCATGTGCCGATCTTCTTTCCGGTCTTTTCGCTCCATTTGGTGGTGGAATGTGCGGCATTCACCGTTCCATTGCGAACGGTTTTCCATCCTTTTTCAGTGGATTGGCAGACTCCGGATGTGCAGGATTGTGTTTCCGCAGCGAGTATCGGCTGACTCGCAGTCAGAGCGACTCCGGCAATAAGGAGGGCGAAGAGCTTGTTCATCGGGTCTTTCCTCGGCAGACGTGTGGGACACGGTGCTTGCGCGAGAGGGTTATAACCTTCTGGACCCGGGAGGGGATCAAGGTGGATGCAAGCCAACCTTGTCATTTTCGCTTATGAAGCGGGGCGTTCTACCAAACGTGGGCGGAATACCTGTTCGAACCGAAGTGAACGGCCGATAGAACGATATTTTCAGGAGAAAGACGGTGGTTCCCGAAGTAGGAAGGAAACCTGCGTCTCTTAATGTCTCTGGAAGCGTCAAGAATCGTTATAAAATACAGTGAGTTGTCATATTCATTATCTCTGTACTTCTCGCCGCGACTCTGCTAAACGCATGTTTTAAGAGGGGCAAAAAGAGGGGCGGATAAGGTTATGAGTCGGCTTGCACCAAACCGTTTAACGGCCAGACAGATCACAGCCCACAAAGAGGGTGATCTGTGTGACGGTGGGAACCTCTGGCTGGTCGTTCGTGGCGCATCCCGGATATGGACCTTCCGCTATAAAAGCCCCGTTACCGACAAACGCAGGGAGATGAGCCTCGGGTCTGGCTATGACATATCTCTGGCCGAGGCCCGTATGCTCGCATCGGACGCACGACGCCAGCTTAACCAGAAGGTTGATCCACTGGAGCAGCGTCAGAGCGAAAACGCTATCAGAAAGCGAGAGGCGGGCATCTCATTCCGTGATGTGGCTGAGCGATACATCTCCGACCAAGCGGCTGGCTGGCGTGATCCACTGCGTCCGAAGAACTGGCGGCGGTCATTGGAACTGCATGCCTATGACCTGATTGGTGATAAGCCCGTCGCCAAGATCGAGACTGGCGACATCCTTTCCATTCTTCGCCCGATCTGGGTGGAGAAGACGGAAACCGCGGACAAGCTCCGTGGTCGGATGGAGCGCATTCTCGACTACGCTCGCACCCATGGCTGGAGGGCAGGCGAGAACCCAGCACGATGGAAAGGCCACATTTCCGCGATTCTCCCCAAGCCCTCGAATGTTTCCAAGGTGGAGCACCACAAGGCCATTGATCGTAAAGATATTGGGCGTGTGATGGCCGCTCTGGCCGAATCTCAGGGAATGGCCGCCAAGGCCGTACGCTTCACCTGTCTGACTGCTGGCCGGTCTGGAGAAGCTCGCAACGCAACATGGTCAGAGATCGACCTGAACGCCCGTATGTGGACGATCCCGGCGCACCGGATGAAGATGGGGAAAGAGCACCGCGTCCCTCTGTCTGACGGCGCTGTGGCCGTTCTGCAGGAGGTCTTGCCTCTACGTGATGAGCGTGCCGGTGATCTGGTGTTTCCCGGCCAGAAGCGAGCCAAGCCGTTGTCAGACGTAGCTCTATCGAAGGCGCTTCATATTGCAGCGGGCACGAAGGACGTCACCGTCCATGGCCTGCGGTCCACGTTCCGCGACTGGGCGGCCGAAGAGACGGATTACCCCAGCGAAGTGGCTGAGATGGCGCTGGCGCACGCCATCAGCAACAAGGTCGAAGCCGCTTATCGACGTGGGGATCTGTTCGAGAAGCGGCGGGAGATGATAGAGACGTGGTATTATTACACTAAATTCATTTCAACCAAATGTTAAGAGCGCAATGCTCAATATGTGTTGTCAAGAAGATTTTTCATCCGTAGTTTGTTTGACGACACGATTATCGATTCACGTTTGGTATCGCATGTCAAGGTGTTCTTGTTTTGTTGTTGCGTTCTTAGGGGAGATGTCATGGAAGTGTTGGATTACGGGGCTTTAGTCGACCGTGCTCGCAAGCACGTTATGACCTCGTCAGAGAAGCGGTTGCAGCGAGTCAGTTTGGTAATGGGGCTTCGGGGAGAGGGGTCTACACTTACGCGAGAAATTGTTGGAGAGGTTTTAGATACTGTAGAAGGGTATGGTGACGAAGAACACTCAGCATCCCGCGAATAATTAATAATATTGATTGTACCCATATGTTTGGAGGCCCGTGGGGCCTCTTTTTTTTGAGGAATTTTCGGTGAGAGATAATAATTGGGAGCGCATTAATGGAGCTATCGCACACGAAATCGAAGTTCTTAATTACACTAATCAAATAAACGTAATTGATGCCCTATGTAGATTTTTATTTTACTTTAGGAACGTTGAAAAAAAGCTTTCCCCAAGCACTCCAGAGGGTATCGGTAGTGCCAGTAGCCTTAATTTAAGAGGGGGAAGGAGGCTCTTTCCTCAGCTTAATTCCAGCACCCAGACCGCTCTCTGTAATGAAACGCGACACCAGCGGCATGCGCACCCGACCCATGCGTCCCGAACACAGTGTTTGATTGTCCGCACCTATGCCCACCGTCTTGAAAGGGCGGTGTTCTACCTCCTCAGATTTGAGGGGGTTGGGGGGCCTGCAAGCCGGTAAACGGTGCGTGAAAGGATATTAATTATTAACTATTCGTTTACTGAAGCCTCCGACGATTGGCGGCGGAGGTGCATGATGATGGATTCAAAGGAAAAGGCAGACTCACCAGAGACCGACGCGGGCCACTCTGCCATCAAACCTGACCACGGCCGCTCAACGACGTGCGGCAGTGCGTAGGATATTGAGCACGGCCAGAGGAAAGAAAATGACCCTGCGACAAGTGGCTCAGAAGATCGGTGTCGCGCCGTCAACGGTAATGAACATCAAGAGACGAATGGAGTGGGGGGTTTAGGCCTCACCGCGTTCTTTCTTCAGTCGCACTCCGGCGCCGCCGCCATTCTCAGCAATGAACTCCACACCGGCGGATTCCAGGGCGGAGCGGATAGCTGCGAGGGTGCGGGGATGAGGGGTGCGCTTGCCAGCTTCAAAGTCTGCTAACGTCGCGATTGCTACTTGAGCAGCCTCAGCCAAATCGCCCCGCGTCAGCCTCAACATGGCGCGGGCTCCCAGGCATTGCTCAGGTTTTATATCCAACATTGGTTCTCACAGTTGACTTTGTGCTATGTCAGTCATTATATCTGACATTGGCTGAAAGGCCAACATCGGACGGGTAGAGAGTTGCAGCTCTCAAACCCGGCCTAACCACAACCGAACCGGAGTTTCGGACATGACTGAGAACGCCCATAGCACGCCTGCATCAAAGCAGGCAGAGGAAGCACACGCCAACATTCTGGCGGCTATCCTCGTTTCATTCCTCATTGCGCTGTCTGTCTATGGGCTCGGATCGCCTGATCCCGTCACCGCAGGCCACGCTTATGCCGTAGAGGCCGTGCGATGAGTCCGCAGGAAACCGCCAAAGGTAACATCACGCCTCTGGCAAAAGAGGCACACGACGAGATCCTCACGGCATCCATCGCCATTGCCGGCACAAAGGGCGTCTCCGTAAAGGAGGCACCCCAAGGGAGGGCAGAATGCAAATCTGCACAGGCCCCCGAGGTTGGTGACCCCGAACACCGCGTCACCTCAGAAGGTGCCCCGTAATGGGGCGCCCTCGGAAGCAATGGCCCCGTTCCACGGTGGAACGCCTGATTGCGATGCGACAGGCTGGCGCATCGTGGCGCGAGATCGGCGTTGCCGTCGGTAAGTTTCACATCTCATGCTCGCGGTACTGAGTCGAGGTGCTTAGGATGAAGGAAAAGCGAGATTTCAATGCGTAAAATTCATATCCCAAAAGAAACGGGCCCGATTCAAATTAGAAATCAACCTAACGTCTCAAATGAAACTCTTTTTTTCATCGAAAAAGAATTAAATATAAATCGTATACAGAAATGTAACGTTGATCTCTCCAGCGTTATAAATCATATATTTATTGAATATATATTCTCGGAACGAAAAAATTATTCAAATGAAGATGAAGGACGAAAATCAGAAATAATAAAATTAAAAAAGTGGCTTGTGGAGATGCAAAAATGGTCAGAACGCGGCCTTAAATTACTATGTGCAGGAGATTCTTCTGAATCACAAGACGCGAGAGAGATACTTCCCGTTCTTTGCAGCCAATTGTCTTTAGGGATCCCTTCTGACCCAGTCAGTTTATGGGTCAAGCAATTTCAAGCATCAGGAAGCACATCAATTGATGCTGACAGCCATGAAATCAAAAATAACATCCAAGGAATAATTGCTCGGCTTCCTATGTCGATAGATATTATTAACGATCTGATATCTAATAGATTAGAGCAAATAAATAATATTTCCATAAAGCGAGGAGCAAAAAAGGATTGGTCAAAGAGAGCGCTTATTTTGAAGTTGAGGACATTCCTAAATGAAATTTATGGGAAAGATATTTCAGTAAATACTGTTAATGGGTCTGAACGCACAAGTTTATCAATACGTTGGATGCAGCTGATTATTTCGAAAGTGTGCCAGAGCGTAAATCGAAAAGATAGCACAGATCTTCTACCTGAATTGCAAAGGCTGACTCAATGGGCGGGATTGCCAAATGATGGACGCAACCATGATGCGATAGCGGATTTGATTCGCCAACTTCTGGCAGACGACAAAATAGAGAATTCCGCGTGAGGGGGAAAATCACAGAAATAAAAAAATGTCCCCCTACGAACAGTCAGACTGCTTCGTCTAGAGAGAACACGACGCACACAGCGAACGGAGAAGTTTCAAGATGAGCATTCCACAGCCAGACAGTCAGGGACGCCGCTTCCTGCGAATTGAAGACGTCATGCACGAAACGTGCCTAAGCCGAGCCACCGTTTACCGGAACACGATGCTTGAGCGCGTGAAGGTCGGAAGCCGGACGCTGATCACAGTGGAAAGCTACGAACGCTGGATCGCATCCCTGCGCCCAAAAGCTGCCTGAAAACAGAAACGCCGCCTGCGATTAGACAGGACGGCGATCTGAAAATCAGCATCAAGAGGAAATCAACACCCTCCTGATAGCGGTTTTCGGATCCGTCTGTCCATAAGAAAATTGTAGCGGCACTATAGAAAGTGCTGAAAATGCGCCTGCAAAAGCGTAAACGCCCGAGCTATGTACGAATCCACCCAGTTCCACGCCTTGTCTTCCTGACTGACGCTCTCGGATCGGACGGTCAGCCACGCGTCGGTTTAATATGGCCCGGTGATCGTCATCCGTCCGTATTCCGGACGGTTGCTGCGGCACTCGCGGCTTCTCGTAATGAGGAGGTGCGGGCATGAATGACGCAATCCTTGAGAAGAAACTGCCGGTCCCGCACATCAAATCGGGGAAATGCACCGCGACGGAGTATATCGTTTCCGATGGTCTAATCGACTGGACGTCTGCGCTGCATCTATGGGTTCACGGAATGCACGATCAGCATAATAACCCGCTTTTCGCGCCTTGCGTCGTGTTCTTCGACGACACGTGGGCGATGGTCGGCCCACTTGGCGATCTGGAACAGGCACGAAAGACCTGTCATCGCCTTGCTGCGATTCATGACAGCACTGTTTCAGATAATACCCGCCCGGAGCGACCGAAATTCTTCACTCCTGAAGAGATGACTGTCGATGTTATGCTGTCAGATCTGGGCGATGTACTTCCCGGCGATCCCTGGGCTTGGAACGAAACTGACGGACGTTTTCGCCTGAATCTTGCAGCGCTTGGCGCTGATGTCGCTCTTGGGTTGACTGATCGCGGACTCGACGCCGGACAGAAGATCGCGGCACTCGATAAACCTCTTGCCGAAATCGAGAAGGTTTTTCGATCCTGCGATGCCATCCAGCCGCATCTGGTCAGAAGCTATCTCGAAAAAATCCGGCAGGCTGCCATGGTCTGGATCCGTGAGACATCCTTTCACACGGATGAGCTGGAGACACCCGAGGACGATGGCCGGATGCTGGTCGATGAGATCAGGCGTGATGGAGTCACTGTCAGCGTGCGCCCAGCCCACCTTCTGACTGACAGCGACAAGACCCGTCTCACGACCTTGCGTGTGCCCTTGGCAGCGGCATGGCTGGAGCGGAACGGGGTATGGGTCTGCGAGTGAAAATCCCTCCCGAAAACGCCGCAGAACCGTCGGACGAAAATGGTGGCGAAATTGCTCCAACCGTGGTGAGCGCGACGAAAAAAACGGCAGGCAAAAGAGGCCGTCCGTGCAGCATCTGCACCCACACTCTGGCACGGGAGATCGACCGGGCTCTCATCAACCCGGATACGTCCTGCGCCTCGGTTGCGGAGGCGTTCCCCGGCGTCACGGCCCGTGCCCTCCAGAGACACTACACGGACCATCTCCTGCCTCGGCTGGAAAAGGCGACTGGACTGGCCTCTGATGAGATCGAGCCGACGCTTGGCATTGTCGCCCAGCTTGAAGAACTGCGTGGTCGTGCCATGTCGCTGCTCGACCGGGCGGAGAAGGCCGGCAAGCTGAAGGACGCCATCGCCGCCATCCGTGAAGCCCGTGGCGTGCTGGACAGTCAGGCCCGTGTGACCGGCGAAGGCTCCCGTGCTGGCGTGCAGATCAACATCGTCAACGCGCCCGGCTGGACGGTCGTGCAGGGGAGTATCCTCACGGCGCTGGCTCCGTTCCCCGATGCCCGTGCCGCTGTGGTGCAGGCGCTCGGACAGGTGATTGATGACTGATCTGGCGCAGGATATGGCCCGCGACATCCGGCATGGCCTCGACCCTGTGCTGTTCGCCCGTGAGCGTCTGGGGTTTGAGCCCGACCCATGGCAAGGCAGTGTACTGAACTCGACCAGCAACCGGATCCTGCTCAATTGCACCCGGCAGGCGGGCAAGACCAGCACAACCGCCGTGCTGGGGCTTCATACGGGCATGTATCATCCTAATTCCCTGATCCTGCTTTTCTCCAAGGCTCAACGTCAGAGTTCGGAACTGCTTGCCAAGATTTATGGCCACATCAACACGATGGAAGGCCCGCCCCGGCTGGTAAAGGAGGCGGCGACCGAGCTGAAGCTCGCCAATGGTTCCCGCATCGTCAGTCTGCCGGGTGACGGCGACAGCATCCGTGGCTATTCCGCTCCGAACCTGATCGTGGAAGATGAGGCTGCGTTCGTTCACGACAGTCTGTATGAGGCTTTCCTGCCGATGCTGGCGACCAGTAACGGGCGTCTGGTGCTCATGAGCACGCCCAACGGCAAGCGCGGCCATTTCTATCATGCCTGGGCCGGTGGCGATCCCAAGTGGCAGCGGGAGAGCGTCACAGCCCTTCAGGTGCCACGAATCAGCGCTGACTACCTCGAAGACATGAAATCCGAATACGGACCGCACAAGTTTGCTCAGGAGTTCATGTGCCGGTTTGTCGAGGCTGACGACCAGTTTTTTTCCGATGAGGCCATCGAGCGGGCGTTCTCCCGTGATGTGCCTCTGCTCGAACTCAATTTCTGAGGTAATCCATGCAGATACGGCGTCTTTTCTTATCGGGGGCAATGAATCTCGCTGCGACTGAAACCGGTCCCAGTGGTGTGAGCGGTGCAATTTCAGTGCCAGCGGTGCCCATTCATGGACTGGCAAGCGTGACTTTCCCTGAGTGTGATGCCGGTGCCGGCCTGCTGGTCAGCAATGACGGCTCTGCTCCACTTTCTCTTTGGTACGCGTCTGGAGAAACCGAGGCACCCACTGTTCCGGATGGAGCACGCGCAAACGGCGGCCGCATCACCATTCAGCCGGGCGCGCAGGAAGTGCTGACCGATTGTATCGGCACTGTTGGTGTCACGTATCAGGGCGGCCCTTTCACCGTGGTGCCGGGCACGCTGCATTACGCAGGTTTCGAAGATCCGGCTGATCACCCGGCTGCTACGGTCAGCCTGTGATGATCGGTTCCTACACGGAGATCGTGGAAGACCGCCGCGTCATCACCGAAGGGCAGCTTGACGGCTATTCCATCGGGCTCGATCTCGGAAAGTCGCAGGATTTTACGGCGATCTGCGTGGCGGAAGTCTATCTTTGCGAGCGCCAGCGCTGGCAGCGGACAAAGTTCCAGCCTGCGGCGCAGACCGCGCAGCGTCGGGTGACGTGGCGCTACCGCATCCGCAACGTGCATCGCTATCCACGGGGCACATCCTATCCCGATATTGCCAGATCTGTTCAGAATGTTATCGGACAACTGCCTGCGGCACCCGTGCCGCCCGCTCTGTTCGTGGACCGTACGGGCGTCGGCGCACCGGTGGTCGATACCATGCGTGAAATGGGACTGGCGCTTGTCGGCGTGTCGATCACTGGCGGCTCGAAGGTGAACAGGCCGAACTCCCGCGAGGCGAATGTTCCGAAGTCGGTGCTGGCGTCTGCGCTGGACATTGCGTTTTCCGAGGACCGGCTCGAACTCACATCGCAGGCCACCGCGTCCGAAGCTCTGAAATCTGAATTGCAGGGGTTCAGAGTGAAGAAGACCGCGCACGGGAATGAGACGATGGAAGCGTGGCGTGAAGGCATCCATGACGACCTCGTGCTGGCCACAGCGCTGGCGGTGTGGGGTGGAGAGCAGCGCATCCGCCCGCGACCACCCATTCAATGGAGTATGGGCCGATGACCATTGCCACAATCGACCCCGGCAACAGCGGCGCAATCGCCATCCTGTCCGATGCTGGCGACCTGATTGAGGTCTTCGACATGCCGACCGTGGCCATCACCGTGGCGAAGAAGCAGCGCAACGTCGTGTCTGCTCCGCTACTGGCGACAATGCTGAGGGCGCATGACCCGGCTGAGATATGGCTTGAGAAGGTCAGCACCAGACCGGGCGAGGGTGCCGTCGGAGCGTTCGCGTTCGGTCGTGGCGTTGGTGTTATCGAGGGTGTGGCCGCTGCTCTTGGTAAGCCGCTTTCGACCGTGACGCCAGCCGTCTGGAAGAAGGCCACCGGATGCCCTGCCGACAAGGGCGGAGCGAGAGTTAGGGCAATGCAGCTTTTCCCGACCGCTGCCGATCAGTTCAAGCGCGTGAAGGACGACGGGCGGGCAGAGGCCGCGCTGATCGGGGCTTACGCATGTCGAGCGCGGAAATAGTCTCACAACACCTCAGAACGGCGCTCTGAATGTCGGTCCGCAAGAGGGACAACATGCAGGGCGAACATCAACAAGAATGTTGTAACTATTTGATTTTGTATGGAAAAATAAGCGGCGGTGGTTCCCGAAGTAGGACTCGAACCTACGACCCAGCGATTAACAGTCGCTTGCTCTACCAACTGAGCTATTCGGGATCAGCCGTGGGCGACCGTATACTCAACCTTGGCAGCGTCGTAAAGCCTTTAGAGGAAGATTTTTCGCACATGGTTTTGACATCGCATAAACCGAAGGGCAGCAAGGGCATAGCGATACGGCACTGACTGAGCTGGCTTGTGCTTCGGTGCGGAAAACAGGGACAAAGGGGCGAGGAATGAAGGCAGAAGCGTACGTCCGGCAAGAGCGCAGTCGGAGACGTCTGCTTGTAGCTGCCGGAGGTACCTGTGGACTGGCATTTCTCGGTGGCGGACTGTGGTGGAAGGGGCATCGCCCGCATCGTGCGCATCTGCCACTCGACGGTCAGCCGCGTAGTCTCACCCTCGCATGGCCCGATCCGGAGGTTGATCCGGTTCTGATCGTGGCGCGTGAGAGTGGATTTTTCACCCGCTATAATCTCGATGTGACAATCCGTCCGATGGTGACGGGCGATCAGGCCATTTCCGCGCTTACGCATGACGATTTCGCAGCGGCGGTTGCGCCGGCCTTATCCTGGCTGCCGGGACTGCACGCGGGCGTTCCGGCTCGTCTTGTTGCCGGATTGAGTGCGGGGACATTTCGGTTGCTGGTGCGCAAACGCAGTGGGATGACGCGACTGGAGCACCTGATCGGACGCACGGTCATTGTTCCGAATGATGATTCGTCCGATCGCTGTTTTCTCTCGGTCCAGATGCGTCGCAAGGGGCTTAACCCGGGCGATGTGCACTGGCGTTCCGTGCCGGAGGCAGATCTCGATCGCGTAGTGGCCGCGCCGGACATGGACGCGATCATCACCCACGACACGTTGGGGTGGCAGTTACGCATGGACAACACCGCCACACTTTTCGAATTGCTCGGTTCCACAACGGGACATTACGCCGAGCGCGTCAATCAGGTTCTGGGGCTGTCCGACCGTTTCATCGACACCGACCCACAGGGCGCGGCGGCATTGACATTGGCGCTGCGCGATGCGTGCCGGTGGATTGAAAAACACCGCAAGGATGTAGCGTCTCTGCTTGCGCCCCATCTGGTGGACATGGAACTGGCGGATGTGACCGACATGCTGGCGCATGAACCAGCCCCTGTGCATTTGCTGGGCCGCTGGTTGCGCGATCAGATGGCGCAATATGCCGATGAACTGAAGCTGATCGGTCGTTTGCCTGACACCATCTCGTCAGATCTGTTCGCCGCGTCCGTCTGCCGTGACGTGATCCATATCTGACATTCAGCTGCGTGCGGCGGTCAGTTCGTGCAATCTGTGGGCCAGAGTGGGATCGGTCGCGTGCAGATACAGGCCGTGCACACCGCGCGTGAGAATGACAAACAGCGCGTTGGCCATGACGTGGCGTTTTGCCGCCGTGACGTCGGCTACTCCTTCACGACCGATAAAAGCGGCGCTGTCCTCATAATGCTCAGGCAGAAAGATCACGCGATCTGACTTTGAATCGTAGCTGACAGAGGGACCGAGAATCACTCCTGCCCAGTTCAGGTCGAAACCCTGAACGGTGTAGACCGATCCCACTTCATCGATGGAATCTGCACGCTCAGCCCATGGCAGTGGATGATTGGGCTGGTTGCGGTCCCAGCGCAGGTGGAAGGAGCCGGCCTTCACCATGTGGTCTGCGCCGTTGAGCGTGTAGGGGAAGTCATAGGTCGCAAGAATGCGGCACAGGCCGTAGCGCGCGTCCAGAGTGCGGATGTCGTGATACATCGTTTCAGCGTCGTCATAGATTCGGAAATCGAAATCCTGTTTTGCCGGGAGAGGAAGCAGTCGTCCGTCGCACAGGGCGCGTATCCAGCGCATGACATCGGGGTGGGCGCGAACCCGGAATTGCTCCGTCAGTCGCACGGTTTCATGCGGGATGTCGCCCAGATGTTTCTCCAGACGGTCCAGATCCCAGTATCCCTTGAACTTGAGTGTCTGGCGCGGGTCGAAGACCATCACGACGATGCGGGCCAGCTTGAGGATTTCATCAAGCTGGTTGTTCTGTCGGAAATGATTGTAGGCATCGCTTCGGGTGAGCAGGAGATGGGCTTCATCCACGAACACAATGTCTGTGTGTGCGCCGTTCTTGTGGGCGGCGTTGATGAAGGTGGTTGGTCGTTCATAGTCGCGTTTGCGAAGGGCCGGGACATCGGCGGCTATGTTGCGATAGAGTTTGATCATCTCGGGATGATTGACGAGGAGAATGTTGTTTGTCCCGTGCAGACAGCTTTTGGTGTCCCGACTGCGTGCTTCCTCCTGTATGCGCGTGAACGCTGTGTTCAGGACGAGACTTTTCCCGGTTCCCGCATCGCCTTCGATCACGAGGACCGCGTGTTTGTCCGCTCGGTGCGTTTCGCAGAAGCGTATGATGGTGGTCACCAGTTCCTTCTGCTGAGACGTCAGATCACGGATGGGGGAAAGACGCTGTAGCGCGCTGTTTGTTTCGGAAAGGATCATCGTGCTTCCGGCATGTCCAGTGGGGCGGGGAAGAGCCTGTCGGTCCAGCCCCGCATGCGGTAAGCGGCAAGGCCGATCCATTCATGAGCGGCCCAGTCGAGCACGGCCATGCGTGAGCCCAGCGACAGGGAGTAGGCGCGCAGATGCTCGCGTGAAAGATAACCGACCGGGTAGGGGGTTACGTTCCATCCGATACGGCGAAAGACGCCTATCGAACGCGGCATGTGGCTGGCCGATGTTACAAGAAGCCACGTTTCATCTGGCTTGGGATGAACAAGGGTGAAGCTGTCGGTGGCATTTTCCCGTGTGGTGCGAGAGCGGTCTTCCCACACAACCCGCTCAGGCGGCAGGCCGATGCCTGCGAGCAGGATTTTTGCCCATTTCGCTTCATTCGTGACGCCTTGCGTCACGTCACCGGAGCCTCCTGTAAAGATAAGCTTTGCGTCCGGGTAATGTCGTGCCAGCGTGGCGAAGGCTGTCAGACGGTCACCGGCCTGACCCGTGACAGGGGTCTGACGGTCTTCGCTGAGAAGATCGTCGATCGAGCCTCCCAGCACGATGATGCCGTCCACATGGGGAGATAGCGTGCGAACCTGTGGAAAACGGTCTTCCAGCGGGCGGATAGCCCATTGATCCACGGGACAGACGAGGCAGAGGGCAAGAAGGACGGCCACACCCCCGACCAGCATACGGCCAGTGCGGTGACGGCGGAAAAGAAGGCCCAGCAGCAAAAGCTCAACAAGCAGCGCTGTTGGCATCATCGTCATGGTCAGCAACTTGCCGATCAGGAACATGCCGCCACCTCCTTTTTCATCGCGCACAAAGCCATAGTCCCCTCATGAAAGGGAGGCAATGTGGGTTGGGATGTCATTTCGTTATCGAAGTAAAGACAGCGCGCGCGTCACGCGCTATCGTGCTGCCATGATGAAGCTTTCTTCCCATGACGCCCTCTTGGTGGTGGACGTGCAGAACGATTTCCTGCCCGGTGGCGCGCTGCCGGTTGGAGAAGGGGACGCCGTCATTCCTGTGATCAACCGTCTCTCGGCGTTGCCGTTTGGAACGGTTGTGGCGACGCAGGATTGGCATCCCCCCACGCATTGCTCGTTCCGTGAACAGGGCGGCCAATGGCCGACGCATTGTGTCGCCGGGACGACTGGCGCGGAGCTGGCAAGCGGGTTGGATCAACGTCACGTAGCCCTGATTCTTCGCAAGGGGTTGTCTCCCTCAGCAGACAGTTACTCGGCGTTTCGCGACAACAGTGGTGCAGCCACGACAGGTCTTGAGGGATGGCTGCGCGCCATGGGTATGGCGCGTGTGTTTGTCACGGGGTTGGCGCTGGATGTGTGCGTTACGGAGACCGCTCGTGATGCCCAGAAGGCCGGTTTTGCAACATTGGTGGTGGAGGATGCGTGTCGGGGGATTGCTTCAGGCGCGGATGCGACGAAGGAACTGAGAAAAGCCGGCATTCCGCTTCTTCTGTCTGCTGAGCTAGGAGCATGAAGGGACATGGTTTACTCACGCGCCGTCATCTTCTGGCGGGCGTTGGGGCAGGGATAGGCTGCGGGCTTTTGCCTGCGCAGGCAGCCCCCGGACAGACCCGCTTCGCGCCGTTGGCGGAAGAAGAGGCGCTGATCGCCTTCGGGCATGTCGGTCCTATTACGGATGGTGGATGGACCACCGCGCATGAACTTGGCATCCAGAAGATGAAGCGTGTCTTTCCAAAGCTGCGCACCATCTATGTCGAGACGGTGCCGTATTCTGCGGATGCGACCCGAATTTTTCGCCAGTTCGTGGCGGAAGGTGCGCAAATGGTTATCGCTACCTCAAACTATGGCGATTTCATCAAGGATGTGGCGGACCGGGCGCCTGACGTGGCGTTTCTTGAGTGCGACGGTACACGGGTGACGGACAATCTGGGCTGGTATTACATTACGCACTGGTATGCCAGCTACATCATCGGTGTGGCGGCCGGTCTGATGACGAAAACAAATCGTCTTGGTTATGTCGGGACGTTTCCCGTCCCTTCTGTCATCGCGAGCGCCAACGCGACATTGCTGGGCGCGCAGTCGGTCAATCCGGCCTGCACGATGAACGTGATTTCCATCAATTCATGGTTCGATCCGCAGGCGGCAACGCAGGCTGCAAGTGCGCTGGCGGACAGTGGATGCGATTTTCTATGTGGAATCACGGATGACCCGGCCTATCTGCGCGTGGCGCAAGCACGAGGGTTGAAAGCGGCGATGTGGAATCTCGATATGCGCCGTTTCGGTCCTGATTCTTATGTCAGTTCAGTCGTGCTCGATTTTTCACATTTCTATATCGAACAGGTGCGCGCGCGCCTGACCGGACAATGGAAGGCGGCGGGCACGTTTCTCACTCTCGGTCACGGAGTGGACCGCGATGTCTGGGGGGCCACCGTGCCGCCGGAGATCGCGGCAAGGGCGGATGCCGTGCGCGATCGGATTCTGGCGGGCGAGACACCATTTCGTGGACCTATTCGTGATGCGAGTGGACGCATCCGTGTGGCGGCCGGAGAGATCATGGACGATCAGGCGATCTATCAATGGGACTGGGCCGTGCAGGGGATGACGGGTCTTGTCTGAAAACGACGTCATGGCGGGCCAGCATCCGCCCGTAATGCGGTCAGGCACGCCGCCTGTTCTGCAACTTGTCGGAATATGCAAGTATTTCCCCGGCGTTGCGGCCAATGAGGATGTGTCGCTCACCATTCGCTCAGGCGAGATCCACGCCCTTTTGGGGGAGAATGGCGCGGGTAAATCCACCCTCATGAACATTGTCACCGGGATCTATCAGCCGGACGGTGGCGAGATGATTCTTGACGGTTATGGCGTGGCGTTTTCCAGCCCACAGGAAGCGATCCGCGCCGGGATCGGCATGGTGCATCAGCATTTCCGACTGGTCTCGGCCTTTACTGTTGCCGAAAACATTCATCTTGGCTGGAGCGACACGCCGCGTCATATCCCAGCGGGTGTTCTGGAGGCTCACACCCGTGAACTGGGTGAGCGTTTTGGGATGCCTCTCGATCCTGCCGCCCGCGTGGAGGATCTTTCGGCCGGCGAACAGCAGCGCGTGGAAATCGTGCGGGTGCTGGCGCGCAAGGCCCGATTGCTGATCCTTGACGAGCCGACGGCCGTGCTCACCCCGGCCGAGGCAAACGATCTCTTCCGCGCCTTGCGTGCCTTTCGGGCGGAGGGAAATGCCGTCATCATCATCACCCACAAGCTCGATGAGGTGATGGAAGCGTCCGATCGCGTCACCATACTTCGTGGCGGGCGCAATGTTGGAACATGGGCGACGAAGGACTGTTCGCCGCAGATGCTGGCGGCCACGATGGTGGGGCGTGAGATCGTGCGGCAGGATCTGCGTGTCCGGGCGCCCGATGCCGTGCCGCGTAGTGCGAAGCCGGTGATGAGTTTGCGGCATGTCAGCGTGCGTGATGGACGCGGTGTGGAAACGCTCTCGGATGTGTCGCTCGATCTGATGGGCGAGGAGATTTTCGGTGTTGCTGGTGTGGCGGGGAGCGGCCAGCGGGAATTGACTGAACTGCTCACGGGATTGCGCGCTCCGGATCGCGGGGACGTGCTGCTGGAGGGCAAGGCGTTGCCTGCGGATGCCGTCGCCGTGGCGCGGGCGGGCGTGGGGCATATTCCGCAAGACCGTCTGCAGAGCGCGCTTGTCCCTTCGCTTGGTGTGACCGACAACATGGCGCTGCGCGAATACGATCGCGCGCCCATCGGTGGAAACGGGCTTTATCACGCAGGCGCGGCGTTGCGGCTTGCACAGGATATTGCGACCGTAGCCGGGGTGAAAATCCCTGATTATTCCATGCCTGTGCGTAATCTTTCCGGTGGAAACCAGCAGCGTCTGGTGGCGCGGCGTGAGATGCGGATCGCCTCAAAGGTGCTTGTGGCGGCCTATCCCAGCCGGGGGCTGGATATTGGCGCGATTGCCACGCTGCATCGGTATTTCGCGCAGTTGCGCGACGAAGGCCGTGCGCTTGTCATTGTTTCCGAGGATCTCGAGGAACTTCTCAACCTGTCGGATCGGATTGGGGTTCTCTTTCATGGGCGGATCATGGGTGTGCTCGATGCGGCGCAGGCGGATGTGGAGCGGCTGGGGCTTATGATGGGTGGCCGGACGGAAGAGAGGGGAGCGCAATGATGCGGTTCCAGCGTTTCTCCACGGCCACTGCCGGATATGTGTTGGTCTGGCGTGCGCTGGCCTTTGTTGTGGCGATGGGTATTGTCGCCCTGCTGCTTGCGCTGTCGGGGCGTAATGTAGGGGAATTGGCCGCATTGGTGGCGCGCTCCACTCTCGGTTCACGGTTCGGGCTGGAAGATCTCGCCCTGTTCATGGCTCCGCTGGTGCTCACGGGAAGTGCCGTGACAGTGACCAGCCGGATCGGTTTGTGGAACATCGGCGGTGAGGGACAGTTTTATCTTGGAGCCATTGGCGCTGCGGCGGTGGGACTGTTCGTTCATGGACCTGCGGTGGTGATCCTGCCCTTGATGGCGGTTGTGGCCATGGTGTGCGGCATGGCGTGGATTGCCGTGCCGACGCTGGCACGGGCCTTTGCGGGCGTGAACGAGATCATCACCACGCTGCTGCTCAACTTTGTGGCGGAGTTGCTGACGTACTGGCTGACCACGGGGCCATGGCGCGACCGGGTGACGGGGGCGCTGGTTTCCACCGAGCGGCTGCCTGTGGCCGTTCCGGAAATCTGGGGCGTGGTGCACTGGGGTTTTCCGGTGGCGATCCTGGTGGCCTGTGGTCTCTCGCTGCTGATGAGCCGCACGAGTTGGGGGTATGAGGTGCGTGTTAGTGGCGCCAATCCCGGTGCCGCGCGGTATGCGGGTATGCCCACGCGGGCCCGCATCGTGGCCGTCATGCTGCTGTCGGGCGCGCTGGCGGCTCTGGCTGGCATGTTCGAAGTGGCGGGAACGGTACACCGGCTTCAGGGCGGCATGTCGGACAATTTCGGCTATCTTGGCATTGTCGTGGCGGTGCTGGCGCGCCGGTCCTGCCTTGCGGTGATTCCGGCGGCTTTTCTGATGGCGCTCATCCTTGATGCGGGCATCGTGTTGCAGACGCAGCAACTTGCGGCCACGGCCGTTCTGGCCATCACTGGACTGGTTCTGCTTCTGGTCGCCATTGCCGATGAACTGGCGCATTACCGGCCTGTTGTGGCGGAACCTGTGCGGCGTTCTGCGCCCGGAGTGTCCTCATGATCGTGTTGCTGACGGGCCTGTTGTCCACGGCGGTTCTGGCCGGAGGCGTGCTGGCGCTGGCGGCGCAGGGCGAGGTTCTGGCCGAACGTGTGGGTGTGGTCGATCTGGGTGTGGAGGGACTGATGGCGCTGGGCGCGGCCACGGCCGTGTTAGTGGACATGAAGACCGTCAACCCGTGGTTGGGATTGCTTGCGGCGATGGCCGTGGGGAGCGCTGGAGGGGCTGTCTTTGCTCTGGCGACCGTCATCATGCGGGCCAGTCAGATTCTTTGCGGGCTGGCCATGACGTTTCTGGGACTGGGGCTTTCCGCGACCATCGGACATTCGGTGGCGGGCATGCCGGTGGCCGCGACTTTCGCGCCGGTGGCCATTCCTGTGCTGCGGGATATTCCTGTGATTGGACCGGCATTTTTCGGACAGAACCTGCTGGTCATTCCCATCTATGTGCTGTTGCCTGCGGTCTGCCAGTGGATGCTGTTTCACACGCGCCATGGGTTGAATCTGCGCGCCGTGGGTGAAAACCCTGCGGCGGCGGATGCGGTGGGCATTCCGGTGACGAAGTTTCGTTTTCTCTATGTCGTGATCGGCGCGGCGCTGGCGGGTGGAGCGGGGGCTTATCTCAGTCTGGCGGTGACACCGAGTTGGTCGGAAGGAATGGTCTCAGGGCGTGGCTGGATTGCCGTGGCGCTTGTCATCTTTGCCGGATGGCGGCCGTTCAATGCCGCGGGTGCCGGGCTTTTGTTCGGTCTTGTCAGCGCCATCGGTTATCTTGGACAGGCCCAGAACTGGCCGATCGCGGCTCCGGTGCTGAACATGCTGCCCTATCTCGGCACGTTGGCGTTCATCATTGTGCCTGTGGTGCTGTGGAAGAAAATGCGCCGTCTCATGGCCGCTCCTGCAGCGCTTGGTGTGCCGTACGATCGGAGCGAGAGATAGGCTGACGGGGGATCAGTCTTCCGACGGCTCCTCTTCCATCACCACTTTCGCCACGCTGCGCCCGCTCGTCAGATCGGCCAGCGCCGTGATGACCGGATCGAGGGTGGCCACTGGCACGGCCACAATGAAGGTTGCGCCGGTGGCATCGAACTCTTCGCTTTCCACCAACGCGCCCAAGCCCGGAAGGCGGGAGGTGACAAGCGCCAGATCGCTGAAGGCGCAGTGGAAAGTCAGGCGCGCGCGTTCGATCAGTTCCGTGCGTTCGGCCAGACGCAGGCATTCTGCCGCCGTTCCGCCATAGGCCCGGACAAGCCCACCGGCACCGAGTTTCACGCCGCCGAACCAGCGCGTCACCACCACGGCCACCCGGTCCAGCCCCTGTGCCTCGATCACCTGCAGGATGGGGCGTCCGGCGGTGCCCCCCGGTTCGCCCGCGTCATCGCTGCGATAGCGCGGGCCGATCTTCCATGCCCAGCAGTTATGCGTGGCGTCCGGCACGGAAACCTCCGCGATGAAGGCTTTCGCGGCCTCTTCCGTGTTCACCGGCATGGCGCGGGCGAGAAAGAGGCTCTTGCGGATGTCTTTTTCGAATTCCGCTGGTCCTGTCAGCGTCTCGACCATCAGGGGGCGCGCCAGATCCACAACCGCGCGGCGCCGTGTGTGCGTTCGGCAAGGATGTCCACATCCGCCACGGGTTGCTCTTCCTCACGCCCCGTCTCGGTGACGATCAGTGCCTGCGGTGCGATCCAGCCTGCCGGGGTCAAGGCCGCCAGTGCCTGAGCAGGAAGGGCGTGACCATAGGGCGGATCAAGAAAAACCAGCGAGCAGGGATGCGAGGCCTTGGGCGGGCGGAGGACGCTTCCGGGCAGAACACGCGTGCTGTCCTTCATCCGGCAGTCTGTGATGTTGGCGCGTAGGGCGGCAAGGGCAGCGCGGTCGGTCTCGAAGAAACTGCAAAAGGCCGCCCCGCGCGAGAGGGCTTCCAGCCCCAGCGCGCCGGTGCCCGCGAAACCATCCAGCACATGCGCGTCTTCGAGCGCATCCCGTCCGCCCCATGGTGCGTGCAGCAGCATATCGAACAGAGCCTGACGCACGCGGTCGGAGGTGGGGCGCGTGGTGTTGCCCGGTGGCGCGATGAGTGTCCGACCGCGCCGTGCGCCCGCGATGATCCGCATCAGCGGGGCTTTCGGCCGCGCTCCCCCTCCGCGTCACGCGGAATGTGGGAGCGGATGACGCGCGCCTGCACTTCTTCCAGTTCGCCGGGTTGCAGTTCCCCAAGCTGAAAAGGACCGTAGGACGTGCGCAGAAGGCGGCTGACATGCAGGTTGAGGGCGGCCATGACACGGCGGACCTCGCGGTTCTTGCCTTCACGTAGCGAGACGGTGAGCCACGCATTGTCGCCCTTGCGGGAGTCGAGCGCGGCCTCGATGGAGCCGTAGCGCACGCCTTCGATCACGCAGCCTTTGGCCAGATCGGCCAGACGGCGCTCATCCACCACTCCAAACACGCGCACCCGGTAACGGCGCAGCCAGCCATTGGTGGGCAGTTCGAGCCTGCGGGCGAGCGCGCCGTCATTGGTGAGCAGCAGCAGCCCCTCGCTGTTGATGTCCAGACGCCCGACACTGATCACGCGCGGCATGTCTTCGGGCAGGGAGTCGAACACCGTGGGGCGTCCTTCCGGATCACGGTGCGTCGTCACCAGTCCATCGGGCTTGTGATAGCGCCACAGGCGGGTCCGCTCAGGGCCTTCCACGACCTTGCCGTTCACCATGACCACGTCCGTGTCCGTCACGAAGGTGGCGGGATGATCCACGGTCTTGCCGTTCAGCTTGATGCGATGCTCACCGATCATGCGTTCGATGTCGCGGCGGCTGGCAACACCGCTGCGGGCCAGCCATTTGGCGATGCGTTCGCCGCGTTCGTTTGTCTGCTCGTCTGTCATACACCGTCTCCCGACACTGTGGTTCTGTTGTGGATTGCCGCCGCCACGAAAGCGGCCAGCAGCGCCCGGTCACCCGGGTCGATGAGAAATTCCGGGTGCCATTGTACTCCCACGCAAAACCGGGCGTGGGGGTCTTCTATGGCTTCGATAATGCCGTCTTCGGCCCGTGCCGATACAACGGCGCGTCCCGGATCGCGCACGGCCTGATGGTGCGAGGAATTGACCGCCATGGACGCTCTCCCCACGATCCGGCCCAGCAGCGTATCGGGTGTGAGGGTCACGATATGTCCCGCCTGATCGCGTGGGTTGGGCTGTTCGTGGGGCAGGGCGTCGGGGCGCTCGGTCGCGATGTCCTGAATGAGTGTGCCGCCGAGTGCTGCGGCCAGAAGCTGCATTCCGCCACATATTCCCAGCACCGGAAGATCGCGCGCACGCGCGGCATTCAAAAGTGCAAGTTCGGAAGCTGTGCGGCTGGGTTTGAGTGTGGTGGTCGAGGCATCCCGTTGTGCGCCGTAGAGCGACGGGTCAATGTCGAACGCTCCACCGGTCACGATCAGGCCATCCAGCCGCGCGATCATTTCATCGGCAAGACAGGGGGCGTGTGGGAGCGCTACCGGCAGGCCACCGGCCTTGATGACCGCTCCCATATAGTTGGCACGCAGAGCGTACCACGGGAACGCGGAATACTGTCCGGGGCCGCCGGATTCATGGTCCGACGTCACGCCAATCAGGGGAAGGGAAGCGGGGTGCGGCATCGCGCTTCCCATAGAACACACGGCTCTTCCGGCATAGGGCTGGCGCGGGTGTTAAACGGGTATTACTGGGCCGCGGCCACTTTCCATTCGGCGGCATGATGATGACCATGCTGATGCGGAGAAGAGTCCGTCATGCCGACGCGTTCAGACGCTGCGAAGGCCAGCCCGAGCGCTGCTGCGGCCAGTACCAGTGTCAGACTCTGCATGACGTCACCCTCCCTCGGTCGATGGACCCGAAAGCCTCACGCGGTGTGGAATCGGCCCGGCTAGAACCTTTTCTCACGTTGCGTATCAACTCTGTAACGAGAGTGAGGGAGAGCGCTCGGCAATTCAAGGCAAAAATGGGGCAGACACGCTTTGTAGGCCGAAAAAGTGGTCTTTTATGTCGATTGTCCTTCTTCTCTTGGCCTCCTATCACCTCGGATATGACGTTTTCTTTCCCTCGCAGCGTTTCCCCATGAAGAATCCGGGCGGTCTGGTGGCCTGCACGGCCATGGACATCGCGCTTGCACAGGCACGCAAAGCGGCCGAGCGGGGCGAGGTGCCGGTGGGGGCCGTAGTGCTCGATGGTGCGGGGCAGATTCTGGCGCAGGCGGGCAACGAGGTGGAGGGCGCTCATGATGCGTCTGCCCATGCGGAAATGCTTGTGTTGAGGGCGGCGGCACGGCGGCTTGGTTCATCCCGCCTTATGGGCTGTACGCTGGTGGTCACGTTGGAACCCTGCCCGATGTGCGCGGCGGCGGCGGTGCATTTCCGTGTGGGGCGGGTTGTGTTCGGCGCGTACGATCCGAAAGGTGGCGGCATTGTCCATGGCCCCCGGGTTGTGGAGCAACCTGCCTGCTTACATCGGCCCGAGATTGTCGGAGGCGTGCGCGAGCGGGAGACTGCGCGTGTGTTGCGGCAGTTTTTTCGCAAGTTACGTGAGCGGAAAACAGAGAGGTGAGCCTCTGGAATGTCGTTTTCTGACAGAGGTTTAATATCGGCGTATGACATCCGTTCAACAAGGCCGTACACTGTAGTGTGTCACGGAGGAGCGGCGTCTTCTTGTCGTTGCCACCGTTTGTCCTCATGTCCTTGACGGGCCGCGTGGGCGGTCGCTGCAAGGAGGATCATCGGAATACACATGCCAGTAGAGAATCTGTCGATCCGCACGTCCCGTATCTCCACCCGTCGGGCTCTCGCCGCTCTGGGCATTTTTGCCTTGGCTTCATCCGGAATCGTTCCGGTCGTTTCGCAGGCGCACGCCGATGCACCGGGCGTTTCGCAGGCGCACGCCGATGCACCGGGCGCCATTCAGCCCGTCACCCCCAACCGCACGATCCCCGACTTTGTGAGTCTGGTGAAGCAGGTCAAACCTGCGGTGGTGTCGATCACGGCCATGATCAAGGCGGACGCGATCGAGGGCGGAGACGGCATGCAGCAGTCGCCTTTCCCCTTTCCCTTTCCGTTTCAGATGATGCCCCAGCAGCGCCAGACGGTGGAGGCGCGTGGTTCGGGTTTCATCATTTCGGCCGATGGCTACGCGGTGACGAACAACCACGTTGTCAAGGGCGCGACGAAAGTGACGGCGACGCTGGATGACGGCACGACATTGCAGGCCCGTGTGGTCGGGCGCGATCCCAAGACCGATATCGCACTGCTCAAGCTCACCTCCAGTCATCCTCTGCCCTTCGTGCAGCTTGGAGAATCCGACGGTGTGCAGCCGGGTGAGTGGGTGATTGCCGTAGGAAATCCCTTTGGACTGGGTGGCACGGTCACGGCGGGCATCGTCTCCGCTCTGGGGCGCGATATTGGCGATGGTCCCTATGACAACTTCTTTCAGGTCGATGCGCCTATCAACCGTGGCAACTCGGGCGGTCCGCTGATTACACAGGACGGTAAGGTGATCGGCGTGAACACAGCCATCTTCTCGCCTTCGGGTGGTTCGATCGGCATTGGCTTCGCCATTCCTTCCGACATCGTTCAAACCGTCGTCACGCAGTTGCGCAAAACCGGTCATGTGACGCGCGGTTATCTGGGCGTCGAGGCGCAGGTCATCTCGCAGTCCATGGCCAGCGCGCTCGGGATCAAGCCCACCAGTCCCGGTGCGCCACCGGCCGGTGCGCTGGTGGCCAGCGTCACGCCTGACAGCCCGGCGGATAAGGGCGGGATCAAGACGGGCGATGTGATCGTCAAGCTGGATGGCAAGCCGGTGGACACGCCCCATCATCTGGCGGTGAAGGTGGCGTCCATCGTGCCGGGAACGGATGTGGCCGTGACCGTGCTGCGTGGTGGTGTGTCGAAAGATCTGAAGGTGCATATCGTCAGTCAGTCCGGTGCCACGGGTGGCAGTGGAGCCAATGCCTCCATGAGCGGGCAGGGACAGAAGCTTGGCATCTCGCTCTCGCCTCTGACGGGGGATGTGCGCCAGCAGCTCGGTCTCGATCGCTCCGTGCATGGTGTGGTCGTCTCCGACATCCAGCCCGGCTCTCCCGCCGATCAGGCCGGTCTGCGTCCGGGTGACGTGATTCAGGCGGTGGGCGATCAGGCGGTGGAAACACCATCTGCTACGGTTTCGGCTGTCAGTGCGGCGCTCAAGGCCCGTCATGCCGTGCTGCTGCGCATTCTGCGTGATGGACAGTCGCTGTTTGTGGCGGTGTCGCTGGACGGCTCCAACGATGCCGGACCAGCCGCGCCGGGAGACGATGACGACGATCAGTAAGCCCGGATTAAAAGGCCGCCGTGTGAAGCGGCGGCCTTGTCCGCAGCCGTCATGAATTGTGGATGCGACCGGCGCTGGAAAGAAAATAGACGACTGGTCTAATTTTCCTCTGGACGCGGTCTCTGTCCGCTCATATACAGACACTCATGAAAGTCGCAGAGAAACATCGCGCTGCCCGGCAGCATATCCTAAAGGCGGCATGGCCGCTTGTGGGACAGCGCGGTTTTTCGGCTGTCGGGATTTCACAGATTCTGGAAGTGGCCGGGATTCCGAAAGGCTCCTTCTATCACTACTTCGAATCCAAAGAGGCCTTCGGTGAAGAACTTCTCCGGATATATGTCGAGGAATACGTGGAGAAGCTCGATGACATTCTCTTCAAATCCGAAGGGAATGCGGCTGATCGGATTGCGCGCTACTACCGGTTCTGGCGCGACACCCAACTGGATGGGCAGGTCGGGGACAAATGCCTGATTGTCAAACTGGCGGCTGAAGTCTCGGATCTTTCGGAGCGGATGCGGTCCATTCTTGAAATGGGCACAGCCACCGTCATCGAGCGGTTGGGCAAGTTGATCGGTACGGGTCAGAAGGAAGGTTCGGTCGGCAGTCCGATGGAGCCCGATATTCTGGCGGCCTCGGTGTATCAGCTCTGGCTTGGCACCACGCTGATGATGAAGATCACCCACAGTTCCCTGCCTTTCGATCAGGCGTGGCTGGCCACGAAGCGCCTTCTGGAAATCTGAGTTCAACTGGAGTTCGGAGGGAGCTTTCTCGGGCTTTCTGGTGAATTTAAATAGTTGACCGGTCTAATCTAATAGACCGGTCTAATGGATGAAAAAATGCTGAATTTTGAATTCTACAATCCTACCCGGATCATTTTCGGAAAAGGGATGATCGCGAAACTGGACGAACAGTTGTCGCCGCAGGCCCGCGTGCTGGTGCTGTATGGCGGCGCCAGTGCTGAGCGCAGCGGCACTCTCAATGAGGTGCGTGCGGCACTGGGTAGCCGCACCTTTCGGGAGTTCGGCGGCATCGAGGCGAACCCGACCTACGAGACCCTCATGAAAGCGGTCGCGATGGTGCGTGAAGAGAAGCTCGACTTCCTTCTGGCCGTCGGCGGTGGTTCGGTCATGGACGGCACCAAGTTTGTCGCGGCCGCCTTGCCGTTCGAAGGCGAGCCGTGGGATATTCTCACCAGCAAGGGTGAGGCGGCAAAGAAGGCGCTCCCGCTTGGTACAGTCGTCACATTGCCCGCTACCGGCTCCGAGATGAACTGTCTGAGCGTGATTTCGCGTCAGTCCACGGGTGACAAGCTGCTGTTCTCAAACCCGCTGGTTTATCCACGCTTTTCCGTTCTCGATCCGATGCGGACCATGAGCCTGCCGATGAAGCAGGTCATCAACGGTGTGGTGGATTCCTTCGTGCATGTCATGGAGCAGTACATGACGCATCCGGTGGACGGCATGGCGCAGGACCGGTTCTCGGAAGGACTTCTGTCGAGTCTGCTTGAGATCGGGCCGCGGATTATCGCTGCCCCCGAGGATTATGACCTGCGCTCCAACCTCATGTGGGTGGCCACCCTTGCGCTGAATGGACTGATTGGCGCGGGCGTGCCGCACGATTGGACCACCCACATGATCGGTCATGAAATCACGGCGAAGTATCATATCGATCACGCCCGTACGCTGGCCATCGTGTTCCCCGCGCTCCTGAAGGTCTGCCGCGAGGCAAAGCGCGCCAAGCTGCTCCAGTATGCCGAGCGCGTGTGGGGCCTGACGGAAGGCTCCGAAGACGAGCGTATCGATGCGGTCATTCGCAAGACCGAGGGCTTCTTTGAAGGTCTCGGCGTGCCGACGCGCCTGTCGGCCTATGACATCGGCCCCGATGGCATCACGGATATTCTTAAGCTTCTGGAAGCGCATGACATGACCGCGCTGGGCGAACACGGCGAAGTCACGCTGGAAGTGAGCCGCCGGATTCTGGAAACCGCTGCCTGATTTTCACCTGCTCTTTTGGGGGCACAGTCAGATCTGTGTCCCGCGAGTGCCGATATAAAATACGAACGAGGATTCAATGGCTTACGCTACGACAAATCCCTACACCAATGAAGTGGTCGCCACTTTTGCCGATGCGACCGACGCTGAGGTTCAAACCGCGCTGAATGAAGCGCACGCGGCCTTTGAGGTCTGGCGCGACACGTCTTTTGCCGAGCGCGCGAAGGTCATGAATGCGGCGGCCACCATTCTGCGTCGTGACATCGACAAATATGCCCGTCTCGGCACGCTGGAGATGGGCAAGCTGTACGAGGAGTCACGCAAGGAAGTCATCCTTTCCGCCGAGATCTTCGAATATTACGCCAAGAATGCCGAAGAACTGCTCAAGCCCGAGCCGCTTGAAGTGGCCGATCCGGCAGAGGGGCAGGCTGTTCTTGTGCATGAACCGCTTGGCATCGTTCTGGCGATCGAGCCCTGGAACTTCCCGTTCTATCAGGTGGTGCGCATCCTCGCGCCGCAGCTTTCGGCCGGTAATGCTGTGCTTCTCAAGCATGCATCGAACCTGCCCCAGTGCGCGGCCGCTTTTGACGGCCTGATGGAAGAGGCCGGCCTGCCGAAAGGGCTGTTCCGCAACCTGTATGCGGCGCGTCCGCACACGGCCATGATCCTGAACGATCCCCGCGTCTGCGGTATCGCGCTGACAGGGTCGGAAGGTGCGGGCACGGTCATTGCCGGCATCGCGGGCAAGGCGCTCAAGAAGGCGACCATGGAACTCGGTGGCGCGGACGCGCTCATCGTGCTGGACGATGCCGATGTGGAGAAGGCCGCAGGCTGGGCGGTCATCGGGCGTCACTGGAACGCGGGACAGGTGTGCGTCTCGGCCAAGCGTCTGATTGTCGCTGATGCTGTCTACGACCGTTTCCTTGCGCTCTATAAGGAAGGCGTTGCCGCGCTGAAGGCGGGCGATCCGATGGACCCGACCACGACGCTGGCGCCGCTGTCCTCGCAGGCGGCCGTGGACGATCTGCGCGATCAGGTGACACGGGCCATGGATCTTGGCGCGAAGGTCGAGGTTATCGGCGCACCGGTTCCCGAGACGGGCGCCTTTTTCCAGCCTCTGCTGATGTCCAATCTGGATGCGAACAACCCGGCCCGTCATTGGGAGTTCTTCGGCCCTGTCACGCAGATCTATCGTGCGAAGGACGAGGCGGACGCGATCCGCATCGCCAATGATTCGCCTTATGGTCTCGGTGGGTCCGTGTTCACGAAAGACGAGGTGCGCGGTACCCGTGTGGCCAACGCGATCCGCACGGGCATGGTGTTCATCAACCACCCGCTGTCCCCCAAGGCGGATCTGCCGTTCGGTGGCATTGCCCGCTCTGGTTATGGCCGCGAGTTGATCGGTCTGGGCATCAAGGAGTTCGTCAACCACAAGCTCATCAACATCGTCGATATCGACGCGCCGTTCTGAGCCTGTGCGCTCGGGTTGGAGGACATTCTGCGTCCTCCAACCTGAAGATGGCCGCACCCTTCTGTCTGTTTCTGAATAGGAGGGTGCGGTCGTTTTGCGTGGATCAGTTGAGAGGGCCGGAGGCCTTCATGGTCGTGGCATTGAGCGTGCGGTGGAGTTCCAACCCCTTGCTCAGACGTGCGGCGTCAGTGTCGGTCAGGGCAAGACCGATGGGACCGAAGGCCGGGTGCTGGAAGGCGAGGATTGATCCCTGCGCTTCGGGATCGAGTTGTAGTGCCCAGCTTGTGTGCCGCACGGGCGTGAAGCTCGCGCCTTCAATGGAAGAGGTGGTGTTGCCGCCCATCATCTGCCGCATGGCGCCGAGTGCCACGATCAGGTCGGTGATCTTTCCCTGATCAAGTTCCACTTCCATTTTCTTGCGACCGATCTCAAGCGTGAGCATGGCATGCGAGCCATCTCCACAGGGAGCAAGATGGATGTGAGGATCGGCCTGAGTGCTGGGCTTCTTGGTGGTCTCGGCCGTCTGTGCGGTCGTGTCCTTGGCCTCCGGCGTCCTGGTCATGCGATATGTTCTCCTGCGACAGCCTGTGACGGAAGGATCTGGCGAACAGGAACGGTGCGCTTGAGCCCTTCTTTCGCAACTATAGGCACGCTCGCCATCCAAGGGGAGGGGTGGCGTGTGACGATGTGTGCCAGCCGGATACCTGCTCCGTCACGTTCGCGTGTCGAGGAAAATCTCTCAGAGTGCAGTTTGCAGCAGGGAGCCTGCGTGAATCCACCACTGACCGGCGTGCTTGTGCAGGATTTCCGCTGCTTTCTGCGCGGCCTGCGCTGTGTCGAACAGTCCGAAGCAGGTCGCTCCCGAGCCGCTCATACGGGCCAGACGGCAGCCGGGAAGAGCGGCAATCGTATCGAGCACAAGGCTGATATTCGGGCACAGGGCGCGCGCTGGGGGTTCAAGGTCGTTGCTCAGCCGCGCGAGATCGTGCGCCATGGTGGCGACATCGGGCCATGAGTCGGGCAGCGTGGCATCGGGCGAAAACGCTGCATTCCGGGCCTTGAACACGGCAGGCGTGGAGACGGCGTCACCACTGTTGACCAGCAGCAGGCCGCAGGGGGGAAGGTCGGGTGCCGGGTCGAGCTGTTCGCCGATACCGCGCATACGGGTGGCGCGTTGCACGAGGCAGACGGGGACATCGGCACCGAGTTTTTCCGCGAGATCGAGAAGGCGCGCGCGGGACGTGTTCAGGTTCCACGCCCGGTCCAGAAGCCGCAATGTGGCGGCAGCGTCCGCCGAACCGCCGCCAATGCCGGAGGCCACGGGAAGGTTTTTCTCCAGAACCAGTCGTCCTCGCAGGCGGGCGTCCGTTCCATCGGCCAGCAGCCGTGCGGCACGCATTACAAGATTGTCGTCGGAAGCTTCCGAGGCCAGTTTGTCTCCGAAGGGACCGGCCAGGGTCAGGTTGAGAGGAGCGTCGGACGCTTCATAAGTCAGGCGATCGGCGGCATCCGAGAAGACGGCGAGACTGTCGAGCAGATGATACCCGTCCGGGCGCTTCCCCGTGACATGCAGGTAGAGGTTGATCTTGGCGTGCGCGGTTTCGGTGAGGCTCACGGGGACTGTCCGGTGGTTGGTGGGACGAAAGCTTGGGAGGGTTTAGCGCAGCTTGATCCGTGGGGCGAGGTGAGCGGGCCGTCTTGCATACGGGAGGGACGGATTTAGGCGAGACACAGTTGGAAACTTATTTTACTGTGGGGAAATAAGCATTCAGGAGAAACTAGGGTGCCGGATGTATCGCAATCCCTGACCACGTTGGCGGATCTGGCGCGGGGTGACGTCTCCACGCTCACTATGACACCTTACTGGTGGCGGGCGCTGCCAGCCGATGTTGGCTTTCAGGAGCTTTTGCCCGAAAGGGTGGATGTGGCCATTGTCGGCTCGGGCTTCACCGGTCTTTCGGCGGCCTTGACGCTGGCGCGCGCAGGGCGGTCCGTGGTTGTGCTGGAGGCGGCGCGTCCGGGTTTCGGGGCGTCCACGCGCAATGGCGGTCAGGTGGGATCGGGCAACCAGAAATTCCGGGTGCAAACGCTCATCGACATGATGGGGGTGAAAAAGGCCGAGGCCATGCTGCGTGAGGGCGTGGCGATGCTCGATCATATCGATGCGCTTGTGCGCGATGAGAAGATCGACTGTTTCTTTGCCCGGTGCGGTCGTTTTCGCGGCGCGGTGCGGCCGGAGCATTACGAAGCCATGGCGCGTGACATGGAGGATCTGCGTCGTCACGCCGGCGTGGAGTCGTTCATGGTGCCCAAGGCTGAGCAGCATACGGAGATCGCTACCGATTTCTTCTTCGGTGGGTCCGTGCTTCCGCAGGATGCCGCTCTTCATCCGGGGCGCTACCACGCCGGGTTGTCCGCTCGTGTCATACAGGCTGGCGCATGCATTGCCGCGCATGCGCCAGTGTCGGACATTGTGGTCGAACCGGGCGGTTTTCTTGTGCAGACCGGACGCGGTAATCTGTGGGCGCGGGATGTCATCATCGCCACCAACGGATATCGACAGGGATTCGACGCCTTTTGCCGCAAGCGCATCGTACCTGTGACATCGGCCCTTATCGCGACGGCGCCGATGGAAGCTGAGCGATTGAAGGCGCTTTTTCCGTCAGGGCGTGTTTGCGGCAATTCGGCGCGCGTGTTTTCCTATTTTCGCACAGCGCCCGATGAGCCGCGCATTGTCTGGGGAGGGCGTGTGGGCCGCAATGCGGGGCAGGAGGAGCCTCGGGCCTATGCGCATCTGGCGCGCGATCTGCTCAAGGTTTTTCCACATATTGCCGATGTGGCGGTGAGCCACGGATGGTCCGGGCGGATCGGTTACACATTCGATGAGTTTCCGCATTTGGGGCGTACGCCCGATGGGTTGCATTATGCGATGGGGTATTGTGGTACGGGTGTGTCCCGTTCGACGTGGTTCGGTCGCAAGATTGCGTTGCAGGTCATGGGAAAGGCGGAAGGCTTCTCGGAGTTCACCGGATTGCGGTTCCCGTCACATCCTTTTCAGGCAGTGGCGCCCATGACGGTACCGTTTTTCGAGCAGTGGTATCGTGTGCGCGATGCTCTGAATGTGTGAGTGCTGTTCAGGTGTGAGATAAAAAACCGGCCTGTTATGGCCGGTTTTTTATGGATGATAGCAATGACCGCGCGGGTTGGCGCAGCCATTACGTCGGGGTCAGGTGTGGATGGTCTCGCCGTGTTCGGCAAGGTCGAGACCTTCGAGTTCGACGGCAGGATCGACACGCAGGCCCATGGTCTTGTCGAGAATGAAAAGCAGAAGGGCTGTCATCGCCATCGTGTAGACGGCCACAAGAATGGTGTCCTGACTTTGCACGAGCACCTGCTTCCAGTTGCCGTACAGAAGACCATCCTTGCCTTCGCCGCCGATGGAGGAGGAGGCAAACACGCCTGTCAGCACGGCACCAAGACCGCCACCGATGCCGTGGATGCCCCACACGTCCAGCGCGTCGTCATAACCGAAGCGGTGCTTGGGCCAGTTGACGGCCCACAGGCAGACCAGGCCGCCGAGGATACCCATGATCATCGCTCCCATGGGGGTGACGAAACCGCAGCCCGGCGTGATAACGACCAGCCCGGCCAGAGCACCTGAGATTGCGCCCAGCATGCTGGGTTTGCCATGCAGTTTCCACTCGGCCAGAACCCACGCCACAAGAGCAGAACTTGCCGCGATCTGGCTATTGAGAAGAGCCATGGCCGCTGTCGCATTCGCGCCGAGGGCGGAACCGCCGTTGAAGCCGAACCAGCCGCCCCAGAGCAGGCAGCCGCCAAGAACGGTAAGCACCATGTTGTGCGGGGCCAGACTGTTCACGCCGTCGGCCTTGCGGCGTCCCAGCATAATCGCGGCGATCAAGGCGGAGGAACCGCTTGTGACGTGCACGACCAGACCGCCGGCAAAATCCAGCGCGCCGGTGGAGGCGAGAAAACCGTCCGGTCCCCATGCCATGTGACCGACCGGGCAGTAGATCAGGATGGCCCACAACGCCATGAAGACCATGGCTGTGGAGAATTTGAAGCGCTCCACGGTGCCACCCAGAACGATGACGGGCGTGATGGCGATGAAGGTCAGTTCGAACATGGCGAACGTCACTTCAGGCAGGTTTGGAATGGCGGGAAGGAAGGATGTCAGGGTGACGCCGTTCATGAAGGCCTTGTCGAGACTACCGATGAACGGTGTGTTGCCTGTAAAGATCAGGCTGTAACCGCAGATGAACCAGATGAGGCTGATGATCGAACCTGCGGTGATTCCCTGCATGCACATGCTCAGCACGTTCTTCTTGCGGATCATGCCGCCGTAGAACAGGCAGATTCCCGGAAAAAGCATGAAGAAGACGAAGACGGTGGAGGCGAGAATCCACGCCATGTCACCAGTGTTGAAGGCTGGCTCCGCATCGGCGGCAAAAGCGGGTGGGACGAGAAGAAAAGAGCAGGACAGGAAGAGCAGGAGGTATCGTAAGGGCATGATTCGTCTGTGATCCTGTATCTGGAAGGGGTGAGACGTGGTGCCCGTAGGTGGCTCAGCCCCTCCGGGCGCAGTTTCTCCTCGTGGGGGCCTGCATCTGAAGAAGCGCAGGCAACTGGAAAGAACGAACCGCAGATTGGATGCGGCAGGAGTCCCGCCGGAAAGCGGGATACTGTTTCATCATGCCCATAATATTCCGATATCGCAATAAAATGCGCGTACGAATATGTAAAAAAGAGGTTCTGGGCACTGATGATGTGAGGCCAATGAAGTAATTTTCGGAATTAGCAGTCGAGGGTGGCGGTGCGTTCCCACTCGGACAGATGGCCGCAATGCGCGTTCCATTCATTCTGCTTGAGCTTGATGTAGGGATCCACCAGACCGTCATCGAGCATGCCACGAAGAGCCGTGGATTTGTCGAGGGCGCGCATGGCGTCGAGAAGATTTAGCGGCAGACGCTTCGCTTCTGTAATCTTGTGCCCTTCGGTGTACATGTTGATGTCGAGCGGCTTGCCCGGATCGCGCTTTTGCTCGATGCCATCGAGACCGGCCGCAAGTAGAGAGGCCTGGAGCAGGTAGGGGTTGGCGGCGCCATCGGGGAGGCGCATCTCGAAACGGCCGCCACCGGGCACGCGGATCATGTGGGTACGATTGTCGCCGGAATAGGTGACGGTGTTGGGAGACCATGTGGCACCCGAAACCGTGCGCGGCGCGTTGATACGCTTATAGGAGTTCACGACAGGGTTGAGGATGGCGCACAGTGCATCGGCATTGTGGATCAGGCCGCCGACGAAATTGTAACCCGCTGCCGAAATTTCCAGAGGATCTTTCGGATCGTAGCAGACGTTTTCGCTCCCTTTCCAAAGGGAGATATGCGCGTGGCAACCGCTGCCTGTCAGGTGCATGAAGGGCTTGGGCATGAATGTGGCGCGCAGGCCATGCTTTTCTGCGATCGAGCGGGCCATGAACTTGAAGAAGACGTGCCGATCAGCGGTCACGAGCGCATCGGCATACTTCCAGTTCATTTCGAACTGGCCGTTCGCGTCTTCGTGGTCGTTCTGGTAAGGCTCCCAGCCAAGCTGTTGCATGGCGTCACACAGTTCGGCGATGACGTCGTAGCGCCGCATCAAGGCCGAGGCATCGTAGCACGGCTTGGTGGCGGCATCGTATTCGTCGGCCACCAGCTTGCCGTCGGGCGTGATGAGAAAGAACTCGCACTCAACACCCGTTTTCACGTCGATGCCGTGCTGCTTTGCGCGGGCCACCAGACGCTTGAGCGTATTGCGGGGCGCTTGCGTGACGAGCTTGCCGTGCATCACGAGGTCGGACGCCATCCAGGCCACCTCGGGCTTCCAGGGAAGCTGGATGAGGGATGATGGGTCCGCCATGGCGAGCAGATCGGGATCGGCGGGAGACATATCGAAGGCGGCTGCAAAGCCTGCGAAACCCGCGCCATTTTTAACAGCTCCATCGATTGCGGAAGCTGGCACGAGTTTGGCGCGCTGGGCACCGGAGAGATCCACAAACGAGATCAGGAAGTAACGGATGTTCTTCTCACGGGCAATTTCGGCAAGATTGCTCGCATTTTTCTGATTGTCGGCCATTGATACGATCCATTTCCAGTGGCGCGCCCCGCCTCTGCGGGCAGGGCGCAGATGAGGGAAACTCCTTAGAAACCGGCTTTGCCGGGATACCAGTTGGTGCCGGCAAGTGGCAGTTGCGTCATGGCGGCGGCTTCCATGGTGAGGGCCACGAGATCCTCGGGTTCGAGGTTGTGGAGATGGCTTTTGCCGCAGGCGCGGGCGATGGTCTGCGCCTCCATGGTCATGACGGAGAGGTAGTTGGCGATGCGACGTCCACCTAGGATCGGATCGAGGCGCTTGGCCAGTTCTGGATCCTGAGTGGTGATGCCTGCCGGATCGCGACCATCCTGCCAGTCATCATAAGTACCGGGTTTGGCGCCAAGCTTCGCATATTCAGCCGCGAGATCCGGGTTCTGGTCGCCCAGTGCGATCAGGGCTGCGGTGCCGATGGCGACGGCATCCGCACCCAGCGCCAGAGCCTTGGCGACATCCGCACCTGTCCGGATACCACCCGAGACAATGAGCTGGACCTTGCGATGCATGCCCAGATCCTGAAGCGCCTGCACAGCGGGGCGGATGGCCGCGAGAATGGGCAGACCGACATGCTCGATGAACACTTCCTGCGTGGCGGCGGTACCGCCCTGCATGCCGTCGAGCACGACGACATCCGCGCCGGATTTTACAGCGAGGGAAATGTCATAGTACGGGCGGCTGGCACCGACTTTCACATAGATCGGTTTTTCCCAGTTGGTGATCTCGCGCAGTTCCTCGATCTTGATTTCGAGGTCGTCAGGACCGGTCCAGTCGGGATGACGACAGGCCGAGCGTTGATCGATTCCTTCTGGAAGATCGCGCATTTTCGCGACGCGGGCCGAAATTTTCTGGCCGAGCAACATGCCGCCACCGCCGGGTTTGGCTCCCTGTCCGACCACAATCTCGATTGCGTCCGCCTTGCGCAGATCATCAGGGTTCATGCCATAGCGCGAGGGAAGATACTGATAGACCAGCGTAGAGGAATGACCGCGTTCTTCCGGCGTCATACCGCCATCGCCCGTGGTGGTGGAGGTGCCGACGGCACTCGCACCACGCCCCAGCGCTTCCTTGGCCTGCGCGGACAGCGCGCCGAAGGACATGCCGGCGATGGTGACAGGTGTCTTGAGGTGGATGGGCTTCTTCGCAAACCGTGTGCCCAGCACGACATCCGTTCCGCAGCGCTCGCGATAACCTTCAAGCGGGTAACGTGACATGGACGCGCCGAGGAAGAGCAGATCGTCAAAATGCGGCAGCTTACGCTTGGTGCCGCCGCCACGGATGTCATAGATGCCGGTCGCGGCGGCACGCTGGATCTGCGAGATGGTGAATTCGTCGAACGTGGCCGAATACCTTGGGAAAGTCTTCGTCACGTCGTGATGATTTTCGGTCATGACTGCCTCAGTATGCGGATGCGTTATCGACGCGGAAATGGTACAGCTTGCGAGCCGAGCCAAAGAGGCGGAACTCACTGGGGGAAATGTCTGTGACACCCGCTTTGGAGAGTAGCGACGTGAGGATGGCGAGATCCTCGGGTGTCATTTCTTTTTCTTCACAGTCCGCGCCGAGACCTTTCACGTTTCCACGAACGAAGATTCGTGTCTCGTAAAGGGAGTCTCCCAACGCGTCTCCCGCATCACCGCACACGACGAGGTTGCCGCTCTGTGCCATGAAGGCGCTCATGTGGCCGACGGAGCCGCGCACGACGATATCCGCGCCCTTTATGGAAATGCCGCAGCGTGCGCCGGCATCCCCATCGATGACCAGCAGGCCGCCATGAGCCGTTGCGCCGGCGCTGGAACTGGCATTGCCTTTCACATGGACGCTGCCGCTCATCATGTTTTCACCCACGCCCTGTCCGGCATTGCCGGTGATGACGACATTGGCGCGTTGGTTCATGCCAGCGGCGTAGTAGCCCGCGTGGCCGTCAATGGTGACGGAGATTGGCTGTGTCAGGCCGACCGCCAATGCATGGCGACCGACGGGATTCTGAATCTCCCACGCTGCGTCAGGGCCTTCGTTCTGAAGTCTGCTGTTGAGTTCGCGCAGGTTTGACGTGCTCAGATCGAACACCTGTGTGTTGCGCGTGCCGCTCATGCTGCGTGCTCCCAGTGATAGACGCGCTGTGGTTCGGGCTCGAAAACCTTTGCATTTTCAATGCCCGGCAGATCGGCGAAGGCGCGGTATTCGGAAGCGAAGGCGACGTAGTCGTCGGTTTCGGCCATGACGGCGGGTTTACAGGCCACCGGATCGCGCAGCACGGCGAAACCTTCACGGGTGCCGACGACGAAAGTGTAGAAACCATCAAGCTCACCAATGGAAGATTCGAGAGCCTGATCGAGTTTGTCGCCTTGTGCCAGACGCCATGAGAGGTAACCGGCGGCGACTTCGGAGTCATTTTCCGTCTCGAAGGTCAGACCTTCGTTGATGAGGCGCCGACGCAGCGTATTGTGGTTGGACAGGGAGCCGTTATGCACGAGACATTGGTCCGGACCGGTAGAAAAGGGGTGCGCGCCAGCCGTGGTGACAGCGGACTCGGTGGCCATGCGAGTGTGACCGATGGCGTGCGTGCCTTGCATTTTCTCAAGTTCGAAACGGGCCACTACGTCTTCAGGCAGACCAACGCCCTTGTACAGTTCGATGCTTTCACCGCTGGCAGCGAAATGAACGCCATGTCCGAAGCTGTTCACGAACGCCCGGATGGCCGGTTCAAGTTCGGACGCATATGTCAGGACGACATGATCTTTGTGCTTGGCGGCATCGGCGGTGCCGCCGGCTGTTTTGAGGAAACCGGCTTCAAATTCACCGATATTCTCATCCGTAATGCCGCGGACAGTCATCTTGCGCTGGCCTGAAGCGGGGGAGCCATAGACCGCGAAACCGGCGCTATCCGGTCCGCGCTCGGTCATGGTCTTGAGCATGAGGGACGTAAGGCGTCCCAGTTCCGGCTGGAGAGCCGGATTTTTAATGAAGAGACCGACGATGCCGCACATCGTGTAAACCTCCGAAGAGTGTCTGTGATGTGCGATCCTAAACAGACCGGATCCGTAACTGTCAACGCAAAAGAATAAACCTTTCCTATGAAGAAAGTTATCTTTGGTCAGTCAACGTGGCGCGGATAGGTGATGATGGAAAGGTAGCTGATTGATCCGGTGAGGAATTTTTCCGGTCCATGCGGGGCCTGGCTATCGAACATCAATGTATCGCCCGGTCCCATTTCGTAGGTCTGGTCTCCATGGCGATAGATCAGATGGCCGGTGAGCATGTAGATCACCTCGATTCCGTCATGTCGGAAACTGACATACGGTTCCGCCCCTTCATGCAGGGTAATGAGATAGGGCTCCACCACGACCGGACCGCTCAGGAGATGGCCGAGAAGGTTGTACTGATGGCCGGCCTTGGTTCCGCGTCGCTCAATGGACACGCCTTGTCCAGCACGCACGAAAGAGCAATCGCGCTGTTCTTCCGCTGTGGCGAAAAGATGGCTGAGCGAGATGTTCAGGGCGTGGGAGACCGATTGCAGCGTCGTCAGTGACGGCGAAATCTGGCCGTTCTCGATCTTGGAGAGCATGCCGAGCGAGATGCCTGCTGCGTTCGCCAGTTCGGCGCCTGTCAGATTGGCTTTGCGTCGCTTGCCCCTGATCTGGGCGCCAAGGGACTCTTCCAGTGTGAGTTCGCGCGTGGGCGTGGCAGAAGACCCTGTGGCAAGATCTTCGCTTTTGCGCTCGGTTCGTTTTCGCTGGGTGCTGCGGCGGGGTGCGGGCATGAGGATGGGTCTCCGGAGTCAGGTCCTGTGGGCGGGATCAGGAGAGAACCCGCATGTGATCGACAAAATCGGGAAAGAGTGTGGCGAGATCGGCCAGAACGCCGGTGTTCAGGCGCTCGCGCAGGTAGAGAGTGAGATCGAGCGGCAGACGTCCAAACTCGCGTCGTCGGACGACGAGCGTGAGATGGCGGTGGAAGGAACCCACGGGCAACGGGTGACAGACCATACCGCATTTGGGCGTGAAGCCGGCTTCATACAGGCAGAGGGGCGTGGTGATGGCGATGCCGCCAGCCTGACAGGCGGCAAACACGCCAAAGGGAAGATCGTATTCCTGTTGAAAGGGAACTTCCACTCTCAGGCGGCGCAGATACCGCTCGACTTCCGTGCCGGTGCGCGAGCGTTGGGAAAACCGCACGAAAGGATGACTGAGCATGAGTTTGCGCAGGTCTTCGGTATTTTGCGGTGCGGGCGTGTCGTGGGGGCAGAGAAGAAGATAGGGCTCTTCGATCAGAGGCCAGCGTTCGAGGCCGGCGACATCCTCCATTTCGTCCACACCGATGACGAGGTCGATCTGGCGCGTCAGCAGGGCGGCTGCGTGGGTTTCCGTCAAGCCGGCATGCACCACCAGTCGTCCCACGCGCTCGTACATAAAGGCCGAGAGGTGAGGGGAGAGGGCACGTGAAAGGGAGTCCACCACGCCGAGGCGGAGTTGCGGCACGCGGCCCAGCTTCATCTCCTGAATGCCTACTGCGATGTGACGCATCTCGGCCAGCAACCCGGCTGCATGCTGACGCAGGACCGTGCCGGTGGCAGTCAATGCAAGCGGGCGGACGCTGCGGTCGAACAGTTTCGTGCCGAGCCGTGTTTCAAGTTCGGAAATCGTCTGGGAAATGGCGGGTTGTGTCACCTGTAGGGCACGGGCGGCTCCCGCCATGCTGCCATTCTCACAAACGGCCAGGAACACGTTCAGGGAGGAGAGATCGAAGGGCAGGTCGGAGAGGGCCATGGCGCATTATAAGAAAAAATTATCATGTCTCAAGCAGATGCGTTTCCTACACGACATGAAGACAGAGCGTGGGAAGATCATGCAGACCAACCGTTACTCCCTGTTTTCCCTTCTTTGGGAGGCATGTCGTGGGAACACCGGCTGGAAGCCGGCGTGGCGCAAGGCCGAACCGGCCAGTGCCTATGATTTCGTCATCGTGGGGGGGGGCGGTCATGGGTTGGCGACAGCGTATTATCTTGCCCGGCGTTATGGCGGAAAACGAATTGCCGTTGTGGAAAAAGGTTGGATTGGCGGCGGGAATGTCGGTCGCAACACGACGATCGTGCGCTCCAACTATCTGTTGCATGGCAATGAGCCGTTCTACGAATGCTCGATGAAGCTCTGGGAAGGGCTGGAGCAGGACATCAACTACAACGCGATGGTCAGCCAGCGTGGCGTGCTGAATCTGTTTCATAACGACGCGCAGAAAGCGGCCTATATCCGGCGCGGCAATTCCATGATCCTGCATGGGGCCGATGCCGTTCTGCTGGATCAGGACGCCGTGCGCGCGAAAGTTCCTTTCCTGAACGTCGATGATGCGCGTTTTCCCATCAAGGGCGGGTTGCTGCAACAACGCGGCGGCACGGTGCGCCACGACGCAGTGGCGTGGGGATATGCGCGGGCGGCGGATCGTCTGGGCGTGGACATCATTGAGAACTGCGAGATGACGGGACTTCGCATCGAGCAGGGGCGGGCTGTCGGGATCGAGACGACACGCGGGTTTATCGGGGCGAGGAAGATCGGTCTCGCCTGTGCGGGCAATTCTTCACGTGTGGCGGCGATGGCGGGGTTGCGCCTGCCGATAGAGAGCCATGTGCTTCAGGCATTTGTTAGTGAAGGACTCAAGCCTTTCATCGACTGCGTGGTGACGTTCGGCGCCGGCCATTTCTATATCAGCCAGTCCGACAAAGGCGGTCTCGTCTTCGGCGGCGATATCGACGGCTACAATTCCTATGCCCAGCGCGGCAACATGCCCGTGATCGAGGATGTGTGCGAGGGTGGCATGGCGCTGATGCCGCGTATCGGTCGTGTGCGTCTTCTGCGTCATTGGGGCGGAATCATGGATATGTCGATGGATGGCAGTCCCATTATCGATCGTACACCGGTGGACGGTCTCTATCTGAACGCGGGCTGGTGTTATGGCGGCTTCAAGGCGACGCCTGCTTCCGGCCTGTGTTTTGCCCATCTTCTCGCCCGTGACGAGCCGCATCCCGTGGCCGTGGCCTACCGTCTGGATCGCTTCGCGCGCGGTGCGGTGATTGATGAAAAAGGTATGGGCGCGCAGCCCAATCTGCATTGAGGTTCTCATGCGTCTGACCTGCCCTTTTTGCGGTTCCCGTGGTCTTGAGGAGTTCACCTACAGAGGTGACGCCACGGTTCGCCGTCCTTCCGCCGATGCCTCTCAAGAGGCATGGGTGGATTATGTCTATCTGCGCGATAATCCTTGTGGCCCGCATCGGGAGCTTTGGTACCATGGTGCTGGCTGTCGCTCGTGGCTTGTGGTGACACGTGACACCCGCACGCACCAGATACTGGATGTCCGCAATGCCCGTGACGTGATGCTTGCCGAACGTATGAGCCCTGAAGGCAAGGGAGAAGGTTCATGAGTGCTGCTTTCGGACAGACCTTTCGCGTCAAAAGCGGCAACGGTGTCGATGTCAGTCGAACACTGCATTTTTCTTTCGATGGCAAGGATTACACGGGTCATCCGGGTGATACGCTGGCGTCCGCTCTGTTGGCCAATGGCGTGCGTCTGTTCGGACGGTCTTTCAAATATCACCGTCCTCGCGGGCTGCTTTCGGCAGGACCGGAAGAGCCGAATGCGCTTGTGGAATTGCGTGATGGTGCAAGGCGGGAACCAAACACCCGTGCCACTGTGGCGGAACTGTTCGACGGGCTGATCGCTACCAGTCAGAACCGTTGGCCGAATCTGTCCTTTGACGCTCTGGGCATGAACGGAATGTTCTCTTCCATTCTGGGGGCGGGCTTCTACTACAAGACCTTTATGTGGCCAGCATCTTTCTGGGAGAGGGTGTACGAACCGATCATCCGCAAGGCCGCCGGTCTCGGGCGTGCGGCGGACGAGGGCGATCCGGACCTTTATGAAAAAGCCACGGCATTTTGTGACGTGTTGGTGGTGGGATCGGGTTCATCCGGTCTCGCGGCGGCTCTTGCTGCTGGTCGTGCGGGGGCGCGGGTCATTCTGTGTGAGCAGGACAGTCTTGTCGGTGGGCGTCTGCGTGATGAGCACATGGCGCTGGATGGCAAGCTCGCATGGCAGTGGGCCGAGCAGGCCCGGCGCGAACTGGAGGCGATGCCGGATGTGAGTGTGATGACGCGCACCTGTGTGTTCGGCACTTATGACGGCGGCACTTATGGTGCGGTGGAGCGCGTGGCGGATCATGTGGCGGTCCCGCGTGTCGGACAGCCGCGTCAGTGTCTGTGGCGTATTGTCGCTCGTGAATGTGTGATGGCGGCGGGTGCGATCGAACGTCCGGTGGTATTCCCCCACAACGACCGTCCGGGTGTCATGCTGGCGGGTGCCGTGCGGACCTACATCAACCGCTTTGGTGTGGCGCCGGGGCGCCGGGCGGTGGTCTACACCTGTAACGATGACGGGCTCCGCACGGCGCTGGATCTGTATCGTGTGGGTGTGACAGTGGCAGCAATTGTTGATTCCCGCCCGGGCGGAGCAAGCATCGCGGCCGAGGTGGCAGCGAAATGTGGTGCGCGGTTCTTCCCCTCGGGCGCGATTGTTGACTGTTACGGGCGGACAGGCGTGAAGGCCGTTCTGGTGCGTGATGCGGCGGGCAAGGCGAAATCCGTGTCGTGTGATCTGGTCGCCATGTCGGGCGGCTGGTCTCCCAATGTTGCACTGACCACTCATAAGGGCGCGCGCCCGACATGGCATGATGATCTCTGCGCTTTCCTTCCATTCACCTTGCCGCCGGGCATGGCGGCGGCTGGTGCGGCGGCCGGTGTGTTCGACACGGCCGAGGGGCTGCATGATGGCGCAATGGCAGGTCAGTGGGCTGCCGTGCGCTGCGGGTTCGAAGCAACGTTGCCCGCATTGCCGGAGGCAGAACCGACAAGCTATGCCATCCACCCATTGTTCCATGCGCTCAAGGGCTTGGCGGCTTCGAAAAAAGCCAAGGCATTCGTCGATTTCCAGAACGATGTGACAGCCAAGGATGTGGGGCTGGCGGCACGGGAAGGGTTCGTGTCCGTTGAGCATCTCAAGCGTTACACGACGCTGGGAATGGCGACGGATCAGGGCAAGACGTCCAACGTGAACGCGCTGGCGCTGCTGGCGGAAATAACGGAACGTTCGATCCCGCAGACTGGCACGACGCTGATCCGGCCACCCACACAGCCGGTGGCGATCGGCGCACTGGCCGGTGCGCATCGTGGTCGTCATTTCAAGCCCACACGTCTGCCGCCCACGCATCAATGGGCCGAGCAGCAGGGCGCCGTGTTTACGGCCAATGGCTTGTGGCTGCGTGCGCAGTGGTTCCCGCGTGCGGGCGAAAAGGACTGGCTTGAGACGGTCAGTCGTGAGGTACGCACGGTGCGCGAGGCCGTGGGGTTCTGCGATGTGACCACGCTCGGCAAGATCGATATTCAGGGGCCGGATGCGGCGGAGTTTCTCAATCGGGTTTATGTCAATGCCTGGCTGAAGCTGGCGGTCGGGCGTGTGCGATACGGCCTGATGCTGCGCGAGGACGGATTTGCCTATGACGACGGCACGACGGCGTGTCTGGGTGAGAACCACTATGTGATGACCACCACCACGGCCAACGCGGGCGGCGTGATGGCGCATCTGGAGTTCTGTCATCAATGGCTGTGGCCGGAACTGGACGTGCAGTTCATCTCGGTGACGGATGAATGGGCACAGTTGGCCGTGGCAGGCCCGAAATCGCGGGATGTGCTGGCCAAGATCGTGGATGCGCCGTTCGATCTGTCCAATGAGGCTTTCCCTTACATGGCGGCGGCCGAACTGACGGTTTGTGGTGGTGTGAAGGCCCGTCTGTTCCGGCTCTCCTTCTCGGGAGAGATGGCTTATGAACTGGCGGTTCCGGCACGCTATGGCGATGCGCTGGCCCGCCGGTTGATGGAGGTGGGCGCTCCGTTCGGTATCGCACCTTATGGTACGGAAGCGCTAGGCGTTCTGCGTATCGAGAAGGGGCATCCGGCGGGGCCGGAACTGAACGGTCAGACCACGGCACACGATCTGGGCATGGGGCGCCTGCTGTCCACGAAAAAGGATTTCATCGGCTCCCGGATGGCCCGACGCCCAGCCTTGACGGATCCGCAGCGGCCCACGCTGATCGGTATCCGCCCAGTAAATCCGATGGATGCGCTTGTGGCGGGATCGCATTTTCTGCCGCAGGGTGCCGCTCCCACGGCGGAAACCGATCAGGGCTGGCTGTCGTCCGTGGCGTGGTCACCCAGTGTCGGGTCATGGATCGGGCTGGGGTTCCTCACGGATGGACCGGCCCGTCATGGCGAGATCATCTCGGTTCACAACCCACTGGCAGGGGCGGTCATTGCGGCGCGTGTCGTCGATCCCGTGTTTGTCGATCCCAAAGGAGAACGTCTCCATGGCTGATCTGCTTTCTGCCACCCTACCGGTTGTGTCCGATCCTGTGACGGTTGGTGGTGTCACACTTGAACTGGTGCCACCGACCAGCATTGTCAGCCTCGGTGCATTTGCTGGCGCAGGTCGTGACGAACTTGTTGGGCGCGTGCGCGCGGAGTTTGGCGTGGATTTGCCAGATGTGTCGCGTGCCGTGCGCTCCAGCTATGGCAACGTCGCGTTTCTCTGGAACGGACCTACCCAGTGGCTGGTGGTAGGGGAGGACAGCGGTGAACTCTTCTCCCGGCTGCAAAAATGTTGCGGCGATGTTTGCGCGCTGACATCGCAGGGTGATAGCCGGACAATCCTGAGGCTGTCCGGCATGGGGGCACGGGAAGTCGCAACCCGCTTGCTGCCCATCGACCTGCATGGACAGGTTTTCTCCACGGATTGTGTGGCATCCACTCTGGCGGGGCACATTCCCGTCATCGTATGGCAGACAGCGCAGACGCCAGCCTATGACTTCCTTGTCTTCCGGAGCTTTGCCTCCAGCCTGTTTCATGATCTTTCTGTCGCCCTGAACGGCCATACTTTTTCAGAAACGGACCATTACGCATGACGACCCCTTGCCCTGACACCAAGGGCTATTTCCTCACGCTGAGTTGCCCCAACCGTCCGGGCATCGTTGCCGCCATCAGCCAGACGCTGTTCGATGCTGGGGCGAACATCACCGAGGCGCAGCAGTTCGATGATACGGGCAGCGGCAGCTTCTTCATGCGGATCATGTTCGACGTCGTGAAGGGCGGGCGTACGGAAGCGGATCTTCGCGGTATTGTAGATGGGGTGGCGCGTGAGTTCGGCATGGACTACCGGCTTCATTGCCAATCCTATCGCCCGAAGGTGATGATCCTCGTCTCTAAGTTCGATCATTGCCTTGTGGATCTGCTTTACCGCTGGCGTATTGGGGAACTGCCGATCGATCCGGTGGGCATTATTGCCAATCATCCTGAGGATACTTACAGGGATGTGGATTTTTACGGAATCCCGTTCCACTATCTGCCGGTCACGAAGGACACCAAGGCTCAGCAGGAAGCGCGTATTCTCGAACTGGTCGGCGAGAGCCACACGGATTTGGTCGTGCTGGCGCGCTACATGCAGATACTCTCCAATGAGATGGCGGCCGCTCTTTCTGGGCGTTGCATCAACATTCATCATTCCTTCCTGCCTGGCTTCAAGGGCGCGCGCCCCTATCATCAGGCATGGAACCGGGGTGTGAAGCTGATCGGTGCGACCGCGCATTATGTAACGCGCGATCTTGATGAGGGGCCGATCATCGAGCAGGATGTGGAGCGTATTTCGCATGCCGACAGTCCGGAAGATCTTATCCGAAAAGGGCGCGATATCGAGCGACGGGTTCTTTCACGTGCGGTGCGGTATCATATCGAAATGCGCACGATCCTTAATGGCAACAAGACAATCGTTTTTACATCCTGACTGACTGGGAGAGACCTTTTATCGGGGTGGGTTGTAAGACGATACGTCGTAGGTCAGATTTTTGGACCTGATAGTGTAGTTCGAAAAGGCTATGGGTGAACTGTAAAGGTTTGGAGATGGCTTGTGAACGGGGAGGGGCGTTTAGGCGTTTCTCCCCGTTTTTGTTTTAAGCCGATCCTGAAGGTCATTCAATTTGAGATATGGGAGAATCTTAAGAAGGATGTACCTTTGATACTTCGATATTTCTGAGTGTGTTCAGTAGCACCATTATATTTGGTATGAACAGAATCTGAGCGTCAGCGCGTCATGGTTTCCAATTCTCATATCCTTTTGATGGATGGAACGCTTTCGGCGCTTGACCTGAGACTGCGCGAAGAGATGCAGGTTGAGAGCAAACGTGTGCATGAGAAAATGTGACTCACGCTTAGGAGGCAGTATTCCGTCTATCGGGTCGGATATGCTTTTCAATAAGGGAAAGATCAAGCAGCCTCGGAACGTGTCGGGAAGTATATGAGCCACACCAAACCCCGTTTTGGTGAACTTCTTTGGAAGCCCGCACTTTTCCTGTCGATCATTGCAGGGTCGATACATGCGGGAGTTTCTCCACGGAATCCGACATGTGACGGGAAGAGCCGACACACAATTTCACAGATTTTATGGCGAACTGTCCTCGTTGATAGTCGGATCGATCGGAGGGTGTGCGACTGGTGTCAGCAGGTGGTGATCCAAACTGTTTTCTGGCGATTCTCTCGGACAAGACGTTTCTGGACTCCTTCATAATCAGGTGTGGTGACGCAGGAAGGGCAAGAGCCTTGCAGATGCATCTTTCTGGTGAAGTAGAGAATCCTTTGTGTGATCGTGGACGTCGTGTGGTTGCTGAGATGGCCTTGGATAAAACGATTGTTTCTCGTTGAAGAATTAATGAAGAAAAATATTTCCGATAAGAATAATATATTCTGTAATATTACTATCAAACAAACAGGTTTTGATTTTATATTATCGTACTTTTGTGGAATCTTCATTCTGTATTTACAGATAATATCTTGGTTTTGACCGCATCTCTTGGTGTTGAGAAATGTTTTGTCGTGATTAATATGGTAGGTGAGGGGTTGATATTCATGGCAGGCATGTGAAAATAATAACGAAACAGAAACGATACCTGCCTTGTGGCGCAACTGTTGACGGATGAATGCGAATGGGTCGGCTTGGTCTGCATGCGGACAGGAACGAGGCAAAGGTGCATCGTCACGGGCGCAATGCTTCTGTCGTCCGGGAGATTCGCACCCGGAAAGAAGGTGGAAAAACTGCAAAAAGTCGTATGCTTCGCCAAGGCACATGTTTTCTGGTGGCCGCTCTGGCTGCGACGAAAGTGACGCCAGCGCGTGCGGATCACACCATCGTGTCTGTCAAGGGACTGACGATTTCAGGCGGGTTGGATATCGGTGGGGACGCCTTTTACCTTCCGAACACCAATTTCGGTGGCGGTTCCTACGCCCTGCATAAATCGGGACGCTACACGCGCAATAGCAACACCACTTATGGCGAACTGTATGGCAAGCCCATGCTGTCAGCACAGTGGGACACGAACTGGGGATTCAGTGCCTTTGGTCTGATCTCGGCTATTGGGTCGACCACGCTGGGCGATGGCGATGCCGAAAGTCTCTCCCAGACATCCGGCACGCCGCGACAGGTCACGCTGGAAGATGCCAATGGCGGCATCGAAATTCCTCTTCGTATTGCAGGCGGCCATCAGAAGCTCATCATTGAGGGAGGGCGGCAGCGCTTTCAGGTCGATGATGGCTTCCTGATCGGTAAGGGCACTTACAGTTCAGGTGATCGTGGCGCGTGGTGGTATGCGCCGCGTTACGCTTTTGCGGGGCCCGGTGTCATCAAGTTCGAGGCGGATTCCTTCCGCGCCGATGTTTTCATGCTGGAGAACAATACCAACAACGAACAGGATCGCGGCTACGATCGCCCTCAGACCAAGTTCGAAGGGTTCGACGTGACGTGGTTCAGGAACAAGCCGGGTGGAAAAGGCGGCTCCGTATATGAGGATCGCGAGGCTTATGTCACGTTGACTTACTTCCATGTGCGCGATGCCAATATCTCGTCCACATACGATTATTCGTCCCGTGCGGATCGTAATGGCATGAACGTGGCGGCCCTGAGTTGGGGTGGCAAACCAATCCCGATCAAACAGCTTGGTATTTCCAAGAACTTTACTTTCTATGGTGACTTCGTGGCGGAGGAGAACCGCCATCCGGGTAATGGTTATAAATCCGTAGAAGCTTACGGGATGTTTTTCGAGCCGGGCTACACGTTCTCAATGTTGCCGTGGAAACCGCATATTTTCTATCGCTACACTCGTTTCAGTGGAAACAAGAATCCAACCGGCACGGTGAAACGTGGCTATGACACGTTTTTTCTCTATGACGGACGTCGTTACACGTATGGCGGTTACTGGCCGGGTGAAATTGTGGGCATGTATCTCGCACCGTTGTCGGATCTTGAAATCCATCAGATCGATCTGACAGGCATTCCTCCGGTGCATTTGTTCAAGAAGGACGACGAACTCAAGGTGGGTGTGCATTTCTATGATCTGTCACTGATTCACACGACAGGGATGGGTCTGAAGGCGTCCACCAATCGCCATATTTCGGACGAAGTCGATTTCACGGCTGAATACATGTTCGACGCCAACACCTCCGGTGCACTGGCCGGTGGCGTGGCCTTCGCAGGGCCGTCAGGGCGGGCTCTGGCCAAATCCGGCGTGCCGGGAGGCGAGCCAATGCCTCCTATTCATGGCACCGCAGGGGTCATGGAGGCGTATTTCTACAAACATTTCTGATGGATTTGTGGGGATATTCATTGCACAAGCAGCACATGATGCAGCAACAGAGGATGTTTTGATGTCAGAACGGAATTCCACGTCGGCGGTCCCGTCACCCAGCGGCTTGCGTAATCGGCACATCGCCATGATCGCTCTGGGCGGCACGATCGGAGCGGGTCTTTTTGTGGGAAGCAGCGCTGCCATCGCTGCCACAGGGCCTGCCATCCTGCTGGGTTTTCTGCTCGTTGGTCTGCTGATCATTATGATCATGCGCATGTTGGGCGAGATGGTGGTGGCGGACCCGGGACGTGGATCGTTCGTCGAATATATCCGCGCGGCGCATGGTGACCGGATCGGGTTTACCTCGGGTTGGCTCTACTGGTTCTTCTGGGTTGTGGTGCTGGGAAGCGAGGCGATCGCCGGTGCACTGCTTCTTCAGGACTGGATCAACGCCCCGGCCTGGGTGCTGGCGGTCGGTCTCGTGGTAGCGATGAAGATCGTCAATTTCTTTGCCCCGCGCATTTTCGGTGAGTGCGAGTTCTGGCTCTCCAGCATCAAGGTGTTCACCATCGTCGCCTTTGTGGTGCTGGGCATTCTTTATGTGCTGCATGTTTTCGGGCCGGGGGTGCCGGTGGCTCAGAACGTCCTGCATCATGGTGGGATTTTCCCACACGGTGTCATCGCGCTGCTGTCGATCATTCCCACCATTCTCTTCACGATGATGGGCTCGGAGATCGCCACAGTGGCGGCCGCCGAATCTTCGGAACCGGGTAAGAACGTGGCGCGTGTGACACGTAGCCTCGGCGTGCGTATCACGTTGTTCTATGTGGCGGCCGTGGGCTTGATCCTGATGATCCTGCCATGGACAGCCATTGTGCCGGGCAAGTCGCCCTTCGTGGCGGCCATGGTGGCGATGGGGATTCCCGGAGCGGCGTTCATCATGCGCATTGCGGTGCTGAGTGCTGTGCTTTCCTGCCTCAACTCCAGCATGTACATCACGTCACGCATCCTGACCGAATTGGCCGATCAGGGAGATGCTCCGGCCTTCCTGACACGGGCATCCGTCAATGAAGCGCCCCGTATGGCCATCACGGTCAGTTCCGTGGCCGGCATGCTGGTGGCTTTCTCCTCCATTCTTGCGCCGCAGACGATCTTTGCGTTTCTGCTGAGCTGTAGCGGCGGCCTGATCCTGCTCATCTACTGCCTGATCGCCACGTCCTACATCGTCGTGCGCAATGCCGCGCGTCGGGCAGGGACGGAAAAGGCGGATTTCTCTCTGCCGTTCTTTCCGCTGTGCAACTACATCACGATTGGCGGAGTGGTGCTGGTCTTTCTGGCAATGCTGGCCAATCCGTCCGAGCGCATGACAGCGCTTGCCTCTCTCGGTACGGCGGTCGTGTGCTATGGATTGGCCACGATATTCTCACGCAAGTCGGTCACAGCCTGACCTTTTGAAAAGCCCTTCCTGATTTCTGGAAAGGCTTTTTTCTTGCCCTGTTGTCAGGGGCGGCGCGCGGTGAGCAACAGATGGAGACCGCAATCGGCCATGACTTCATGGTCCGCCAGAGCTGCGTCGCGGGAGAGAAAAGCCTCCTCATCCGCTCGCATGGCGGTCGCGCAGCCAGCACGGCCGAGCGCTGCGCCCTGCACAACCAACCCACGACACGCGATGTCCACGAAACCGGCATTCGCGAAGGCCGCCTTCAGATTTTCCCGATCATAGAGGTGAAGGCGCGTCGTCACGCCGTCGGACGTGAATGCCCCCTCGCGTGTGTCGAGAACGTGCTGAGCCTTTTCAGGCTGCTCTGTCTGTAGGCACCCACAGACAAGAGAGACAAGGGAATCCACCATAACGGCGACCTGTCCGCCGGGTGTGAGCCACTCGAACAGACGTGCGATGATGCGGGATTGATCGGTGCAGTACTGAATCGAGCCAATGGCGATGACGAGGTCGGCGCTGCCGGGCGGCACGATGACCTCCTCCATGTTGCCCGCAAGAAGGGCAAAACGTGGGCCGAGTTCCTTGGCATGCAGGGTGGCGATCATGCCGGGGGCGTTCTCGATGCCTGTTACAGTATGTCCCTGATCCAGAAAACGCTCGCACCAGCGTCCTGTCCCGCATCCCACATCGAGAATGCGGGCGTGAGCGGGCAGCGTGAGGGCATTGACCGCCTGCCATCCCAGAAGGTCATAGGCGCGGCGGCACGGGTTGGTGAGGAAGCTTTCGTCAAAAGCCCGGGCTTCCTTCGAATAGCTTTCCTTCTGGAGAGCGTCAGGCTGCATGGGCGGCTTCCTCTGGCGGCAGGTTGCCGGAATACGCAAGCAGGCGCCGGATCAGCATCAGCCCGACGTCATTCTGCCAAAGCCACAGACCATTCACCTGACCGGAAAAACTGCGCTCCCCCCCCATTTCGATCGGTGGGCGATAGCCGCAGGCCAGCCCGATACCGAACAGGCCGGGGATCGGTGTGGCATCGGCGGCGATAACCTCACAGGCGTCATTCACCAGCGGACGGCCTTCTTCTTGGGCTGCAAGCGGAAGAAGGGCACCGGTCCGATCACGAATGGGCACGGCAGCGGGGCGATAGCCCAGGCAGGCGATGACGAGATCGGCATTGTCCAGAATGCGCCGGGCTTCGGCATCGTTTCCCTCCTGAAGCTGGTGGAGGCTCATGCGCGGTTCCGGTGGTGCGTCACCCACACCGAGAAGTTGACGGGCGAGAATGCGGGATTCGAACCGGAAACCGCCAAAGCGGTGCACGAATCCACTGAGGGCGCAGATATCGCGCTCATCGAAACTGGTGTAGCCATCCGCGTGGGCGGCATCCCGGCCGGGATAAAAGATGGTCATGGGGTGCCGGTGCAGCAGGGTGACGTGTACGGGCGGAGTGTGTCCTTCAAGTGCGATAAGGATTTGTCGCGCACAGGACATGGCGCTTGTCGAGCCCCCCACAATGGCGACTTTGGGGCTGTCCATGGCGGTCAGTGCGGCAATCGTGCGGGCGAAACCGTCATGACTGAGAAATTCGTCCGACTGGATAAGCTTGTTCTCGTATCGTGGGAGAAGCGGAGCGCCCCCGACAGGGAGATGTTGCAATCGCGCAGGCTCCTGCGTCGCGCCCGTGGCGACAAGAATACTGGCGGCCTTTACCGTTTCCGTGCGGCCTGTCTGGACATCGCGTAACTGCGCCGTCCATGACCCGTCTACATTCTCATCAAGACGATCCACTTCCGTTCCCATAGCCACCCGGCCATGAGGGGAACGGGCGATCAGATTTGCCATGGCCTTGCCCACTTCGGCCATCAAGCGTCCGGCAAGCTCAAGAGGCACACAGTCCGCCCCATAAGCCGCGACTTCTTGTGCCAAAGGCGTTTCAGCCAGCACTGCCAGTTCAGGCACTGGGGAGTTTCGCACACAGGAAAGAAAGGTATCGGCGGAACTGTCCGAAGTGATGATATAGTTTCCCAGTCGTCCCGCCCCCGGTTCGTGCGCCCGATCGACCAGCAGGACACCGGTGGAGAGAACGTGCGGCAGAAGGCCGTTGCGGGCCGCGGCCAGAAGCGGGGCAAGTCCAGCGGGTCCAGCGCCTATGATAAGAAGACCGAAGGTGTTGTCGGGCTGTTTTGGCGTAGAGACTGTTTCGGTCATGCGGCCACCTGTGTCGTTGCCGCTCCGGGAAGAATCACAAGCGGCCGCAAGGCTTCGCACACTCTGCGCGGCATTTCGGGTGTCATATCGGTCCATAGAGGAAGTGAAAGGATACGATTGGCCACGTTATTGGTTATACTCAGGTCATCGGCTGTACAGATCTGTGCAAAATAGGGTTGTTGCATCAGATGGGGCGAGAAATACGCTCCAGTGCCGATATTCAGGGCGTCCAGTGCTGCACGGACTTCGTCACGTAAGCAGCCCTCGGGCAGAAGCACGGGCATGAACTGATAGGAACGGCGACGGCCTCGTGGTCGCTGCGTCTCCACTCCGGGAGGAAGATAGCAGCAATAGATCTCGGCCAGAGCGGCTCGTTGGTTGGCGACCTCTTCCATCGTGGTCAGGCAGGCGAGGGCGATCGCCGCCGCGAATTCGGTCATTTTCGAGTTTATGCCATGGTTTGTCGCACTGCGCGGGGAACCGAAACCGAAATTCCCCATTGTACGGAGAGCGGCAATAGTGTCCGGATTTGCGCAATATATGACGCCGCCTTCTCCAATGCCGAAAGTCTTGGTGGCGTGCATGGAAAAGACAATAGGATGAGCGAACCCGGTGCCAAATCCATGCCCGTTTTCGTCCAGAGTGCCCAGAGAGGCGGCGGCATCAATGACGATACCTGCTCCGGTTTCCTTGTGCAGTTTCTCGTAATGACTCAGGTCGATGCCATTCCCGAAGGTAGCGTAAGGGACTATCAGATCGATTGAGTCTCCGTAACGCTCGATCAACCGACGTTCGGACACCGGGCAGGCAGCCCATGTTTCGGGGTCGATATCACAAAAGAGTGGGGTATAGCCGGCCCAAAGAGCCGCATGCGCTGCGGCGGCGAAGGTGAAGGAAGGCATGAGGGCATAACGGGGAGTGGATGAAGATTGTCTTTGTCGAGCCACCTGCTTCATGGCGATCATCAAACCAATGGTCGCGTTGCAGACCGTCAGGCAACTGCCAGCACCATTGAAGTAGAGATCGCGGAGTCGGTTTTCGAATAGAGTGTTTTTGGGTCCATAATTACTATGGATTCCGGATTTTTCTATTTCGAGAAGACTGTCGATAAGAGAGGCAAACGCAGGAGTCTTGACGGAAATAAAGGGTATCATGGTCACGACATCCTTCGCTGTCGTTAGCGGCAGTTTCTAGGAGTTTTTAAACGTAAATTTTCGGTTAAGGTTTCATACGACAAAAAAATATCTGGCGTCATAGGAGTAACGGAATTGTGAGTCCGCATGGGGCATCTGGCTGAGGTGTGTTCGTTTGATATGTGAATTGGCTCTGAGAAAACCAGAAATGGCTTGCGGGAATTTTAAAAAATGCCCTTGATGGCCATCACGGAAGACGATCATCTGTCCATGCATGTTGGACGGATTTCCAATGTAGAGTGATGATCTGTTCATGACATATGCTGTGGTATTCAAAGTTTATCGATGGGATGATGCGGTTGATCATAATTTCCGTCGATGCCGTGCCTTGGCCGTAGGGGCTGATTTCTTCATTCTCTATGACCGCACCTATGGTGACGATCTGCCAGAAGACATTCGCACGCATGATCGGGTGTTTTTTGTGACCAATCAGGACGCTCTTGATCTGGGATTATCTGGAACGCATGACGGGAGGGTCAATCTGTTCTGGTATAATGCGGATTACCAGCACAGTCTGTTTGTCCTGAAGTATCCGGATTACGATTTTTTCTGTTTTGTCGAAAGCGACGTGGAGGGTTCTAAAAACCCCGATTTCGGATCTTCCAGACACAACAATATCAATGAGTTATCATTTTAAATTGGCTGTAAAAGAGGGTTTTTCGAACCCTCCACGTGGCGGTGAATATGCCTCTGGCGCCGATCATGCGAAAAATGAGGGAGCAGGGTCTGGAGCTCATTTTTCAGCCGCAGTTATACGCTCCGGAACAGTGGAGTCATTTTAGCACCTGTGCCGGATATTATGACGACGATACCTATATCAATAAAGGTCTATTCTGTATTTCGTTTTTTTCCCGTAGGGCGTTGCTTCATACCTTGCAGCGGCGTCTAAATATGACGGCGCTTCAGCAGCGTCGGAAACTGTCGACATGGCCTATTTCCGAAGCTGTCATGGCGCATGAACCCATTCGGGCGGGAATGAAGTGGGCGCGGCTCGATACGGTCTGTCGTGGGCTCGATCATTACGACTGGTCACCACCTTATGCCGTGGCCGAACTGGATGGCATGATCGGAATGGATATCGTCCATCCGGTCACGTCCATGAATCGCAGTTTTATGATTCGTAATTTCCAGCAGGATTACCATTCGTTGTGGTCGGAAAAGGAGGTGAGGGAGGGCAGGTCACGCGCTCGTGCCCGTACTATTCGGGATTTCGAGGTTTTTGCGCGCCTGTATAATTCTCCGCATATTCAGTCTTCCCGTGATCGTGCGCAGGCAATACTGGAAGATGCCCGTTCATTGCTGGAGGGTGAAACGCTCTTTCTTCTTCATGGAACGAACCGATTGGCCGAAGAAAAATGGCGCGTGCGAGGAAGCCGTGAGCATGCTTTTCCGGCCGCCTGTCTTTCCGATCTGCCAAACTGGGACGAGCATCAGGCTCATGACATGCAGTCCGGCGAATGGATCGACGCGGATTTCTCACATTTTGTCTGAAGAGTGTTATTCTCTGTTCTGAGAGCTGTGTCCTGTGCGTCTGATCTGGAATGACAACGGCATTTTGCCTCTGGAGGCAGAT